>NZ_QLIX01000009.1 GCF_003258945.1 Roseicella frigidaeris | reverse complement strand
CATGGGCCTCGCCGCCATCGTGCTGGCCCGGCGGCTGCGGCTGCACAGCGCCCTGCCGGCGCCCTCGCAATACCTGCCCGATCCGGATTTGTCCGAAAGCTACAGCGAGGTGTTCCTTCGCATCGCTAACTTGGCCAAGGCCAACCCCGGCTGGTGGCCGCCCAGGCCCTGGCGCCGGCTGCTCGCCGGGATGCATCGCTTCATGGGAGGGCGGACGCGCATCCCGGGCGCCTGGGAACCGGCGTGAGACGGGGAGGGTAGGCGCGGCCGGGATTGCGCCAGATCATGCGCCGAGACGCCGGATCCGTCCCAGGCTGCATGCCTTCGCACGCAATCCCGCATCCAGTCGGAGTCGCCCATGCTGCAGTCCCCCCCTGCCGAACCCGGTATGCGCGAGGAGGAGGTCGATACCCCGGCCCTCCTGCTCGATCTCGATGCGCTCGAGGCCAATCTCGACAGCATGGCGGCGCTGCTGGCGCCGACCGGCGTGAAGCTGCGCGCCCATGCCAAGACCCACAAGTCGCCGGTCATCGCGCATCTGCAGATGGCGCGCGGCGCGGTCGGCCAATGCGTGCAGAAGGTGGGGGAGGCGGAGGCGCTGGCCTGGGGCGGGGTGCCGGACATCCTGGTGAGCAACCAGGTGGTCGGGCCCGCCAAGCTGGCGCGGCTGGCGGCGCTGGCCCGCATCGCCCGCATCGCCGTCTGCGCCGATGACGCGGCGCAGGTCGGCGCCATCGAGGCGGCGGCGGAGGCGGCCGGGGTCCGCATCCCGGTGCTGGTCGAGATCGATTGCGGCGCCGGCCGCTGCGGCGTGGCGCCGGGGCCGGAGGCGGTGGCGCTCGCCGAGCGCATCGCCGCCAGCCGGCATCTGCGCTTCGGCGGGCTGCAGAGCTACCACGGCAGCGCCCAGCACCGCCGCACCCCGGCGGAGCGCGAGGCGGCGATCGGCCATGCGGTGGCGGTGACGCGGCGGACGGTGGAGCAGCTCCGCCAGCGCGGCCTCGGCTGCGAGATCGTCGGCGGCGGCGGCACCGGCACCTTCGCCCTCGAGGCGGCGAGCGGCGTCTATACCGAGATCCAGGCCGGCTCCTACGCCTTCATGGACGCGGATTACGCGCGGAACGCGGCGCCGCCGCCCTTCCGGCAATCGCTCTTCGTGCTGGCGACGGTGATGAGCCGGGCGCTCGCCGGCGTCGCGGTGGTCGATGCCGGGCACAAGGCCGTCGCGGTCGATAGCGGCCTGCCGCTGGTGCAGGACCGGCCGGGGCTGCGCTATGCCAGCGCCTCGGACGAGCATGGCAAGCTGCTGGTCGAGGCGGGCGAGGCGCCGCGGCTCGGCGAGAAGCTGCGGCTGGTCCCCGGGCATTGCGACCCGACCATCGACCGCTACGACTGGTATGTCGGGGTGCGGCAGGGGCGGGTGGAATGCCTCTGGCCGATCGCCGCCCGCGGCGCCATGGCCTGAGAGGGGGGGGCGAGAGCGGATCCCGATCAGGTGGACTTCCCTGATCGGGTGAAGATGCTCTGAAAACAATAGTCTAGGGCACGTCCCCTGAACCGGTGTTCAGGGGAAGTGTCCTAGCCGGAGCGGCGGCCGTTGCCGGCGGTCTTCACCGGCTTGCCGGCGGGCTTGCCAGCGGGCTTGTCGGTGACCTTCGCCGCGGCCGCCGGCCGGCGCTGCGCCGGCAGGCTGACGCGGCTGCTGGTGTCGCCCTGCTCCAGCCGGACCGGCTGGCGCGCGGTGGGGGTCGAGGTCATGCGCAGCAGCGAGGAGCGCTGGTCGATGCCGCGGCCGGCGGCGAGGCCGGGCGCCGGCGCGGCGCGGCTGGCGGGGCCGCGGACCAGGCGGGCGGTGGCCCGGCCGGCGACGCGCGTGGTGACGACGCGTGGGGCGGCGCTGGCGCGGGCGCTGGTGCGGGCGAGGCTGGCGGCATGCGCGCTCGCCAGCAGGCCGGGCGTGGCGCGGCGGGCGACCAGCATCTCGCGCGGCGCGACGCCGACCGAGGTGAAGCCCTGGTCGAGCAGCGCCATCATGTGCCGGTCGCGCTCCCGCCCGGTGCGGCCGCCGAACACCGCGGCGACGAGGCGGACGCCGTCGCGCTGGGCCGAGGCGACGAGGTTGAAGCCGCTGTCGTCGACATAGCCGGTCTTGATGCCGTCGGCGCCGTCGTATTCCTGCAGCAGCCGGTTGTGGTTCCACAGCGTCCGGCCGCGGAAGACGAAATTCGGCGTCGAGAAATAGGCGTAGCGGTCCGGGAAGTCGTGGACCAGGTGCTGGCCGAGCACCGCCATGTCGCGCGCCGTCGAGACCTGCTCGATATCGGGCAGGCCCGAGGCGTTGCGGAAGGTGGTGTTGCGCATCCCGAGCGAGCGGGCGCGCAGCGTCATCATCTGCGCGAAGCGGTCCTCGGAGCCGCCGCCGAGCAGCTCGCCGAGTGCTGCGGCGGCGTCGTTGGCCGATTTGGTGACGAGGGCGAGGATGGCCTCCTCGACCGTCAGGGTCGTGCCCGGCGTCAGGCCGAGCTTCGACGGTGCCATGGAGGCCGCCGAATAGGAGACCGGCACCGGCGTCGAGAGCGTGATGCGACCGTCGCGCAGGGCCTCGAAGGCCATGTAGGCGGTCATCATCTTGGTGAGCGAGGCCGGATAGCGACGCTCATCCGGGCTGGCGGCGACGAGGGTGGTGCCGTTGCGGGCATCCACCACGATGGCCGAGTAACGCTCGCTGCCGATCTGTGCCGCGGCCGGTGCCGCGATGCCTAATCCGCAGGCGAGCACGAGGGCACGAACGGCCCTTGAGCGCCATGACGCGCTGGTCCCCAACATAGGCAACCCCCTGATACGCGGCACCGCCCCCCCGGCATGCCAGCGAATCGTGCGAACGATACGGTGCGCCCATCGCACCTGTCTACCGGAATGCGTTGGGAACCTTGCCAAAGCAATAACTTGCAGCCGGCATTTGCCAGGCAATGTAAGTTTTTCAAGGAGTTCGTTGCAGAACCCGCATGCCGCGCGGGTCATGACTATCACGGTTCTGTTATATGAAGCGTTATTGTGCAACGCAAAAAATGCTTGCCCAGGACGGAGGCTGGATCGTAGAAGGTTGCATATTGCAGTGCAGCATAACCTGCTGCGGCGGTCCCGCGGAGCCAGGCGACGGCTCCCGGGGCAAGGGACAGGAAGCGAGGCGAGCCGTGACGGTGCGACGAGGCAAGGCAGTGGCGATGGCGACTGCGACCGAGGCCAAGCTGGCCGCCCCCGTGGCCGCACGCCCCGCGGCGAAGCCCGCGAAGACCCTGATCGAGACGGCCGCGTCGGTGCCCGCGGCGGCAGAGGCCCAGGCCGGGACCGCCCTGGCGGCGATCGGCGAGGCCATGGCCAGCGAGGCGGCGGCCGCCGCGATGCCGGCCGGCACGACTACCATGACTACCGAGACTGGGCCCACGCAGTTGGGCGTGACGATGGAGAAGACCATGGAGCAGGTGACGAAGACCGCCGACGGGCTGTTCAAGGCGGCGGAAGAGGCGGCGGAGTTCTCCCGCGGCAATCTCGAGGCGGTGGCGAAGGCGACGCAGCTCTATGTCGCCGGCGTGCAGGATCTCGGCAAGCAGACCCTGGCCCTGGTCCAGGGCCTGACCGACCACACGGTCGCCGGCGCCAAGGCGCTCGGCTCGGTGAAGAGCCTCAAGGAGGCCGCCGAGGTCCAGGCGAGCTTCGCCCGCACCGCCATGGAGAAGAGCTTCGCCGAGACCGCGAAGCTGCAGGAGGCCGCGCTGAAGCTGGCCGAGGCGTCCTTCGCGCCGATCTCCGCCCGCATGACGCTCGCGGTCGAGAAGTTCTCCAAGCCGCTGGCCGCCTGAGCCACCGGCAGAGTTCGCCCCCGGCCGCAGGGCCGGGGGGATGCGGGCCCGGCGCGGGCCGCCCATCCCCGATCCGGGGAGGGCGGCCGGCCCGGGCCCTTTTCCGTTCCGGCCTCCGTTCCGGCGCCGCCATCTTTGCCGCGCCCGCGCCCGCCCCATATCTTTGCGCGAGGCCACGCGTGGCACTTCACCTCGCGCCGCGCGCGGCGGTATCCTCGGCCGCGACAGTCACAGGCCGGCGTTGGGTCACCCTCGGCCGGGCGGCCCCCCTGTCCACCAGGATTTTCGATGAGCGATCAAGACAAGCGACCGAACGGAGGGAATACGCCAGGCGACACCACGCCGAACACCGGCGTCGTGGTGAAGACCCGGCCGCGCACCAAGAAGCCGGCGATGTACAAGGTACTGATGCTCAACGACGACTACACCCCGATGGAGTTCGTCGTGCATGTGCTCGAACGCTTCTTCCAGAAGAACCGGGACGAGGCGACCCGCATCATGCTGCACGTGCATCGGCGGGGGGTCGGGGTCTGCGGCGTCTATACCTACGAGGTGGCCGAGACCAAGGTGACGCAGGTGATGGACTTGGCGCGGCAGAACCAGCATCCTCTGCAGTGCACCATCGAGAAGGAATAGGGCGATCGGCGCCTGTCGTCCCGGATGCTGCGGCGGGTCCGCCCGCCCGGGAGCCCCGCGGATGACCACCGCGGCGCGCCGCCCTGCGCCAGGCCGGGCAACGGCCGACCGGAGGGCAGCCCCAGGCCGCTCCCGGCCCACCCCGCCGAACGGGGGGGATGCTGATTGGGGGGCACGCACCAAGATGTTCAACTGGGGCAACCCCCCATCGCGGCCGGCCGTTGTCCGGCGTGATGGACCGCAACGGGAGCGTCTCTAGCATGCTGTCACGCAACCTCGAGCAGACGCTCCATCGCGCCCTCGGCCTCGCCAATGAGCGGCGGCACGAATACGCGACCCTGGAGCACCTGCTTCTCGCCCTGACGGACGACACCGACGCCTCCACCGTGCTCAGGGCCTGCGGCGTCGATACCGAGAAGCTGAAGCGCGACCTGACCGAGTTCCTCGACAAGGACCTTGCCGGGCTGGTCACCGAGCGCGCCGGCGACCCGAAGCCGACCGCGGGCTTCCAGCGCGTCGTGCAGCGCGCCGCCATCCATGTCCAGTCCTCCGGCCGCGACGAGGTGACGGGGGCCAATGTCCTCGTCGCCCTCTTCAGCGAGCGCGAGAGCCATGCCGTCTACTTCCTGCAGCTGCAGGACATGACGCGGCTCGACGCGGTGAACTTCATCTCGCACGGCATCGCCAAGGCGCCGGGCCGGGCGCAGAACCGCCCCGTGCAGGGCACGCCCTCCACCGCGCAGAGCGAGGAGCCGGAGAAGGAGGAGAAGCCCGCCCGCGGCCGCGGCCAGGACGCGCTCTCCAACTACTGCGTCAACCTCAACAAGAAGGCGCAGCAGGGCAAGATCGACCCGCTCATCGGCCGCGAGCAGGAGATCGAGCGCACCATCCAGATCCTTTGCCGCCGCACCAAGAACAACCCGCTCTATGTGGGCGATCCGGGCGTCGGCAAGACCGCCATCGCCGAGGGGCTGGCCAAGCGCATCATCGAGGGCGACGTGCCCGAGGTGCTGGGCAAGTCCACCATCTTCGCGCTCGACATGGGCAGCCTGCTCGCCGGCACCCGCTACCGCGGCGATTTCGAGGAGCGGCTGAAGGCCGTCGTCTCCGAGCTCGAGCAGCAGCCGGGCTCCATCCTCTTCATCGACGAGATCCACACGGTGATCGGCGCCGGCGCGACCAGCGGCGGCGCGATGGACGCCTCCAACCTGCTGAAGCCGGCGCTGGCCCAGGGCACGCTGCGCTGCATCGGCAGCACCACCTACAAGGAATACCGCAACTACTTCGAGAAGGACCGGGCGCTGGTCCGGCGCTTCCAGAAGATCGACGTCAACGAGCCGAACCTCGAGGATGCGGTCAAGATCCTGCAGGGGCTGAAGACCAACTACGAGAAGCACCACAAGGTGCGCTACACGCCCGAGGCCATCCGCGCCGCGGTCGAGCTCTCGGCCAAGTACATCCACGACCGCAAGCTGCCTGACAAGGCGATCGACGTGATCGACGAGGTCGGCGCCAGCCGGATGCTGCTGCCCGAGAACAAGCGCAAGAAGACCGTCACGCTGAAGGATGTCGAGGAGATCGTGGCGAAGATCGCCCGCATCCCCCCGAAGACCGTCAGCAACGACGACAAGGAGACGCTGAAGACCCTCGAGCGCGACCTGAAGGCCATGGTCTTCGGCCAGGACAAGGCGATCGAGGCGCTCTCGGCGGCGATCAAGCTCTCCCGCGCCGGGCTGCGCGACCCGGAGAAGCCGATCGGCAACTACCTCTTCTCCGGCCCGACCGGCGTCGGCAAGACCGAGGTGGCGAAGCAGCTCGCCAAGACCCTCGGGATCGAGCTGATCCGCTTCGACATGTCGGAATACATGGAGCGGCATTCGGTCTCGCGGCTCATCGGCGCGCCGCCCGGCTATGTCGGCTTCGACCAGGGCGGGCTGCTGACGGACGCCATCGACCAGCACCCGCATGCGGTGCTGCTGCTCGACGAGATCGAGAAGGCGCATCAGGATCTCTACAACATCCTGTTGCAGGTGATGGACCACGGCAAGCTCACCGACCACAACGGCAAGACCGTCGATTTCCGCAACGTCATCCTCATCATGACGACGAATGCGGGCGCGGCGGACCTGGCCAAGCCGGCGATCGGCTTCGGCCGCGAGCAGCGGGTCGGCGAGGACCAGGAGGCGATCCAGCGCATGTTCACGCCGGAGTTCCGCAACCGGCTGGACGCGGTGGTGCCCTTCTCCGGCCTGACGCCGGAGATCGTCGGCCGCGTGGTCGAGAAGTTCGTCATGCAGCTCGAGGCGCAGCTCGCCGACCGCAACGTGACGATCGAGCTGTCCTCCGCCGCCAAGGAGTGGCTGGCCGAGAAGGGCTTCGACCCGCTCTACGGCGCCCGGCCGCTGGCGCGCGTCATCCAGGAGCACGTCAAGAAGCCGCTCGCCGAGGAGCTGCTCTTCGGCAAGCTGGTCAAGGGCGGCGCGGTGAAGGTGCACCTGAAGGATGGCGAGCTCGGCTTCGACTATGTCGAGGCGGCGCCGCCGGCCCTGCCGAAGCCCGAGGAGGGCGATGGCGAGGCGGAGCGGGAGCCCGAGGTCATCGAGTAGTCCTCCGGGCGGATTGCCGGTACCAAGGAAGGCGCGGGGCTCGGCCCCGCGCCTTTTTGCATGATGGGAGGATCGCCATGAGCGCCGTGAAGGATTGGGATGCCTACAGCGCCGGCCTGCGCACGCAGGGCAAAGCGCTCTCGACGCTGCATCCGGACCTGGTGAAGGGCTTCGCCGCGCTCAACCAGGGCGCCGCCGCGGCGCGGCACCTGGATGCCAAGACGCGCGAGCTGATCGCCCTCGCGGTCGCCGTCACCACGCGCTGTGACGGCTGCATCGACGCGCATGTGCGCAAGGCCAAGCATGCCGGGGCGACGCGCGAGGAGATGGCCGAGGCGCTCGGCGTCGCCATCGCGCTGAATGCCGGCGCCGCCTTCACCTATTCGCTGCACGTCCTCGACGCGGCGGGCGAGTAGGGCCCGGGCGCCTTCGGCCTCAGTTGGCGGGCAGCGCCGCGAGGCTCAGCATCAGCCGGCTGAGGCCGTCCTCGCGCACCGCCGCGGCGGCCTCGGCCAGGTCGAACCAGCGGCGCTCGCGCTCCGCCTTCTCGGGCCAGTCCTCCAGCAGGGTCTCGACCTGGAGCGGGAAGACCTCGACGGTGCAGGTCACGCTGCCGCCATCGGGCAGCCGCTTGGCATAGGCGTAGCGGCCGATCGGGGTGGTGGCGATCCGGCCGCGGATGCCGGCCTCCTCATAGGCCTCCTGGGCGGCCTGGCCGGCGGCGTTGCGCTTGCCCACCCAGCCCTTCGGGATCACCCAGCGGCGGGTCTCCCGGCTGGTAACCAGCAGCACGCGCCACGCCTCGCCCTGGCGGGCCAGCGGCAGGGCGGCGCATTGCCGGCGACTGGCACGGGCGGCGCGATTCGGCATCGAGTTCCCATCATCGGGCGAGGATGATCGCACCCCGCCCTGGTTCCTCCCATCGACAACTTACCAAATGGTTGCCCTTCAGCCGCAAATCCAAACAATTAACGAAAAATTCAGGTTGGGCGCCGATCGGTCCGGCGCCCGCTACCCGATCGGCGCTCCATCCTGCCGGGTGATGGCGATCACCGAGGGGCGGGGCGGCGCGTCCTCGCGGAAATCCGGCCAGCGCGTCGTCGGCGCCTCGAAATGGCTGCCCGCGCCCTCGCCGGGATGCTGGATGGCGAGGAAGAGGGTGCGCTCGTCCGGGGTGAAGCAGGGGCCGCAGACCTCGGCCCCGACCGGCGCCTGGTAGAACAGCCGGGTCAGCGCCCGCCCGGCCCCGGTCGTGTCGGCGGCATAGAGCCCGTCGGCGACGCCGGCGGCCTCGGGCGCGCCGTCGGTGGCGATCCAGATCCGGCCGTTCCGGTCGAAGGTGCAGTTGTCCGGGCAGGAGAGCCAGCCCTGGTCGCTGGTGGCGCGGTGGTACTGCGCGCCGGGATCGATGCCCGGCCGGCCGGCGACGAGGAAGAGGCCCCAGCGCGCCTCGGTCGCCGCATGGTCGACCTGCCCGGTGCCGGCGCCCGGCGGGATGATCTCGAGCACATGGCCATGCAGGTTGGCCGGGCGCGGATTGGCCGCGTCCACCTGCCCCGACTTGCGGCTGCCGTTGTTGGTGAGCATGACATAGACGCGGCCGCTGCGGCGGTTGGTCTCGACATCCTCGGGCCGGTCCATCGGCGTCGCGCCGAGCAGGTCGGCGGCGCGGCGCGCCTCGATCACCACGTCGCCCTGGGCGTGGAAGCCGTTCTCCGGCGTCAGCGGGCCCTCGCCCTGGACCAGGCGCAGCCAGCGCAGCGTGCCATCCGCCTCGAAGCGGGCGACATGCAGCACCCCCTCGTCGAGCAGGTCGCGGTTGGCGGCCGGGTCGCCGGGGGTCCAGGCGCGGGCGGTGACGAATTTGTAGAGGTAGTCGAAGCGCTCGTCGTCGCCGGAATAGAAGGCGACGCGGCCATCGGCGCTCACCGCATGGGTGCAGCCCTCGTGCTTGAAGCGGCCGAGGGCGGTGCGCTTCACCGGCACGCTCGCCGGGTCGTAGGGGTCGAACTCCACCACCCAGCCGAAGCGGTTCGGCTCGTTCGGCGTCTGGTCGAGGTCGAAGCGCGGCTCGAAGCGGCGCCAGCCATAGACCGGCTCCTTCAGGATGCCGTAGCGCCGGTAGGCGGCCGCCTGAGCGCCGCTCTCCGCCGCCTCGCCGCCGAAGTAGTAGTTGAAATTCTCCTCGCAGGTGAGGACGGTGCCCCAGGGCGTGTTGCCGCCGGCGCAGTTGTTCAGCGTGCCGCGCACCTGCCGCCCCGTCGGGTCCTCGGCGGTCCGCAGCCGCGCATGCCCGGCGGCGGGGCCGCTGAGGCGCATCGGCGTCTCGGCGGTGATCCGGCGGTTCCAGCGGCTGTCGCGGCGATAGCGCCAGGCGCCGTCCTCGCGCCGCAGCTCGACCACCGAGAGGCCCATGGCGGCGCGCTCGATCGCGCCGTGCTCGGCGGTGGTGCGGGCGCGCATCTCCCGCCCGCTGCCGAGGCCGGGGAACATCAGGTTGGTGTTGGTGTATTCGTGGTTCACCACCAGCAGCCCGTGATCGGCGCTGCGGGCGCCGGCGGGCAGCGGGAAGAAGTCGAGATAGTCGTTATTGTAGCCGAATTGCCGCGCCTGCGCCGCGGCGCTCTGCTGCCGCGGGTCGTGCTCCGGCGCATCGGCGAGGATCGGGTCGCCCCAGCGGATCACCACCTGGATCGCATGCCCCGCGGCGACGGCGTCGCGCGGCGCGAGCTGGTGCCGCAGCTCGGGGAAGCCGAGGCTGGAGGGGCCGCCGTCCGGCGTGTTGCCGCTGTCCTGCGCCGCGGCCGGCCGGGCGGGCGCGAGCGCCGCGGCGCCGGCCGCCCCGAGCAGCGCCCGGCGCGACAGCCGCTCGGCGATCAGCGCGCCGATCGGCCGGCGCGGCGCCGGGTTGCTGCCGATATCCTCGATCTCGATGGGCGTATCCCCGGGCTCGGCATCGCTCATGGCCATCCCCGCTGGCAGGCGTCGACCCGGCGGTGTCGCCCGGGCCGGCGGCGAAGTCCAGCGACAGCCGCATGACACCGGCGCCATGCGGCGCGCCGGGCCGGGCTTCCTCCCTCCGGCCGTCCCGGCCGGGCTTTCCCCCTTCCGGCCGGGCTTTACCCCTTCCGGCCGGGCTTCCCCCCTCCGGCGCGGCGCGCCATCCTGCCGCGCAGGAGGACGACACCGCCATGGCAGCCAAGCCCGAACCCTTCACGCTGGCCGTCCCGGAGGCGGCGATCGAGGATCTGCGGGAACGCCTGGCGCGCACCCGGCTGCCGGACCAGGTGCCGATCCCGCCGGGCGGCGACCCCTGGGCCTATGGCACGCCGACGGCCTATCTCGGCGAACTGCTCCGCCACTGGCGGGAGGGGTTCGACTGGCGGGCGCAGGAGGCGCTGCTGAACGCCTTCCCGCAGTACAAGGTGCCGCTGCACGGCATCGACCTGCACTACCTGCATGTGCCCGGGAAAGGGCCGGACCCGATGCCGCTGCTGCTGATGCATGGCTGGCCCGGCTCGGTCTTCGAGTTCATCGACATCATCCCGCGCCTGACCGACCCGGCGGCCTTCGGCGGCGACCCGGCGGACGCCTTCACCGTCATCGCCCCCTCGCTGCCGGGCTATGGCCTGTCCTTCGCGCCGGGGCAGAAGCGCTTCGCCATCGCCGACATCGCCGATTGCCTGGCCGCGCTGATGACGGAGGTGCTGGGCTATCGCCGCTTCGCCGCGCAGGGCGGGGATTTCGGCGCCTTCACCGCCTCCTGCCTCGGCGCGACGCATGCCGAGACGCTGATCGGCATCCACATCAACCTGCTCGCCATGCGGCGCGATCTCGGCCTGCTGCGGGATGACGACCCGGCGGAGCGGCGCTACCGCGAGGCGCTCGATCTCTGGCTGAAGGAGGAGACGGGCTACCAGTGGATCCAGGGCACGCGGCCGCAGACCCTGGCGGCGGCGCTGACCGACAGCCCGGCCGGCCTCGCCGCCTGGATCGCCGAGAAATTCCACGCCTGGACCGACAATGACGGGCGCATCGAGAGCGCCGTGCCGCGCGACCGGATGCTGGCCGATATCGCGCTCTACTGGTTCACCGGCTGCATCGGCGCCTCCTTCTGGCCCTACTACGCCCGGCTGCACGGGCCCTGGCCGATCCCGGACGGGAAGACGGTGGACGTGCCGACCGGCTACGCGCAATTCCCGCGCGAGATCCTGCACCCGCCGCGCAGCTTCGCGGCCCGCACCTACACCGATATCCGCCGCTGGACGGAGATGGAGAAGGGCGGGCATTTCGCCGCCATGGAGCAGCCGGAGGCGCTGGCGGCGGAGGTGCAGGCCTTCTTCCGGCCGCTGCGGGAGGGTTGAGGATGCGTGCCGTCGCCATGACGCGGAAGGCGCTGCCGATCGAGGATCCGGCGGCGCTGGTCGATCTCGACCTGCCCGATCCCGGCCCGCCGCAGGGCCGCGACCTGCTGGTGCGGGTGCAGGCAATCTCGGTCAATCCGCGCGACATGAAGAGCCGGATGAGCATGGAGGCCTCGCCGGAGAAGCCCCTGGTGCTCGGCTACGATGCGAGCGGCGTGGTCGAGGCGGTGGGGCCGGACTGCACCCTGTTCCGCCCCGGCGATGCGGTGATCTATGCCGGCGTGCTCGACCGCCCCGGCTCGAATGCCGAGAAGCAGCTCGTCGACGAGCGCATCACCGGCCGCAAGCCGGAGACGCTGGATCACGCCGCCGCCGCCTCGCTGCCGCTCACCACGCTCACCGCCTATGAGATGCTCTTCGACCGGCTGCGCCTGCCGCGTGGCGAGGCCGCCGCGGGCCATGTGCTGCTGGTGATCGGCGGCGCCGGCGGCGTGCCCTCCATGGCGATCCAGCTCGCCCGGACATTGACGGGCGTGACGGTGATCGGCACGGCCTCCCGGCCGGAGAGCGCCGCCTGGGTGACGCAATGCGGCGCGCATCACGTGGTGGACCACAGCCAGCCGCTGCCGCCGCAGGTCAAGGCGCTGGCGGCCGGGCCGATGCCCTGGATCTTCTCCACCCACACCGACGCCGCGCGCTGGGCGGAGATGGCGACGATGATCGCGCCGCAGGGGGCGATCGGGCTGATCGACGACCCGGAGCCGCTCGACCTGCGGCTGCTGAAGTTCAAGAGCGCCTCGGTGCATTGGGAGGCGATGTTCACCCGGCCGATGTTCGCCACGGCCGACATGGTGCGCCAGCACGAGATCCTCGACGAGGTGGCGGCGTTGGTCGATGCCGGGCGGCTGCGCCCGACGGGGACGCAGAATTTCGGCGCCATCAACGCCGCCAACCTGCGCCGCGCGCATGCGGTGATCGAGCAGGGGCGGACGGTCGGCAAGATCGTGCTGGCCGGGTTCTGAGCTGGTCCGCAGACAGGGAGGGGACGGGGCGATGCTGGACGAGGCCGCGGCGGGCGAGGCCGCCGCGCTGATCTGGGAGAGCCGGCAATCGGCGCGCCGCATCGCGGCATTGCCGGAGCGGTTGCGGCCCGCCGACCGGGCCGAGGGCTACGCCATCCAGGCGCGGTACGAGGCGCGGAGCGACCGGCCGCTCTTCGGCTGGAAGATCGCCGCCACCAGCCGCGCCGGCCAGGCGCATATCGGCGTCGACGGGCCGCTCGGCGGCCGCATCCTGGCCGAGATGCTGGTGCCGGAGGGCGGCACGCTCGGCCTCGCCGACAACGCCATGCGCGTCGCCGAGCCGGAATTCGTCTTCCGCATGGCGCGCGACCTGCCGCCGCGCGCCACGCCCTACACGCAGGCCGAGGTGATGGCCGCCGTCGGGGCGCTGCATCTCGGCATCGAGGTGCCGGACAGCCGCTTCGCGGATTTCGCCCGCGCCGGCGGGCCGCAGCTCATCGCCGACAATGCCTGCGCGCACCGCTTCTGCCTCGGGCCGGAGGCGCCAGAGGCGTGGCGCGGGATCGACCTCGCGGCGCATCGCGTGCAGTGCCGCGTCGGCGAACGCTACGCGCGGGAGGGGATCGGCGCCAATGTGCTCGGCGACCCGCGCATCGCGCTCGCCTGGCTAGCCAACGAGCTCTCCCGCCACGGCGTGACCCTGCGGGAGGGCCAGTACGTGACGACCGGCACCTGCGCCGTGCCGCTCGAGATCCAGCCGGGCGACGCTGTCCAGGTTGATTACGGCCCGCTCGGCCAAATGGGTCTCGCCTTCGGCGCCTGAATGGGGGCCGCGCCGGGCGTTTCCGTCCGGCGATCTTCTGCTGTAATGACTGGGATGTCCGCCGCCCGGCGGCAACCCTGCGAGGAAACCGCCCCCATGGCCGAGGCCGCGCCCGATGCCGATACCTTCGACTACGTCATCGTCGGCTCCGGCGCCGCCGGCTCGGTGCTCGCCAACCGGCTGAGCGCGGATCCCGGCGTCACAGTCTGCGTGCTGGAGGCGGGGCCGCCCGACCGCAACCCCTTCATCCACATCCCGGCCGGCTTCATCAAGACGCTGGCCGATCCCGGCGTCACCTGGCAGTTCAAGACCGAGCCGCTGCCGATGACCGGCGGGCGGCGGATCAGCACCGTGCAGGGCCGCACCCTCGGCGGCTCCTCCTCGGTGAACGGCATGATCTACAACCGCGGCCAGCCCGCCGACCTCGACAATTGGGCGCAGCGCGGCAACCGCGGCTGGGGCTATGCCGATTGCCTGCCCTATTACCGCCGCAGCGAGAACCGCATCGGTCCCTCCGACGCCTCGCGCGGGCGGAACGAGGACGGCATCCCGATCACCGACATGGACTGGATCAACCCGATCTCGGAAGCCTTCATCCAGGGCTGCGTCGGGCTCGGCATCCCGCGCGCCCGCGACTACAATTGCGGCGACCAGGCCGGCGTCGGCTATTTCCAGCGGGCGATCCGCAAGGGCCGCCGCGTCTCGGCCGCCGTCGCCTTCCTCAAGCCGGCGCTGTCGCGGCCGAATCTCGAGGTGCGCACCAATGCCCGCGCCAGCCGCATCCTCTTCGAGGGCAAGCGGGCGGTCGGCATCGCCTATCTGAACGCGCCCGGCGCCGCGCCGCAGCAGGTGCGGGCGCGGCGCGAGGTGATCCTCTCCGCCGGCACGGTGAACACGGCGCGGCTGCTGCAGGTCTCGGGCGTCGGCCCGGCCGAGCTGCTCGGCCGGCTCGGCGTGCCGGTGGTGCACGAGCTGCGCGGCGTCGGCAGCAATTTCCGCGACCACTACGCCTCGCGCTTCGTCATGCGGGCGAAGAAGGGCGTCGAGACGCTGAACGAGCTGGCGCGCGGCCTCAGGCTCGGCGCGCAGATCGCGCGCTGGGCGCTCGGCAAGCCGAGCATCCTGGCGACGGCGCCGAGCCATGTGCATGTCTTCTGGAAGAGCTTCGAGGGGCTCGACGTGCCGGACCTGCAATGCGTCTTCACCCCCGGCTCCTATGCCGAGGGCAAGGTCTATGTGCTCGACGACTATCCCGGCGTGACCGCGGGCGCCTGGCAGCACCGGCCGGAGAGCCATGGCTGGGTGCGGGCGCGCAGCGCCAATGTCTTCGAGGATCCGGAGATCAACCCCAACTACCTCTCCGATTCGATGGATGTGCGGGTGCATCTCGGCGGCATGCGGCTGCTGCGGCGGATGCTCGGCACGCCCGAGCTCGGCCGCTTCCTCGAGGTGGAGACGCTGCCCGGGCCGGAGGTGCAGACGGATGACGAGCTGCTCGACTTCGCCAAGCGGAACGGCAGCACCACCTATCACCTGATCGGCACGGCGCGGATGGGGCCGGAGACCGATCCCACCACCGTGGTCAGCGACCGGCTGCTGGTGCACGGCATGCAGGGGCTGCGGGTGGTGGATGCCTCCATCATGCCCGGCATGCCCTCGGCCAACACCTATGCGACGACGCTGATGATCGCCGAGAAGGCGGCCGACTTCATCCGCGGCCGCGAGGCGGCGGCGCCCGAAGCGGCCGCGGCGGCCTGAGCGGCGGAGCGACCGACATGGCCTCGAAGCCCGCCCGCCGCCGCGGCGGTTCCACCGCCGAGCCCGCCGCCACGCCCCCGGCCGAGCCCGCCGCGGAGGCGGTCCCGCCGGTGCCGGCCGGGGATGCCGCGCCCGAGCCGGCGCATGCCGTGGCGCGCCGGACGAAGGCGCCGCCCACGCCCGAGGCCGCGGCCGAGGCGGCGCCGGCGCATCCCGAGGAGATCCGCGGCGAGCTGCGGCTCACCATCGGCGAGCGCGCGGTGCTGCAGATGCATGGCCGCATCACCCCGGCCGGGCTGGTGACGGCCGGCGTCATGGTCGCCTCCATCCTGCTCTCCACCGCCTCCCTGGTCTGGTCGGCGCGCCGGCGGCCCTGAGCGCCGCCGCATGCCAACGGCATGAATGAAGCATTCATGCCGTTGGCATCACATCAGGCGGGGATGTCGGACCAGGCTTCGCCGAAGCCCGCGACATGCGGGTTGTCCTTCGCCTTCTCGAGGAAGCTGCGATATTGCGGCGGCAGCAGGGCGAGGGGCGAGGGCTCGCCCAGCATCATGGCGGCGAGCAGCGGCCAGTGCGGATTGGCCAGCGCCGGCCGCCCGACCATCAGCAGGTCGGCATCGCCGGCGCGGATCATGCGGTCGGCATGCACCGGGTCGCCGAGATTCCAGCTCACCGCCACCGGCATCCCGGTCTCGCGCCGGATGCGGGCCGCGGTCGGCACCATGAAGCCGCGCTCGGTCCAGGGCACCTCGGCGGCGTCGGTGTTCATGCCGAGGCTGATATCGACGAGGTCGAGGCCGCGCACCGCCAGCGCCTCGACCAGCGCGATGCTGTCCTCGATGCTGTGGGTGTCGGGGTGGAAGTCGATGGCGCCGATGCGCACGGTGAGCGGCAGCCGCTCCGGCCAGACCTCGCGCACCGCCTGGAAGGTCTCGACCAGGAAGCGGGCGCGGTTCTCGGCATTGCCGCCGTACTCGTCGGTGCGGGTATTGGCGATCGGCGACAGGAAGGAGGCGCCGAGGAAGCCGTGCGCGTAGTGGATCTCGAGCCACTCGAAGCCGGCCTCGAGCGCCCGCCGCGCCGCCGCGGCATAGTCGCGCTGCACCCGGCGGATGTCGTCCCGCGTCATCGCCCGCGCCGCGCGCGGGATGCGGCCGCCATAGGGAATGTCGGAGGGGCCGATCGATTCCCAATTCTCGGGGTCCTCGGCCGGCATCTGCGCATAGCCCTCCCAGGGCTTGCGCAGCCCGCCCTTGCGCCCGGCATGGCCGAGCTGCACCCCCGGCACCGCGCCCTGCGCCCGGACGAAGCGGGTGACGCGGGCGAGGGCCTCGGCCTGGGCATCGTTCCAGAGGCCGGCGCAGCCGGGGGTCATGCGGCCCTCCGGCGCGACGGCGAGCTGCTCGACCACCACCAGCCCGGCGCCGCCGACCGCGCGGGCGCCGAGATGCACCAGGTGCCAATCCGTCACCACCCCGTCCGGGCCGCAGGAATACTGCGTCATCGGCGAGAGGGCGATGCGGTTGCGCAGCGTGACGTCCTTCAGCGCGAAGGAGTCGAACAGCTTCGGCATGGGATCAGACCACCTTGTCGCTGATCACCTGCGGCACCGGCACCGAGCCGGCGAAGGAGGGCCGCGCCTCCAGCCGCGCCGAGAGGGCGACGAGGTTCGGGTACTGGCTGCGCCAGGGATGCTCGGGGAAGCGGACATCGAGGTAGCGCAGCACCGTGCCGGTGACGATGTCGGCGAGGCCGAAGCGCTCGCCGACCACCCATTCGCGGCGGCCGGCGGTCTCGGCGAGGGCCCGCAGCCCGCCATCGACCTTGCGGCGCTGCCGGGCGATCCATTCGGCGCTCTGCTGCTCGGGCGCGCGGTGGCGCTCCCAGAACAGCAGCACGCAGGCATCACAGATGCCGTCCGCGATCACCTCGACCTTGCGGGCGGCGAGCCGCTCCCAGGGATCGGCCGGGACCAGCGCCGGCTCGGGCCACTTCGCCTCGATCACCTCGAGGATGTAGCGGCTCTCATAGGCGCTGCTGCCATCCTCGAAGATCAGCACGGGCAGCTTCTCGAGCGGGTTGTGGCGCGGCGTCTGGGTGGTGCTGTCCCAGGGCACCTCGGTGATCAGCTCGAAGGGGATGTCCTTCTCGGCCAGGGCGATGCGCACCTTGCGGGCATAGGGGCTCGGGGTGGCGCTGATGAGCTTGAGCATGGCGGTCTCCTCTCTATTCGGCGGCGGCGGGGGCCAGCCCGGCCATCCGTTGCGACTGGGCGGCGAAGCCGGCGCGGTCCTGGGCGGCGCGGCGGCTGCGGTCGAGCAGCGAGACGGCGACGCAGGTGAGGAAGGCGAGCGGCATGGTGACGAGGGTCGGCGGGTCGAGCGGAAAGAGCGGCGCGGCATGGCCGAGCACCTTCACCCAGACCGAGGGGCCGATCACGGTGAGGAGGATCGCCGAGGCCAGGCCGACCAGCCCGCCCGCAACCGCGCCCGCGGTGGTGAGGCCGCGCCAATAGATCGCCAGCAGCAGCAGCGGGAAGTTCGAACTCGCCGCGATGCCGACCACGAGGGCGATCATGTAGGCGACGTTCTGCTGGCGGAAGGCGATGCCGAGGCCGACCGCGAGCAGGCCGAGCACCAGCACCGCGAGGCGGGAGACGAGGACCTCCGTCCGCTCCACCGGCCGGCCGCGGCGCAGCAGGCTGGCATAGAGGTCGTGGCTGATCGCCGAGGCGCCGGAGAGGGTGAGGCCGGCGACCACGGCGAGGATGGTGGCGAAGGCGACGGCGGCGACGAAGCCGAGCATCAGGTCGCCGCCGACCGCATGGGCGAGGTGCACCGCCGCCATGTTGCCGCCGCCGATCAGCGCGCCCGAGGCGTCGAGATAGGCCGGGTTGCCGCGCACCAGCGCGATGGTGGCGAAGCCGATGACGAAGACCAGGGCGAAGAAGAGGCCGATGAAGACCGAGCCCCAGAGCATGGAGACGCGGGCGGTGCGGGCATCGGGCACGGTGAAGAAGCGCATGATGACATGCGGCAGGCCGGCGCTGCCGCAGAGCTGCGCGACGGCGAGCGACAGGGCGGAGACCGGCATCAGCGCGAAGCCGGTCGGGGCCAGGATCGCCTCGTGCTTCGGATGCAGCCGGACGGCCTCGCCGAGCAGCGCGCCGAAGTCGAAGCCGAAGCGGCCGAGGGCCAGCAGCGCGATGGCGATGCCGGCGAAGAGCATCAGCACCGCCTTGACGATCTGCACCCAGCTCGTCGCGGTCATGCCGCCGAAGATGACGTAGCAGATCATCAGCCCGCCGACGATCGCCTCGGCCCAGACATAGTCGAGGCCGAAGAGGAGCTGGATGAGCTGGCCGGCGCCGACCATCTGGGCGATGAGGTAGAAGATGACGATGGTCAGCGTCGAGGCGATGGCGAAGCTGCGCACCGGCGCCTCGCCGAGGCGGTAGCAGAGCACGTCGGCGAAGGTGAAGCGGCCGAGCCGGCGCATGCGGTCGGCGAAGAGCAGGGCGATGATCGGGTAGCCGACGCTGTAGCCGACGGCATAGACCAGCCCGTCGAAGCCGCTGCCGAAGACGAGGCCGGAGAGGCCGAGGAAGGCGCCGGCCGAGAGCGTGTCGCCGGCGATGGCGAGGCCGTTCTGCAAGGCGGTGAGCTGCCCGTCGCCGGCATAGAATTGCGCCGCCGAGCGGGTGCGCCGCGCCGCCCACCAGGTGATGGCGAGGGTGCCGGCGACGAGGATGAGGAAAAGCCCGATCGCCGGCAGGTTGGGGCCGGCGCCGGTCGCCGCCGCCGCCGGCTTCGCCAGGACCAGCAGGGCCAGGAGCGCGGGCAGGCCGCGGCCGGCGGCGCGCAGCGCATCCTCCGCCCGGTTGGCGCGCCGCACATAGACGGCCGCCGCGCCGACCGCGCCGGCAATCAGCGCCCAGCCGATCGGGAACCACAGGGTCATGGTGCCGCCGGCGAAGAGCGGCCGGGCGAGCAGCCCCGGCGCGACGCCGGCGATGGCGAAATAGCCGAGGATGCCGAGGCCGATGGCGGCGGCGAGGCCGAGGCCGAGCCGGGCGCAGAGGCCGGCCGCCGGGGCGGGCCCAGGGGTGGGCCCAGGGGCAGACCCAGGGACGGGGCCAGGGGAGGGCGCCGTCATGGCATCCGGGGTCCCGGGCGGGCGGGGGTGGCGGCGGCAGGCGGCATCATCGGTCTCCGGGCCCGGTGGGGGCTTGGTCGTGGCGGCCGCGTGCGCGTGGCGAATTTCATCCCGGACCGGGCCTTTGCTAGGCTGGCCCAAGGCTTGTGCACACAGTGTTCGGTATACGAAGGACTTGGACG
Organism: Roseicella frigidaeris; assembly: GCF_003258945.1. Taxonomy (GTDB): domain Bacteria; phylum Pseudomonadota; class Alphaproteobacteria; order Acetobacterales; family Acetobacteraceae; genus Paracraurococcus; species Paracraurococcus frigidaeris. The sequence continues at coordinate 162,853 of NZ_QLIX01000009.1, read as the reverse complement.
CGATACTTCCGCGCCGCATCTCTCGTCAAAGGATTTTCGTATACCGTATACCGAACACGGTGTTCGGGGTACAATGCAGAGCCGCAACAGGAGTGTCAAGCTTGATCACCAGGGTCGCGCCCACCCAGCAGGTCACCGACACGGTCTACGAAACCCTGCGGGAGGCGATCTGCGACGGCGTGCTGGCGCCGGATACGCGGCTGATCCAGGACGAGCTGGCCGAGCGCCTCGGCACCTCGCGCCAGCCGGTGCACCTCGCCTTGCAGCAACTGAAGAAGGACGGCTTCGTCACCGAGACCGGCCGCCGCGGCCTGGTGGTCGCGCCGCTCGACCGCGACTTCGCCGCCGAGCTCTACGAGATGCGGGCCGCGCTCGATGCCGCGGCGGCGGTGGCGGCGGCGCGCAAGGCGGGCCCCGAGGACCGGCTGCGGGGCGAGCGCATCATCCGCGAGGGCCGCGCGGCCGTCGCCGATGGCGACCTCGCCGCCATGGCCTCGGCGGATTTCGCCTTCCACGACTTCGTCTACAGCCTCGCCGGCAACCGCCTGATCGCCCAGACCGCGCGGATGAACTGGCACCATGTCCGGCGCTCGATCATGCTGCTCGCCGGCGAGCCCACCAAGCTCGGCCCCTTCTGGGACGAGCACGACCAGATCCTGCAGGCGGTGGTGGGGCGGGATGCGACGGCGGCGGCGCAGCTCGCGCAGCACCATGCGCTGGCCAGCAGCCGCATCCTCTCGCGCCTCGAGGCGGCGGGCTGATCCGGCCCGGGATTGCCCCGCCCGGCCGCCGCGCGCAGCATCCCGCCCGGCACGACGAAGGGGGGACGCCATGCGCCGGAGCGAGCACCGGATCCTGACCACGCATACCGGCAGCCTGCCGCGGCCGGCCGCGCTCACCGCGCTCTATGCGCGCCGCGCCGCCGGCGAGCCGGTCGAGGAGGCCGCCCTCGAGGCCGCCGGCCGCGCGGCGACGCGGCATGTGGTGCGCCGCCAGATCGAGGCCGGCATCGATGTCGGCAACAACGGCGAGCAGATGCGCGAGGCCTTCTTCCTCTATGTCCGCCACCGCATGAGCGGCTTCGGCGGCGGCTGGTCGCGCCGCAGCTTCGCCGATGTGGCGCGCTATCCCGGCTTCCGCGCCTGGAACGACGCCCTCGCCTCCGGCCGGCCGAATGTCAGCAACCGCGACAACGTGCCGGAGGCGGTGGGCGAGGTGCGCTATCTCGACCCGGCGCTGGTGCAGGCGGAATGCGACGAGTTCCGGGCGGCGCTGGACGAGGCGGCGCCGCGGGGCTTCGCCGAGGCCTTCATGACCGCGCCTTCGCCCGGCATCATCGCCGCGGCCATGCGCAACCGCCACTACGACACCGAGGATGCCTATCTCGCCGCGCTCGGCCGCGCCCTGCAGGTGGAGTACGAGGCGATCGTCGGCAGCGGCTTCCTGCTGCAGATCGACGCGCCGGATTTGGCGATGGAGCGGCACCTCTCCTACCAGGACCGGCCGCTCGGCGCGTTCCTCGACTTCGCCGAGCGGGTGGTGGAGGTGATCAACGCCGCCCTCGCCAACATCCCGCGCGAGCGGGTGCGGCTGCATGCCTGCTGGGGCAATTACGAGGGCCCGCATGACTGCGACGTGGCGATGCACGAAATCCTGCCGGCGATCTCCCGCGCCCGGGTCGGCGGCTGGGTGCTGCCCATCGCCAATCCGCGGCATGCGCATGAGCATCGCTGCCTGAAGGACCTGCCGCTCGACCAGGGGCAGGTGGTGGTCGCCGGGGTGATCGACCCGCTGACCAATTTCGTCGAGCATCCGGAGGTGGTGGCCGAGCGGCTGCAACTCGTGGCGCAATCGGTCGGCGACCCGCGGCGGGTGCTGGCCGGCACGGATTGCGGCTTCGACACCTCGGCCGGGCGCGGCCGGGTGGCGGAGGACATCGTCTGGGCCAAGCTCGCCGCCATGGCCGAGGGCGCGCGCCTCGCCTCGCGCCGCCTCGGCCTCGCGGGCTGAGCGCGGCGTGCCCCGGGGGGCGCCCCGAGGGGCGGCCGATGCAGCGGCCGAGGGGCTGACCGAGGCCTTCGCGGAGGGGCTGGCCGGGATCGCGCTCGGCCATGTCACGCGCGAATACCCGAACAAGCTCGACCACGTGCTGGCCGGGCCAGGGGACCTGCGCGGCCCGCGGGACCTGCACCCGGTCTTCTTCGGCAGCTTCGACTGGCATTCCTGCGTGCACGCGCACTGGCTGCTGGCGCGGCTGCTGCGCCGCTTCCCCGGCCTGCCCGCGGCGCCGGCGATCCGCGCGCTGTTCGACGGGCTCTATGCCGGGGAGGCGATCGCCGCCGAGCGCGCCTATTTCGCCCGGCCCGGCGCCGGCGGCTTCGAGCGGCCCTATGGCTGGGCCTGGCTGCTGGCCCTGGCCGCCGAGCTGGCCGACCGGCCCTGGGGCGCCGCGCTGGCGCCGCTGGCGGGTGATGTCGCCGAGCGGTTCCGCGTCTGGCTGCCGCGCGCCACCTATCCGGTGCGGGCCGGCACGCATGCGAGCTCGGCCTTCGCCCTGGCGATGGCCATGCCCCATGCCGCCGCGCAGGACCCGGCGCTGCTGCGGCTGCTGCGGGAACGGGCCCTGGCCTGGTACGGCGCCGATGCCGATTGCCAGGCCTGGGAGCCGGGCGGCGAGGATTTCCTCTCGCCCGCCCTGATGGAGGCCGAAGCCATGCGCCGGCTGCTGCCGGCCGCGGTGTTCGCCCCCTGGCTCGACCGCTTCCTGCCCCGCCTCGCCGCGGGCGAGCCGGCCACGCTCTTCACGCCGGCGGTGGTGAGCGACCGGACGGATGGCCGCATCGTGCATCTCGACGGGCTCAACCTCAGCCGCGCCTGGTGCTGGCGGGCGCTGGCCGGCGGCTGGGGGCCGGGCGACCCGCGCCGCGCCCGGGCCGAGGCGGCGGCGGCGCGGCACCTGGCGGCCAGCCTGCCGCATCTGGCGGGGCACTACATGGGCGAGCACTGGCTGGCGAGCTTCGCCCTGCTCGCCCTGGAGGCGTGATACGAACGGCCTGAAGGATTCCTTCATGCCGAGCGCCCGGATGGGTGCCGTCAGGCGCGCCTGACGGCGTGACGGCGCGAAGGCCCAGGCAAACCGGAGGGTTGCGCCCGGCGCCAAGGGGGCTGCCCATGGGGGCCGGTGATGGGTCGCCAGCAACGGCCGTTCGTAGGCGGCGATCCCGGCGCGGCTTCCGGCGATGCCGCCGCTGTGCTGCTATGGCCGAGTCTGGGGCGAAGCGCGCCGGGCCGCGGCGGCGGGGCGGGGAGGGGCGATGCGGCATGGCTGGCTTCAGGCGCTGGCGCTCGCGGCCGGGCTGCTCGCCGGCTGCGACCGGCAGGAGGAGACGGCGCCGCCCGAGCCGCCGCAGGTGAGCGTCATGCCGCCGGTCCGGCGCGAGATCACCGACTGGGACGAGTTCACCGGCCGCTTCGCCAGCACCGAGCGGATCGAGCTGCGGGCCCGCGTCAGCGGCTATCTCGACGCCGTGAGCTTCGCCGATGGCCAGGTGGTGCAGCAGGGCGACCTGCTCTTCCGCATCGATCCGCGGCCCTTCCGCGCCACCGTCACCGAGGCCGAGGCGCGGCTGGTCGGCGTGCGCTCGCAGCTCGCCCTGGCCGAGCGCGAGCTGGAACGCGCCCGCAGCCTGTTGCAGTACCGCGCCGGCTCCGAGGCCAATCTCGAGCAGCGCAGCCAGGCGGTGGAGGCGGCCCGCGCCGGGGTCTCCGGCGCCGAGGCGGCGCTGCAGCGGGCGCGGCTCGAGCTGGAGTTCACCGAGATCCGGGCGCCGCTCACCGGCCGCATCGGCCGCCATCTCGTCAGCCCCGGCAACCTCGTCTCGGGCGGCGAGGCCAGCTCGGCGACGCTGCTCGCCACCATCGTCACCATGGACCCGATCGACGTCGTCTTCGACATCGATCAGGGCGCGGCGCTGCGCTACACCCGCATGGCCGAAACCGGCGGCCGCCCCTCCTCGCGCGACGTGGCCAACCCGGTGCAGCTCGCCCTCGCCGACGAGGCCGACTTCCCGCATCCGGGCAAGGTGGTCTTCGTCGACAACGAGGCTGATCCCGGCACCGGCACCATCCGGCTGCGGGCGCGCTTCGACAACAAGCAGGACCGGTTCTCCCCGGGCGTCTTCGCCCGGCTCCGCCTGGTCGCCAGCCTGCCCTACCAGGCGCTGCTGGTGCCCGACGCGGCGGTGGCGACCGACCAGTCGCGGCGCGTGGTCTATGTGCTCGGGCCGCAGAACGTGCTGCTCGCCCGGCCGGTCACGCTCGGCCCGCTGGAGGGCGGCCTGCGGGTGATCCGCGCCGGCCTCGAGGGCGACGAGCAGGTGGTCGTCAACGGCCTGATGCAGGCCCGCGCCGGCCTGGCGGTGCGGCCGATGCCGGCGCCGGCCAGCCCCGCCCCGGCCAGCCCCACCCCGGCCAGCCCCACCCCGGGCGGCGCGGCCAGGGAGGCTCGGCCCTGAGCAATCTCGGCGTCCTCTCGGTCCGCCAGCCGGTCCTCGCCTGCGTCATGTCGCTGGTGCTGCTGATCGTCGGCGGCCTGTCCATGCTCTCGCTGCCGATCTCGGAATACCCCGATGTCGTGCCGCCGACCGTGGTGGTCGCCACCGGCTATCCCGGCGCCTCGGCGCAGGTGGTCGCCGACACCGTGGCGACGCCGATCGAGCAGGAGGTGAACGGCACCGAGGGCATGCTCTACATGTCCTCGCAATCCACCGCCGACGGGCGGATGAACCTCGTCGTCACCTTCGGCCTCGGCACCGATCCCGACCGGGCGCAGATCCTGGTGCAGGGGGCGGTGGCGGCGGCGCTGCCGCGGCTGCCGGAGGAGGTGCGGCGCTGGGGCGTGACCACGCGCAAGCTGGCGACCGACCGCCTGATGGTGATCTTCGTCAGCTCGCCCGATGCCAGCTACGACCAGCTCTACGTCTCGAATTTCGCCCTGCGCCAGGTGCGCGACGAGCTGCTGCGGATCGACGGCATCGGCGACATCGACATGCAGGGGGCGCGCGACTACGCCATGCGCGTCTGGCTCGATCCCGGCCGGATGCAGGCGAACAAGGTCATCGCCGAGGACGTCATCGCGGCGGTGCAGGCGCAGAATGCCGAGGTGGCCGGCGGGCAGATCGCCGAGCCGCCGGTGGCCGACCAGGCCTTCCAGCCCAACCTCATCTTCCGCGGCCGGCTCTCCGACCCGGCGGAGTTCGAGGCGATCGTCATCCGCGCCGGCGCCGATGGCAGGCTGCTGCGGCTCGGCGATATCGGCCGGGTGGAGCTCGGCGCCGCCTCCTACACCACCGCGAGCACGCTGCAGGGGCGGCCGGCGGTGGCGCTGGCGGTGACGCAGCGCCCCGGCTCCAACGCCCTGGCGACGGCGGAGCAGATCCGCGACCGGCTGGCGACCATCACCGCCGGCTTCCCGGCCGGGATCCGCGCCGAGATCGCCTACGACCCGACCCGCTTCGTCGCCGAGAGCGTGCGCGAGCTGGTGCAGACCATCGCCGAGGCGATCTTCCTCGTCGTCTGCGTCGTCCTGCTCTTCCTGCAGAACTGGCGGGCGGCGATGATCCCGATCCTCGCCATCCCGGTCTCGCTCATCGGCACCTTCGGCGTGATGATGGCCTTCGGCTTCACCCTGAACGTGCTGACGCTGTTCGGCCTGGTGCTGGCGGTCGGCATCGTGGTCGACGACGCCATCGTGGTGGTGGAGAATGTCGACCGGCATCTCCGCACCGATCCCGAGGTGCGGCGGGCGGCCGCGACCACCATGCTGGAGGTCGGCGGCGCGCTGGTCTCGATCGCCCTCGTGCTCTGCGCCGTCTTCGTGCCGACCGCCTTCCTCGAGGGCATCACCGGCCGCTTCTTCCGGCAGTTCGCCGTCACCATCGCGGTGGCGACGGCGCTCTCCTGCTTCTGCTCGCTCACCCTCAGCCCGGCCCTGGCGACGCTGATCCTCCGCCGCCACGAGGTGCATCCGCCGCCCCGCCGGCACGGCCCGGCGCGGCTGCTGCGCTGGCTGCTGGCCCGCTTCAACCGCGGCTTCGACCGGCTCTCGCGCGCCTATGCCGCGCTCACCCGGCGGCTGGTGCGGCATGTGCTGCCGATGCTCGGCCTCTACGCCCTGCTGATCCTCGGCACCGGCTGGCTGCTGGTCTCGACGCCGCAGGGCTTCCTGCCGGCGCAGGACCGCGGCTACGCCACCGTCTCGCTCGAGCTGCCGGGCGGCGCCTCGCTCGCCCGCACCACCGCGGCCGTCGAGGCGGCGGCGCGCATCGCCCGCGAGATCCCGGGCATCGCCAGCGTCTCGGCGCTCGCGGGGGTCTCCGGCGCCACCAACACCGCCGGCAGCAACCAGGGCACGCTGACCCCGGTCTTCGCCCCCTGGAGCGAGCGGCTGCCGCAGGGGCTGACGGCGCAGCGCATCATGCGCGAGCTGCGCCAGCGCCTCGCCGTGCTGCAGGAGGCCGCGGTGCTGGTCATCCCGCCGCCGGCGGTGCCCGGCATCGGCAGCGGCGGCTTCGCGCTCCGGCTCGAGGACCGCACCGGGCGGGGGACGGAGGTGCTGGCCGCGGCGGCCGGGAACCTCGCCGCGGCGCTGCGGCAGCTGCCCGGCATCGCCGGCGCCTACACGCCCTTCCGCATCGATTCGCCGCTGATCGCGGTCGATGTCGACCGCGCCCGGATCGAGATGCTCGGCGTGCCGGTGGCCCGCCTCAGCCAGAGCATCGAGACGCTGCTCGGCACCTCCTACATCAACGACTTCACCGCCTATGGCCGCAACTGGCGGGTGCTGGCGCAGGCGGCGCCCGAGTTCCGCCGGCTCGACACCGACCTGGCGCGCATCTTCACCCGCAACGAGGCCGGCGCGATGGTGCCGCTCGCCAATGTCATGGCCTTCCGCGAGGTCACCGGGCCGCAGCGGGTGCCGCGCTACAACCTCTACCCCGCGGCCGAGGTGGCGGGCGAGATCCGCCCCGGCTTCGGCTCGGCGGCGGCGAATGCGGCGATCGAGCGCGTCGCGCGGCGGGTGCTGCCGGACGGCATCGGCTTCGAATGGACCGACCTCTCCTTCGAGCAGACCCATAGCGGCAATGCCGGCCTGCTGGTCTTCCCGCTCTGCGTGCTCTTCGTCTACCTGGTGCTGGCGGCGCAATACGGCTCCTGGAGCCTGCCCTTCGCGGTCATCCTCATCGTGCCGATGTGCCTGCTCGCCTCCACCCTCGGCCTGCGGCTGCTGGGGCAGGAGGTGAACATCCTGACCCAGATCGGCTTCGTGGTGCTGGTCGGGCTGGCGGCGAAGAACGCCATCCTGATCGTGGAATTCGCCCAGCAGCGCGAGGAGGAGGAGGGGATGAGCCCGGTCGAGGCGGTGGTCGAGGCCTGCCGGCTGCGGCTGCGGGCGATCCTGATGACCTCGCTCGCCTTCATCCTCGGCGTGCTGCCGCTGGTGATCGCCAGCGGCGCCGGGGCCGAGATGCGCCGCGCCGTCGGCAGCGCGGTCTTCTTCGGCATGATGGGCGTGACCGTCTTCGGCCTGCTCTTCACGCCGGTCTTCTACATCATGATCCGCCGGCTCGTCGGCCCGGCGCCCTCGACGCTGCGGGAGATGCGCCGCAAGGGGCAGTGAGGCCGGGCGCCGGAGCGTGACGCGCGCGACCCAACGCCGCGCAATGCCCTAGCGGGCGCAGTCGAGCAGCGGGCCGAGCTGCGGCACGCGCCGCTCGATCAGGGCGGTGCGGGCACGCAGCGCCGCGTCCGGCGCGGCCACCGACCAGCGCAGCGGGCTCGGCAGCACCGCGGCCAGCCGCGCCGCCTCGTGCCGCGTCAGCAGCCGCGCCGGCTTGCCGAAGAAGGCCTGCGCCGCCGCCTCGGCGCCGTAGAGGCCGGGGCCGAACTCGACGATGTTGAGATAGACCTCGAGCACCCGCCGCTTCGGCCAGAGCAGGGCGATCTGCGGCGTCAGCCAGGCCTCGGCCAGCTTGCGCAGCGGGTCGCGGCCGGGCCAGAGCAGCAGGTTCTTCGCCGTCTGCATGGTGAGGGTGCTGGCGCCGCGCGGCCGCTCGCCCCGCCACCAGGCCGCCACCTGGCCGCGCAGCGCCGCCAGGTCGAAGCCGAGCGCCTCGGTGCAGAACAGGTTGTCCTCGGCGGCGATGACCGCGTCCGGCAGGGCCGGCGCGATCGCCGCATAGGGCACCCAGTCCTTGTGCAGCCCATGGCCCTGGACGAGGCGGATCAGCATCAGCGGCGTCGCCGGCGGCGGCAGGACGCGGACGACGAGGATCAGGCCAGGCGGGCCGAGGAGCAGGGCGAGGGCGAGGATCCGCAGCAGGCGCCCCAGGCTGCGGGGGAGGGCGGGACGCAGGCGCATCAGGCGGGCAGGGGAAGGGGAAGGGGCAGGGGTGGGGCCGGAAGTGGGGCCAGAAGTAGGGGCAGCGGCCTCACGACAGGTCGTGCAGCGCCTTGTCCATGGGTGGGCCGAGGGCGAACTCGCTGAACCGCACCCGCAGCCCGGCGCGCTCCGGCGTGCAGCACATCGGCCCGACCAGCAGCGGCCCCTCGGCGGGGAAGGGGCAGAGCCGCAGCAGCGCCCAGCGCCGGCCATCGGCCGAGGCCTGCAGCCGCAGCACGCCGTCGGCCAGGGTGAGGCGGAGGCGCATATCCGTGGGGTCGCCGCGGCAGGGGCCGGTCGCCCAGTCGGAGCGGCCGAGGGTGAGCACGCTGCCGAGCAGCGCCTCGCCATCCGACCATTCGACGCCGGCCTTCAGCCAGGTGGCGGCGTCGCGGCGGAGCATGAGGCCGGCCTGGTCGTAGAGGCTCTCGTAGCGCGCCCGCACCCGCAGCGTCGCGGTGAAGGCGGGCGGGGCGGGGAGGCCGAGGAAATGCCCGCTGTCGCGGGTGAAGCCGTAATGCGTCTCGCGCCAGAAATCGCCGCCATGATCGGTGACGACGCCAAGCTGCCCGTCCTCGCGCCGCCAGGCGGCGGGCTCGTTCAGCCATCGTCCCTCGGCGAACATCGACCTCTCCCCGGCATGCCGCGGCGGAGCATCGCATGGCCGCGGCGCCGGGCGAAGCGGCAGGGAGCATCGCCGGCGCGCAGGCAAGCGACCGCTGCGGTCGGCCCCGGGGGGCGGCCGCAGCGGCCCAATGCACTCCGGACGCAATGCCCTGTCTGGAAATCCGGCCTCGGCCCCCCGCTGCGGCGGCGGGCCGGGATCGGCGATCTGAAATGCCAGTCCCGAGGCGGAGGGGTAGTGTCGCCCCAACGGCATCCTTGTCGGAATCCCGACAGTCTGGCTGTGCTCCGGCGCACAGCCCCGGCGTGACCGCCCGAGGCAGGCGGGCGATACTGCGCCCGGGGCGGCTCGCCCGCCTGCCTCGGGCGGCGGGCCGCCAGGAACGGCAAGGGGCCCGCATGAGCGACGTCATCCTCTGGCACAACCCGGCCTGCGGCACCTCCCGCGCCGCCCTGGCGATGCTCCGCGCCGCCGGCATCGAGCCGCGCATCCTCCCCTACCTGCAATCGCCGCCCGACCGGGAGACGCTGCGGGCGACCATCGCCGCCGCCGGGCTCACGGTGCGCGAGGCGTTGCGCGCCAAGGAGCCGCTCTGCGCCGAGCTCGGCCTCGACGATCTGGGGCTCGGCGAGGCGGCGCTGCTGGAGGCGATGCTGGCGCATCCGGTGCTGATCAACCGGCCCTTCGTGATCGCCCCCGGCGGCACGCGGCTCTGCCGCCCGGCCGAGCGGCTGCGCGAGATCCTGCCGGGCGCCTGAGGGCGCCGCTCGCCCGGCGGGGCTGGGGCGTGTGGGTCACGCCCTATAGCGGCAGCCGCACCGCGAGGGCGGCGCTGGCGATCACCGCCGGGTCGTCGCGCCCCGGATCCGGCACGTCGAGCCCGCCCCGGACCACCCGCACCGTCACCTGGCCATGCGGCAGCGAGGCGCGCACCCGCTCCGCCTCCACCCGCTCGGGGCGCTGCACGCCGATGGTCACCTCGACCAGCATGGCGGCCGGGTCGATGCCGAGGCTCCGCAGCATCGAGAGGGAGGAGTGGTGCAGCGCGTCCTGCACCGCCCGCAGCGCCGCCTTGGTGTAGTCGCCGCCATGCAGGTCGTTGCCGGTGCCGAGCTCGAGGATGACGCGGCGGGGCGTGCTCATGGCCGGCCTCCCGCCACCGCCTCGGGCAGGTCGAGGAAGACCTCGGCGGCCGCCTGGGCGAGCAGGGTGACGCCGCGGCCATCCTCGGTCGGGATCTCGAGGCCGCCCGCGACCACCTCCAGCGTGCCGGTGCCATGCGGCAGCGCCGCCAGCACGGCGGCATGGTCCACCTGTTCCGGATGCGGCACGCCGATCGTCACCTTCACCCGCATCGAATCGACATCGACGCCGAGCGCATGGGTGACGGTGAGCGAATTGTGCCAGAGCGCGTCGCGCAGCGCCCGCACCGCCGCCTTGGTCGGCTCGCCGCCGCGGATATCGGTGCCCATGCCGATCTGCAGCACCATGCGCTTCAAGGCCATCTGCGACCCTCCCCGGACCCTGCCTGGCGGCGAGTCTCGCCCCTGGGGCCGGCGCCGTCCATGCCCTGGGGCCGCGAGGGGCCGGGATGCGGCCGCTGCACCGCCGGCCTCGGCGTCCTATCTATGGGAGAGCAAGGGGAGAGGAGTGAGCATGAGCGGAACCGAGAGCGGCCATGCCGAGGCCACCACCGAGGTTGCAACCCTGGGCGGCGGCTGCTTCTGGTGCCTGGATGCGGTCTTCCGCGACCTCCGGGGCGTGACGGGGGTGCATTCCGGCTATGCCGGCGGCCATGTGGAGAACCCGACCTACGAGCAGGTCTGCGGCAAGCGCACCGGCCATGCCGAGGTGGTGCAGGTCAGCTTCGATCCGCGGCAGCTCTCCTACGAGGACCTGCTGCGGGTCTTCTTCACCATCCACGACCCGACCACCAAGGACCGCCAGGGCAACGATGTCGGGCCGCAATACCGCTCGGTCATCCTCTACCATTCGCCGGAGCAGAAGGCGGCGGCGGAGCGGGTGATGGCCGAGGTGACGGCGCAGGACCTCTGGGGCGCGCCGCTGGTCACCGAGCTGGTGCCCTTCGACCGCTACTGGCCGGGCGAGCCGGAGCACCAGGACTACTTCGCCCGCACCCCCTGGAGCGGCTATTGCCAAGTGGTCATCGCCCCCAAGGTGGCGAAGTTCAGGAAGCTCTATGCCGACCGGCTGAAGCGGCCGGCGGCCTGAGAAGGCCCCGCGACACCGCTTCGCGGCAGGGCAAGGGGCAGCGACGGCCCCGATGGGCGTTTCAAGAGACAAGCGTTTGAGGAAAGGAATGCCGATGTCCCTCTTCCGCAAGGACAAGGAGGCGCCCGAGGCGCCCTATCCGGTGGCCAAGCCCGATGCCGAGTGGCGCCAGGAGCTGCCGCCCGACAGCTACCGGGTGCTGCGCCAGCACGCCACCGAGCGGCCGGGCAGCAGCCCGCTGAACGCCGAGAAGCGCCCCGGCACCTTCGCCTGCGCCGGCTGCGGCCAGCCGCTCTTCGACGCCGCGACCAAGTACGAGAGCGGCTCGGGCTGGCCGAGCTTCTGGGCGCCGAAGGAGGGGGCGGTCGAGACCACCACCGACCGCAGCCTCTTCATGGTCCGCACCGAGGTGCATTGCGCCCGCTGCGGCGGGCATCTCGGCCATGTCTTCCCGGACGGGCCGCAACCCACCGGGCAGCGCTATTGCATGAATGGCGTGGCCATGAAATTCGAGCCGGGCTCGGACTGATCAATCCTCGCCCGCGCCGGCGATGATTGCTTGCATGTGCGAGCGGGCGGGGGGATTTTCCCGCCCGTAGTTTTGGGATGTCCGGACCATGCGGCGCGCCTGCCTCGCGCTTTGCCTCGGCCTGGCCGGCTTCGTGCCTGCCGGCGCCCGGGCCGACCTCGTCTATGTGCTGAACAGCGCCGACGCCTCCATCAGCGTGATCGAGAGCACCACGCGGGAGGAGGTGCGCCGCATCCCGGTGCTGCGGGAGGCGCATCACCTCATCCTCTCGCCCGATGGCCGGGAGCTGCTGGTCGGCGACAGCGGCGGCAACGAGCTGATCGCCATCGACCCGGCCTCGGCGACGGTGCTGCGGCGGGAGCGGTTCAGCAACCCCTACCACATGGAGCTCAGCCCGGACGGCAGGCTGCTGGTCGTCACCAGCCTGCGCCGCGACCAGGTCGACATCTACGAGGCGGCGAGCCGCACCCTGCTCGCCCGGCTGAAGGTGCCGGACAAGCCGAGCCACCTCGCCTACACGCCGGACAGCCGCACCGCCTTCGTCACCCTGCAGGGCGCCCGCGGCCTGATGGCGATCGACCTCGCCACCCAGAAGCCGCTCTGGACCGCCGATGTCGGGCCGCAGCCGGCCGGCGTCACCTGGCACAACGGCCGGCTGCTCGTCGGCATCATGGGCTCCGACCACATCGCCGTGGTGAACCCGGCGGACGGCAAGGTGGAGCGCACCATCTATGCCGGGCGGGGGGCGCACACCGTCTTTCCCTCGCCGGACCGCAAGCTGCTCTACGTGAACAGCCGGGTCGACAGCCGCATCACCGTGCTCGATGCCGAGACGCTGAACCCGAAGGCGGTCTGGCCGCTGCCCGGCGGGCCGGACTGCATCGCCTTCGACCCGGAAGGCCGGCTCTGGGTGACGCTGCGCTGGATCGCCCGGGTCGCCATCATCGACCCGGCCACCGGCGAGACCGACAGCTTCCCGGTCGGCCGCTCGCCGCACGGCATCTTCGTCGAGAAGCGGGCGACGCCGCTGCCGCCGCTCACGGTCTCGGACACGGCGCCGGTGGAGGCGCAGCCGGCCGCGGCGCCGCTCACCCAGACCGAGGACGAGGTGCCGGTGCGCCCCGAGCCGGCGGCCCCCGCCCGCCCCGCCAGCCAGCGCCGCCTCTGGAGCCGATGAGGCGCCGCGCCCTGCTCGCCGCGGCGGCGCTGCCGCTCGCGGCCCCCGTGGCGGCGCAGGCCGCCGCGCCCGCGGCCGGCTGCCGCGGCGTGGTGCATCTCACCATCGATACCGGCTGGGGGCGGGAGGCGGAGGCGATCGCCGCCATCCTGCGCCGGCGCGGGGTGGTGGCGACGCTCTTCCTCGCCGACGAGCCGAGCTGGCGCGGCGACCGCACCCTCGACGCGGCCTGGGCGCCCTTCTGGCGCGCCCGCGCCGCCGAGGGCCATGCCTTCGCCAGCCATACCTGGCGCCACTGGTATTTCCGCGGCGACCCGGCGCCCGGCCGGGTGCGCTACGTCGCCCGGGGCGGGGGCGGCGAGGCGGGCGGCGCGGTGGTGTTGGACGGGCCGGGCCTCTGCGCCGAGCTGCGCCGGCCGATCGAGCGGCTGCGCGAGATGGCGCCGGAGGCGCGCGTGCTGCCGCTCTGGCGGGCGCCGGGCGGCATCACCACGCCGAACGCCCTCGCCATGGCCGCCGCCTGCGGGCTGCGGCACCAGGGCTGGACCGGCAACGGCTTCTGGGGCGACGAGCTCGACAGCGCGAAGCACCCGAATGCCGAGCTCGCCCGCCGCGCCATCGCCCGCACCCGGGATGGGGAGGTGGTGGTGATGCATTGGGGCGTCCGCAGCCGCCGCGAGCCCTTCGCGCAGGTGCTCGAGGAGGTGATCGCCGGGCTGCAGGCGCGCGGCTTCTGCTTCGCCCTCCTGCCGCCCGAGGGGATCGCCCCGGGCGGGATGTCATAGGCCGGGCATGAGCCGCATCGCCGATCTCTATGCGGGCCTCACCGGCTGGCTCTTCGAGCATGCGCTGCAGCCGCTGCTCTATGCGCTCGGGCTGATGGACTGGGCGGAGGATGCCTATGCCTGGCTCGACTTCGCGCTCTTCGGCCTGTTCGGCATCCTCGTCGTCGTGGCCGTGTGCCGGCCGCTCGAGGCCTGGCGGCCGGTCGAGCCGCGCACCGACCGCCGGGCGGTGCGGACCGACATGCTCTACACCTTCCTCAGCCGCCTCGGCCTGCTGCCGCTGCTCGCCTTCATCCTGCTGGCCTCCGCCCAGACCGCCTGGGAGGCCTGGCTGACCGAGACCGGGCTGCTGCCGCCGACGCTTGAGGAGCTGCTGCCGGCGCTGCGCGACCACCCGCTGCTCGCCTTCGCCGCCTATGTCGTCATCCTCGACTTCGCCGAATACTGGCGGCACCGGGCGCAGCACGGGCTGCGCTGGTGGTGGGCGCTGCACGCCATCCACCACGCCCAGCGGCAGATGACCTTCTGGACCGACGACCGCAACCACGTGCTCGACGACGTGCTGGCCGCGGTCTGGTTCGGCGCCATCGCGCTGCTGATCGGCGTGCCGCCCGGGCAGTTCCCGCTCATCGTGCTGCTGCTCCGCCTCGCCGAGAGCCTCAGCCACGCCAATGTCCGCCTGCATTACGGCCGCCTCGGCGAGCGGCTGCTGGTCTCGCCGCGCTTCCACCGGCTGCACCACGCGCCGCTCTCGGCCGGGGCGCAGGGCAAGAACTACGCGGTGCTGCTGCCGGTCTGGGACTGGCTCTTCGGCACCGCGGATTTCCAGCGCGGCGTCTTCCCGCCGACCGGCACGCCGGAGGAGCCGGAGGCGCTGGCGAGCGGGGGCTGGCTGCGGCAGCAGGCGATCGGGCTGCGGCGCATGTTCGGCGCGCTCGCCGGCCGCTGAGGCGCGGCGGGGCCGCAGGCGGGTCCAGGCGCCGTCCGGCCGGGAGCGCGGGCGGCAGCAGCCAATTTTATGGAATTGTCGCGGCAGCCCGCGTGTCCCTTCTGCGTTTCACGGTAAGGGGAGGCCAGCCTCCCGCCCCATGCCGGGCGCCCCGCTGAGGACTCCACCCTGCCGCCATCCGCCAAATCGCCGCCGGGCAGGCCCAATGCCTGGAACCGGAGGGCCTGGAACCCGATCCTGCGCATCCTGGCGGGGGGTGGGCTGGCCCTGGCCGTCGGCCTGGGCCTGGCGGGCATCCCGAGCCTCGGCCCGGCGGAAGGGCAGCTCCTGCTGCTCGCGGCGGTGGCCGCGCTGGCCTTCGCGCTCGGCCTCGGAGCCGGCCTCGCCGCCGCGGCGGCCGGCTTCATCTGGCTGCTGCTGCCGGCGGCCGAGGCCGGCACGCTCGGCCTGGGCGAGCTGCTGCGCGGCGTGCTATGGTTCGCCCTCGCCAAGGCGCTGGCGGTGGCGATCGCCCTGCTCAGCGGCCGGCTCGCCCGCCTCTCCGGCCGGCTGCGCGGCACCGAGGCGGTGGCCCGCGAGCGCGGGCTGCTGCTCGAGGAGATGTCCCACCGTATCCGCAACGACATGCAGCGCCTGATCAGTCTGCTGCAGGCCCAGGCCGGCGCCGACCCGGCCGCGGCGCCGGCGCTGCTGCAGGCCGCCGGCCGCATCCAGGTGCTGGGGCGGGTGCATCGCCGCCTGGCGACGCGGCGGAACGGCGGCAAGGTGGACAGCCGCGCCTTCCTCGAGGGGCTGGTCGAGGATCTCGGCGCCGCCCTGGTGCCGGAGAGCGGCGTCGCCCTCACCGCCCAGGCCGAGGCGCATCCGCTGCCCGTCGCGGTCGCCGCCGATCTCGGCCTGGTGGTGAACGAGCTCGTCACCAACGCCCTGAAATACGCCTTCCCCCACCAGCGGGGCGGCATCGTCCGGGTCGGCTTCCGCCGCGGCGGCGGGGAGTACAGCCTGACCGTCGCGGATAACGGCATCGGGCTCGCCGGCGAGCGGCGGGCCGCGGCCGAGGGGGGCAGCGGCATGCGGCTGGTGCAGGCCCTGGCCGGGCAGCTCGGCGGACGGCTGGAGCTGCGCGGCGGCGAGGTCGGCGGCACGCTCTGCACGCTCCATTTCCCGGTGGCCGCCGAGCACCACCCGGATGCGCGCGAGGCGCCGGCGGCGGAGCGGATCGAGCCGCCGGCGCGCGACGAGCGGCGGGCAGCCCAGGGCGAGGGGTAGCGCCGGCCTTCCTGCTCCCCCTCCCGGCCTCAGGGCCGGCCGAGCAACCAGCCGAAGGCCAGCCGCAGCACCATGCCGGCGAGGGCGGTGGCGGCGAGGCTCCAGGCGAGCGGGACGCGCATGCGCAAGAGGCAAACCGCCGCCAGCAGGACCAGCAGCGCCGCCACGGGATCGAGACTCGCCGCCACCGGCAGCTCCAGCCGCGCCGGCCCGAGCGGCACCTCGCGCAGCGCCCCGAACAGCAGGCGCAGCCCGAACCAGAGCACCAGGCTGGCGAGGAGACCGGCCTGCGCGGCCATCACCGCGGCCAGTGCCGCCTTCGGCCGCGCGGCGTCCCGCAGCCGCTCGAGCGGCGGCCCGGCGAGAAGGACCCAGGCGAGGCAGGGCAGGGCGCTCATCCAGAGCGCCAGCGCCGCGCCGGCGAGCCCGCCCGCCGCGCCGCCCGCCGCATAGCCCGCGAGGGTGCCGACGAATTGCAGCACCGGGAGCAGCGGCCCCGGCATGGCCGCGGCCAGGCCGAGCCTGGCCAGCAATTGCGGGCCGCTCAGCCAGTGGTGGCGATCGACCGCCTCCTGCGCGACATAGGCGAGCGCCGCATGGGCGTCGCCGAAATTGACGACGGCCAGCCTGGCGAAGAACCAGGCGAGGTCGCCCCAGGGCGGATGCCCGGCCAGCAGCAGCACCGGCCCGAGCCAGAGCAGCAGCACGCCGAGGCCCATCCACCGCGCCGGGCCGGCGGCGCGCAGGCCGCGGTCCGGCGCCGCAGCCAGCAGCCGGTCGAGCGAGGTTGGCGGCCCGCTGGCGACGAAGCCCGCCGGCCAAGCCAGGCCGGCCAGCGCGGCCGCGAGGATGACGAGCGGGAAGGGCAGGCCGAAGAGGCCGAGCGCGAGGAAGGCGGCGAGGGCGAGCGCCCGGGCCGGCGGGCGCCGCAGGCTGCGGCGCGCCAGCCGTAGCAGCGCCTCGGCCACCAGCACCAGCGCGGCGCATTGCAGGCCGTAGACCAGGCCTGCGACGGCCGGCACCGCGCCAAGCCCGAGATGGAGGGCGGCGAGCGCCAGCATCGCCAGCGCCCCGGGCAGCAGGACGAGCAGCCCGGCCGCAAGGCCACCCGGGACGCCGTGCAGCAGCCAGCCGAGCCAGATGGCGAGCTGCGGGGCCTCCGGGCCCGGCAGCAGCCGGCAGACGCCGAGCGCCTGCAGGAAGCGGGCCTCGGAGAGCCAGCGCCGCTCCTCGACCACCACGCGGTGCAACAGCGCGACCTGCGCCGCCGGGCCGCCGAAGGCGAGGCCGCCGGCCCGCAGCCAGAGCCGCGCCGCCGTGGCCAGGGGCACGGGCATGGGCACGGGCGCCGGGGCGCTGCTCACGCCGCCGCGCCGGTTGCCGTGGTTGCCGGCCGGATCATGCTGTCCCCCTTCTGCCCTGACGCTGCGGGGGCGTGTCATACCGGCCGCCGGTGATCCTGTCCCGCTGGCCTGTCCCGCTGGCCTGTCCCGATGGCAGGGCGCGGCCGGGCGCCGTCCCTCCGCGGCTGCCCGGCACCTGCGCCGGATATCAGGCGAGGTTCGGGGCGCCGCCGCGCGTCGCGTCGTTCGCCGCGGCCGGGTTCGCCGGGCCGCCCTGGAGCTGCTCCCGCTGCGCGCCGCCATCCGGCCGCGGCGGCGCCAGCGACGGCGCCTCGCCGAGCGGCTCGGAGATCATCGGCTCGAACTGGCCCTTGCCGTCGAGCGAGGCGCCCTCCGTCCACCGCCCCATCGGGAAGCGCTTGTCGGTGCGGTGCCCGAAATAGGCGTAGGAGAAGCGGTTCGCCTCCTGGCTCTGCGGGAAGCTGTTCGGGATCGGCAGCTGCGCCGTGTCGCCGCCCAGCTCCTCGATGACCGCGAGCCATTGCTGCTGATGCATGGTGTCGCGCGCGATGAGGAAGGAGAGCATGTCGCGCATGCCGGGATCGTCGGTCATGCCGTAGAGGCGCACCGCCAGGGCGCGGCCGGTCGCCTCGGCGGCGACGTTGGCGTACATGTCGGCGGCGATGTTGCCGCTGGCATAGACATGGCTGGCGTTGAAGGGCACGCCGTTGCAGTTCTCCGGCGTCGCGGCGAGGCCGGTCGAGAGGATGTGCCGCAGGTTCATCCCGCCGAGCACGGCGCCGGCGACGCCATCCTTCGCCGCGTCCTCCTGCATCGACAGCGGCGCGCCTTCGAGGTTCAGCGCGACGGCGGTCGAGAGCATCTCGATATGGCCGATCTCCTCCGTGCCGGTGTTGATCAGCATGTCGCGGTATTTCGTTGGGCCGCGGCTGCCCCAGCCCTGGAAGAGATACTGCATCATGACGCGGATCTCGCCCTCCACGCCGCCGATCGCCTGCTGCAGGGCGCGGGCGAAGATCGGATTGGGCGTCTCGACGCGGACGGGGTATTGCAGCTTGCCATCGGTGTAGAACATGCGGGCGTCCTGGATGCGGGTGACCGCGTGCCAACAGGCCGGACGGGGAGGCAGTTCGGGCGCGACGCGGCAATGACGCCGGCTTCTCCCGAAAGCGTGCGGCATCGCTCGCGCTTTCGCCGCCGTGCCGCGCGCCGTGCGGCGACGCGTCCGCGATGCCGGCGCCGCTGCCGGCGGCTTGCGTCGCGGCTCGGCCGCGCGGGAGAAAAATGGCTCGGCCGCGCGGGAGAAAAATAGCTCGGCCGCGCGGAGAAAAGCGGCTCGGCCGCGCGGAGAAAAGCGGCTTGGCCGCGCGGTCAAGAACGTCGCGCGGCCGCGTGGTGATGCGCGTGACGCGGCCACGTGGTCCGCATCGTCATCCGATCCGGCGCTGCCGCCGGATCGGGAGCGTCGGCATCGGGAGGGTCAGGCGCTCGCCTCGTCGAGCCGCGCCACCGCCTCGGCCGGCAGCACCAGCGTCGCCGCCTTGACCAGATCCGCCACCTGTTCGGCGCTGGTCGCGCTGGCGATCGGCGCGGTGACGGCGGGCTTGGCGCGCAGCCAGGCGAGCGCCACCTGCGCCGGCGTCGCCGAGAGCTCGCCGGCGATGGCGTCGAGCGCGCCCAGCACCGCCTTGCCGCGCGGCGTCAGGTATTTCGCCATGCCGCCGCCGCGGGCGCTCT
This sequence comes from Roseicella frigidaeris, assembly GCF_003258945.1. GTDB lineage: Bacteria > Pseudomonadota > Alphaproteobacteria > Acetobacterales > Acetobacteraceae > Paracraurococcus > Paracraurococcus frigidaeris. Next base: position 143,746 of record NZ_QLIX01000009.1, on the reverse strand, counting down.
TGCCGAAATCCGCCTCCGACCGGTACTTGCCCGAGAGGAAGCCGGAGGCCAGCGCGTAGTAATTGATGACGCCGAGCCCCTCCTTCTCGCAGAGCGGGCCGAGCTCCGCCTCGAAGCCGGCGCGCTCCATCAGGTTGTAGTGCGGCTGCAGCGATTCGTAGCGCGGCAGGCCGAGCCGGGCGCTGGTCTCGAGCGCCTGCCGCAGCCGCGGCGCGGTGTAGTTGGAGGCGCCGATCGCCCGCACCTTGCCGGCCTTCACCAGCTCGGCGAAGGCGCCGAGCGTGTCCTCGAGCGGCGTTTCCGGATCGTCCCTGTGCGCCTGGTAGAGATCGATCACGTCGGTCCTGAGACGCTTGAGGGAGGCTTCGACCTCCTTCCTGATCCAGGCCGGCGACAGCCCCTCCTCGCCGCTGCCCATCTTCATGCCGACCTTGGTGAAGATCGTGACCTTGCTGCGGTTGCCGCGCGCGGCGAGCCACTCGCCGATGATGCTCTCGCTCTCGCCGCCCTGATTCCCCGGCGCCCAGACGGAGTACATGTCGGCGGTGTCGATCGCGGTGAGCCCGACCTCGACGAGCTGGTCGAGGATGCGGTGCGAGGCCGCCTTGTCGAGCGTCCAGCCGAAGACGTTGCCGCCGAAGACGATGGGCGGGACGGTGAGGCCGCTGCGGCCGAGGGTGCGGTGCTCCATGGGTCTGCCTCCGAGGATGCCGCGCAGGATGCGCGGGGCCGCGTCAGCGGTCCAGCAGCCCCGTCGCCCGCAACAGGCGGTGCAGAAGCGGCCGCGGATCGAGCCGGCCGAGCAGCCCCGGGGCGGCGGGCCCGGGCGCCGGGCCGGCGGCCCCGCCCGCGGCCGGCGTCGCGCCGACCAGGCCGAAGAAGCCGGCGATCGCCGCGGTCGAGGCGATGCCGACATCGAGCATGTAGGGCCCGGCCTCGCCGAGCGGCGGCTCGCCCGAGGCGGGCGCCGCGGTCCCCGGCGCGATCGGCACGCCATGCCCCATGCCCTCGATCAGGTGCAGCTCGAGCAGCGGCCTGCCATCCGGGCCGCGCCAGAGGCGGAGGCGGTGCCCCGGCCCGGGCGCGGACTCGGCCTCGGCGGCGATGGCCGGGCCGTGCAGGCCGAGCCACTGCGCCAGGATCTGCTCGGCATTGACCGGCCGCACCGTGGCATCGGCGCTGCCCTGCCAGATGGAGAGGCGCGGCCAGGGGCCGCGATGCGGCGAGGCGTGCCGCACCGCCTCGGCCCAGGCCGCGGCCGGGCGGGGGCGGCCGGTGGCCATGGCCTCGAAGGCCTCCGGGATGGACTGCGCCGCGCCATAGGGCAGGCCGGCGATGATGGCGCCGGCGGCGAAGCGCTCGGGATGGGTGGCGAGCATCGCCGAGGCCATGGCGCCGCCGGCCGAGAGGCCGGTGACGAAGACCCGGGCCGGGTCCAGCCGGTGCCGCGCCAGCATCGCCTCCAGCATCTGCGCGATCGAGGCCGCCTCGCCGCCCTCGCGCCGGGTGTCGCCCGGCTCGAACCAGTTGAAGCAGCGATTGGGGTTGTTGGCCGGGCGCTGCTCGGGGAAGAGCAGGGCGAAGCCGTGCCGTGCCGCCAGCTGCGACCAGCCGCTGCCGCGGTCGTAGCCGGCGGCGGTCTGGCCGCAGCCATGCAGGACCAGGACGAGGGGCGCCCCGGGCGGCAGGCCATCGGGCACGTAATCCAGCATGCGGAGCTGCCCGGGATTGCTGCCGAATTCCGGCACCTCCCGCAGGGCGCCGACATCCGGCGGGCCGGCGAAGCCGCCGAGGCCGGCGCCGCGCGCCATCGCCTGGCTGCGCCGGACCAGGTCGGCAAGGTCGAATCGGGGCTGGGACAAGGTCGAGGTCCTTCCAGGGGCCGCGGCCCGGGGCATGGGGCTAGGGGAGCAGCCGCGGGCCTCAGCGTGCCGATGGGCCGAGGGGTTCGCTGCAATGCGGCAAATGTCATGCTGCATTGCAGCATATGGCGGCGCGGCCGGGTCGGAACCAGGGTGTCTGCGTGAACGTTAAGCGAACAGACCGCCCATGGCAGGAGATCCGACATGGCGAAGCAGCCGCAGCCGCAACAGGACGAGAACCCGAAGCGCGATCCGGAGCCCGGCTCCAACACCATCAAGGACCCGGCGGACTGGACCACCGGGGAGGAGCGCATGACCGGCGCCCAGGCGAGCTACCTGAAGACGCTGAGCGAGGAGGCGGGCGAGGCCTTCGACCCCGAGCTCACCAAGGCCGAGGCCTCCCGCCGCATCGACGCGCTGCAGGAGAAGACCGGGCGCGGCCGTTAGGCCATGGCCCGCGAACCCGCGTGAGCGGATCGCGGTCCAGAGCCGATCCCGGCCGGGTGGAAACGCTCGACCGGGAAGCGGCCCGGCCGGCTCAGCGCAGCGGGAAGCCGAGGCTGCGCAGCGTGGCGGCGAGGCGGTCGCGGCCGCGCAGCGCCCGGACGGTGCCGATCCGGGCGATCACCCGCTGCGTCCAGCTATCCGCCGCCATCTCGTTCCGCCGCGAGAAGCCGGTCATCTCGGCATCGTAGGCCCGGCGCGCCGCCGGCTCCGCCGCGGCGTCGTAGCGGCCGCGATGCAGCACCACGGCCTGCGGCAGGCGCGGCTTCACCTCGCCCTCCGCCCCGGGCTTCGGATAGCCGACGCAGAGGCCGAAGACGCCGGCCGCGCCGGGCGGCAGGCCGAGCAACGCGGCGACCCGGGCCGGGTCGTTGCGCAGCGCCCCGATATAGACCGTCGCCAGGCCGAGGCTCTCCGCCGCGACCACGGCGTTCTGCGCCGCCAGCGCCGCGTCGATGGCGGCGACGAGGAAGGTCTCGAGATAGGGGAGGCCCTCCAGCGCCCGCGCCTCGGCCTCGCCCAGGCGCTGGTTGCGCGAGACATCGGCGAGGAATACGAGGAAGAGCGGGCATTCGGCGATATGCGCCTGGCCGCCGGCGATCTCGGCCATCGCCGCGCGCGTCGCCGGATCCTCGACCGTCACCACCGACCAGGTCTGCAGGTTGGAGGAGGTGGCGGCGGATTGCGCCGCCGCGACCAGCGTCTCCAGCGTGCCGGCGGGCAGCGGGTCGGGGCGGTAGCCGCGCACCGAGCGGTGCCCGAGCAGCCCGGCGATGGTGGCGTTCCAGGGGCCGGCGGGCGGCGCCGCCGCGCCGTAGCGCGCCGCGAGCGCCGAAGCCTGCAGGGTCTCCGCCCCGGTCGTTCCATCCATCGCCCGCACTCCTCTCCGCCCGCGCCCATCCGCCGGGCGCCCGTCGCCGCAGCCTATCGCGGTTGCGCCGGCGGCTGAACGCCCCCCCCCGGCGCGGCGCGGTCAGATGAGCCCGAGCCGCCGGCCGAGCTCGCGGTAGAGCGCGACCTGGCTGCGGACATAGTCGCGGGTGGCCTCGGGCGGCAGCAGCCGCGGGATGCCGCCGGTGGTCCGCACCGCCGCCTGCCAGGCGGCGTCGCCGCGCAGGGCGGCGAGGGCGGCGACCCAGGCCTGGCTCGCCGGCTCCGCCAGCGCCGGCGGGGCGAAGAGCGCGCTCCAGCCGGTCACGCCGACCAGGGCGGGCAGCTCGACCTCCCGCGCCGTGGGCACGGCCGGCAGGACCCGCAGCCGCTCCGGGGTGCCGATGACGAGGCCGCGCAGCCGGCCATCCTGCAGCGCCGGCAAGGCCTCGTTCAGATTGGTGCCGAGCAGCTGCACCCGGCCGTCCAGCAGCGCGGCCACCGCCTCGCCGCCGCCGCGGAAGGGCATGGCGAGCCCGGCATCGATCGGCAGGCCGGCGGTGGCGAAGAGGTGGCGCATGCCGAGATCCTGGATCGTCGCCGGCCCGGTGGTGGAGAAGGCGATCCGCCCCGGCTGCTCGCGCAGCACGATCAGCAGGTCCTGCAGCCGGTCCCAGGGCGCGTCGGCGCGGACGCAGACGACGAAGGGCGTGTCCTCCAGCAGGCCGAGCATGGTGAACTCGTCCCAGGCATAGGGCGTGCGGATATCGATGGCCGGCAGGATGGCGGCGGAGGCGACCCGCGCCAGCAGCAGGGTCAGCCCGTCGGGCTTCGCCCGGTGGACGAATTGCGTGCCGACGGCGCCCGAGGCGCCGGCCCGGTTCTCGACCAGCAGCAGCGCCTGCCGATTCGGCAGGTGGGGCGGGGCGTGGCGGGCGAGCAGCCGGGCCGCCAGGTCGGCCGCGCCGCCGGGCGAGAAGGGGGAGACCAGGGTGATCGGCGCCGCCGGATAGGCCGCCGCCACCGGCTGTGCCCGGCCCGGCGAGGCGGCGAGGCCCGGCAGGGTCGCGGCGAGGGCGCGGCGGGACAGGCGGCGCATGGCTTCACTCCGAACTCCGCGGCAGGGTGCCGGCGCATCTGGTCGGATTTGCGGCGGCCGGGATGGCGGCGCCCCCGCCGGGCGGAACGCCGCGATTGCCCCTGGCCGGCCCGCGTGATAGCCGGCGGCGATGACGTCTGCCATGGCCTGGCCAGAGAACGGGGCGGCGAACGGGGCGGAGAACGGGGCCCGGCGTTCCGCTGCGGCGCCCCCGCGCCCGAAGCCCGGCGCGCGCGGGGCCGGGGTGCTGCTGCTCGCCGCGGCGGCGCTGCTGCTGCCCCTCCTGCCGCTGGGCGGCGGAGCGCAGGCCGCCGGGGCCCCGGTGCTGGTCAAGGCCACGCCGCACCGCCCGCCGGCGCGACGGGCGGCCCCACGGCTGCTGCCCAGCCTGCCGCCCAGTCTCCCAGAGGAGCCGGCGGCGGTGCCGCGCATCACCCATGCCTTCCGACTGGCGCCGGTGGTGCAGGCGCCGCGCCAGCCCTGCCTGACCGGCCTGCGCCGGGACGCGGCGCCTGCCGCCGGCCGGCGCCGCGTCGCGGCGCGGCCGCGCGGGCCGGCGGCGCCGGCCGTGCCCCTCTGCGTGCAGTTGCATCGCCGCGAGACCGGCTGACCCGGGCGCGCGCGGCCCGTGGAAGCTGAGCTGGGATGGCCGGGGGTTGGTCCGCGTGCGGCACCCCAGCGCGACGCGCCTGCTGGTCGCATCATCCGGTACCGCACCAGGTTCGAGAGCGAATTTATACCTAAAAACGCATTGTCTCGCCATCGTCACCGCGGACGCCGGAGGGATCGGGGCGGCGGCGCGGGGAGGGGCGCGATCTCATGCGGTGACGCGCTCGTCCCGAATTGATGCACTGCAATCGTCGCGCGGCATGCACCACACATGCGGGAAGAGCGGCAGGATCACATCTTCTTAAGAGTACACGAGCGTGAGGATGCACGCGACGCGCTCATGCCATAGAAAGTTATCCGTAAGTTTGCTGAAGAGAGGCTGAAAAGCGGCGACATGTCGCCTTCGGCCTGGCAGCGGATAGCCTTCGGAGCCGATTTTTCGATCATGCAATGGACGCAGAGGTGGCGGCGCAGTCACGCGCTCGTCACACCGCCGAAGGGCAACGGAGCCGGATAACGGCGCTTGCCTAGGGCGAGGCAGGGGGAACCCAGGGAATGCAGGCCGAACCACCCGTGCTGCTCGTGGTCGAGGATGATTTTCTTGTTCGCCTTACACTGGTGGATGCGCTGAGCGATGGCGGCTTCGAGGTGCTGGAGGCGGCCGATGCGAAGGAGGCGCTGACGCTGGTCTGCGACCGAGGCGACATCGCCGCCATGCTGACCGACATCAACCTGCCAGGCGGCTCGGACGGCTTCGCGCTGGCCCGGGCGGCGCGGGTGATCCGGCCGCAGCTGCCCGTCGTCTACGCCTCCGGCCGCTATGGCGGCGCGGAGGAGGGGCAGGCGGTGGATGGCTCCCGCTTCCTCGCCAAGCCCTTCACGCCGTCCCTCGCCGCGGCGGTGCTGCACGACATGATCGGCCCGGATGCCGGACATGAGCCGCTGCTGCGGGCCGGCGATGCGGACCGGCATGTCTGACTGACGTGCCGGTCGCCGCCCCGGTAGCCCGCCCATCCGGGTGCCGGCACCCGGACCGGACGGGCGGCCGGATCAGTTGACCGCGCGGTCCACCGAGCGGCCGAGGCGCTCGACCGGGCCCTTCGGCGGATCCACGGCGTCGCGCACCGACTGCCCTGCCTTGTCGAGGTTGCGGCCGGCGCGCTCGGCCGGGCCTTCCCGCTGGCAGGCGGCGAGGCCGAGCATCAGCAGGGCCGGCAGGACGAGGGTAAGCGCACGCATCATCATCTCCGTCACGTTGCGTTGGCGGGAAAGCGTGCGAGGCGCGCGAGAGTTCGCCTGAAGCGTCATCACGAGCACCGTCTCATACCGGATCGGGCGCGGGGCCCCGCACCGGCCTGTCCGCCGGCAGGGGCAGGATCGCCTCCGGCCGGCCATGCAGCGCCGAGCGGCCGATCGCCTCCATGATCTGCTGGTCGCGCAGCCCTTCCTCGCCGGGCGTGTGCGGCCGCCGCGCCTCGCGCACGCACCGCGCCATGTGATCGAGCTCGAGCGCGAACTGGTTGCGCGGCTGGATCTGCACCCGTTGGTCGATGCCGGACTCGCCCTCGCGCCGGAACAGGCGCAGGCGCTGGCCGCGATAGGCGAAGGCGTCCTCGAGCAGCAGGCTGCCGCGCTCGCCGGCAAGGCGGCAGGATTTCTCCTGATAGGCGCCGTAGCTCGACTGCGCCTGCGCCAGGAAGCCGGAGGCGAAGCGGAGCGTGAAGCTCATGCTCTCCTCCACCTCGGCGAAGCGGGCATCGCCGGGCGGGCTCCAGGCCTGCGCCACCACCTCGACCGGCTCCTCGCCGCTGAGGTAGCGGGCGGCGTTGAGGCAGTAGAGGCCGATATCCGGCAGCGCCCCGCCGCCGGCGAGCTGCCGGCTGTAGCGCCATTGCGGCCCGGGGCCGTTGGATTGCAGGTTCATCGCCTGCAGGAAGCGCAGCCGCCCGAGCTCGCCCGACTGGGCGAGGCGGATGGCGGCGCGGTTCACGAGCTCGTACTGGCAGCGATAGGCGACCATCAGCCGGACATCGGCGCGGGCGCAGGCGGCGATCATCGCCGCGCAATCCTCGCTGTTCGTCGCCATCGGCTTCTCGGTCAGCACATGGCGGCCGATGGCCGCGGCGCGCTCGGCGAACTCCCGGTGCATGGCATTGGGGAGCGCGATGTAGACCGCCTGCACCGCCGCATCGTCGCGCAGACGCTCGAATTGCGCGTAAGGGTGCACCGCCTCGGGCCGGATGCCGCATTGCCGCGCCACCAGCGCCGCCTTCTCCGGCGAGCCGCTGACCAGCGCCACCGGCCGCGCCAGGCGGCATTCGGCGAAGGCGGGCAGCACCTGCTCGAGGCTGATGCGGCCGAGGCCGATGATGGCGAAGCCGACCCGCTCCCCGGGCGGCAGCGGCGCCGGCGGCGGCTCGCCCGGCGGGTCCGCCTCGCCGCGCCAGGGCGGGAAGGCGACGCGCCCCTCCCGCACGCCGCCGGTATCGAGCGGCGAGGGAGGTGGATAGCCCGGCGCGCCGGCGCCCCCGGTGGCCAGCCCGGCGGCGGCGATCCCGCCCGCCTGCATGATCCCGCGCCGTGTCTTGCCCTCGGCCATCCCGCCTCTCCCATCGACCGGCCGCCAACGCCCGGCCCAGCTCATGGTTGACGGTATGTGGTCGGTCGTCCGACGCTGATGCCAGGGCCGCGCAGACGGCCCGCCCCATCAGCGATGCGGGATGTCGGGCCCGGTCGCGGAGGACATGTCCATGTTCGAGGAACTCGACCGCCGCTCGCGCCTGACCGGCAACCAGAAGCGCATCGTCCTGGCCGCCGTGCTTGGCGACATGCTGGAATTCTTCGACTACTTCCTGATCGGCTTCGTGCTGGCCTTCGTGGTCGGCCCCTGGGGGCTGACCTTCGGCCAGTCGGCCATCATCCTGCTCTCCTCCGGCTTCGGCGCGATCGCCGGCGCCTATCTCTGGGGCTGGATGGCGGACCGCATCGGCCGGCGGCCGGTCTTCACCCTGACCATCCTGAATTTCTCGCTCGCCACCGGCCTGCTCGCCTTCACGCCCGATGGGGGGTGGGTCTACCTGACGGTGCTGCGCTTCGTCGTCGGCTTCGGCGTGGGCGGGCTCTACTGCGTCGACCTGCCGCTGGTGCAAGAGTTCATGCCCTCCCGCAAGCGCGGGCTGATCGGCGGGCTGGTGACGGTGTTCATCCCCGTCGGCGTGCTGCTCGGCTCGCTCTTCGGCGCCTATCTGACGCCGAGCATCGGCTGGCGCGGCCTCTTCGCTGCCGGCGTGCTGCCCGGGCTGCTGGTCTTCCTGGTGCGGCTCTGGGTGCCGGAATCGCCGCGCTGGCTGGCCCGCCAGGGCCGTGCCGAGGAGGCGCGCCGCGCCCTCGCCTGGGCGCTGGAGGTGCCGCCGGAGAGCCTGCCCTTGCCGCGACCGGAGGAGGTGGCCGAGACGCCGACGCGCTGGACCGACCTGTTCCGCTACCCGCGCAGCCTGGTCGTCTCCTGGTTCGGCAATCTCGGCGCGCAGACCGGCGTCTATGGCGTCACGCTCTGGGCGCCGACGCTCTTCATGCTGATCCTGCACGTGCCGCCGGCCCAGGCCTCGAAGCTGATGATCGGCCTGACGCTCGGCGGCCTGGTCGGCCGCATCAGCTTCGCGCTGCTGTCGGAGGGCATCGGCCGGCGCCGCGCCGGCGGCCTGCTCGGCTTCGGCGCGGCGCTGATGATCGCGCTGGCGGGCCTCTATCACGATCAGATGTGGTTCGGCTATTCGGCGCTCTGGCTGCTGCTGATCGCCGCCTTCTTCTTCGCCGATGGCGGCTTCGCGGTGGTCGGCCCCTATGCGGCGGAGGTCTGGCCGGCGCATCTGCGCACCTCCGGCATGGGCTCGGCCTATGGCTTCGGCGGCATCGGCAAGGTGATCGGGCCGCTCGGCCTGGCGCTCGTCGTCGGCAGCGACAACGTCATCAAGCCGGAGGCGACGGTCGAGAACATCCTCCCGGCCTTCCTCTACCTCGCCGCCTGGTTCGTGCTCGCCGGCGCGGTCTACCTCCTCCTTGGCATCGAGACGAAGGGGCGCTCGATCGAGGCGATCGACCGCGAGTTGCATACGCCGGAGCCCGCGCCGCGGCCGCTGCCAGCGGCCGGGGAATAGGCGCGCTTGCGGCGGCGCGCCATCTGCGCTCCCATCCGCGGCCACCGACCGAGGAGGGCCTCGTGCTGCAATTCTACTACAACACCGCGCCGAACCCGATGAAGGTCGCGCTCTTCCTCGAGGAGAGCGGCCTGCCCTACGAGGCCGTGCCGCTCGACACGCGCAAGGGCGAGCAATTCGCGCCCGACTACGTCGCCATCAACCCGAACTCCAAGGCGCCCGCCATCGTCGATGACGGCGTGCCGGTCTTCGATTCCAACGCCATCCTGCTCTATCTCGCCGAGAAGACCGGGCAATTCCTGCCCGAGGGCGCGCATGCCGGGGAGACGCTGTCCTGGCTGATGTTCATCGCCACCGGCATCGGCCCCTATTCCGGCCAATGCGTGCACTTCCGGCATTTCGCGCCGCCGGGCAACGACTATGCCGTGACGCGCTACGCGTTCGAGGCGAAGCGCCATTGGGGCATCCTGAACGACCGTCTGGCCGGGCGCGACTGGCTGGTCGGCGATGCCTATTCCATCGTCGACATGGCGGCCTGGGGCTGGGAGCGCGCCGCGCCCTTCGTCCTCGGCGAGGCGGGCTGGGCCGCGCTGCCGCATGTGCGGCGGCATTTCGAGGCGATCAGCGCCCGCCCGGCGGCGCAGCGCGCGGCGGCGATCAAGGATCGGCACGCCTTCAAGACCGAGATGGACGAGGAGGCGCGCAGGTTCATGTTCCGCCACACCGCGGCCTGATCCCCGGCGGGCCTTGCGGCGCCCGCCGGTGCCCCGGATAGTCCGGCATCAAGCAGGCAGGGAGGACGCCGTGTTCAGGCTGGACGGCAAGGTGGCGCTGGTCACGGGCGCGGGCTCGGTCGGGCCGGGCTGGGGCAACGGCAAGGCGACGGCGGTGGTGCTGGCGCGCGCCGGGGCGCGGCTCTTCGGCATCGACGTCAACGAGGCGGCGGCGGCGGAGACGCGCGACATCATCCTGGGCGAGGGCGGCGACGCCGTCGCGCATCGCTGCGACATGCTCGCGGCCGAGGAGGTGGAGGCCGCGGTCGCCGCCTGCCTCGACCGCTTCGGCCGCATCGACGTGCTGGTGAACAATGTCGGCGGCTCGCATCCCGGCGGGCCGGCCGACATGCCGGAGGAGGTCTGGGACCGGCAGATCGACACGAACCTCAAGACCGCCTTCCTCGGCTGCAAATACGTGCTGCCGGTGATGGAGCGGCAAGGCAGCGGCGTGGTGGTGAACATCTCCTCCGTCGCCGGGCTGCGCATGTCGACGGCGCGCGTGCACAGCGCCTATTCGGCGAGCAAGGCCGGCATCATCGCCTTCTCGAAATCCGTCGCGCTCGGCTATGCGAAGAAGGGCATCCGCTGCAACACCGTGGTGCCGGGGCTGATGCACACGCCGCTGGTCGAGCACCGGCTGGTCCGCCAGCTCGGCGCCAACGATGCCGAGGCGCTGATCGCCAAGCGCCATGCCAGCGTGCCGATCGGGCATATGGGCACGGGCTGGGACATCGCGCATGCGGTGCTCTTCCTCGCCAGCGAGGAGGCGAAATACGTCACCGCGACCGAGATCGTCGTGGATGGCGGGCTGACCTCGGCCGGGCCCGTATAGGCGCGGCGCGGTCAGCCCTGCGCCAGCGCGGCCCATTCCGCGGCGGTGTAGCGCGGCGTGATGTGCTGCGGGCAGTTCCACTCGAAGCCCGCGACCTCGATCACGATCGCCGCCTCGGCCCGCCCCACCTCGGCCTGCCCCGCCTCGCCGGGCGGCGCGAGCCGGGCCAGCAGCGCCGGCTCGTCCTCGACGACCCGCGCATGGCCGAGCAGCTTCAGGCGCCGCCGGTTCGGATAATCCATGAAGAACAGCGCCACCCGGTCATTCCCCGCGAGGTTGCCGCGCGAGACGTGCTGCCGGTTGCCGCCGAGCTCGGCGAAGGCGATGTGCCGCGCATCCAGCACCCTGACGAAGCCGGGCGGCCCGCCGCGGTGCTGCAGATAGGGCCAGCCGGTCTCCGAGACGCTCGCCATGGTGAGGCTGTCGCGCGCCGCGATGAAGCCCGCCTCCGCGCCGGTGAGGGCATCGTCCTCGCGGCCCGCCTCGGCCATCCGGGCGTAATGCGCCAGCGAGCCGATCCGCTGCTGCTCGGCCCGCACGGCGGGCGTGAAGGCGATGCGTGCGTAGTGCCGGCCCATATCCGTCCTCCTGCTGCGTCGCCGGCAAGGATGGGCATTGCATCGACGCCCAGGAATACGGCCTGATCGCAAGTCAGCATTCCAGGTGGCGGAAGAATGGACCGGCTGGAGGAACTGCGCCTCTTCCTGGCGGCGATCGAGGCGGGCAGCCTGGCCGCCGCGGGGCGGCGGCATGGCCACTCGCCGCCCGCCATGTCGCGCATGCTGGCAGGGCTGGAGGAGCGGCTCGGCGTCCGGCTGCTCGAGCGCAGCACCCGCCGCCTGGCGCCGACCGAGGCGGGGCGCCAGCTGGCGGACCGGGCCCGGCGGCTGCTGGCCGACTATGCCGAGGCGGTCTCGGCGGCGGCCGGCGAGGCGGCGGCGCCGCGTGGCCGCCTGCGCCTCACCGCGCCGCTGGTCTTCGGCCGGCTGCACGTGGCGCCGGTCGTCACCGCCTTCCTCGGCGAGCAGCCGGCGGTGACGGCGGCGCTGCAGCTCAGCGACCGCACTCTCGACCTGCTGGAGGAGGGGATCGATGTCGCGCTGCGCATCGGCGCCCTCACCGAGGGCGGGCTGATGGCGCGGCGGGTCGGCAGCGTGCGGCGGCTGGTCGTGGCGAGCCCGGACTACCTGGCGCGGCGCGGCGTGCCGGCGCGGCCCGAGGATCTCGCGGCGCATGACGTCATCCTCTTCCACAGCCGCGCGACGCCGGCGGAATGGCGCTTCCGCGGGCAGGGCGGGGAGGCGGTGACGTTGCGCCTGCCCGGGCGCTTCGCGGTGAACGAGGCGCGGGCCGCGGTCGCCGCGGCGGTGGCGGGCCATGGCATCCTGAGCGCGCTCTCCTATCAGATGGAGGCGGAACTCGCATCCGGCGCGCTGGTGCGGCTGCTGCGCGCGGTCGAGCCGCCGGTGCTGCCGGTCTCGCTGGTATTCCCCTCGGCGCGGCTGCTGCCGGCGCGGGTGCGCGCCTTCCTCGACTTCGCCGCCCCCCGCCTCGCCGCCCTGCCGGTGCTGCGATCGGAGCGCTGAGGCAGCATCGCGGCACGCCTCGATACCGTCGCCCCCCGTTGCCCGCCGCGGCTTGGCCGCGGCAGGCCGTGACGGACCAAGGGTCAGAAGCGAATCCCGGGGCCCCCGCGACGGCGCGCAGCGACGTCGTGGGGAATACTAGAAGACCGTGCCGTCGCTGACGATGCGCAAGGGCGGGCCGCCATCGGCGCGCCGCTCGCGGGCGAGGCGGCGGCCGGCCCACCAGGTGCCGCCCTCCAGCACGCGGACCAGCGGGAAGGCCGCCTCGTCCAGCCCGAGCCGCGCCCGCACCCGCGGCGCGATGGCATCGAGCAGCGCGACGGTCAGCGCCCGCCATTCGACGATGGCGACATCGCCCGGCGCATGCTCGGCCTCGAGCAGCGCCGGATCGCGCGGCTCGATCACCCCCATATCGAGGAAAAGCCCGCCATTGCGGTATTCCGCCAGGCCGGTCAGCGCCTCGAGGCCGGTGACCCGGATGCCGCTGTCCTCCAGCGTCTCGATCAGGGAATAGGCCAGCCATTGCGAGAGCTTGTGGAAGGGGATGAGGCCATTGGTCGCATCGGCCCGGCGGATGCCCGGATGCCGCCAGCAATCGCCGAGCTCGACGCCCTCCAGCACCGCGCGCCCGGGCCAGATCGGGCCGAGATGCCGCAGCAGGGCGATGAGGATCGCGCGCGCCGGGAGGGCGCCCTCGGCGATCTCCGCGGTGAGCCCGTCGATCAGCCCGCTCGGCCGCGGCGGATAGACCTGGCCGAACACCGCGGGCGCCGCCGCCATGGTCTCGCCGAGGCGGCGGAGCAGCGCCGCCCGGCCCTCCAGCCCGGCCAGCGGGTTGTCCGGCCCGGCCTGGAAGCCGCGGCCCAGCGCCTCCTCCGTCATGCCGGCGAGCCGGGCCGCGTCGGCCCGCAGGGAATGGCCGTCATCGGCGAAGTCGCCGCGGGCGAACATGGCGAGGCTCGCCATGGCGAGGCCCTCGGAGCGCGTGTGGCAGTGGCCCGTCTCGAGGTCGATGTAGCGCCAGCCCATCCCCGCGCCGGCATCGAGCAGGACGGAGAGGGTGATGAGGTCCATCCGCGCCCGCAGCAGCGCCGCCGGATCCTGGTCGAGCCGCGCGGCGATCAGGGCGAGGGTGCTGAGCCCGTCCGGCAGCAGGTGCCGCCAGCGGGTGTGCGGCGGCACCCGCAGGTCGGGATAGCGGTCCCGCACCACCGCCGCCACCAGATCGGCCGCCGCATCGAGGCGCTCCGGCCGCAGATGCCAGGCCTGCAGCCCATCCTCCAGGCCGAGCGCATACAGCTCGGCGGCGCGTTCGCGCACCGCCTCCGGCGTCAGCAGCGCCGCGGCGGCCGCCTGCGCCGGCGTCACATCTCCCCCAGGGCGCGGCCGATGGTGCGCTTCAGGGCGGCCTCGTCCGGCACCTCCGGCGCGTAGTAGCCGGCCGCCTTCTTGGCCTCGATCTCGACCGAGGCATCGGGCGGGATGCGGTCGGGCGGGATCGGTACCCGCTCGCCGATCTCGATGCCCTGCTCGACCATGGCGTCGTGCTTCATGTTGGACATGGAGACGAGGCGGTGGATGCGGGTGATGCCGAGCCAGTGCAGCACATCCGGCATGAGCTGCTGGAAGCGCGCATCCTGCACCCCGGCGACGCATTCCGTGCGCTCGAAATAGGTGGCGGCCTGGTCGCCGCCCTGCTGCCGCTTGCGGGCGTTGTAGACGAGGAATTTCGTGACCTCGCCGAGCGCCCTGCCTTCCTTGCGGTTGTAGACGACGAGGCCGACCCCGCCCTCCTGCGCCGCGCGCAGGCTCTCCTCGATGCCGTGGATGAGATAGGGGCGGCAGGTGCAGATGTCGGAGCCGAAGACGTCGGAGCCGTTGCACTCGTCATGCACGCGGCAGGTCAGCGGCACCCGCCGGTCCGCCAGATGCGCCGGGTCGCCGAAGATGTAGACGCTGATGCCGCCGATGGGCGGCAGGAAGACCGAGAGGTCGGGCCGCGTCACCAGCTCGGGATACATCCCCCCGGTCTGCTCGAAGAGGACGCGGCGCAGGTCGTGCTCGGCGGTGCCGAAGCGCTCGGCGATGCCGGGCAGCCACCAGACCGGGTCGATCGCCGCCTTGGTGACCGAGACGTCGCCGCCCGGATGCAGCACGCGGCCATCCGGCTTCAGCGCGCCCGTCGCCAGCAGGGCGTTCAGCTCGGCCATGTTCAGCCGCGCCCGGGTGATGGCGATGGTCGGGCGGATGTCGATGCCCTCGCCGATGGCCTCCCCGAAGGCCTCGCCCACCACATGCCCCCAGGGGTCGAGGGAGACGATGCGCCCCGCCTCGCTCCATTGCGGATGGGGGCCGATGGCCGTCACCGGATGGGTGTTGGCGAGGTCCGGCCGCTGCAGCGGCGAGAGCGCGCCGGCCGAGACGGCCAGCGCCCGGTAGAGGGAATAGGAGCCGCCATGGGTGCCGATGACGTTGCGGTCGCCCGGCCGGGTGACCGAGCCGATGACCGGCCCGCGCGCCGCCGGCGTCGCCGCCCCCCAGGTGATCTGCCAGCGATGGGCCTGGGGCTCGGGATGCGAGGTCAGGCGGATATGGCGGGTCTGGTTGAGGCTCATGCGCGTCCGATCGGCTCCGATCGGGCAATTTCGTCGTTTGGTTGCGGGGCTTCAAGGGTTTTGGCCGAGGGGGGGAGCGGCGGGGGAGGCGGCGGGCCGCCACCCAGGCCACCCCCCTGGCCGCCACCTCAGCAGCCGAGCGTCTGCGCCAGGTCCTGGAAATCCCGCGCCACCGCATCCCAGGGCTCGCTCGGCGCCAGGTCGGTCGCCTGGTCCGGCCCGTGCTCGGTCGGGCGGGGGACGAAGGCGGTGGCCAGGCCGCAGCCGCGCGCCGCCTTCAGGTCGCCGTTATGGGCGGCGACCAGGCAGAGCTCGCCGGGCTCGATGCCGAGGATCTCGGCGGTGCGCAGATAGGCCTCGGGCTGCGGCTTGTAGGCCTGCGCCACCTCGGCGCCGAGGATGGCGTCCCAGGGGATGCCGGCGCGCTTGGCCATGTTGGTCATCAGCGCGATGTTGCCGTTGGAGAGCGGCGCGATGATGAACTTCCGCTTCAGCCGGGTCAGCCCCGCCACCGCCTCCGGCCAGGGATCGAGCCGGTGCCAGGCGCGGTTGAGGTCGTCGAGCCCCGCCTCGCCGAGCGTCGCCGGATCGATGCCATGGTCCTGCAGCACGCCCTCCAGGTTCTCCCGGTGCAGCACGTCGAGCCGGGTGAAGGCGCGGCGGCCGCTGCGGCATGCCTCCATCGCCGGCTGGTAGCGGCGGCGCCAGGCATCGGCGAAGGCGCGCGGGTCGATGTCCCGCCGGCCGAGCTTCGCCAGCACCGGCGCGGCGTCCCGCGCCACGCCCTCGCGCCAGTCCACCACCGTGCCGAAGACGTCGAAGACCAGCGCCTTCACGCTGTCGAAGCGGCTCATGCCTTGTCTCCCGTTGCCGCGGCCTCGGCCCAGCGCCGCTCGAATTCCCAGACCTCGGGAAAGCCCATCAGCGCGGTCATGCGGGCGAAGCCGTAGCTCTCGCCGATCGCCGTGCTGTCGCCGGCCTCCTTCAGATGCGCATAGGCCCGCTCCAGCGCCGCCGCGGCGGCGAGGAAGCCGATCGCCGGATAGATCGCCATGGCGTAGCCGAGCGCCTGCAGCCGCGCCGCCGGCAGGATCGGCGTGCGGCCGCCCTCGACCATGTTGGCGAGCAGCGGCCGGTCGATGGCGCGGCCGATCGCCTGCATCTCCGCCTCGCTCTCCGGGCTCTCGACGAAGATGATGTCGGCCCCGGCCTCCGCATAGATCCGGCCGCGGCGGATCGCCTCCTCGAGGCCGAGCGTGGTGCGCGCATCGGTGCGGGCGACGATGAGGAAATCCGGGTCCCGGCGCGCCTCGGCGGCGACCCGGACCTTCAGCGCCATCTCCTCGGCCGGGATGACGCGGCGGCCCGGCGTGTGGCCGCATTTCTTCGGCATCTCCTGGTCTTCGAGCTGGATGCCGGAGACGCCCGCCGCCTCGTAGCCCATCACCGTGTGGCGGACGTTGAGCAGCCCGCCATAGCCGGTATCGGCATCGGCGATGACCGGCGTGCGGCAGCCGCGCGCCATGGTGCCGACGCGCGCCACCATGTCGCTGTAGGTGGCGATGCCGGCATCGGCCAGGCCGAGATGCGAGGCGACGGTGCCGAAGCCGGTGACGTAGAGGCAGGCGAAGCCCATGGCGTCGGCGATGCGGGCCGAGATCATGTCGAAGATGCCGGGGGCGGTGACGAAGCGGCGCTCGGCGAAGGCGGCCTTCAGGCGGGGATCGGCCATGTGTGCGGGGTCCTATTGCTCGCGCTTGATATGGCCGGCGGCGGCGGCCGCGGCCCAGAGACGGTCCTCGCGCTCCGCCATGGCGGCCAGCCCGGCGGCCGGGCGGAGATCGGGCTCGATCCCCATCATGGTGAAGCGCTGTTGCAGCGTGGCATCGGCGAAGGCGCGTTCGAGCGAGGCTTGCAGGCGCTGGACGATCGCCCCGGGCAGGCCGGCGGGCCCGTAGAGCCCGACCCAGCCGGCGAGGTCGAACCCGGCGATGCCCTGCTCCTGCACGGTCGGCACATCGGGGAAGAAGGGCGTGCGCGTCGCGGTGGAGACGGCGAGCGGGCGCACCCGGCCGGTCTGCATGTGCGGCATGACGCTCGCGGTGCTAGTCCAGCCGACCGGCAGGTGGCCGGCGACGATGTCGTTCATCAGCTGGCCGCCGGAGCGGTACTGCACGTCCGGCATCTCCACCCCCGCCCGCCGCGCCAGCTCCTGGCCGATGAAGGAGGAAAGGCTCTCAGTGCTGCCGGTGCCGATCCGGCCGGGATGCTGCCTGGCCTGGGCCATCATCGCCGGCAGGTCGGCATGGGGCTGCGCGGCGCCGGTCACCAGCGCCATGGTGTTGCGGCTCAGCAGCGCCACCGGGGTGAAGTCGCGCACCGGGTCATAGGGGAGGGAGGCGAGGACGTAGCGGTTGGCGACATGCGTCGAGACCACGGCCATCAGCGTGTGGCCGTCCGGCTCGGCGCGGGCGACGATCTCGGAGCCGATCACCCCGGCGCCGCCGGCGCGGTTCTCCACCACGATGGGCTGCGGCAGGGACGGGCGCAGCGCCTCGGCCAGGGCGCGGGCCAGCAGGTCGGTGCCGCCGCCCGTCGCATAGGGGACGACGAGGCGGATGGGCCGCGCCGGCCAGGCCTCGGCACCCGGCGCGGCCGCGGGCAGGATGGCGGCGGAGGCCAGCGAGGCGGCGAGCAGCCGGCGGCGGCCGATGGGCATGGACGGCGTTCTCCCCCCGGGCGCGGCGCCCGGCCGGGCGAGTATCCGGCGGCAGGGCAGGGATGCAAGGCCCCGCCGACCATGCCAGGATGGGCGCGGGAGAGACAGGAGAGCGCCCATGCCGGATGCCAGCGGCCGCCCCATGGCGGCGAGCGCCGTCGCCGAGATCGAGGCGGTGATCCAGACCTATTTCGACGGGCTCTACGAGGGCGATGTCGAGAAGCTCGCCGCGGCCTTCCACCCGGTCAGCCATCTCTATTGCGAGAAGGACGGCGAGGTGCTGGACGTGCCGCGGGCGCAGTGGTTCGAGGCGGTGCGGCAGCGCGAGAGCGCGGCCAGCAAGGGCCTCGCCCGCGACGACCGCATCCTGATGCTCGACATCAGCGGGCCGGAGACCGCCTTCGTGAAGGTCGCCTGCCAGATTCCGCCGCGCTACTTCACCGACTACCTGGTGCTGAACCGCACGGCGGCGGGCTGGAAGATCGTCAGCAAGGTCTACCGGGCCGAGACGCGCGGATGAGCGCGCCGCCCGCCGATCCGCGGCTGCGGCACATCGCCGGGTTGCTGACGCTGCGGGCGGAGGGCCGCTACGGCCTGGCCGAGATCAACCAGCGGCAGCACGCGCTGCAGGCCGCCTGGCTCGCCGAGCAGGCGGGCTGCGACGATGCGCTCGTCGCCGCCAGCCTGCTGCACGATATCGGCCATCTGGTCCATGACCTCGGCGCGGACCCGGCGGCCGAGGGGGTGGACGACCGGCACGAGGAGCGCGGCGACGCCTTTCTCCGCGCCTGGTTCGGGCCGGAGGTGACGGAGCCGGTGCGGCTGCATGTCGCGGCCAAGCGCTACCTCGTCGCCACCGAGGCGGATTACGCGGCGCGGCTGGCGCCGGATTCGGTGCTGAGCCTCGCCCTGCAGGGCGGCCCGATGTCGGAGGCGGAGGCCGCGGCCTTCATCGCCGCGCCAGGCGCGCGGGAGGCCGTGCGGCTGCGGCGCTTCGACGAGCAGGCCAAGGTGAAGGACCTCGCCACCCCGCCGGTCGGGCATTTCCTGCCCGCCGTCGCCCGCTGCCTGCGGCCCCTGGCGTCGTAGGCCACGATCCGCTCACACAGCGTCGCGGATCATGGTCCTGGCCCTTGTTTGATCGCGTGATTCACGCCTTCGGTAATTCCGCCTCAGGCGATCACGCTCCAGGCCGCCTGCCGAAACCGTCGCCGCCCGTTGCCCTGCCGCGGCTTCGTCGCGGCAGGCTGTGACGCGCCTCACCCCTGCTGCGAATCCCGGGGCCCCCACGAAGACGCGCAGCGGCTTCGTGGGGATGAATCCGGGGCCCCCGCGACGGCGCGCAGCGGCTTCGTGGGGAACACTATCCATTCGGCCGCAGCAGATAGGGCGCGCCGCTGCGCTCGCAGATGCCGCGGATCAGCGCATCGAGCGAGTCCGGCACCGGCACGCCCTCGGCCAGGCGCCTGGCGCGCATGACGTCCTCCGGCTCGCCCGGCACCAGCACCGGCTCGGCCGGATCGGCCGGCGGCGTCGCGTGCAGCACGTCGAGGATGCTGTCGAGCTCGGCCTCGAACTCGCCCTCCTCGCGGAAGGCGCGCGGATCGAGGGCGAGGAAGAAATGGCCGATATTCTGCGGCTTGTCCGGCGTCCATGTCCGCTTGTGGATCGGCGAGAAGGCGGCGCCGGTCAGCGCGCCGCCGAGGATGTGCACCATCATGGCGAGGCCGTAGCCCTTGGCGCTGCCCTGGCTCTCCGTGCCGCCGAGCGGGGTGATGCCGCCCTCCTTGCGCTGGAAGACATAGGCATTGCCCTCATGCGGGTCGGTGACGGTCTGCCCGGTGCCGTCCACCACCCAGCCCGGCGGCAGGGAGGCGTCGTTCAGGTGGTGCACCTTCACCTTGCCGGCGGCGACGGTGGTCGTCGCCATGTCCAGCACGAAGGGCTTGTTGCGCCCGGCCGGCGCGGCGAAGGCGAGGGGGTTGGTGCCGAGCACCGGCATGGCGGCGCGGGTCGGCACCATGGTGATGCCCTGGGCCGAGCTGGTGACGAGGCCGATGACGCCGCGCGCCGCCGCCATCCGGGCATAGGCGCCGGCGGCGCCGAAATGGTGGCTGTTCACCACCCCGACCACGCCGATGCCGTATTGCAGCGCCTTGTCCACCGCCATGCCCATGGCGAGCGCCGAGACGGGATGGCCGAGGCCATTCCCGGCATCGAGCAGCGCCGTCGGCCCGGTGTCGCGGGCGACGCGCGGCCGCGCCTGCATCTGCAGCCGGCCGGCGCGCACGCCCTCCTCGTAGGTCATCAGCATCGAGAGGCCGTGGCTGTCGACACCCATCAGGTCGGTCTCGACCATCACCCCGGCGGTGGTGGCCGCATGCTCCTCCGGCATGCCCCAGGCGGTGAGGATGGCGTGGATCTGCGCCCGGATGCTCTCCGCCGGCACCGGCCGGCCGGTGGTGACGTTCTTCGCCATGCTGCGTTCCTCCTGTGGCCGGCGCCGCGCCCGGGCGCCTGCCGGGCCGGAGCGGCCTTCCGTTCCCGGCCATTTTAGGGCTGCCCGGCCAGGAGCGAAATCGGCGGCGGACGGCGCGACGCGGCGTCGCGGTCGTCCCGCCGCTCGTGCCCGCCGCATGACACCGCGAAGGCGCGCTATCCGCACGACGATGCGAAGGCGCGCTGTTCGCACGACGCCGCGAAGACGTGGGGCAGGACGGTGAAACCGTCCCGCGCCCGGTCTCAGGCGCCCGGCCTGGCCATCTCGACGCGGCGGACGGTGAGGCGGCGGAGGCGCCCGTCCTGGGTCGGCCATTCGATGCCCTGCCCCTCGGACAGGCCGATCAGGCCGGCGCCGACCAGCGAGAGGATCGAGACGCGCGCCGCGGCGATATCGGCCTCGCCCGGCAGCACGATCCGCACCTGCCGTGTCTCGCCCGTCGCCGTGTCGTGGAACTCGACCATCGAGTTCAGCGCCACGGTGCCGGCGGGCAGCTCGGCGGCCGGGACCACCTCCGCGCGGTCGGTCTCCTCCAGCAGCAGGCGGGACAGCAACGGGTTGCGCCGCGTCATGACGGCGGTCAGCGCGACGAGCTTCTCGTGATCCGCCTCCGACATCACCACGGGCGGGCGGCGGGCCGCTGCATCCATCGTCATGCGCGGGCTCCCGCGCCGCCGGCCACCGCCCGGCGGAGGCCGGGCCAGGGCGGCACCGGCCGCCGCGGCAGGCCGGACGGGCGATGCACCACGCGGAGATGCACGGCCAGGCGCCCGCCGTCGCGCGCCGGAACCGCCACCCACGCGCCCGCGCAGGCGCCGAGCAGGGCGGCCCCGAGCGGGGCTGAGACGGGCAGGGTCCAGCCGCTGGCCACATGGTCTTCCGGCATCACCAGGACGCGGGACTCCGCCGCGCGGCCGGGGACGGCGAGGATGATCCGGGTGCCCAGCGCCGCCACCGAGCCCGGCAGGGCATCCGGCGGCACCACGCGGCAGGCGCCGAGCTTGTCGGCGAGCAGCCGGCCGACCGGATGCGCCAGCCCGAGCCGGTGATGCGCCAGGGCCTTCAGGCGCGAATAGTCGTGGGAGGCGAGGAGCGGCACGGCATCCGGATCGGGCCCCTCCCAGGAATCGTCCCAGGGCTCGTCCCAAGGGGCATCCGATGGGGCGTCCGAGGGGACGGGCGTGCCGGCGGGCAGGGCGAAGCCGGCCGGGGGCGAAGGCGGAGGAGGCTGCGGGTCGTGGCGGCGTGCGGACATGCTGGGGCGCTCAAGGCGCCGCGCCGCCGCACCGGGAGGGGCGGGCAGGCTGCGGCTGCGGTTTCCGGAAGGGGATGCCCCGGGTCCGACCGGGCGGCCGAGCGCCGCTGACGGCCCGGGGCTAAGTGCCCGCGAGCAGACATCCCGCGTGAGCGAGGCGGCGTCGGAAGGTCGCGCTGAGCCACATGATGGAGGAAAGATTGCATTTCGTTCACGAGACGTCAAGGGACATCGTCGTGTGGCGAAGGCGGCCACCCCCGGCCGCCGCCGGGGGGCGCCTCAATCCACCCGCGCGCCGCTCGCCTGCACGATCGGCACCCAGCGCGCGATCTCGCTGGCGATGAAGGCGCGGGTCCGCTCCGGCGTCATCCCCTCGGGGATGGTGTTGCCGAGCTGCAGCAGCCGCTCGCGCACCGCCGGCACGCGCAGCGCCGCGGCGATCTGCTCGTAGAGGAATTGCCGGATCGGCAGGGGCGTGCCGAGCGTGGCGCTCCAGGGCGTCCAGGTCGTCGCCTGGTAGGCGGGCAGCCCGGCCTCGGCGCTGGTCGGCACCTCGGGCGCCATGGGCGAGCGCTCCGGCGTGGCGATGACGAGGCCGCGCACCGCGCCGCTGCGGATGGGCTCGGCGAGGAAGGAGAGGGTGTCGGCCTGGAAGGCGGTGCGGCCGGCGGCGAGGTCGGCGAAGGCCGCGGCCGAGCCGCGATAGGGCACGTGCTGCGCCTGCACGCCGAGGAGCTGCACCAGCATGGCGCCGGCGATATGCCCGGTGGTGCCGTTGCCGGAGGAGCCGTAGTCGTACTTGCCGGGGTTGGCGGCGAGCAGCGCCCGGAACTCGGCCAGCGTCGTCACGCCGAGCGAGGGATGCACCGCGACCGCGATCGGCGAATGGCTGCTGATGGTGACGTGGTCGACGCCGGTCAGCGGATGCACCCGCAGCCGGTCGCCATAGAGGCCGATATTCAGCGCATGCGAGCCGAGCGCGCCAACCAGCAGCGTGTAGCCATCGGGCGGCGTCGCCGCCACCGTCTCGAAGGCGACGGTGCCGCCGCCGCTCGGCCGGTTCTCGACCACGAATTGCTGGCCGAGCTGGGCCGAGAGCTGGCCGGCCACCAGCCGCGCGTTGAGATCGGCATTGCCGCCCGGGGCGAGCGCCACGACGATCCGCACCGGCCGGTTCGGGTAGTCGGTGCCCGGCGCGCGCGGCTCGGCCGCGGCGGTGCCGGCGAGCGCCAGCAGCAGGAGGAGGGCGCGACGGATCACGCCGCGCCCCCGATGCCGTGCTCGAGCACGCCGACCTTCTCCACCTCCAGCCGCAGCCGGTCGCCGGGCTTCAGGTAGCGCGGCGGGTCGCGGAAATGCCCGACCCCGGCGGGCGTGCCGGTGGCGATCACGTCGCCCGGCTGCAAGGTGACGAAGCGGCTGAGCCAGGCGATCAGCGTGGCGACCGGGAAGATCAGGTCGCGCGTGTTGCCATGCTGCACCGCCTCGCCGTTCAGCGTGCAGCGGAGCTCGAGCGCCCAGGGCTCGCCCACCTCCTCCGGCGTGGCGATCCAGGGGCCCATGGGGCAGAAGCCGTCCAGCCCCTTGCCGAAGCTGGTCATGCCGATCGGGTGGTCGAATTGCAGCGCCCGGTCGGTGAGGTCGTTCAGCACCGTGTAGCCGGCGACATGGTCGAGCGCCGCGCCCTCCTCCACCTGCCAGGCGGGGCGGCCGATGACGACGCCGAGCTCCACCTCCCAATCCGGCTTCAGCGCCGCGGCGGGGAGGCGCACCACCTCGCCCGGGCCGCTGACCGAGGAGGTCGGCTTGAGGAAGATGCGCGGCGCGGCGAGCTTCGGCCCGCCCACCTCCTTCGCGTGGTCGGCGTAATTGCGGCCGACGCCGAGGATCTTGCCCGGCTGCAGCGGCGCCAGCAGCCGCACCGCGGCGAGCGGGCGGCGCAGCGCGGCATTCTCCGGCCGGGCGGCGAAGGCCAGCGCCCGGGCCGCCGCGGCCATCGCCGCCTCGCCGGCGGCGAGCAGCCCGCGCATCTCGCCGGGCAGCCGCTCCGGCGGCTCGCCCGCCGCCTGCCGCGCCGCATCCAGCGCCGGCTGGAACTCGACCACCGCATCGCCGAGCACGGCGCCGATCCGCGAGGCGCCCTCGGCCTCGAAGCTCGCCAGCTTCATCTCAGGCCGCCAGCGCCGCGTAGTCGCGCGTCGCCATCACCTGCACCCGCAGGATGTAGCGGTGCTCCTCCGGCCCGTAATCGGCCTTGGCGTTGTGGACGGTGCCGATATTGTCCCAGATCAGCAGGTCGCCCGGCCGCCAGGCATGGCTGTAGAGGTATTTCGCCTGCGCCTGGTGGCGGAACAGGTATTCCAGCATGGCGTCGCTCTCGGCCGGCTCCAGCCCCTCGATGCGCATCGCATAGCCGGGGTTGCAGTAGAGCACGCGCCGCCCGGTGATCGGGTGGGTGCGGAAGATCGGCTGCGGCACCGGCGGCTTCTTCGCCCGCTGCTCCGGCGTCAGCGGCTTGCGGATGCTGCCCGGGCGGGTGCGCATGACCTCCCAGAATTTCTCGAAGTCGTGGATCGCCACCCGGCCTTCCAGCCGCTGCACGATCTCGGCCGGCAGGTCGTCATAGGCGGCGTGCATGTTGCGGAACTGCGTGTCGCCGAGCGGCACGCCGTCGCGCATCGGCACCTGCTTCGCGTGCAGCGCGTTGGCCAGCGCGATCTCGCGCGAATAGGACATGTCGGTGTGCCAGCCCTGGCCGGCATCGTGCAGGCCGACCGGCTTGCCGGCGGCGTCCTTCATGTTCGAGAGGATCATCACCTCCGGATGGCCGGGGGCGTGGAACATGTTGGCGACGTTCACCTCCAGCTCGCCGAAGCGGCTGCCGAAGGCCGAGAGCTGCGGCGCGTCCAGCTCCTGGTCGGGGAAGCAGAGCACGCCGTACTGACCGAGGGCGCGCAGCAGGGTGCGGAAGCCGTCCTCTCCAAGCGGCTGCGCGAGGTCGATGCCCTCGATCCGCGCGCCGAGCCCGGCATTGTTGGGTGTGATCCGCATGCTCGCTTCCTCCGGCGACGCAGACTCGGCCAGGGTCCGCACCGGGTCAAGCTTGCGCCCGGCGCCGGGCCGCCGCAGCATCGCGCGGGGGAAACGACCGGGGCGGGGCGATGCGGTTCGGGCGGCGGGCGATGCTGGGATCCGGGCTCACCCTGCCGGCCCTCGGCCGCGCCGAGGAGCCGGCCGGCCGCGCCCTGCGGCTGGTGGTCGGCTATCCCCCCGGCGGCAGCACCGACCTCGTCGCCCGGCTGCTGGCCGAGCGGCTCGGCCGCGCCTGGGGCCAGCCGGTGGTGGTCGAGAACCGGCCGGGCGCGGCCGGCATCCTCGGCGCCGATCTGGTGGCCAAGGCGCCGCCGGATGGCTCGGTGCTGCTGGTCGGCGCCTCGGCCGAGCTGGCGGTGGCGCGCGCCGTGATGCGCACCATCCCCTACCGGCCGGAGGATTTCGCGCCGCTCGCCTGGCTCACCGAGCAGCCCTTCCTGGTGCTGGTGAATGCCGATCTGCCGGTGCGGAGCCTCGGGGAGCTGGTGGCGCTGGCGCGGGCCCGGCCGGGCGGCCTCGACTACGCCTCGCACGGCACCGGCGCCGCCAACCACCTGCTGACGGAATGGCTGCGGGTGGAGACCGGCCTCACGCTCACCCATGTGCCCTATCGCGGCGGCGGGCCGGCGATGACCGACCTCGTCGCCGGGCAGGTGCCGCTGCTGCTGGACGTGATCCCCTCGGCCCTGCCGCAGCTCCAGGCCGGGCGCATCCGGGCCCTGGCGCTCTGCCGGGCGGGGCGCAGCGCCGTGCTGCCGGCGGTGCCCACCACCGCGGAGGCGGGCTTTCCCTTCCTCGCCGGCAGCACCTGGGCGACGCTGGTCGCGCCGGCGCGCCTGCCGGAGGCGATGCAGGTCCGGATCGGCGCGACGGTGCAGGCGGCGATGCGGGAGGGGCTGGCGGAGGCCTTCCGCGAGCGGGGGCTGGAGCCGGTCGGCGCGGAGGCCGGGGCGGCGCGCGCCTTCATCGCGGCGGAGCAGGCGCGCTGGCTGTGGATCGCCGGGCGCGCCGGCGTGCAGCCGACCTAGGCTATTGTTTTCAGGGCATCTTCACCCGATCAGGTGAGTTCACCTGATCGGGATCTGCTCTAATGCCAACGGCCGTTGCTGGTGCCCCATCAACGGCCCCCATCGGCAGTCCCCTTGGCGCCGGGCGGAAGCCTCCGGTTTGCCTGGGGCCTCCGCGCCACGGGGCCCGGCGCTACCGCGGGCTGGGCGTGGTCAGGTAGCCCTGTTGCTTGGACCACATGGTCCCTTCGCTGCTGATCGTCCCCATGGCGCGGTTGCGCTGGGCATCGCCGATGATGGTGTCCGGCACGCCGGAATAGCGGGCGCCGGGCTGCAGCCCGCCAGGGCCGCAGGCGCTGAGGGCGAGGAGCAGGAGGCAGAGGCTGGTCAGGCGCATGCTCATTCTATGGTTGAAGAATTCCGGCAAGGCAAGGCGTCGCCGGGCCGGCCTACTGCGCCGCGGCCAGCGCGCCCGGCGGCGATTGCGGCACCAGGTGCTTCACCCGCGGCGCCACCTCCTCCTGGATCAGCCGCAACGAGTTCTGCCAGGCGCCCGGATTCTCCAGGTAGTCGAAGCCGAAGACGAGAAGCTGGCCGAAGCCGCCGACATCCTCGTAGATCCGCTCGATCTTCTCGGCGACCGTCGCCGGCGAGCCGATCAGCCAGTTGCGCCTGGCGCAATACTCCACCGTCACGTCGCTGTCCGGCACCTCGGGGCTGTGCTTGAGGTATTCCTTGAAGCCGAAATTCGACAGCAGCGGCAGGAAGTACTCGCCCATCATCCGCCCCATCATGCCGCCGACCGAGAGCCGCCAGGCCTCCTCGTCCGTGTCGGCGACGAAGATCTCGCGCACCAGCCGCCAGTCGCGGCGGTCGGCGGTGCGGCCGCCCTTGCGCGCCCCGGCCTCGACGCTCTCCCAGTGGCTCTTCACGTAGCCGGGGTTGAGGTTGAGGCTCATCGGCAGGAAGCCGTGCTCGCCCGCCATCTTCAGCGTGTCGGAGTTCTTCGACAGGCCGGCCACGCCGATCGGCGGATGCGGCGCCTGCAGCGGCTTCAGATGCGGCTTGAGGAAGCCGAACATCGTGTCCGGCTTGTCGACCTTCCAGTACTTGCCCTCGAAATGGAAGGGCACCTCCGAGGTCCAGAGCTTGAGGATGATGTCGAGCGCCTCGCGCGTCATCTCGCGGTTGGTGCCGGACATGCCATCCACGTTGAACATCGCCCAGTCGCTCGGCAACCCGCTCGCCGCGATGCCGAAATTCAGCCGGCCTTTCGAGAGGTGGTCGAGCATGGCGACGCGGTTCGCCAGCTCGGCCGGGTGGTGGTAGGGCAGCAGGAAGCCGCCGGGGCCGAGGCGGATGCGGCTGGTCTCCAGCATCGCCTGGGCCAGCAGCAGGTCGGGCGCCGGATGCGGCTCCCAGGGCGCGGTGTGGTGCTCGCCGATCCAGACCTCGGAGAAGCCGAGCGCGTCGAGCCAGCGGATGGTCTGGAGGTCCCAGTCATGCCCCTCCTTCAGCCCCCGCTCCGGCGGGTGGGAGGGCATGGAGAAATAGCCGAATTCCATTGGGTCCGTCCTCCTCTGCCGGGGTCTGGCCCCGGTTGCCCGCAATGCTCGCGCCGCTTGCGGCCGGCGCGCAAGGGGCATGCCGCGCCGGCCGCCGCCGCTACCGCATCAGGCGCAGGATCGCCGCCACATCCTCCGTGCCCTGCACCGGCCGCGGATTGGTGGCGATGGGCGGGCCGCCATCCCAGCGGGCGGCAAGGCCCTCGATCTCGCTCTCGGCGATGCCCATCTCGGCGAGGGTGGTCGGCAGGCCGAGGCCGCGGATGAAGCGCCGCAACGCCTCATGCCCGCTGCCGCCGCCGAGGATCGCGGCCACCTCCCGCTGCTGCTCGGCATTCACCGGCTCGTTCCACTGCATCACCGCCGGCAGGCCGAGGCAGGAGGTGATGCCGTGCGGCACGCCGCGGGCGCCGCCGAGGATGTAGCCGATGCCATGGCTGGCCCCGGTCGGCACGCCCGCCCAGCCGCCCATCACCGAGAGCCACATCGCCTGCTGCGCCGCCGCCCGCGCCGCCAGGTCCCCCGGCTCGCGGCGGATCGCCGGCAGCGCCTCGGCCAGCATGGCCAGCGCCTGGCGCGAGACGGCATCCGAGAAGGGCGCGCGGAGGCGGGCGCAGAGCCGCTCCACCGCATGGTCGACGGCGCGGATGCCGGAGGAGAGCAGCAGCTCGGCCGGCGTCTCCAGCGTCGCCACCGGATCGAGGATCACCGCCCGCGGCACCTGGCTCGCCTGCACCGCCCGCAGCTTCCGCCCGGCCTCGAGATCGGTGTAGCCGGCATGCGGGGCGAATTCGGCGGCCGAGAGCGTGGTCGGCACCGCCACGATGCGCGGGCTCGGCTCGCTGGCATCCCAGCCCTCCGCCTCGGCGCCGCGCGAGACGGCGAGGCCGAGCAGCCCCGCCCGGTCGGCGACGCCGGCCCAGAGGGCGCGGCAGGCCACCTTGCTGCCGTCGATGACGCTGCCGCCGCCGAGCGCCACCACCCGCTCGGCGCCGCTCTCGCGCAGCATCGCGGCCAGCGCCAGCACGTCCTCCACCGGGGAATGGGCGCGCATGGCGGCGAACTCGCCCGCCAGCCGCTCGCCGATCGCGGCCCGCGCCGCGGCGGCGATGCGGCTGCCGGCGAGCGATCGGGTGGTGACCAGCAGCACCCGGGCGCAATCGGCCAGCTCCGGCGGCAGCGCCTCGGCGATGGGGCCGGTGCGCACGCGCTGCTGCGCCGGCCAGCGATGGACCTTGTTGCTCATTCGGCTGTCGCTCCTGCGTCGCGCACGACCTCGGCCCAGAAGGGCATTTGCTGGCGGATGAAGGCGTCGAAGGCGGCCGGGCTCTCGCTCGGCCAGGCGCGCAGCCCCTCGCCGGCGAGGCGCGCCTGCACCGCGGGGTCGGCGAGCGCCGCGCCGAGCGCCGCGAAGACGCCGTCGCGCTGCGCCGCGGGCAGGCGCGCCGGCGCCCAGACCCCGTACCAGCCGGCGATGTCGAGCCCGGGCAGACCGGCCTCCGCCGCGCCGGGCACGCCGGGGATCGCCGCCGAGGGCGCGGCCGTGGTGAGGCAGAGCGCCACCGCCTTGCCGGCCCGCACATGCGGCAGGATCACCGGCGGCGTGGCGATGATCACCTCGATATCGCCGGCGAGCAGGGCGGTGAGCGAGGGGGCGCCGCCGCGGAAGGGCACATGCGTCCAGTCGAGCCCCGTCACCCGGGCGAGCCGCGCCCCGGCCAGGTGGCTCGGCGTGCCGATGCCGGGGGTGCCGTAATTCCAGCGCCCCGGCTGGGCGCGCATGCGGGCGAGGAGGTCGGCGAGGCTCGTGATGCCGCTCGCCGCGCTCACCGCGATGACGGTCGGCAGGTCGCAGACCCGGCCGATGGCGGTGAAGTCGGCGATCGGGTCGAAGGCGACGCGGCGATACAGCACCAGGTTGACCGCATGGCTGAAATTGCCGCCGAGCAGCAGCGTCGCGCCATCCGGCGCGGCATGGGCGACATGCTCGGTGGCGAGGTTGGAGCCGGCGCCGGGCCGGTTGTCGATGAGGAGGGTGGCGCCGAGGGCCTGGCCGAGGGGCTCGGCCATGGCGCGGCCGAGGAAATCCGCCGAGCGGCCGGGCGGGAAGCCGAGCACGAGGCGGATGATGCGGCCCTGCGCCGCCGCGCCGCCCGATGCGGCCAGGCCCGACGTGACAAGGCCCGGTGCGACAAGGCCCGGCGCGGCGGCGAGCAGGGCGCGCCGGCGCAGCCCGGCGGATGCCCCGCCTCCGATCATCGGCATGGCCTGCCCATCCCCTCCCTCGGGTCTCGTGTCCGGCCTATGCTGCCCGCAAAACCGCGGGAAGGGGAGGGGCATGCCAGACCAGGAGGGAGCGTCGCGGAAGGTGCTGCTGGTGACCGGCGGCGGGCGCGGCATCGGCGCCGCGGTGGTGCGGCTGGCGGCGGCGCGGGGCTACGACGTCGCCTTCACCCATGCCGGCAACGCGGCGCGGGCGGCGGAGACCGAGGCGGCGGTGCGGGCGGCCGGGGCGGCGGCGCTGGCGATGCAGGCCGATGTCGGCGATCCGCAGGCGGTCGCGGCCAGCTTCGCGGCGGTGCTCGGCCGCTTCGGCCGGCTCGACGCACTGGTGAACAATGCCGGCATCACCGGGCCGAAGGCGCTGCTCAGCGAGAGCACGGACGCTGTCTGGGAGCGCGTGTTCCGCACCAATGTGCTCGGCCTCGCCGCCTGCTGCCGCGCGGCGCTGGCGCATCTGCCGCCGGGCGGGTCGATCGTGAACGTCTCCTCGCGCGCCTCGACGCTCGGCGGCGCCGGCGAGTGGATCCACTACGCCGCCACCAAGGGCGCGGTGGACACGCTCACCATCGGCCTCGCCAGGGAGGTCGGGCCGCGGAACATCCGGGTGAACGCGGTCAATCCCGGGCTGATCGACACCGAGCTGCACGCCAATGCCGGCATGCCGGACCGGGTGGAACGCATGGCCTCCGGCGTGCCGCTCGGGCGCGGCGGCAGCGCCGAGGAGGTGGCGGAGGCGGTGCTCTGGCTGCTCTCCGACGCGGCGAGCTATGTCAGCGGCGCGCTGCTGCCGGTGGGCGGCGGACGGTAGGATATTCCCCACGAAACCGCTTCGCGGCTTCGTGGGGCCCCATGAGTCCCCTTCTGCCCAGGGATCGTCACAGCCTGCCGCGGCGAAGCCGCGGCAGGACGACGGGCCGCGACGGGTCCGACGGGGATCTTCAGGGCGGCGTGGCGCCGGGCGGTTCCTTCGGCGCCGGCGTCGGCAGGAAGGCGCCGGTGCTGCTGGTCACCGCCGGGCCGAGCCGGTTCTCGATATCCGCCTGCCGCCGCTGCCGGTAGGCGCTGCGATAGGTGACATAGGGGTCGAGCGAGGTGCGGCGCAGCTCGTCCACCGGGTCGATCAGCGCCTCGCGGGTATCGACCAGGCTCATCGCGCCGCGCGTCGTGCGCAGCGCGTCCACCACCGCGCCCTGGCCGAACCAGGTGATCAGGTTGGCCGAGCCGTCGACGGCGGAGCCGCCGAGGTCGCGCGGATTGGTCGGCCCGAAGAGGGGGAGGAAGAGGTAGGGGCCCTCGCCGAGGCCCCAGACCGCCAGGGTCTGGCCGAAATCCTCCGTATGGCGCGGCACGCCGAACCAGCTGTCGGCGACGTCGAAGAGGCCGGCGACGCCGACCGTGGTGTTGATGAGGAAGCGGCCCAGCGTGTCGCCGGCGCGGCGCGGCTCGCCCTGCAGCATGTCGTTGAACAGGATCACCGGGCTGCGGATGTTGTTCAGCAGGTTGCGGATGCCGCTCCGCACCGGGCGCGGCACGGCGCGGCGGTACTCCACCGCGACCGGCCGCGTCACCGCGCGGTCGAGCCACTCATTGGCGGCGTAGAGCGTGCGGTTCGCCGGCTCGAAGGGGTCGTTGTTGGCGCGGAACTCGGCCAGCGCCTCCGGGTCGGAGGCCGGCGGCGGCGTGGCGCAGCCGGCGAGGAAGAGGCCGAGGGCGAGGACCGCCAGGCCGCGCCGGCCCGGATCAGACGTGCTGGCCGCCATTCACGTGGATCTCCGCCCCGTTCACATAGGAGGAGGCCTCGGTGCAGAGGAAGTAGATCGCCTTCGCCACCTCGGCCGGCTTGCCGAGGCGGCGCATCGGGATCTGCTCCTCGACGATCTTCTCCGTCCCCGGCGAGAGGATGGAGGTGTCGATCTCGCCCGGGCTGAGCGCGTTCACCCGGATGCCGAGCGGGCCGAAATCATGCGCCATCTCCCGCGTCAGCGCCATCAGCGCCGCCTTGGAGGTGGCATAGGCGGCGCCGGCGAAGGGATGCACCCGGCTGCCGGCGATGCTGGTGACGTTCACCACCGCGCCGCGGGTGCGCTGCAGCTCCTCGATCAGCCCGCGGGCGAGCATGATCGAGGAGAAGAAATTCACCTGGAACACCCATTTCCAGTCGTCGAGCGCGGTCTGGATGGTGCCGAGCCGGGCGCCGCCCGCCCCCTTCGGCGAGATGCCGGCATTGTTCACCAGCGCGTCCAGCCTGCCGCCCTCGGGCTCCAGCCGCTGCCGGATCTCGTCGATGGCGCGCTCGGTGTCCTCCGGGCTCGCCAGGTCGCACTGGATGTGGTCCTCGGGCCCCATGGCCCAGGGGCATTCCTCCGGGAAGGGCTGGCGCGAGACGGTGATGACCCGCCAGCCGGCGGCGGAGAACACCTTCACCGTGGCATGACCGATCCCGCGCGAGGCGCCGGTGAGCAGCAGGACCCGGCGCGCCTGGTTGGGCAGGCGGTGCTGGCCGGCGATGGACGTCGACATGGGAGTCTCCTCGGTCGACCCTCAGGGTAGAGCAGATGCCCCGGGCCCGGATACGCCCGGATGGGCGAATTCACCCGGGCGACGGGCCCGCCCCCGGCGCGGCGGCGGCCAGCAGCGGGCCGCGCGCCGCCAGGAACTCCTCCACGGCGGCGAGGAAGCGGGCGCCGTCCGCCTCCGTCACCGCCAGGGAGAGCGCCGTCATGCCGCGCCGGGCGAGGTAGATCCCGGCCGCCAGCATGTCGAAGAAGAAGAGCTCCCGCAGCCCGTCCTCGGCCGCCGTGGCGGCATAGGGGGCGGTGATCGGGCCGGCGCGGAAATGCGCCGTCATCATGGAGCCGCGGCCGGTGAACTGCATGGCGCGGCCCGAGCGCGCGCAGGCGGTGTTCAGCGCCGCCCGCAGCGCCTCGCCGCGCGCGTAATGCGCCGCGGCGACCGCGGGGGTGAAGATCTCGCCCATGGCGACGCAGCCGGCCGCCATGGACCAGACATTGTTGTTGAAGGTGCCGGCATGCGGCAGCGTCCCCGGCCGGTGGCCGTCGAAGACCGCCATGATCTCGCGCCGGCCGCCGAAGGCGCCGAAGCTCATCCCGCCGGCCATGTACTTGCCGAGCGTCGTCATGTCCGGGGTGACGCCGGTCAGCCCCTGCAGCCCGGCGGGGCCGTGCCGGCTGGTCATCACCTCGTCGAAGACCAGCACCGCGCCGGTCCGCCGCGTCGCCTCCCGCAGCGCCCGCAGGAAGGCGTCGCTCGCCGGGATGCAGCCGCCGGAGCCGAGCATCGGCTCGACCAGCACGGCGGCGAGCCCATCCCCCTCGGCCAGGATGTCGCGGGTCGCCGCCTCCGGATCGTTGTAGTCGGTGAAGGCGAGCGGGATCGGCAGGTTCACCGGGTTGCGCTCGCTGGCGAAGGTCAGCACGCCGCCATGGTAGCCGCCGCGCATCACCAGGGTCTTCGGCCGGCCGGTGAAGGCGCGGGCGGCGGCCAGCGCCATCAGATTCGCCTCGGTGCCGCTGTTGGTGAAGCGCACCTGCTCGACCGAGGGGAAGCGGCCGGCGATGAGGCCGGCGAGCTCCGACTCCCTCTCGCCGACCGCGCCGAGATTGATCCCGGAATCGAGGGCGGCTTTCACCGCCGCCAGGATCCGGCCCTCGGAATGGCCGAACAGCCCGGCGCTGTATTCGCCGAGCAGGTCGAGATACGCGCGGCCATCGGCGTCCCAGAGCCGGGCGCCCGCGCCGCGCTGCATGGCGGTGGGGAAGGGGGCGTAGAACAGCACGCTGCGGGTGTTGCCGCCGGGCATCACCTCGCGCGCCCGGGCATGGAGGGCCGCGCTCCGCGGCCGGGCCGCGGCATAGCTCTCCCGCGCCTCGGCGAGGGCGGCGTCGAGGTCGCTGTTGCGGCCGGGCCCGGTCGGGTGGGGAGTGGCGAGCGGATCGAGCGGAGGCATGGCGGGTCTCCCGGAAGGCGGCCGAGGCTCCCGCGGGCCGGGGGCGGCGTCAACGCGGGGCGACTCGTTGCGGCTTCTGCTTGGCGATGCCGGCCGCCGCCCTGTATCACTGTGCCGTGCGTTCCCTCCCGGCCCTCGCCCTGCTCGCCGCCGCCGCGCTCGTGGTGCCGGCCGCCCATGCCTCGCCGCCCGAGCGGCCGGCCGCCCCGGCCATCGGCGTCCAGGGCGCCGAGGCCCTGCAGCGCCTGGCGCAACGCCTGCAACGCCTGGCCGAGGACGGGCTCGAGCCGCGCGACTACGGCATCCCGTCGGAGGGCCTCGCCCGCTCCGAGCCGGCCGTCTTCGCCGCGGCGCTGCGGCAGGCGGCGGTGGCGGCGCTGGCCGACCTGCTGCACGGCCGGGTGCGGGAGCTGCCAAACCGCCCGGATCTCCGCCGCGACACCGCCGCCCTGCCGCTCGGCCCCTGGGCGGCGGAGCTGGCGGCCGCGGCCGAGCCCGCCGCGGTGATCGACCGGGCGGCGCTGCTGCCGCCGGGCGCGGCGGTGCTGAAGCGGGCGCTGGCCGCGGCCCGCGCCCGCGTCGCCGCCGGCGGCTGGCCGCCCGTGCCCCCCATGCCGGGGATCGAGGCGCTCGAGCCGGGCATGGCCGATGCGGAACGGGTGCTGGCGCTCCGGGCGCGCCTCGCCGCGGGCGACCCGGCGCTGGCCCTGGCCCTGGCCGCGGCGCCGCCCGAGGACCCGCTGGTCTACGACCCGGCGCTGGTCGCCGCCGTGCAGCGCTTCCAGGCGGCGGAGGGGCTGGAGCCGGATGGGCGGATCGGCCGCATGACCTTCGCCGCGCTCAACCGCCCGGCGGAGGTCGCGGTCCGGCAGCTCCGCGTCGCCCTCGACATGCGCCGCGCCGCCGCGCCGCCCGGCGCCGAGCGGCGGATCGAGGTCAACATCCCCTACCAGCGCCTGCAGGTGGTCGAGGCGGGCCGCGTCACGCTGGAGATGGCGGTGATCGTCGGCAAGCCGGCGCGGCCGACGCCGGTGATGCGGGTGCGCCTCACCTCGGTGATGTTCAACCCGCCCTGGGGGGTGCCGGAGCGCAACGCGCGCGAGGACCTGCTGCCGAAATTCCGCGCCAACCCGCGCGCCATGATGGAGAAGGGCTTCCGCGTCTACGGCTTCGCCGATGGCCAACGGGTCGAGCTCGACCCCGCCGCGATCGACTGGCGCGCGGTGCAGAAGGACCGCTTCCCCTACCTCATCCGCCAGGATGCGGGCGAGGCCAATGCCCTCGGCCGGATCAAGTTCGTGATCCCGAACGGCGAGGACATCTTCATGCACGACACGCCGGACCGGGGCCTGTTCCGGCGGGCCGAGCGGGCCTTCTCCTCCGGCTGCATCCGGCTGGAGCGGCCGATGGAACTGCTCGGGGTGGCGCTGCAGGGCACGCCCGGCTGGGACCAGGCGCGGATCGAGCAGGTGCTCGCCAGCCGGCAGACGGCGGTCATGCCGGTCGGCCGCCCCATCCCGGTGCGGCTGCACTACACGACGGCGACGATCGAGGGCGGCGAGGCGCGGCTGCGCCCCGATCTCTACGGCCTCGACGAGGCCTATGCCCGCGCCCTCGACGCGCCGCGCCTGCCGCGCCTGGCCGAGCTGCGGACGCCCTGATCCGGGCGGCGCCGCGCGCGGCCGCCTCGCCGGGAGGGGGTGGCGCGGGCGGGCGCGGCGGTGCAGATGCGTCGGGCCGTGCCGCCGCGCATGGCCGAGTCCGGCGGCAGGTCGCGGCCGGGCGCGCCGCCGCCTCCGGAGCCCCTGGCATGCGTCCACCCGGCCTGACCCCGTCCTGCCTCGGCCTGCTCGTCCTGCTGCTCCTGCCCGGATGCGTGCCGCCGCCGCCCGCCGCCCCGCCGCCGCCCGCGCCGCCCGCGCTCACCCTGGCGCCGCGCGCGGCCTGGCAGCCGATCCCGCTCGACCGCCGCGGCGGGATCGCCGCCGCCTTCGCCGCCTCCGAGGTGGCGCATTGGCAGGAGGGGCTGCGGCGGGTCTGGATCGTGCTGAACCTGGCGACGCCGATCCGCCTGCCCGAGACCGGCGGCCAGGCCCGCAGCGTCGCCTTCCTCGCCGATTACCGCTGCGCCGAGCAGAGCTGGAACCCGATCGAGGGCAATTGGTACCGCAACGCCGATGCTGAGGGGCTCGAGCTCGAGGAGCGGCCGCGCGACCCCGGCGAGCGCGGGGTGCGGCAGGGCACCCTCATCGCCGTCTTCCTGGAGGCGGCCTGCGGGCTGTGACCGCCGCGGCGGGGGATCGGGGGCCGGGGCCGGGCGGAATGATCCATGGCCAGGGCGATCCAACCGCCGCCTGATGCGTTGCCCCGGCGACAGGGGCTGACGGGCCGGCCGGCGCGATGCCGCGCGCGGCCCGGTCGCCGGGAAGGAGGACCGATGCGGGTCTTGCTGATCGAGGACGACGCGCTGGTGCGCAACATGCTGTCCGAGACGCTGGACGGCGACGGCTTCGAGGTGGACGGGCTGGCCAATGCCGAGGATGCGCTGATCCTGCTCGGCGCCGGGCAGGTGCCGGACGTGCTGGTCGCCGACGTCAATCTCGGCGCCGGGCTGAACGGCTTCGACCTCGCCGAGATGGCGCGGGCGCGGCATCCGGATGTCGAGGTGATCCTGATCAGCGGCAGCGCGCCGGAGCCGGCGCGATGGGCCGGCGGGCGGCGCGAGCATTTCCTGCAGAAGCCCTTCGCGCCCGACCGGCTGGCCAGCATGATCCGCGAGGCGGGGGCCGCGCGCGCCCCCTGACGCTGCCCGCGGCTGGACCGCGATCCGCCCGCCCCGGTGGGCCGGAGGCGGCCTGGGCGGTCAGCCTCCCCGGCGCGGCCGGATCAGCCCCTCGGCATGCAGGGCCTCGGCGATCTGCACCGCGTTCAGCGCCGCGCCCTTGCGCAGGTTGTCGGAGACGCACCAGAAGGCGAGGCCGTGCGGCACCGTCGGGTCGCGGCGCAGTCGGCTGACGAAGACCGCATCCTCGCCGGCGGCGTCGACCTGGGTGACGTAGCCGCCATCCTCGCGCTTGTCGACGAGCTGCACCCCCGGCGCCTCGCGCAGCGCCTCGGCCGCCTGTTCCTCGTCGATCGGCCCCTCGAACTCGACATGCACCGCCTCGGCATGGCCGATGAAGACCGGCACGCGCACGCAGGTGGCGAGGACGGCGATGTCCGGGTCGAGGATCTTCCGCGTCTCCACCGCCATCTTCCACTCCTCCTTGGTCTCGCCCTCCTCCATGAAGCGGTCGATCTGCGGGATGCAGTTGAAGGCGATGGGCTTGCTGAACTGCTCGGGCACCGTCGGGTCGTTCACGTAGACGGCGCGGGTCTGGTTGAAGAGCTCGTCCATCGCCTCCTTCCCCGCGCCGGAGACGGACTGGTAGGTGGCGACGACCACGCGGCGGATGCGGGCGATGTCGTGCAGCGGCTTGAGCGCGACCACCATCTGGATGGTCGAGCAATTCGGGTTGGCGATGATGTTCCGCCGCGCGAAGCCCTTCAGCGCCTTCGGGTTGACCTCGGGCACCACCAGCGGCACCTCCGGCTCCATGCGGAACTGGCTGGTGTTGTCGATGACGACGCAGCCGGCCGCGGCGGCGCGCGGCGCATGCACCGCCGAGACGCTGGCGCCGGGCGAGAAGAGCGCGATCTCCGTGCCCTTGAAGTCGAAGCGTTCGAGCGCCTGGACCTTCAGCACCGCCTTCTCGCCGAAGGAGACCTCGAGCCCGGTGGAACGGCCGGAGGCGAGGGCGATCACCTCGCGCACCGGGAAGTCCCGCTCGGCGAGGGTCTTCAGGATCTCGCGCCCCACCGCGCCGGTGGCGCCGACGACCGCAACCCGGTAGCTCATGTGGTGACTCCTGCCAAAGATGATGTGGGGGGCGGATGGCGCTCCGGCCGGGCCTGGCCGGCCCCGGCGCCGGGCGCCGCAGGGGGGCCTCCACGCGCCGCCGCCGGACCGCTTCCAGGGCGGTCCCGGCGCGGCGCGCATGGTATACATTTAACCCTTCGCAGAGGATTGCCTTTCGACCCGCAATTTCAAGTCGTTGCCGATCGTGCCGCGAGGCCGGCCGCGCGCCCCGTCGCCTCCGCCGCCCTCCCTGGCCGCGACATCACTTGATCTGGCCTGGGCACTTGCCCACAATACGGGCAGGCGATCACCGCCTCGATGGAGGAAATCATGGCCTGGAAGAAGCCCCGCGTGACCGAGGTCTCCCTCGCGCTCGAGATCAACAGCTACGCCTGCGCCGAAATCGGCTGAAGCCCGGGCCGGCCTCCGGCTGGCCTGACGCCTCGGCCGCCGCGGATGCCGCCAGGCCCCGGGTTCGACCCAGGGGCCCTGGTACGCCTGCGGAGGGGGATTTGCCAGACGTGCTTGGCAGGCGGCCCGCAAGGATCTGCCGATGAATGGCCAATCCAGGCCTCGCACCCCATGTGCGGGGCCTTTTTCTTGGGCGGCGGCCCGGGGGTGAGGACGGCGCGGTCGAGGGCAGGAGGTCGCCCCCGGGAGGAGGGGGGCGGAGCGCCGGGCGGGCCAGCAGGCCAGGCCGGGAAGGTCCAGGGAGAACGTCCAGAATGACCCGTCCCATCACGCCCATCGCGCCGGCCGGCTGAGCGGCCGCCATGCTGCGCGCCATCGTCCTCGGCGCCGCCGCCGGCGGCGGCTTCCCGCAATGGAACTCGGCCGGGCCCGGCTGCCGCCGGGCGCTGGCCGGCGATCCCGCGGCGCCGGCCCGCTCGCAGGCCTCGCTCGCCGTCTCCGCCGATGGCGAGCGCTGGGTGCTGCTCAACGCCTCGCCCGATCTCCGCCAGCAGATCCTCGCCACCCCGGCCCTGCATCCGCGCCCCGCGCCGGGCGCGATCCGGCATTCGCCGATCGCCGCGGTGGTGCTGACGGGGGCGGAGGTGGACACCATCGCCGGGCTGCTGACCCTGCGCGAGCGGCACGCCTTCGCCCTCTATGGCGCGCCGCAGGCGCTCGACGTGCTGGCCGCCAACCCGATCTTCCAGGCGGTGAACCCCGCCATCGTGCCGCGCCGCGCCCTGCCGCTCGATGCGCCGCTGCCGCTGCGGGACGCGGCCGGCGCGCCGCTCGGCCTCACCGTCGAGGCCTTCGCCGTGCCGGGCAAGGTGCCGCTCTTTCTCGAGGATGCCTCGGGCGCCGATCCCGGCCGGGCGGAGGCGGGCGAGACCATCGGGCTCCGGATCGCGGCCGGCAGCCGGGCGCTGTTCTTCATCCCCGGCTGCGCCGCCCTGCCGCCGGCGCTGGCGGCGCGGCTGGAGGGCGCGGACTGCGTCTTCTTCGACGGCACGCTCTGGCGCGACGACGAGATGCTGCGCGCCGGCGCCGGGCCGAAGACCGGCGCCCGCATGGGTCATATGAGCATCGACGGGCCGGACGGCGTGATCGCCGCCTTCGCCCGGCTCGGCGTGCGGCGGCGCATCCTGATCCATATCAACAACACCAATCCCGTCCTGCTGGCAGACAGTCCGGAGCGCGCCGCGGCCGTGGCGGCGGGCTGGGAGGTCGCGGAAGACGGCATGGAGGTGACGCTGTGAGCGAGACGGATCTGCTGCCGCCAGAGGAGCTGGAGCGGCGGCTCCGCGCCATCGGGGCGGAGCGCTACCATGTCCACCACCCCTTCCATCACCTGCTGCATGGCGGCAAGCTGAGCAAGCCGCAGGTGCAGGCCTGGGCGCTCAACCGCTACTACTACCAGGCGAGCATCCCGGCGAAGGACGCGGCCGTGCTCGGCCGCCTGCCGACGCCCGAGCTGCGGCGCGAATGGCGCCGCCGCATCGTCGACCACGACGGCGACGGGGTGAAGCCGGGCGGCGTCGAGCGCTGGCTGAAGCTGACCGACGGGCTCGGCCTCGAGCGCGGCTACGTCACCTCGCTCGCCGGGCTGCTGCCGGGCACCCGCTATGCCGTCGATGCCTATGTGCAGTTCGTCAAGGAGCGCAGCCTGCTCGAGGCCGTCGCCTCCTCGCTGACCGAGATGTTCTCCCCCGACATCATCTCGCAGCGGGTCTCCGGCATGCTGCGCAACTACGACTTCGTCTCCGAGGAGACCCTCGCCTATTTCACCCCGCGCCTCACCCAGGCGCCGCAGGACGTCGCCTTCGCCCTGGCCTATGTGAAGCAACATGCCCGCACGCGCGAGCAGCAGGAGCAGGTGATGGCGGCGCTGCGCTTCAAATGCGACCTGCTCTGGGCGCAGCTCGATGCGCTGCACCATGCCTATGTCGAGCCGGGCCACATCCCGCCCGGCGCCTGGCGCCCCGGGGAAGCGGCGGCGTGAGCGGCCGGGCATGACCCTCTCGGGCGCCAGCGTGCCGCGGCTCGGCCGCGGCATGAAGCTGCGCGAGGACAAGGCGCGCGGCCAATGGGTGGTGCTGGGGCCGGAGCGGATGTTCGTGCCCGACGAGATCGCGCTCGAGGTGCTGCGGCTGGTGGATGGCGCCCGCCCCGTCGATGCCATCGTCGACGACCTCGCCACCCGCTTCGCCGCGCCGCGGGCGGAGATCCTCGGCGACGTCCTCGCCATGCTGGAGGATCTCGCCGCGAAGGGCGTGGTCGCCACATGAGGGGCGCGTCCCCATATGGAGGGGCAGCATGACCGCTCCCGCCGTCCCGCCCGCCGCTTCCCCCGCCGCTCCCTTGGCGCTGCTGGCCGAGCTGACGCATCGCTGCCCGCTGCGCTGCCCCTATTGCTCGAACCCGACCGCGCTCACCCGGCCGGGCGAGGAGCTCGACACCGCCATCTGGGCCCGCGTCTTCCAGGAGGCGGCGGCGCTCGGCTGCCTGCAGGTGCATCTCTCGGGCGGCGAGCCGACCGCGCGGCGCGACATCCTCGACCTGGTGCGGGCGGCGAGCGAGGCCGGGCTCTACACCAACCTCATCACCTCGGGCGTGCTGACCGGCGGCGCCAAGCTGCAGGCGCTGGCCGAGGCCGGGCTCGATCACGTGCAGCTCTCGGTGCAGGATGCCGAGCCCGCCTCGGCCGACCGCATCGGCGGCTATCGCGGCGGCCATGCGAAGAAGCTGGAATTCGCCCGGCTGGTGCAGGCCTCCGGCCTGCCGCTGACGCTGAACGCCGTGGTGCACCGGCAGAACCTCGATCGCCTGCCGCAGCTCGTCGCGCTGGCGCTCGAGCTCGGCGCCGGCCGGCTGGAGGTGGCGCATGTGCAGTATTACGGCTGGGCGCTCGCCAACCGCGACGCGCTGCTGCCGACCCGGGCGCAGCTCGAGGCGGCGACGGCGACGGTGGAGGCGGCGCGGCGCGCGTTGAAGGGGCGGCTGGTCATCGACTACGTCGTGCCGGACTACTACGCCAAGCGGCCGAAATCCTGCATGGGCGGCTGGGGGCGGCAATTCCTCGCCGTCTCGCCGGCCGGGCGGGTGCTGCCCTGCCATGCCGCGGAGAGCCTGCCGGGCTTCGACTTCCCGAATGTGCGGCAGGTCTCGCTGCGATGGGCGTGGGAGGCATCGGAGGCCTTCAACCGCTTCCGCGGCACGGGCTGGATGCCGGCGCCCTGCCGCGGCTGCGAGCGGGCCGAGATCGACTGGGGCGGCTGCCGCTGCCAGGCCTTCGCGCTCGCCGGCGATGCCGCGGCGACCGACCCCGCCTGCGCCCTCTCGCCGCATCACGGCGTGCTCTCCCTCGCGGTGGAGGCCGCGGTCGAGGCGGGGTTCGAGTTCACATACCGCGAACCGCAGAAGGTCCCGGGCTGAGCACGGGTTGCGGTGCCGGTCCGGCACGCCACTATGCATCCGATCGATCAGGAGAAGGCCGTCCCATGTTCCTGCCGCGTTGCAATCCCCTTGGTCTCCCAGGACCGATGACCGTGGCCGGCACGGCCATGGGCGGCATGGCGGTGCTCGCCGGCATCGGGCCCTTCCTGGCCGGCATCGGCGTCGGCGCCGGTATCGTCGGCGGCGCGATGCTGGCGCGCAAGGCGATGGGGCGGCGCTCCGGCTGGCGCGACGAGCCCGAGGACACGCTGCCGGACCTGCCCGACGAGGGTGAGGCGCTGCAGCCGATGAACCCGATTTAGGACTCCCCCCGAAACCGCGTCGCGGCGTTGCGGGGACCCCAGGGAGTCCCCTCCTGCCCAGGGGGGCGTCACAGCCTGCCGCGGCGAAGCCGCGGCAGGGCAACGGGCGACGGTTCCGACTGGACCATGGTCCGCGAACCCGACTGAACGGATCATGGCCTGGGGCGCTTCCCGCGAACCGGCGTTCACGGGAAGCGCCCTAGGTTCCTGTATTCAGAGCACCTTCACCCGATCAGGCGAGTCCGCCTGATCGGGACCTGCTCTAGCGGCCGGGGCGGGCCTCGCCCTCGCCGGCGATGGCGAGGCCGCTGGCATGGCCGGCCCGCATCGCCTGCCGCGCCCAGGGCGGCGCGGTCGGCAGCCAGGGCGGCAGGGCCGTGCCGATCAGGCCGAGCCTGACGCCCTGCGAGTAGCAGGCAGCGGAAAGCCCTGCATCGAAGGCGCGCCGCCGGCGATGCGCGAGGTGCGCCGCGAGCGCCGCCTCGTCGGGCAGGGACGGGGCCTGGACCCCTTGGGCCGCGGGCTGCCCCGCGGCGGTTGCGTCGCCTCCCATCCAGCCTCCCGCGCCTCGATCCTGCCTCGCGGCAGCCTCGTCCTGGCGCCGTGCCGCCGTCCATTCACGCCGGCGGGGCTGGGCGGAACGTGATGCGTCCGGATCGACCGGCCGCCGGCTTCCCGCCCCGGCGTCGATCTGCTCTACAGCGGCCGGTGCAAAGGGGGAGGGCCATATGCCGGGGGATATCCGCGTCGACATCCGCGAGGCGCCGGCGACCGGCCGCGTCGCCGTCGTGACCATCGCGCACGAGGCGAAGCTCAACACCCTGAATCCGCCGCTGATGCAGGCCTTCATCGCCGCCATGGAGCGGCTCTCGGCGGATGACGGGCTGCAGGCCGCGGTGCTGACCGGGGCGGGCGGGAAGGCCTTCGTCGGCGGCGCGGACATCACCGTCATGGCCGGCCTCGCCGATGGCGCCGCGGCGCGCGACTTCATCACCCTGGTGCATGGCTGCTGCCGCGCCGTCCGGGACTGTCCGGTGCCGGTGATCGGCCGGCTCAACGGCTGGACGCTGGGGGCGGGGCTGGAGCTCGCCGCGGCCTGCGACCTGCGGATCGCCGCCGAGCATGCGCAATTCGGCATGCCCGAGGTGCGGGTCGGCATCCCCTCGGTGGTGGAGGCGGCGCTGCTGCCGGGGCTGATCGGCTGGGGCCGTACCCGCCGCCTGCTGCTGCTGGCCGAGACGATCGGCGCCGCCGAGGCGCTCGCCTGGGGGCTGGTCGAGGCGGTGGTGCCGGCGGAGGGGCTGGACGCGGCGTTGGCGGAATGGCTCGGCCATCTCGGCGCCGCCGGGCGGCAGGCGCTGCGGCGGCAGAAGCGGCTGATCCGGCAATGGGAGGACCTGCCGATGCGCGAGGCGATCGCCGCCGGCATCCCGGCCTTCGCGGCCTCCTGGGAGAGCGAGGAGCCGCGCCGGATGCTGGGCGCCTTCCGGCAGCGCCGGAGGCCGGAAGGCTGACGCGGCCCGGCCGGCCCGGCGCCGGCCGAGCGTGAATCAGGCGGTCGAATGGCCGGGACGCCAATCCGCGACCCTCTGCGGGCGGATCATGGTCCAGGGCGGAGGCCGGGCCCGAGGGGCGCCGGCCGGCGGGCGGCGCGCCAGGCGATCAGCCGCCGCCCGAGCGCCATGCCCGGCCGCTCCACCAGCCGGTAGCCGAGGGCGGCGAGGACCAGCAGCGGCGGCAGGGTGATGGCCAGGGCCGCGAGATAGGCCGCCCCGCCCTGGCCGAAGGTCCCGACGATCCGGGCATAGGCCGGGCGCAGGGCCAGGATCAGCAGGAAGTGGAAGAGGTAGATGCTGTAGCTGCGCTCGCCCAGCCAGAGGGCGGCGCGGCAGCGCAGCAGCCAGGAGGGCCGCAGCGCCTGCCACAGGCAGAGCGCCGCGAAGACCACGCCGAAGAGCAGCAGGTCCGGATTGCCGGGCCCTGCCAGGGGCGCGGCGAGCGGCGAGAGCAGATAGGCCCCGAGGCCGAGGGCCAGCCCGGCGGCCAGCCCCGCGGCCATCCCCTCCCGGGCCGAGCCGCGGACGCGCTCGAAGAGGCGGAAGGCGAGCAGGGCGAGGACGAAGGCGAAGAGGTTGGTGACGAGCGCGGTCTGCGGATAGTCGCTGCCCGGCATCGCGGCTTCCAGCCAGAGGCGCGCCGCCCAGGAGATCAGCGTGGCCAGCAGGGTGGCGCCGGCCATCCCGGCGACGCTGCGCAGGCGCAGCAGCAGCGGCAGGAGCAGGTAGAAGGGCATCTCCACCCCGACCGTCCAGCCCGCCGGCACCAGCCCGCCCTGCCAGCCCGGGACGAAGTTGAAGACGAAGGCGAACTCGGCCGCCACCCGCGCTAGGCCCGGCCAGGCGCCGATCCCGAGGATCAGCAGCGTCATCAGCCAGTAGAGCGGCGCGATCCGGAAGACCCGCTTGACGAGATAGGGCCCCGGCTGCCGCGCCGCCTGCGGGTTGGCCCAGGCGAGCGAGAAGGCCGAGAGCGCGAAGAAGAGATGCACGCCCAAGCCGAAATGGCTGGCGATCCAGGGCAGGGCGGCCGGCACCGCGAGATGCGGGATCGCGTGCAGGTGAAACAGCAGGACCATCATGGCGGCCATGGCGCGGAGCCCATGCAGCCCCGGCAGCAACCCCTGTCTGTCCTGCGCCATGCCGTCCCCTCTCCGGCGACCGCCTATAGAGCAGGTGGCGCCCCGCTGGGAACGACCGGCGCCAGCGGCCCGGAGCGGCATGGCGATGCCGTGATGGCCGCGGCGCATCCTCCCGATTCCGCCAACGCCGCTTCGCAGGCAGCATGGCTCGATGCGAATCTATCTGGCGGGGCCGGAGGTTTTCCTGGCCGATGTCGAGGCCCTGGCGGCCGCGAAGCGCGGCCTCTGCGCCGCGCATGGCCTGACCGGCGTCTTCCCGCTCGACCCGCCGCCGCAGGCGCCCGATGCGGCCTGGCCGGACTGGCTGCGCATCTCCCAGGCGAACGAGGCGCATATCCGCAGCTGCGACGCGCTGATCGCCAACCTCACGCCCTTCCGCGGCCCCTCGGCCGATGTCGGCACGGTCTACGAGCTCGGCTTCATGCGCGCCCTCGGCCGGCCGGTCTTCGGCTACACGCATGTGGCGCGGCGCTTCGGGGCGCGGAGCCTGGCGGCGCTCGGCCCGGCGGCGCGGCGCCGGGCGGACGGCGCCTGGGAGGATGCCGAGGGCATGGCGGTGGAGGAGTTCGACCGCCACGACAACCTGATGCTCGAGGGCGGCATCGTCGCCTCCGGCGGCCGCTTCGAGGTCGAGGCGGTTCCGCCCGACCGGCGCTGGCACGACCTGACCGCCTTCACCCGCTGCGTGGCCGAGGCGGCGCGGGTGCTCGGCGCCTCCGCCTGAGGGCGGGCCGGCCGGTTCCGGCTTCCGACCGCCGGTGTTTCGCGGCATGAGGGCGGGAACGATCGGAGGATACGCCATGAGGATGCCGCGTCGCCGGGCCCTGCCGGCCCTCGTTCTTCCGGCCCTCGCCCTGCCCGCCCTGGCCTTGCCCGCCCTCGTC
Organism: Roseicella frigidaeris; assembly: GCF_003258945.1. Taxonomy (GTDB): domain Bacteria; phylum Pseudomonadota; class Alphaproteobacteria; order Acetobacterales; family Acetobacteraceae; genus Paracraurococcus; species Paracraurococcus frigidaeris. The sequence goes on along the minus strand of NZ_QLIX01000009.1, from coordinate 98,759 downwards.
TTGCCCAGCCGGGCCCGGGCCCAGGAGGTCTGGCCGAGCCGTCCGCTCCGCGTCGTCGTCGCCTGGCCGCCGGGCGGCAGCACCGATACGGCGGCGCGGCTCGTCACCGCGCCGATGCAGCCGCTGCTGCGCCAGCCGATCGTCATCGAGAACCGCGGCGGCGCGACCGGCGCGGTCGGCTCCGGCGTCGTCGTCCAGGCCGCGCCGGATGGCTACACCTGGTTGATCGACGCCTCCGGCCAAGCGGTGAACCAGGCCCTGATGACCGGCCTCGGCTTCGACTACGCCACCGCCTTCGCACCGGTGACGCAGCTCACCCTCCTGCCGGCGCTGCTGCTGGTCCGCAGCGAGGCGCCCATCCGGAGCCTCGAGGCGCTGCTGGCGCATCTCAAGGCCCGTCCCGGGCTGGAGAGCTATGGCAGCAGCGGCATCGGCACCGGCTCGCATCTCGCCTCGGCCCTGCTGCTCAAGCGGGCCGGGCTGGCGGCGACGCATGTGCCCTATCGCGGCGGGGCGCAGCAGATCCAGTCGGTGCTGACGGGCGAAACGCTCTTCACCTTCTCGACCATCCCGACGCCGGCGCCGCTGATCCGCGACGGCCAGCTGCGCGTGCTCGGGATCTCCACGGCGCGGCGGACGCCGGCCTTCCCCGAAACGGTGCCGGTGGCCGAGCAGGGCTTCCCGGGCTTCGCCATCGCCGACTGGCACGGGCTGCTCGCCCCGGCCGGGACGCCGGGCGGCATGATCGGGACCATGGCGGCGGCGGCGGCGACGGCGCTGCGGCAGGAGGAGGTGCGGCAGCGCCTGACCCTGCTCGGTGCCGAGCCGGTCGGGGAGGGGCCGGAGGCCTTCGCCGGCTTCCTCGCCGCCGAGCGCCGGCGTCTTGGCGCCTTCATCCGCGAGGAGGGCATCCGCGCCGAGTAGCGGCCTGGCCCGCAAGAAAAAGGGTGCCCGAACGGATCGGGCACCCTGAGGGGATCAGTGATCGCAGGGATCGGATGTGGCTGTCTCCGATCCGTGGACAGAACGTCGCGCGGCGCCGCGGGTTCGAGCGGGAGCGGCCGGGATGACGCGGTCGGGGGATTGGTCGATCCGGGCGGCCAGGCGTCGGATCGGGGAAAGGGTGGTGGGCGCACAAGGACTCGAACCTTGGACCCGCTGATTAAGAGTCAGCTGCTCTACCAACTGAGCTATGCGCCCGCGGGCGTCGGCCAGGGCCGCGTCCGGGAGGGGGGTTTTAGCGTTCGCTGACGCTTTGTCCACCCCCCAAAGTGCCATCGTCGACACGCGGGATGCGGCGCCTCGGCAGGACGGACCGCGCCGTGCTACGTCCGATCCCTGGACGGTGGAGGCAATGGCGGCGGCATGAACGCGATCCCGAAATTCTCCGGGCTGTCCTTCCCACGCCCGACGCGCGAAAGCCTGGCGGAGGCGCATGCCGGCATCGCCGCGCATCTCGATTCCGGCGCGCTCGTCCCGGCGCTCGCCGCCTGGGACCGGCTTCGCCGCGACCACGAGAGCTGGTCCTCGCTGGCGCATCTGCGCTTCGCCCAGGACACGACGGATGCGGCGGCGAAGGCGGCGCGCGAATATGCCGATGCCCTGGCCCCGGTCGCGGAGGCGCATGACACGGCGCTGAAGCGGCGCCTGCTCGCCTGGCCGGACCGCGCGGCGCTGGAGGCGGCGGCGGGCGGCTTCGCGCTCCGGCTTTGGGAGATGGACGTCACCACCTTCGAGCCCGCGATCGCCGACGACCTCGAGGAGGAGTCCCGCCTCGGCGCCCGCTATACCGAGCTGCTGGCCAGCGCCAGGCTTCCGATCGGCGGCACGGAGGTGAACCTCTCCGGCCTCGCCCCCTATGCCGAGGCGCCCGACCGCGCCACGCGGCACCAGGCGGAGGCGCTCCGCTGGGGCTTCTTTGCGGCGCAGGGCGAGGCGCTCGACGGCTTCTACGACGACCTCGTCCGCCTGCGGCACGGCATGGCGCGGAAGCTCGGCTACGAGAATTACATCCCGCTCGGCTACCGGCGCATGCGCCGCACCGATTACGACGCCGCCGATGTCGCCCGCTACCGCGACGAGGTCGCCGCGCATGTCGTGCCGCTGGTCGCCCGGCTGCTGGAGCGCCGCCGCCAGGGGCAGGGCTGGGACCGGCTGCGCTTCTGGGACGAGGCGCTGGTCGATCCGCGCGGCAATCCCGGCCCGGTCGGCGACCACGACATGCTCTGCGCCCGGGCGCAGAGCATGTTCGACCGCATGGATCCGCGGCTCGGCGATTTCTGGCGGCAGCTCCATGCCGGCGGCTTCACCGATCTGCGCAACCGTCCGGGCAAGGCGGGCGGCGGCTTCTGCACCAGCTTCCCGAGCGTCGGGGCGCCCTTCATCTTCGCCAATTTCAACGGCACCCATCACGATATCGGCGTCTTCACGCATGAGATGGGGCACGCCTTCCAGAACTGGGAAAGCCGCGGCCTGCCGGGGATCGACTATCTCCGGCCGACCATGGAGGCGGCCGAGATCCATTCCATGTCACTGGAGTTCCTGACGCATCCCGAGATCGGCCTGCTGGTCGGCGAGGCGGAGGCCGAGCGGTTCCGCCGCATGCATCTCGAGGTCTCGCTCGCCTTCCTGCCTTATGGCGTCTGCGTCGACCACTTCCAGCACGAGGTCTATGCGCATCCCGAGGCGACGCCGGCGGAGCGGCATGCGATCTGGCAGCGGCTGGAGCGCCGCTACATGCCCTGGACGGATTACGGCGACCTCGCCCATCCCGCGAAGGGCGGGCGCTGGCAGGCGAAGCCGCATATCTACCGCTCGCCCTTCTACTACATCGACTACACCCTGGCCCTGTGCTGCGCCCTGCAATTCTGGACGCGGGCGCGGCGCGATCCCCGGGGGGCGCTCGCCGACTACATCGCGCTCTGCGGCCGCGGCGGCTCGGCGCCCTTCACCACGCTCGTCGCCTCGGCCGGGCTCGCCTCGCCCTTCGTGCCGGGGGCGCTGCGCGACGTGGTGGCGGAGGCGGAGGCGGTGCTCGGCGCCTGAGCCGCCGCCTCCCGCGCCTGGCGCAGGCGCTCGGCCCGCGCCTTGCGCGGGCCGCAGGCGGCGTATTCCTCGGCCGAGCAGTCCACCTGGCTGCAGCTCAGGCACATGTTCATGGCGTCCGGGACGGGCGCGACGACGTGCTGGCGGATGAAGTCGCGGAGTCGCTGCAGGCGCATGGCGGGGACCCTCCCTGGATGGACCAGGATCCCGGGCGCGCGAGCGGCCTGCCTTGCGATACGTCAAGCCATCGATCACGGCAGCGCGACGAATGGCGGCGGGCGTGAAGACGGGGCGCAAAAAAAGGCGGGCGCCAACCCTTGGGGGAAGGCGCCCGAAGTCAACAGGGAGGCTTCACGTCTGGGAGACGAAGGGGTTCGGGGCAGGCCCCGAGTTACCCTGCCCGACCGGGTAGGTCGGACATCCGGGAGCCTAGCGCGCTCGTTGCCATGCAGGTCCGGTCAATGCTGCCACCACCCATGCGAAAATGGCATATCAACCGTGCGTGGCCAATTCCGAGATGAGAAAATCGCGGAAGACAGAGACGCGCTTGGAGTGGCGCATCTCCTCGGGGTAGACGAAATAGGCATCCAACCGCGGCGCCTTCAGCTCGGGCAGCACCTGCAGCAGCCCGTCCAACTCGCTGCCCATGTAGTCCGGCAGGGCAGCGAGGCCGAGGCCGCTCTGCACCGCCCGCAGCATCCCGGTGAGGCTGTTCACCTCGACGGCGGCGCGCCGCGGCGCGCCGGGGCGGCGGCCGGCCTCGCTCAGCCAGTTCACCTCGTCGATCGGCGGCCGGTGGTCGCCCCAGACGACGAGGCGGTGGGCATCGAGATCCTCGGCCCGCTGCGGCATGCCGGCCTGCTTCAGGTAGGAGGGGGCGCCGCAGACCCGCCAGCCGAAGCTCGCCAGGTGCCGCTGGATCAGGTCCGGCTGGCGGGGCGGATGCATGCGGATGGCGACATCCGCCTCGCGCATCGCCAGGTCGAGGTCGCTGTCATCCATCAGCAGGGTGACGCTGACCTCGGGATAGAGCTGCAGGAAGCGCGCCAGCCGCGGCGCCAGCCAAGTGCTGCCGAAGCCGGTGGTGCTGGTCACCTTCAGCCGCCCGGCGGGCCGCTCGCGGCTCTCGGTCAGCAGCGCCTCGGTCATCGCCAGCTTGGCGAAGACCTCCCGCACCGTCCGGTTCAGCGTCTCTCCCGGCTCGGTCAGGATCAGGCCGCGGGCATGCCGGTGGAAGAGCGGCACCTGCAGCGCCTCCTCCAGCGCCTGGATCTGGCGGGAGACGGCGGATTGGCTGAGGTTCAGCGTCTCCCCCGCATGGGTGAAGGAGCCGGCTTCGGCGACCGCGTGGAAGACACGCAGCTTGTCCCAATCGAGCGGCATCGGCGTGTCAGGTCCAGGCTTCCAGGGCGGGCACCGAGTCCGGCAGGTGCGCCAGCCACTTCTCCGCCTCCAGCGCCGCCATGCAGCCGGTGCCGGCGGCGGTGACGGCCTGGCGGTAGATCCGGTCCTGCACGTCGCCGGCGGCGAAGATGCCGGGGAGGGAGGTGCGGGTGCTGCCCGGCTCGGTGAGGATATACCCCTCGGCATCCATCCCGATCTGGCCGCGGAAGAGGGCCGTCGCCGGGTCGTGGCCGATGGCGACGAAGACGCCGTCGAAGGCCCGGTCCTCGACCGCCCCGCTCCTCAGGTTGCGGGTGCGGAGCGCGCGCAGCGCCGGGAAGCGGCCCTCGCCCGCCAGCATCGCCTCCACCACCGTGTCCCAGACCACCGTGATGTTCGGCTTGGCCCGCACCCGCTCCTGCAGGATGCGCTCGCCGCGGAAGGCGTCGCGCCGGTGGATGAGGGTGACGGACTTCGCCAGGTTGGCGAGGTAGAGCGCCTCCTCCATCGCGGTGTTGCCGCCGCCGATCACGGCGACGTCCCTGCCGCGGAAGAAGAAGCCGTCGCAGGTGGCGCAGGCGGAGACGCCGAAGCCGCCGAGCTCCTTCTCGCCCGGCACGCCGAGCCAGCGGGCCTGCGCGCCGGTGGCGATGATCAGGCTCTGCGCCAGATAGGCATCGCCCGAATCGCCCTCGGCGCGGACGGGGCGGTCGGCGAGGTCGATGCGGGTGATCACGTCCTGCACGATCTCCGTCCCGCAATGCTCGGCCTGGGCCTTGAACTGCTCCATCAGCCAGGGACCCTGGATCGGCTCGGCGAAGCCCGGATAATTCTCGACATCCGTGGTGATGGTGAGCTGCCCGCCGGGTTGCAGTCCGGCGACGAGGATCGGCTTCAGCCCGGCGCGGGCGGCATAGATCGCGGCGGTGTAGCCGGCGGGCCCGGCACCGAGGATGAGGAGGCGGGTGCGATAGGTCTTGGGCAAGGTGCGATTCCCGACGGTCGGCGCGAAACGACCATAATTTGGCATCGGCGGGGCGGCCACAAGCGCAAGCCTTGCGGCCGATGCAGTGAGCAATGATATTGCGCCCGAAGCCAGATCACGGCAACGAATCCTGAAAGCATGAGTGCAGTCCCAGATCCCTCCCTCGACGATGTCGATCGTCAGATCCTCGCCGAATTGCAGGCCGATGGCCGGATGACCAATGTGGAGCTCGCCCGGCGGGTCGGGCTCTCGGCGCCGCCCTGCCTGCGCCGGGTGCGGCGGCTGGAGGAGGAGCGGATCATCCGCGGCTACCATGCCGATCTCGACCCCGTCGCGCTCGGCTACGAGATCACCTTCTTCGCCCTGGTCGGGCTGGAGAGCCAGAAGGAGACGGTGCTCACCGCCTTCGAGTCGCGCATGCGCCGCTGGCCCGAGGTGCGCGAGTGCCACATGATCCGCGGCGGCGGCGATTTCCTGCTGCGCCTCGTCGCGCGCGACACCGCACATGAGAATGCGCTGACGGCGCAGCTCACCGCGGCCGAGGAGGTGGCGCGGGTGCAGACCCTGCAGACCATCCGCACCTCGAAGGACGAGGCCGGGGTGCCGATCGCCCGCTGACCCGGCCGGGGCGTGATCGCCTGAGGCTGCTCTAGCCCTGGACCGGCGCGCTGCAGCCCCGCCGGACCACGTAGCGCCCGGCCTCCAGCGCCGCGACGATGGCATTGCCCTGCGCCGTGTCCCGGACCTCGACCATCAGTTCGAGCTCGGCGCTCTGCACGCTCGGCGCCGCGAAGAGGCGCTGGTGGCTCACCTCGATGACGTTGCCGCCGGCGGCGGCGACCCGGGCGGCGATATCGGCCAGCACGCCCGGCCGGTCGGGGATGTCGAGGTGCAGCCGCAGGATCCGGCCGTCGCGCAGCAGGTTGCGCAGCAGGACATTGGCCAGGATGCGGGCATCGATGTTGCCGCCGGTGATCACGGTGCCCACCGCCTTGCCGGCGAAGCGCTCGGGGAAGGCGAGGATGGCGGCGAGCCCGGCGGCGCCGGCGCCCTCGGCCACCAGCTTGGCGCCCTCGGCGAGCAGGGCGATCGCCTGCTCCACGGCGCGCTCCGGCACCACCAGCACCTCGGTGCCCATCTGCCGCAGCAGGGCGAGCGGCGCCTCGCCGACATCGCGGACGGCGATGCCCTCGGCGATGGTCGGCCCGCCGACCGCGACCGGGCCGCCGGCGAGGCGCTGCGCCATGGCCGGGTAGCCCGCCACCTCGACGCCATAGACCGGCAGCCCCGGCCGCAGCTCCCGCGCCGCCGCGGCGCAGCCGGCCAGCAGGCCGCCGCCGCCGACCGGGAAGACCAGCGCATCGAGCGCCGGCGCATCCTCGAGCATCTCGAGCACCATGGTGCCCTGGCCGGCGATCACGCCCGGATCGTCATAGGGATGGATGAAGGTGAGGCCGTCCCGCAGCGCCAGCTCATGCGCATGCGCCGCCGCCTCGGCCAGGGTTTCGCCATGCAGCACCACCCGGGCGCCCCAGCCCTCGGTGCGGACCACCTTGGTGGCCGGGGTGAATTGCGGCATGACGATCGTCGCGGCGATGCCGGCGAGCGCCGCATGCCGGGCGACGGCCTGGGCATGGTTGCCCGCCGACATGGCGACGACGCCCGCCGCCCGCTCCCGCACCGTCAGCAGCGCGATGCGGTTCGCCGCGCCGCGCTCCTTGAAGGCGCCGGTGGCCTGCAGGTTGTCGAGCTTGAGGAAGACCTGCGCGCCGACCGCCCGGGAGACGGCGTGCGAGGGCAGGGTCGGGGTGCGGAGGACGGCGCCCGCGATCCGCCGGGCGGCCGCCCGGATGTCGGCCAGGGTGACGGGGGCGGGAGCGACGGGCAGCGGCACGGCGTCGCCATCCAGGGCCAGGGCGCGCAGGGGCAAGGGCGGGGTCCTTCGCGGCAAGTCTCTCGATCCGCCACCGGCCGGGACGGGCAGGGGCCGATGGCGGGCAGCGCCCTATACGCCGATCCCCGGGCGGGAGCGACGCAGTTCGCCGCGAAGCGGCAACACGTTCCATCCAGTCATCGAACCACCCGGGCGGCGGGGCGCCCCGAGGCCGCCGGACCCGGCCGGCTCAGCGGAAGGCGACCGCCGTGATCTCATAAGCGCGGGCGCCGCCCGGCGCCGGCACCTCGACATTGTCGCCGACCTTCTTGCCGATCAGCGCCTTGGCCAGCGGCGAGGAGATGGAGATCGAGCCCAGCTTCATGTCCGCCTCGTACTGGCCGACGATGCGGTAGGTTTTCTCCTCCTCCGTCTCCTCGTCGACGACGGTGACGCGGGCGCCGAATTTCACCTGGTCGCCGGAAAGCTTGGAGACGTCGATCACCTCGGCGGCCGGGATGATGGTCTCGAGCTCGGCGATGCGGCCCTCGATGAAGGACTGCTTCTCGCGGGCCGCGTGGTACTCGGCATTCTCGGACAGGTCGCCATGCGCCCGCGCCTCGGAGATGGCGCGGATGACGGCCGGGCGCTCCTCGACCTTCAGCTGCTTCAGTTCCTCCTCCAACTTCGCCAGACCTTCCGCGGTCATGGGGAACTTCTGCACGGCAAGCCCTTCCTTACGAGCGGTGGCGGGCGAGTTCGGTGGCTTCGCCCGCGGGAACGCGACCGGCGGCTGCCACCCCCCGCCCGCCGGATGGCAGGCGCGGCGGGGCTGGCGACGGCGGGAAACAGAGCGGCCGAAGCGAAGTTCCCTGGCACCCGGAGGGCCGCCGACGATGCCGCATCCGAGCCGATGCGCACCGCAATTGCCGTCCGTCGGGCCGCGCCGGGTTCCGCGCCGTCCGCTCAAAATGAACGGGTAAAATAGGACTGTAGCGGCGCCACATCAAGGGTTCCGGCCCGGAGGGCGGCAATCGCATGCACCGCCGCCCGGGCGCCGGCCGCCGTCGTGTAGTGCGGCACCCCCTGGGTGAGGGCGGAGCGGCGGATGTCAAAGCTGTCCGCCACCGACTGGCCGCCGCCGGTCGTGTTGATGACGAGCTGGATATCACCGGACTTGATGGCGTCCACGCAATGCGGCCGGCCCTCGAGCACCTTGTTCACCGTCTGGCAGGCGAGCCCCGCCTCACGGATGCGGGCGGCGGTGCCGCGGGTGGCGACGATGCCGAAGCCCATGTCGATCAGCCGCCGGGCCAGCACCACGGCGGCCGGCTTGTCGCCCTCCTTGACCGAGATGAAGGCGGTGCCGGCGAGCGGCAGCTTCACCCCGGCGCCGAGCTGCGACTTGGCGAAGGCCCGCTCGAAGGAGGTGTCGAGGCCCATCACCTCACCGGTCGACTTCATCTCCGGCCCGAGGATGACGTCCACGTTCGGGAAGCGGTTGAAGGGGAAGACCGCCTCCTTCACCGCGACATGGCGGTAGACCGCCTCGCCGTCGAGGCCGAATTCGGCGAGCTTCGCCCCGGCCATCACCTGGGCGCCGATCTTGGCCACCGGCACGCCCGTCGCCTTGGCGACGAAGGGCGCGGTGCGCGAGGCGCGGGGATTGACCTCGAGCACGTAGATCTCGCCGTCCTTCACCGCATACTGCACGTTCATCAGCCCGACGACCTTGAGCGCCCGGGCCATCGCCTCGGTCTCGGCGCGCAGCTCGGTCACCACCGCCGGCGGCAGCGAATAGGGCGGCAGGGAGCAGGCGCTGTCGCCGGAATGGATGCCGGCCTCCTCGATATGCTCCATGACGCCGGCGACGAAGACCTTGCCGTCGGCATCGGCGATGCAGTCGACATCCACCTCGATCGCGTCCTGCAGGTACTGGTCGATCAGGATCGGGTTCTCGCCCGAGACCTTCACCGCCTCCTGGCCGAAGCGCAGCAGCTGCTCGCGGTTGTAGGCGATCTCCATCGCCCGGCCGCCGAGCACGTAGGAGGGGCGGACGACGACCGGATAGCCGATGCGCTCGGCCTCCTGCACCGCCTCGCCGAGGTCGCGCACCGTGCCGTTCCGCGGCTGCTTCAGCCCGAGGCCCTTCAGCAGCTGCTGGAAGCGCTCGCGGTCCTCGGCGATGTCGATCGCCTCGGCGCTGGTGCCGAGGATCGGGATGCCGGCTTTGTGCAGCGCCTGGCTGAGCTTCAGCGGCGTCTGCCCGCCATACTGCACGATGCAGCCGAGCAGCGTGCCCTTCTCCTGCTCGCGGCGGATCAGGGAGATGACGTCCTCGCCGGTCAGCGGCTCGAAATAGAGGCGATCGGAGGTGTCGTAGTCGGTCGAGACCGTCTCCGGGTTGCAATTGACCATGATGGTCTCGAAGCCCGCATCCTTCAGCGCGTAGCAGGCATGGACGCAGCAATAGTCGAACTCGATGCCCTGGCCGATGCGGTTCGGGCCGCCGCCGAGGATGACGATCTTCTGCCGCTCCGTCGGCCGCGATTCGCAGACCGGCTCGCCGAAGCCGCCCTCATAGGTCGAGTACATGTAGGGCGTCTCGGAGGCGAACTCGGCGGCGCAGGTGTCGATGCGCTTGTAGACCGGCGTGACGCCGAGGCCGAGGCGGGCCGCCTCCACCGTCGCCTCGGCCTGGCCGGTGAGCTGGGCGAGGCGACGGTCGGAGAAGCCGAGCGCCTTCAGCCGGCGCATCCCGACCGGCGTCCGGGGCAGGCCCTGGGCGGCGACCTCGCGCTCGGCGGCGACGATCGACTCGATCTCGCGCAGGAACCAGACATCGAATTTGCTGGCCTCCTGCACCTCCTCGAGCGAGACGCCGGCCCGCAGGGCCTGCGCCGCCATCAGCACCCGGTCCGGCTTCGGCGTGGCGAGCGCGGCATGGAAGGCCTGGGCGGAGCCATCGCCCGGGGCCGCCACCTCGTCGAGGCCGGAAAGGCCGGTCTCGAGGCTGCGCAGCCCCTTCTGCAGGGCTTCGGCGAAGCTGCGGCCGATCGCCATCGCCTCGCCCACCGACTTCATCGAGGTGGTCAGCGTGGGCGGGGTGCCGGGGAATTTCTCGAAGGTGAAGCGCGGGATCTTCACCACCACATAGTCGATGGTCGGCTCGAAGCTCGCCGGGGTGACGCGGGTGATGTCGTTCGCCAGCTCGTCCAGCGTGTAGCCGACGGCGAGCTTGGCCGCGACCTTGGCGATCGGGAAGCCGGTGGCCTTGGAGGCCAGCGCCGAGCTGCGCGAGACGCGCGGGTTCATCTCGATGATGACCATGCGCCCATCGGCCGGGTTGATGCCGAACTGGACGTTGGAGCCGCCGGTGTCGACGCCGATCTCGCGCAGGCAGGCGATGGAGGCATCGCGCATGCGCTGGTATTCCCGGTCGGTCAGCGTCAGCGCCGGGGCAATGGTGACGCTGTCGCCGGTATGGACGCCCATGGCGTCGAGATTCTCGATCGAGCAGATGATGATGCAGTTGTCCGCGCTGTCGCGGACCACCTCCATCTCGAACTCCTTCCAGCCGAGCACGCTCTCCTCGATCAGCACCTCGCTGGTCATCGAGGCGGAGAGCCCGGCCGAGACGATCTGCTCGAACTCCTCCTTGTTGTAGGCGATGCCGCCGCCCGTGCCGCCGAGGGTGAAGGAGGGGCGGATGACGCAGGGCAGCTTCACCAGCTCGAGCCCGGCCCGCGCCTCCTCCATCGTGTGGGCGATGGCGCTGCGCGGGCTCTCGATGCCGATCTTGGTCATGGCGTCGCGGAATTTCAGCCGGTCCTCGGCCTTGTCGATCACCTCGGCGCGGGCGCCGATCAGCTCGCAGCCGTATTTCTCCAGCACCCCCGCCTCGGCCAGCTTGAGCGCGGTGTTCAGCGCCGTCTGCCCGCCCATGGTCGGCAGCAGCGCATCCGGCCGCTCCTTGGCGATGATCTTCTCGACCATCTCGACGGTGATCGGCTCGATATAGGTGGCATCCGCCAGGCCCGGATCGGTCATGATCGTCGCCGGGTTGGAGTTCACCAGGATCACCCGGTAGCCCTCGGCGCGCAGCGCCTTGCAGGCCTGGGCGCCGGAATAGTCGAACTCGCAGGCCTGGCCGATGACGATCGGGCCGGCGCCGATGATGAGGATGGAGGAGAGGTCGGTGCGCTTCGGCATGGGGGCGTTCCGGTCGTCTGGGGCGTGGCCGCTTGCGGTGGGCTCAGTGGGGAGCCTGCGTCACGCGGTCAAGCATGGGGGCTAGCGGGCGGTGGGATCGGCGGGGGGCAGGCAGTCCGGCCGTTGCCGCGCCTCGGGCGGCAGCAGCCGGCCGATGCCGCGGCGGGTGCGGTCGGCCTCGCATTGCGCGCGCCGCTGCTCCGGCGTGGGCGGTGCGGCGGTGCAGGCGGCGAGCAGCGCCAGCATGGCCAGCAGGGGCGGCAACAGGGATGGCAGCAGGGGCGCACGGGTCATCGCCGCTCCTCCCGCCGCTCTTCCCGCCGGGCCGCCAGCAGCAGCGGCGGCAGCAGCAGGGCGTGGCAGAGCAGGATCAGCAGGACGGCCGAGAGCGGCTCGCCCGGCGTGGCATAGGCGGCGCTCACCGTGTTGATGCCGAGGCTGAGGCCGAAGGCGCGCCAAGCCGCCTGCCGCGGCGGGCCGAGCCGCTTCAGCAGCATCGCCAGCACGGCGAGAGAGAGGCCGGTCCAGGAGAGGGCGAGCAGCGCGATGAAGACGAGCGTCACGGCGCCCGCTCCGTCGTCGCCAGCTTCACCGCCAGCAGGCCGAGCGCGCCGCCGAGCAGCCAGCGCTGCGCCGCCATCCAGCCGGGATGCGCGCCGAGCAGGCGGGCGGTGCCGGCCGCGCCGAGGACGAGCAACGCATCGAACAGGGTGCAGACGGCGATCTGCACGCCGCCGAGCATCGCCCCTTGCAGCAGCACATGGCCGCGCGCCGGGTCGATGAAGGGCGGCAGCACCGCCATGTAGAACAGCGCCACCTTCGGGTTGAGCGCGGCCGTCGCGGCGCCGATGCCGAACAGCCGCGCCGCCGGCTCGCGCGGCAGTGCCCGCGGCGCGAAGAGCGGCTGGCCGCCCGGCCGCAGGCTCTGCCAGGCGAGCCAGAGCAGATAGGCCGCGCCGCCGAGCCGCAGCACCTCCCAGGCATAGGGGATGGCAAGCAGCGCGGCGGTGATGCCGGCGGCGGCGCAGAGCATGATGACGAGCGAGCCCGCCTGGCAGCCGAGCAGCGAGACCAGGCCCGCCCCCGTCCCCTGCGCCAGCGAGCGGGAGACGAGGTAGAGCATGTTCGGCCCCGGCGTCAGCGCGAGGCCGAGCGAGAGCGCGGCGAAGACCAGCAGGGCCTCGGGGCTCGGCACGGCTCAGCCGTTGACCGAGAAGCCGCCATCCACCGGGATGGCGGTGCCGGTGATGAAGCTCGCCGCGTCGCTGGCGAGGAAGGCGGCGATGCCCTCGAAATCCCGGGGGTCGCCCCAGCGGCCGCGCGGCGTGCGGGCGAGGACGTTGTCGTTCAGCGCCGGCATGTCCGAGCGCGCCTTGCGCGTCAGGTCGGTGTCGATCCAGCCGGGCAGCAGGCAGTTCACCGTGATGCCGTCCGGCCCCCAGGCCACCGCCATGGAGCGCGTCATCTGCACCACGCCGCCCTTGCTCGCGCCATAGGCGGCATGGAAGGGCAGGCCGAAGATCGAGAGCATGGAGCCGTTGTTGATGACGCGCCCATGGCCGCCCGCCTTCAGATGCGGATGCGCCGCCTTGCTCGCCAGCATGGCGCTGGTCAGGTTGGTGGCGATCACCTTGTGCCAGTCGGCGAGCTCATAGACCTCCGGCCGGTTGCGGATGTTGATGCCGGCATTGTTCACCAGGATGTCGAGCCGGCCGAAGCGCTCGACGCAGCGCGCCACCATGGCGTTCACGCTCGCCTCCTCGGTGACGTCGACGACCACCGCCTCGGCCTCGGCGCCGAGCGAGCGCAGCGCCGCCACGGCCTCGGCGTTCTTCGCCTCGTTCCGCCCGGCCACCATCACCGCGGCGCCGGCCTTCGCCAGGCCGCGGGCGAGGCCGAGGCCGATGCCGCCATTGCCGCCGGTGACCAGGCCGACGCGGCCCTGCAGCTCGAACATGCCTTATCCTCCCTTGTGCTTCTCGATCATGTCGACGAAGCGGTGGAACAGGTGATGGCTGTCGCTCGGCCCTGGCGAGGCCTCGGGATGGTACTGCACCGAGAAGGCCGGCCGGTCGGTGGCGGCGAGGCCCTCATTCGAGCCGTCGAAGAGCGAGACATGCGTCACCCGCACGCTCGAGGGCAGGCTTTTCGGGTCGATGGCGAAGCCGTGGTTCTGGCTGGTGATCTCGACCTTGCCGGTGGTGAGGTCCTTCACCGGCTGGTTGGCGCCGCGATGGCCGCGCTCGAGCTTGTAGGTCCGGCCGCCGAGGGCGAGGCCGAGAAGCTGATGGCCGAGGCAGATGCCGAAGACCGGCACCTTGCTCTCCAGCACGCCGCGGATCGCCGGCACGGCGTAGTCGGCGGTCGCCGCCGGGTCGCCCGGGCCGTTCGAGAGGAAGACGCCGTCCGGGGCGTGGCGCAGGATCTCCTCCGCCGTCGCGGTCGCCGGCACCACCGTCACCTCCAGCCCGGCCGAGGCGAGGCAGCGGAGGATGTTGCGCTTGGCGCCGTAATCCACCGCGACCACCTTGTGCCGCGGCGCAGCCTGCTTGCCGAAGCCGGCGGGCCAGGCCCATTCCGTCTCGTCCCAGCGATAGGCCTGGCGGCAGGAGACCTCCTTCGCCAGGTCCATGCCCTCGAGCCCCGGCCAGGCCGCGGCCTGGGCCCGCAGCGCCGGCAGGTCGAAGCGGCCATCCGCGGGATGGCAGAGCACGCCGTTCGGCGCCCCGCCGTCGCGGATGCGGATGGTGAGCGCCCGGGTGTCGAGGCCGGCGATGCCGGGCACGTCGTGGCTTTTCAGCCAGAGGTCGAGATGGCGGGTGGAGCGGTAATTCGCCGGCTCGGTCACGTCCTGCTTGACGACGAGGCCGCGGGCGACCGGCGTCGCCGCCTCCAGATCCTCGGCATTGGTGCCGACATTGCCGATATGGGGGAAGGTGAAGGTGATGATCTGCCCGGCATAGGAGGGGTCGGTCAGCGTCTCCTGGTAGCCGGTCAGGCCGGTGTTGAAGCAGACCTCGGCGACCGGCGGCTGGCCGGGGCGGCTATGGGCGCCGAAGCCGCGGCCCCAGAAGACGCTGCCGTCGCCGAGCACGAGGCAGGCCGTCGCGCCTTCGGGGATGGCGTCGGGGGCGGTCTCGGTCTGGGGCATGGGGGTCTCCGCACGGGAAGCAGGGCCGGCCTCCGGGGCGCCGGGGGGCGGCGCGCCGGGAAGCTCGGACAGGGACAGGCCGGTGGCGGCCAGGATGGCCGGCCAATGGCGGGGCGGGATAGCCCGGGCCTGGCGCCATTTGCGCACCGCCTCGGTCCCGATGCCGCAACGCTGCGCGGCGGCGTCCGGGCCGCCGAGGAGAGCGATGATGTCTTCGACCGTCCGCATGGCACAGGTATGTGGGAAAGTATTTCCCAGATCAATGGTGATGATGGAAAATGGGAAAACGATTCCCGGAGCCCGGTCTCCCGAGCCGCCGCCCGGCATGCTACAGCCGCGCCCCCACCGCCCATCCAGCGAGGAACGCCATGGCCGAGGACCTCCGCAGCCGTTTCACCGCGGCGCTCAAAGCCGCCATGCTGGCCAAGGACACGGCGCGGACATCGACGCTGCGCATGATCCTCGCCAAGCTGAAGGACACCGACATCGCCGCCCGGCCCTCGGGCATCGAGCAGGTGCCGGAGGAGCAGATCGTGGCCATGCTGCGCGGCATGGCCAAGTCCCGCCGGGAGAGCGTCGAGCTTTACCGCCAGGGCGGCCGCGAGGAGCTCGCCGCCAAGGAGGAGGCGGAGATCGCCGTCATCGAGGGCTTCCTGCCGCAGCAGATGGATGAGGCCGCGACCCGCGCCGCCATCGCGGCCGCCATCGCCGAGACCGGCGCGACGGGCGTGAAGGAGATGGGCAAGGTGATGGCGGTGTTGCGCGCGAAGCACGCCGCAAGCATGGATCTTGGCAAGGCCGGCCCGCTGGTGAAGGCGGCGCTCGGCGGCTGATGCGCGGCGGTCCCGCCGCCGCTACACTGTGCCGCAGCGATGGCCCTCCCGCCCGCCTTCCTCGATGAGCTGCGCGCCCGGACCCCGTTGCACGGGCTGATCGGCCGCAAGGCGCGGCTGGTCCGCAACGGCCGGCAGTGGAAGGGCTGCTGCCCCTTCCACAACGAGAAGTCCCCCTCCTTCTACGTCTATGACGACCATTTCCATTGCTTCGGCTGCGGCGCGCATGGGGATGCCATCACCTTCCTGATGCGCGCCGAGGGGGCGAGCTTCCCCGAGGCGGTGGAGCGGCTCGCCGCCGAGGCGGGGATGCAGGTGCCGAGGCCGACGCCCCAGGCCGCGGCGCGGGAGCGGCGGGCGCGCGACCTGCACGAGGTGCTGGCCGCCGCGGCCGCGGCCTATCAGCGCCGCCTCGCCCAGCCGGAGGGGGCGGCGGCGCGCGACTACCTGCACCGCCGCGGCCTCACCGAGGCGACCATCGCCCGCTTCGGCCTCGGCTGGTCGGGCGAGGGGCGGGGGGCGCTCGCCGCCGAGCTGAAGCCCGAGGGGATCGAGCCGGCGCAGCTCGTCGCCGCCGGGCTGATGAAGCCGCGCGACCCGGAGCGGCCCGAAGCCGGCCTGGTCGACATGTTCTTCGGCCGGGTGATGTTCCCGATCCGCGACCGGCGCGGCCGCATTATTTCCTTCGGTGGGCGTATCCTCGGCGACGGCCAGCCGAAATATGTCAATGGACCGGAAACCGAGCTCTTCCAGAAACGGCGGGGCCTCTACGGGCTGGACCTGGCGCGGGAGGCGGCCTTCCGCGGCGCGACGGTCCTGGTGGTCGAGGGCTATATGGATGTCATCGCCCTGCACCAGGCAGGCTTCGGCGGCGCCGTGGCGCCACTGGGGACCGCCCTGACGGCCGAGCAGCTCGGGCTGCTCTGGCAGATGACGCCCGAACCCGTGCTCTGCTTTGACGGCGACGCCGCAGGCGGGCGGGCCGCCGTGCGCGCGGCCGAGATCGCCCTGCCGCTGCTCAGCCCCGAGCGCAGCCTGAGGCTGGCGACCCTCACCGGCGGCGAGGATCCGGACACGCTGGTGCGGAAGGGGGGCGCCCGGGTCTTCGAGGCGGTGCTCGAGACGGCGAAGCCGCTCTCCGCCGCCCTCTACGACCTGCTGACGGCGGGCCGGCCGCGGGCGACGCCCGAGCAGCGCGCCGCCCTCCGCGGTCAGCTCGAGGCGGCGGCGCGGCTGATCCCCGACCGCATCCTCTCCGGCGAGTATCGCCGCGTGCTGCTCGACCGCTTCTTCGAGGAGCAGCGCCGCCCAAGGCCAGGTGGCGGGCCGGGCGGCGGCAGCGGGCCGCGCCGGGGCGGCGCGGGGCGGCGCGGCGAGGCGCTGGCGCCGCCGCCCGGGCTGCAGCGCCGGCCGATCGACATCGCCGCCATCCGGCTGGAGCGGGCCCGCAACCTGCTCGCCATCCTGCTGCGCCACCCCGCCATCCTGCCCGATGTCGAGGAAGCCCTCATGACGCTCGACCTGCCGGCGGGTCCCTGCGAGGCCCTCGGCCACGCCCTGCTGGACTGGCTGCGCGGGGCGGAACTCCTTGACTCGGAAGCCCTGGCAGGCCACCTCGCCCAGAACGGTATGCAAGATACCGTGGCCTGGGCCGTGCGGGCCACCGGGCTCTGCGCCGCGGCGCATCCCACGGCCCAGCCGAAAGAGGCGCTGGATGGCTGGTGGCATTTCTTCGGGCTGCTGCGAGGCGAGGCGGAACTGATCAAGGACCAGACGGAAGCGCAACGTCTCCTCACAGACCGCAACGACCCGGCTGCGCAGAAGCGCTTGATCGGACTGACGAAGGCGCTCGCCGCCCTGCGGGCCGGCGAGACCGAGGCCATCCCGGAGGAAGCATCGCAGGACCAGTCCCCGGATGGGGCCCTGGACGGGGCGCCCGCCGGCGCCGCATGGGGCCCGGTGACGTCCCGTGGGGCATTGCGGGACGACACCATAGGGTAGGGGCAAGGCACGGGCATCCCGGGTCGCCGGGAGGTTCGTCGCGTCGATGGAGCGGACAGTATGGCGAGCAAGGTCGCGAGCGGCACCGAGATGGTCGAGAGCCGTGACGAGGCGGTGGAAGGCGTACTGATCGACATCCAGTCGGCCGCGGTCAAGAAGCTGATCGCCCGCGGCAAGGAGCGCGGCTACGTCACGGTGGACGAGCTGAACGCCGCCTTGCCTTCCGACCAGGTCTCCTCCGAGACCATCGAGGACCATCTCGCCACCCTCAGCGATCTCGGCATCAACGTCGTCGATGCCGAGGAGAGCGAGGATGGCGAGGCGCCCGCCGCCAAGCCCGCCGCCGAGGACCGCGACAAGGAGGAGGACGAGGAATCGGGCGGCAATGTGGACGAGGAGAGCATCGGCCGCACCGATGACCCGGTCCGCATGTACCTGCGC
The DNA here is from genome assembly GCF_003258945.1 of Roseicella frigidaeris. Taxonomy (GTDB): domain Bacteria; phylum Pseudomonadota; class Alphaproteobacteria; order Acetobacterales; family Acetobacteraceae; genus Paracraurococcus; species Paracraurococcus frigidaeris. The sequence continues at coordinate 80,835 of NZ_QLIX01000009.1, read as the reverse complement.
GAGATGGGCTCGGTTGAGCTGCTCTCGCGCGAGGGCGAGATCGCCATCGCCAAGCGCATCGAGGCCGGCCGCGACATGATGATCGGCGGGCTCTGCGAGAGCCCGCAGACCTTCAAGGCGATCATCGCCTGGCACGAGGCGGTCAAGGAAGGCCGCATGCTGCTGCGCGACGTCATCGACCTCGAGGCGACCAACGCCGCCGACACGCCGGATGGCGGCCCGACCGAGCAGGCGGAGGAGTTCGAGGAGGGCGAGGAGGGCGAGGGGCTCGGCCTCTCCCTCTCGGCGCTCGAGGAGAAGCTGAAGCCCGAGGCGCTGGCCGCCTTCGAGGCGATCGAGGCCGCCTATTCCAAGCTGCAGAAGCTGCAGCACAAGCGGATGGAGGCCTATACCGCCGGCGAGGACCTCGCCGGCAAGTCGGAGAAGACCTACGAGAAGGCGCGGGCGGAGCTGGTGGCGCTGGTGCAGAAGGTGCACCTGCACAACAACCGCATCGAGGAACTGGTCGAGCAGCTCAAGCACATCAACCGCAAGCTGACGGCCCTCGAGGGCCAGGTGCTGCGCATGGCCGAGGCGAGCAAGGTCAAGCGCGAGGAATTCCTCGAGCAGTGGCGCGGCAGCGAGCTGGACCCGGGCTGGTTCGAGCGGCTCTCCCGCCTCAAGGGCAAGGCCTGGGCCAATTTCATCCTGCGCTCGCAGGAGGATGCGGAATCGGTCCGGGCGCAGATGTCGATCATCGCCAACGACACCAACCTGCCGATCGGCGAGTTCCGCCGGGTCTATGCCACCGTCTCGCGCGGCGAGCGCGACATGACCCAGGCGAAGAAGGAGATGATCGAGGCCAACCTCCGCCTCGTCATCTCCATCGCCAAGAAATACACCAATCGCGGCCTGCAATTCCTGGACCTGATCCAGGAGGGCAATATCGGCCTGATGAAGGCGGTCGACAAATTCGAGTATCGCCGCGGCTACAAGTTCAGCACCTATGCCACCTGGTGGATCCGCCAGGCGATCACGCGCAGCATCGCCGACCAGGCGCGCACCATCCGCATCCCCGTGCACATGATCGAGACGATCAACAAGCTGGTGCGCACCAGCCGCCAGATGCTGCACGAGATCGGCCGCGAGCCGACGCCGGAGGAGCTGGCCGAGAAGCTCGGCATGCCGCTCGAGAAGGTGCGCAAGGTGCTGAAGATCGCCAAGGAGCCGATCAGCCTCGAGACGCCGATCGGCGACGAGGAGGACAGCCATCTCGGCGACTTCATCGAGGACAAGGCGGCGATCATCCCGCTCGACGCCGCCATCCAGTCGAACCTGCGCGAGGCGACGACGCGGGTGCTCTCCTCGCTGACGCCGCGCGAGGAGCGGGTGCTGCGCATGCGCTTCGGCATCGGCATGAACACCGACCACACGCTGGAGGAGGTCGGGCAGCAGTTCAACGTGACGCGCGAGCGCATCCGCCAGATTGAGGCCAAGGCGCTGCGCAAGCTGAAGCATCCGAGCCGCAGCCGGAAGCTGCGCAGCTTCCTCGACAATTAAGGCGGCGGGCTCGGGCCTTGGCCGTGGCGACGGAGACGATCATCCCGGTCGCGGTCGACGTGACCTTCCTGCGCATGGACCGGCGGCCGGAGAACCCGGCGCGGCCGCTGCCGGCCGGCGCGACGGTGGTGCCGGCGCGGCGCTGCACCACGGCCTTCTACCGCTACCTCTACCACACGGTCGGCCACGATTATTGCTGGTGGCTGCGCCGCACGCTCGCCGAGGGCGAGCTCGCGGCGATCCTGCGCGACCCCGCCATCACCATCCATGTCCTCTACCAGGATGGCGAGCCGGCGGGCTTCTACGAGCTCGACCGGCGCAACCGGCCCTTCGCCAACATCGCCTATTTCGGCCTGATGCCGCATGCCATCGGCCATGGGCTGGGCCGCGCCTTCCTGCGGCACGCGGTGGACGCCGCCTGGGCGGAGGGGCCGCGCGGCGTGACGGTGAACACCTGCACCGCCGACCATCCGCGGGCCTTACCGAATTATCTCGCCACCGGCTTCAGCCGGCTGCGGACGGTGCGCGAGATCTGGCAGGTGCCGGCGCGGCTCGGCCTGCCGATACCGGAGCGGCTGCGCTACCGCTGAGCCGGAATTCTGCCAATTGCGGCGGAGGGGCATTGTCCTTTCCGCGCTTTGGGCGCATGGTATCCGGGTCAACCCGTCTGGTTCGGCCTGTTTCGTTTGCTCATTCCATGAGCGCCGAGCCTGGTTCCCGTCCCGTCATGGCAGATTGGCCTGTCCCGCGACGGTCGTGGGACGGAACCTACGCATCTATGGATTCCATCTATGTCCACTGGCACCGTGAAATGGTTCAACGCAACCAAGGGCTATGGCTTCATCCAGCCTGAGGACGGCACCGCCGACGTCTTCGTCCACATCTCCGACGTGCAGCGCGCCGGCCTGCAGGGTCTGAATGATGGCCAGCGCATCACCTTCGACGTGCAGCGCGGCCAGAAGGGCAAGCTCTCCGCCTGCAACCTGAAGGTCGATTGAGCTTGACCGACCGCCCGGGGGCCGGCTGCGGCCCCGGGCGGCCGTCATTCCTGCCTGCCGCAGCCCGAAAGGCAGGATGACCATGGTCGGACCGCACCGTTTCACCGTCGGGCAGCAGGTGGAATTCGTTCCCCATCGCTTCGACGGCAATATTCCGCGCGGTCCCTACACGGTCGTGCGGCAGCTGCCCGGTTCGGACACCGACCGCGAGTACCGGGTGAAGCATCAGCGGGATGGGCATGAACGCGTCGTGCTGGAGAGCCAGCTGCGCGGCGGTCCCGCTGCCGTCTTCTCGTGAGCAACTGAGCGGAGCCGGGCGTGGCGCGACGACCGAATTACGGACAGCAACGAGCCGAGATCAATCGCGGCAAGCAGGCCAAGAAGGCCGAGAAGCAGCGGGAGCGCGACGAGGCGGTCGCCCGCCGCAAGGCCGGGCGGGACGGCGAGCCCGAGGATGAGGCGCCGCCGGAGCTCGAGCCGGAGCACGTGAAGCCCGATTGAGCCGCGGCGCCGCATCGGCGCCGGTTCTCATGCTGGAAGAGGGCCGGCGGGGCAACCCGCCGGCCCTTTTTTGTCCTCAGGGCGTCGTCACCCGATCCGGTGGGGGCCACCGGATCGGGATCTGCGCCGGGCGCGGAATCGCCCGGCATGGAGGAGGCGAAGGCGCGCCGGCGGCGCGCTCAGCCATGCGCCAGGATCGCCAGCAGCAGCAGGGCGACGATGTTGGTGATCTTGATCATCGGGTTCACCGCCGGGCCGGCGGTGTCCTTGTAGGGATCGCCCACCGTGTCGCCGGTCACCGCCGCCTTGTGGGCCTCCGAGCCCTTGCCGCCATGGTGGCCCTCCTCGATGTACTTCTTGGCGTTGTCCCAGGCGCCGCCGCCGGTGGTCATGGAGACCGCGACGAAGAAGCCGGTGACGATGACGCCGATCAGCATCGCCCCCAGCGCCTCGAAGCCGGCCGCCTTGCCGGCGATCGCCTGCACCCCGAAATAGACGACGAGCGGCGAGAGCACCGGCAGCAACGAGGGGACGATCATCTCCCGGATCGCCGCCTTGGTGAGGATGTCGACGGCGCGGCCGTAATCCGGCCGGTCGCGCCCCTCCATGATGCCGGGCTTCTCGCGGAACTGCTTGCGCACCTCCTCGACCACGCTCATCGCCGCGCGGCCGACGGCCGTCATCGCCATGCCGCCGAACAGGAAGGGCAGGGCGCCGCCGAAGAGCAGCCCCATGACGACATAGGGGCTGGAGAGGCTGAAGGTGAGCTGGCCGACCCCCTGGAAATAGGGATAGGTCGCGGCGTTCTGCGCGAAGAAGGTCAGGTCCTGGGTGTAGGCGGCGAAGAGCACCAGCGCGCCGAGGCCCGCCGAGCCGATCGCATAGCCCTTGGTCACCGCCTTGGTGGTGTTGCCGACCGCATCCAGCGCATCGGTGGTGACGCGGATCTCCTTCGGCAGGCCGGCCATCTCCGCGATGCCGCCGGCATTGTCCGTCACCGGCCCGAAGGCGTCGAGCGCGACGACGACGCCGGCCAGCGCCAGCATGGTGGTGACCGCGATGGCGATGCCGTAGAGTCCGGCGAGGTTGTAGGTGACGAGCACGCCGGCGATGATGATCAGCGCCGGGATGGCGGTGCTCTCCATCGAGACGGCGAGGCCGCGGATGACGTTGGTGCCGTGGCCGGTCACCGAGCTCTCGGCGATCGCCTTCACCGGGCGGTACTCGGTGCCGGTGTAGTACTCCGTCACCACGATGATGAGGCCGGTCACCGCCAGCCCGACCACGCCGCAGAGAAAGAGCGCGAGCGGGCTGAAGACGACGCCGCCCGCCGCGATCGGGCCGCTGCCGAAGATCAGGTAGGTGAGCGGCAGCAGCACGACCAGCGAGAGCACGCCGGTGACGATGAAGCCCCGGTACATCGCGCCCATGATCGAGTTGTTCGCCGGCAGCTTGACGAAATAGGTGCCGATGATCGAGGTGATGACGCAGACCGCGCCGATCGAGAGCGGATAGAGCATCCCGAGCGCGAGCCGGTCCAGCGGGAAGGCGATGGCCGCGAGCACCATGGTGGCGACCATGGTCACCGCATAGGTCTCGAACAGGTCGGCCGCCATGCCGGCGCAGTCGCCGACATTGTCGCCCACGTTGTCGGCGATGGTGGCCGGGTTGCGGGGGTCGTCCTCGGGGATGCCGGCCTCGACCTTGCCGACCATGTCGCCGCCGACATCGGCGCCCTTGGTGAAGATGCCGCCGCCGAGCCGGGCGAAGATGGAGATGAGGGAGGCGCCGAAGCCGAGGGCGACGAGTGCGTCGATCACCGTGCGGTCGTTCGGCGCCAGGCCGGCGATGACGGTGAGCACGAAGAAGTAGACGGCGACGCCGAGCAGGGCGAGGCCGGCGACCAGCAGCCCGGTGATGGCGCCCGACTTGAAGGCCACGTCGAGGCCGGCGGCGAGCGACTGGGTGCTGGCCTGGGCGGTGCGCACGTTGGCCCGCACCGAGACGTTCATGCCGATGAAGCCGGCGGCGCCCGAGAGCACCGCGCCGATCAGGAAGCCGATCGCCACCGGGAAGCCGAGCGTGAGGATGATAAGCACGAAGAGCACCGCGCCGACGATGCCGATCGTGGTGTATTGCCGCCGGAGATAGGCCGAGGCGCCTTCCTGGACCGCCCTTGAGATTTCCTGCATCCGGGCCGTTCCGGCGTCGAGCGCCATGACCTGCCTGGCGGTGACCACGCCGTAGGCGATGGATGTCGCCCCCAGCAGGATCACCAGCAGCAACGAAAAGGTCATCAAAGTCGCAACCCCCCTTCTGTCTTGTCTGTCGTCTGGTCGGGCGCCTGGCCGGGCGCTGGCCGACCCGCGAAGCGGCCGGGGGGAGGCCGAGCGCCGCGGTGGCGGTCGGCCGGCCCGGCTGGGTCGGACGGCGCGCCATCGCGCGGCGCAGGCAGGCAAGGCTAAGCGGGGCTGCGGCAGGGGCGCAACGGTGAGGCGGCGTCCCAATGCTCCCGGCGCCGCTTTTTCCGCCGCCCGCGGCGGCCGCGAAATCCGGCGCCGAGGTTGCCATGCGGCCGTCTTGCTGCCGCCTTGATTGCCTCCCACCATGCCCGGCGGGACGAGGGGGAGAGCAGGGGCATGATCCGACGGCGGGGTCTCCTGGCCATCGCAGGGGCCACGGCGGGGCTGGCGGGGCTGCCGGCGCCTCCCGCGGGGGCGCAGGAGGTGGTGGAGAAGCGCGTCTTCGAGGCCGGCAGCGTCCAGACCCGCGGCGGCGCGACCATCCCGAAGACCCGCATCGGCTACCAGACCATGGGCGAGCTCAATGCGGCGGGGGACAACGCCGTCCTCATCTGCCACTTCTTCAGCGGCAACAGCCATGCCTTCGGCCGGCTCGCGCCCGGCGGCTCCGCCGGCTACTGGGATGCCATCATCGGCCCCGGCAAGGCGATCGACACCGACCGCTACTTCGTCGTCTCGGCCGATACGCTGGTCAACGTCAACGTGCCCGACGCCAACACGGTGACGACCGGCCCGGCGAGCATCAACCCCGACACCGGCAGGCCCTGGGGCATGGGCTTCCCCGTGGTCGCCATGCGCGACTTCGTCGAGGTGCAGAAGCGGCTGCTCGACAGCCTCGGGGTGAAGCGCCTGGCCCTGGTCGCCGGCCCCTCCAATGGCGGGCTGCAGAGCATCGAATGGGCCGCCGCCTATCCGGATTTCGTCCTCCGGGCGATGCCGGTCATCGCCGCCGAGATCGATGCCTGGATGCAGGGCTGGCTCGATCTCTGGGAGAGCCCCATCCGGCTCGACCCGAACTGGCGCGAGGGCGATTACTACGGCCAGGGCCGGGAGCCGCCGCTGCGGGGCCTGGCCGAGGCCTGGAAGATCGTCACCCTGCAGGCGCGGGACCGGATCTGGGCCCGGCAATTCGACCGCAAGCTGCCCGAGGGGCAGGACCCGGCGCGGCGCATCGCCGACCGCTTCGCCATCGAGAAATGGCTCGACGACGCGGCGATGGCGCGGGCCCGCACCTCGGACGCCAATTCCTTCCTCTACATGGTCCGCGCCAACCAGCTCTTCCTCAACGACTATCCGAGCCTCGCCGCCGCCGTGGCCGGGGCGGCGCCGCGCTGGCTGGTGATCTCCTCCCCGACCGACCGGGTCTTCCTGCAGCCGGGCGTGGAGGAGTTCGTCGCGGCGCTGCGCAGCGCCGGCAAGCAGGTGCAGACCGCCGAGGTGACCGGGCCGCTCGGGCACCTGAACGGCGTCGTCGCCATGGCGCCGGTCGCCGAGCAGGTCCGCGCCTTCCTCGCCGACTGAGGCGCCGGGGCCGTTGCCGGCCTGCCGTCAGGGGGCCGCCGGCCGGCCGCCGCCCCAGTCGGCGATCGCCGCCCGATAGGCGCGGGCCGAGGCCTCGAGGCTGCAATGCCGCCGCAGATGCGCCCGCGCCGCCGCCCCCTGCGCCGCCCGCCGGTCGGGATCGCGCAGCAGCGCGGCGAGCAGCGCCGCCAGCCGCGGCGCCGGCTCCGGCCCCGGCGGCAGCCAGGTGACCGCCGCCGGGGGCAGCTCCGCCGCCGGCCCGGCCCCGTCGACCACCGCCGGCAGCCCCAGGCCGAGCGCGCGGACCAGCGCCCCCGAACTCTCCCCGGCCAGCGGATGCCGCAGGTTGACCAGCAGGTCGGCGGCCCGGGCATGCCGCAGGAAATCGTCCTCCGACAGCCAGCCGGTCACCCGCACCCGGCCCTGCAGCCCGAGCCGCGCCAGCAGCCCCGGCAGGTCGAGCGCCGGATCGGGCGCGCCGGCGACGAGGTAGAGCAGGTCCGGCATCGCCGGGACCAGCCGCGCCACCGCCTCCAGCACCAGGTCGATCCGCTTCGCCGGGGTCGCATGGCCGAGCGAGAGCAGGATCGGCCCCCGTGCCGGCAGGCCGAGCTGCGCCCGCGCCGCCGCCTGGTCCAGCCCGTCGAACCGCGCCACCGCCGGCGAGAGGTGGTGCGGCACGATCCGCAGCGGCGGGCCGCCCGGGCGCCGCACCCGGCCTGCGGCGAAGCGGCTGTGCAGGATGACGCCATGCGCCCGCGCCAGCACCTGGCCGTGCAGCGGCAGCAGGAAGCGCAGCATCGGGTCGAAGAGGCCCGCGGCGCGCCGGCGGGCGATGCGCCGCCCGGCCTCGCCATGCTCGGCGACGAGCGCCGCCTCATAGGCCGCCGGCCGTCCCTGGCCGAGCGTCAGCGCCTCCACCAGGTGGTGCAGCACCGGGTCGTGCAGGGTGACGATGCCGGGCCGGCGCAGCGCCGCGCCATAGGCATGCGCATGGTCGAGGCTGTTGCCGACCTGGTGCAGATGCGGCCAGGCCCAGAGATCCGGCCGCTGCCGGTAGGCGAGGAGCGGCAGGACCTCGACGCCGGGCAGGGGGGGCACGCCGCGGTGCTGCGCCACCACCGCGACCACCGGCAGGTCGCGGGCCAGGTCCGGCAGCAGCTCCGCGGCATAGCTCGCCACCCCGGACCGGGCGGGCGGCAGCGGGGTGAAGACCACCAGCCCCTCGCCTGGCGCCCCGGGGCGGCTCACGCCATGGGCCGCGCCTCCAGGGCGAGAAGCCGCGCCTCCACCGCCCGCAGCCGCGCCTCGCATTTCGCCTCGGCCGCCGCCACCAGCCCGGCGGCATGCTCGGCGACCAGCCGCGCCACCGAGCGCAGCGCCGCCTCGCGCAGCGCCGCAGCCTCCCCGCCCGCCGGCCCGAGCAGCCCGTCCAGCCGCTCCGTCACCTCGCGCCGCAGGGCGTTGATCTCGAAATACAGCGCCGCGTCGCGCGCCTCGATCAGCGAGGCATCCGGCCCGGCGCCGGAGAGCAGGCCGGTCGCCTCCCAGAGCCGGGCCACCTCGCGCTGCAGCCATTCGGTGCGGAGGGCGAGGGAGAGGGCGAGGAGGCGATGCGGCCCCGGCGGCACCGCGGGGCCGTCCTCGAAGCCGATCCGGGCGCCGAAGCGCGCCGCCTCGGCCGACTCCGCCATCTCCCGCAGGGCCTCGCGCCGGCGTTCGGGCCGTCCGGCGATGGCCTCGCGGTAGTGGCGATAGCCGGCGGCGTCCGGCCAGCGGCCGAGCAGGGCGAGGTAGAGGTTGACGACGAAGTCATGGTCCTCGCCGCCGAGCAGCTCGGCGGCGGTGAAGCGCCGCGCCTCGGGTGGGGTGTCCACGCTGTCGCTCTCCAGGGACAGGCGCCTCGGCGCAGGCGAGGCTACTCGGCCGCCAGCCGGATCTCCGGCGTCGCCTGCGCCGCGCGGGGCGCGATGCCGAGCCTGGCATAGAGCGCCTCGAGCCGGGCGGCGTAGCGCTCTGCGCTGAACTGCGCCGCCTGCCGCGGCCCCGCCTCGGCGAGGCGGCCGCGCAGCGCCGGGTCGCGGTCGATCGCCCGGATCGCCTGGACCAGGTCCGAGATGTCGTAGGGATCGACCTTCAGCGCCGCATCGCCCACCACCTCCGGCATGGAGGCGGTGTTCGAGGTGATCACCGGCGTGCCGAGCAGCATGGATTCGAGCGCCGGCAGGCCGAAGCCCTCGTAGAGCGAGGGGAAGAGCACGCCCCGGGCGCCGCGGATCAGGTTCACCAGCAGGCGGAAGGGCGCGTAGTCGAGCAGCATGACCCGGTGCCGGGTGCGGAGGACCGAGCCCTCCTGCACCAGGTAGCGCACATGGTCGTCGTGCAGCAGCCGCAGCTCCTCCTCCGACTTCCAGGCCTTCTTGCCGACGATGACGAGCGGGCCCTCGACGCCGCTGGCGAGATAGGCCTGGATCAGCCGTCCGACATTCTTCTTCGGCTCGATCGCGCCGAAGAACAGCCAGTATTTCCCGGCCTCGAGGCCAAAGCTGCCATTGATCTCGGCCTGCACCTGCTCCATCGGCAGCTCGCGCAGCCGGCGCGGGATGTCGACCGCCTGGTAGGTGTTGGTGACCCGCTCCTCGGGCACGCCGAGGAGGGAGATGATGTCGCGCTTCGAGGCCTCGGAGACCGTGACGATATGGTCCGCGACCTGGCCGAGCATGCGGTTGAGGCGGAAGTACCGGCGCTTGTTGTCGAGGGTGGTGTAGGGCAGCCGCAGCGGCACCAGGTCGTGCATGGTGTAGATGTTGCGGGCGCCGCGGGCGCGCAGCGCCAGCGGATAGGTCCAATGCATCAGGTCCGGCGTCGCCGGGATGTCGACGGCGAGCCGGGTGTTGAACAGCCGCTGATGCGTGCTGGATTGCTGGAACAGGTCCTGCGAGTTCCAGATCTCGTCGAAATGCGGCAGGCGGTCGCGGAAGGTGGTCGCCACGACGCGGCCGGTGATCGGCACCGGCACGCCGAGCTCGCCGAAGGGCGCGCGCAGCAGGCGGCGCGAGCGCCGCAGGGCGACCAGCCATTTCGGCGGGGCGCCGACGCGCTCGTCGAAGAAGGCGATCTCGCGGATCAGCTCGGCGGAGGAGGGCGAGGCGCGCGTGCCGTAGAGGACGCCGACCTCATGGCCCAACCGGCCGAGGGCGAAGCTCAGGTTGCGCGCATAGGTCGCGACGCCCGTGCCCTGGCTGAGCGCCAGATTGTAGCCATCCAGAAACACCCGGGCGGGACGCGTCATCCCCGATCTCCATGGCTCGACATCGCCGATCCCGCGCGGAGCCCGGCGGCGGCAGGACATGCGATGCCGGGGAATGGTTATCGCGCCGTTAACCCCGGCCCCCGGCGGAATGCATTGCGATTTCGGTCCGATCCGCTCCGGTTCATCAAGGGGTAAGCGAAAGCGCGCGTCCACCATCGGGGCCATGCCGATCTCGGCTGCCCACGGACACGCAAGGGGAGTGTCCCGATCCCGGACTCCGCGGGACTTCGGGGAGGGGGCACCAGGCAGGACTCGCCGATGGACATGCCAGTGCAGGATGCGACCCGGGACGAGGCGCCGGCCGGGCCGGAGGCGCTGCGGGAGCGCGGCGACCGGCTGCGCGACGCCGGCGCCTGGGCCGATGCCGCCGAGGCCTATGGCGCCTATCTCCGCCTGTGCCGCGACGATGCCGCGATCCTCGTCCAGTATGGCCATTGCCTGAAGGAAGCGGGCGATCCGCGCGGGGCGCTGGTCTGCTACCGCGAGGCCGAGACGCTCCGGCCGGAGGACGGCGACATCCAGCTGCAGCTCGGCCACGCGCTGAAGCTGCTCGGCCGGCCGGCGGAGGCGATGGACGCCTATGCCCAGGCGCTCCGCCTCGACCCAGGCAATGCCGGCGCGCGGCACGAGCTGCTGGGCCTGGTCGCGCCCGGCCCGCCGGCGGAGCCCCGCCTGGCCGAGCCCCTACTGGCCGAGCCCCCCTTGGCCAAGCCCCCGCCGGCCGCCCCGCCCGCGCCGGCCCCCGCGCCCCAGGCCAGCCCCGCCGTCGCGGCCGGGCTGGCCTTCGATGCCTCCGACCTGCTCGACTATGTGCGGCACAACCGCGCCCCGACCGGCATCCAGCGGGTGCAGCTCAACATCATCCGCGAGGCCCTGCAGGGCGGCGGGGCGGACGCCGTCCAGGTCTGCGCCTTCGATCCGGCGGCGGGCGCCTGGCGGGCGGTGCCGGCGCCGCTCTTCCTCGAGCTCGCCCGGCTCTCGGCGACGGGCACCGACACCGCCGACCCCGCCTGGGAGGCCGTGGTCGCGGCCGCCGGCGAGGCGGCGAGCGGCGGCGCCGTGCTCGCCTTCACCCCCGGCGCCGCCCTCATCAACCTCGGCACCTCCTGGTGGCTGCCGGGCTATCTCGCGCGGATCCGCCAGGCCAAGGCGCGGTTCGGCCTCCGCTACGTGCCCTTCCTGCACGACTGCATCCCCCTGCTGGTGCCGGAACACTGCGCCGAGGGGCTGGTCGGGGAGTTCGCCCGCTGGTTCGCCGGGCTCTGCCTGCATGCCGACCAGGTGCTGGTGAACTCCGCCTGCACCGGGGCCGATTTCCGCCGGCTGCAACGCGCCCTGCTGCCGACGCTGGAGATCCCGAGCAGCATCGTGCCGCTCGACGCCGCCCCGGATGCGGTCGCGCCGGGCCCGTTGCCGCCGCGGCTGCGGGAGGGCCGGCCCTTCGTCCTCTTCGTCGGCACCATCGAATCGCGCAAGAACCACCTGCTGGTCTTCCAGGCCTGGCTGAGCCTGGTGCGCCGCCACGGCGCCGAGCGCGTGCCGGACCTGGTCTGCGTCGGCAAGCAGGGCTGGCTGGCCGAGTCGGCGCTGCGGCTGCAGGCGCGGTCCGCCATCCTCCGCGCCAAGGTGCACCTGCTGCACGACATCCCGGACACGGGGCTGGCCGCGCTCTACCGCGGCTGCCTCTTCACCCTCTACAACAGCTTCTACGAAGGCTGGGGACTGCCGGTCACCGAGAGCCTGGCGCATGGCAAGGTGGCGCTGGTGCCGGAGCATTCGGGGCTGCGCGAATCCGGCGCGCCGGGCGCGGTCTTCTTCGCGCCGAACAGCGAGCCGGACCTCGTCGAGCAGGTCTGGCGGCTGAGCGCCGATGCCGAGCACCGCGCCGCGCTCGAGCAGCGCGTGGCCGCGCAGTTCCGGCCGCGCCGCTGGGCCGAGATCGCGGCGCAGGTGCTGCGGGAGGTCGCCGAGGCGGGCCCGCCGCTTCCCGCGCCGCTCGCCCGCCTCGCGCCGCCGCTCGGCACGCCGCACCGCATCGCCCTCCTGCCGGAGGGCGCGCCGCTGCTCGCCATGGCCCTGGCGGATGCGATGCGCGAGGGGACGGGCTGGTCGACGCTGGAGGATTGGGGCTGCTGGGCGCGGCCCGGCGAGAGCCGGCTGCGGCTGCCCTTGCCGCCCGAGGCCGACGGCACGCCGCTGCGGGTCTATCTCGAGCTCCAGGCGCCGGCGGAGCCGGTGCTGTTCCGGCTGCAGGCCGGGCGCGAGACCGGCGCGCCGCCGCTGGCGCGGCGCTTCGAGGCCAGGCCGGGGGCGCGGCTCGTCGTCCTGTTCGCGCTGCCGGCGGAGGTGGCAGGGGATCTCGTCGTCTCGATCGACCCGGCCGTCGCGGCGGGGGCCGGCGCGTCGCGGATCGGCGTCCGCAGCCTGATGGCGTGCCGGGCGGAGGACCTCGCCGCCCGGCTCGGCTATCTCGAACGGCAGGCGATCGCCAGCCCGGTCGATTGAGGGGGCGGGGGCGCGGGCGGCCCGGCACCGCCCCGCCTCGGCCGGGTGGGCCCCGTGCCTGGGCACGGGGCCCGCGGCGTCAGAGGAAGATGCGCGTCGCCACCGCGATCTGGTAGATCAGCCCGAGCAGGTCGCTGCCGATCTGGAAGATCTTCGGGTCGAGCCGCGGCAGGACGATGAGCTCGTCGCCCGGCCGCGGCAGCTCCTGCGGGTCGAGCAGCAGCTCGCCGCTCGCCCGGCGGATCATCAGCGAGCTGTCGCTGCCGCGCGGCGTGTAGCCGCCGGCCGACCTCACATAGTCCACCAGCCGCATCTCCGGCCGCCAGACGACCGCCCGCGGCGCCGTCACCTCGCCGGCGACGAGCACCGTCTGCGACCGCTCGGGGATGACGACGACGTCGCCATCCTCCAGCCGGATCGGCGCGCACTGGCCCTGCGTATCCATCACCACCAGCCGGCCCTCGGGCTGGGTGCGGCGGGCGCGCTGGATGTAGGAGGAGACGAGGTTCGCCTCGCTCGAGCGGATGGCGGCGACGCCGGTGGTCGGCGAGACCGCCATGAAGAGCTGCCGCTCCAGCCGGTCCAGCGCCTCGTCGATGGCGCGGCGCTGCTGCAGCGCCACCGAGGGACGCAGCAGGAAGACGGAGCGGGTGTCCGCCAGCACCGGGTCCACCGCGATGTGGTCGAGCAGCTGGCAGAGCTGCGCGTCGCGGTCGGCGACCAGCACCGAGGGGCCGATGCGGCTGCCCTCGACGGTGACGCGCACGGTGCGGGCCGGGCTGTCGGTGATGAAGCTGATCGTGTCCTGGTCCTGCAGCACCAGGCCCGGCACCTCGGAGAGCGCCACGTAGCGCGAGAAGGGCTGGCCGCCCCGGGTGCCCTTGACCACCGCATTGGTGGCCGAGGGCAGGGGGCGGGCATACTCGATCATCTCGCGCCCGGTCATGACCCGGCCGGGCACCTCGAAGAGGTAGTTGTTGCGCACCGCGCCATCGGCCCCGACCACGGCGCGCTGGCGGGCGACCACCAGCGTGTCGCCCTCCTGCAGCCGCAGCGGCGGCAGCCGGCCGTCGAGGAGGAAGCGGTAGAGGTCGATGTTGGCGATGGTCCGGCCGCCGCGCTGCAGCGCGATCTCGCGGTAGGAGCCGCGCCCGGGATCGACGCCGCCGGCCCGCACCAGGAAATCCACCACGCTGTCGGCGGCCGAGCCGGCGAAGCGGCCGGGGGTGCGGACGAAGCCGGTGACGAAGACGCCGATCCGCTGCGTCGAGAGCAGCACGGCATAGACCTGCACCTGGTTGGTGTAGACCTTCTGCACCTCCGACTGCACCGCGGCCTGCAGGTCGCCGGCCCGGGTGCCGGCGACGCGCACCGGCCCGATATTGGGCAGGAAGAGCATGCCGGAGGGATCGACCTGGCCGACCACCTCCGCCTCGACCGCGCCCCAGACCCGGACCGAGACGCGGTCGCCGGGGACGAGGAGGTAGTTCGGGTTCGGCGCGTCGCTGACCGCCGTCGCCTCCCGCGTGAAGAGGCTGGCGCCGAAGACGGCCGTGGTGCCGGCGGCGCGGTTGTCGTCGCCGAGCGGGCCGGTGACGATCGGCCCGCCCTCGGACTGGGTCGTCGTGCCGGCGCGGTTCGTCACCACGCCGCCGCTGCCGCCGACGAGGGACTGGGCCGACTGCACGTCCGGCGCCGCCGAGGGCGGCGAGGCCAGGCGCGAGCTGAGGCCGATCGCCTGCATCTGCTGCACGTACTGCATCGGCGTCTGCGCCATCGCGGGGTCGCCCGCGGGAAAGGCCGCGATCAGCCCGGCGAGTGCCGCGATTCCGAGATTAGGACGCATGTTCCCGCATTCCTGCAATGAGCAGCCAGGCCAGCCCGTAGAGCACGGCCAGGCAGATGAAAATGTAGAGGGTGGTCAGCGTCGCCTTGGGGTAACGGGCGTATTCGGCGAGGTTCGGCTCGACGACGCGCAGCAGGAAGATCTGCTGCCGCTGCGCATCGGCGCGGGCGCGCTCGAGCGAGGCGTTGGCGGAGGCGAGCTGGCTGAGCGCGAGCTCGCGTTCCACGCTCAGGCGCTCGAACTCGCCGACCTGCTGCGAGACGCCGTCCTGGGTGTTGCCGAGCCGATGCCGCTCCTCCGTCACCTGGGCGGTCAGGGCCGCGACCTTGTTGCGGAGCGGCAGCAGCGCCGGGTTGTCGGGGCGCGAGAAGCGCTGCGCTTCGGCCAGGTCGGCGCGGGCCTGGGCGAGGGCGCCCTCCAGCCGGCCGATATTCTCGAGGGCGAGGCCGGCGGAGCGGGTGGGATCGACCGCCCGCTCGCGCTCGCGGAAGCGGCCGATCTCGAGCTGGATGGCCTTCAGCCGGGCCTCGGCGCGGCCGACATCCTCCCGCGCCACGCGCAGCCCGTCCTCCTGCATGCGGAGGTTCAGGCGGTTCACCAGCTCCTCGGACAGCGCCAGGAGGTGCTGCGCGACCAGGCGCGAATCCTCGGAGCGGAAGCTGCGGACGCGGAGCGTGGTGATGCCGCTCGTCGTGTCGTACTCGGCGTTCGCCATGCGGCGGAAATAGTCGAGCAGCCGCTCGGCGGTCGGGTCCGACCACCAGAGCCGGGCGAGCGCGTCGGCCTCCGGGCGGCGGAAGATCTCGACCACCGGCAGGCGCTGCCGCAGCGCGGCCACGGCGTCGTGCGACTGCAGGTAGTCGCGCACGCCCATCGCATCCTCGGAGGCCGGCTTGAAGCCGGCGCCCTGCGCCATCTCCGCCAGCGCCCCGGCCCCGCCACCGCCGCCGCTGGAGCGGCCACGGACCAGGAAGCGCGCCTCGGCTTCGTATTGCGAGGCCGCGAAGCCGAACAGGTAGAGGGCGGCGAGCAGCGTCGGCAGCAGCACCGTCACCTTGAAGGCGTTGCGTTGCAGGACGCGGCGGGCACGGGCGAGCAGGCCGGGCATCGGGACCGGACCGGACCAGCCGGCCGGATCGATGGCGGCCTCAGGCAGCCTGGTAGGCTGCGATCGCTTGGTCCAGATCGTCATAGCGGATCAACCTACCATCCTCGAGGATTGCTGCGGTCTTGCAGAAGGCGCGCACGGTCTCGGCCTGGTGCGAGACGAGCAGCAGGGAGGCGCGCGCGTTGAGGTCGGCGAGCGCCGCGCGGGCACGCTCGGCGAAGCGGCTGTCGCCGACCGCGATCGCCTCGTCGACGAGGTAGCAGTCGAACTGCACGGCGAGCGACAGCGAGAAGCCGAGGCGGACCGTCATGCCGGAGGAGTAGGTCCGCACAGGCATGCGGAAGTAGTGGCCGAGATCGGCGAAATTCTCGACGAACTCCACCGTCTCCTTGATCGGCTTGTCGTAGATGCGCGCCAGGAAGCGGGCGTTGTCGGCGCCGGAGATGCTGTAGTGCATGGCGCCGGCGAAGCCGAGCGGCCAGGAGACGCTCATCCGCCGCTCCACCCGGCCGCGGTTCGGGTGCTCGACGCCGGCGATCAGCCGCAGCAGGGTCGACTTGCCGGCGCCGTTGCGGCCAAGGATGCCGACCTTCTCGCCGGGCATGAAGGTGATGTCGACGCCGCGCAGCACCTCCTTGGGGCCGAAATGCGTCGGGTAGCTCTTGTGGACGTCGTGCAGGCGGATCATGGCGTCAGACGATCAGGTGCCTGCGCGCCTTCCGCAGCGCCGCCATGCCGAGCAGGTTCAGCGCCGCGATCCAGGCGACCACGTAGGGGACGTCGTAATGCGTCGGCACCTGGTTGCCGTAGAGCCCGTTCCGCACCAGCTCGAAGCAGTGCACCGTCGGGATCGTCAGCACCGCCCGCTGCATGTCGCTCGGCAGCCAGAAGACCATGAAGAAGGCGCCGGTCAGGCCCATGGAGAGATAGGTGGCGAGATGGGTGATGCGGTCGAACAGCTCGGTGTAGACGCTGCCCGCGGCGATCAGCAGCGCGATGCCGTGCGCCAGGCCGAGCATCAGCACCATGCCGAGCACCATCTTCGCTGTCTCCACCGGCCAGACATCGACCGTCGCGCCGAACAGCGCGATGTAGAAGGCGAGCGCGATGCCGACCGCGGCGCCTTCCAGCAGGTGCCGCGAGAGCATGATGTCGAACACCGTGATCCGGCGGTGGTAGAGCAGGGACTGGTTGCCGACGATGCCGACGGGCGCCCGGTTCACGATGCCGCGGAACAGGTAGAAGGGGATGTAGCCGATCACCCAGAAGACGAAGGGCTCCAGCCCGCCGGGCAGGGCATGGCCGGAGAGCTGGTGCAGCGCGCCGATCGCACCCCCGAGCAGCATCGGCTCGAGGAACAGCCAGACATAGCCGAGATTGTCGCGCCCGAAGCGCGTGCCCATCTCGCGCAGCATCAGCGCGCCGATCACCCGCAGCTGGATCCGGCCGCAGGACCACAGGCTCGCCTGCGGCCCGATCACCTCGCTCACGGCCGGGCCGCGCCGCTGCCGAGCAGGAGCGGCCGCGTCGCCGTCCAGCCTTGCTCGGACCGGCAGTAGAGGCTCGACCGGCCGGCGCCGACCAGCACCTCCCGGCATTCGCGGCCGCTCGCCGCGGCATAGCTGCGCACGACCTGCATCTGCGCCAGGCCGCCATCGGCGAGCACCACCCGGCCGCTCTGCCCCTGCGCCGCGCCGCCGAGGAACTGGCCGAGGCCATCCCGCGGCGCCGCCGCGGCGGCCGGTGGCGTCGTCGTCGCGGGCGCGTCCCGCATCCCGCCGCAACCGGCCAGGAGGAGCAGCCCGCCAGCGAGTGCCGCCCTGGGACGGATCCCGAAACCCGGCCGCCCGGACATGCCCGAGAGCAGATTCATATCTTCGCAGCCTCCGCGGCTTCCTCTACCGACACTCGAATGAGGAGCAACCAAATTCCTGGGAACGTTTTGCACCCTCTGGAGCGCTGCGCCCGAGGCCGCTGGACCGGACCTGTCTGATGGCGGGGACTCGGCCCTCGGCACGCCCCGCGACCATGCCGTTGCATGCTGTCCAGACTCTTGATGTTCCGGGGGCTGCGCCGGACCGGCGCGCCGGCCCAGCGGGATGCCCATCAGGACGCCAGGCGGACGTGACGGAGGGCCCGTTCCGCGCCCCCCGCTTCGGGCGGGCCTGGGCGCCGGTGGCGGCGGTGGCGGGGACGACCGAGGCGGCGATCGCCCGCGGCCTGGCGGCGGCGCTGGCCGATCCGGCGGCCTGCCGCGCGGCGCGCGCCGTCATGCGGCAGCTGCGGGCGGCGCGGGTCGGCGGCGCGCCCGGCCTGCCGGATCCGGGGCCGGCCGGGCTCGGCCTGCCCGCCGGCGGCGCGGTGCTGCTGATCGATCCCGGCGATCCGGCGCGGGCGGCCGCGGCGGCGGCGATGCTGCGGGCCGCCCAGGCGATGGGCCAGGCGACGGGCCAGCCGCTCCTGCTCGCCCTCGATCCGGAGGCGCCGCCGGGGGCCAGGCCGCTGCTCGCGGCCGAGGGCCTGCGCCTGCTGCCCGGCCGCCTCGCGCCCTGGACCCTGCTCGAGCTCGCGGCCGGCCTGCACACCCTCTCGCCCGAGCTGGCCCTGCTGGCCGGGGCGGCGGGGCTGCCGGCGCGGCTGGCGGGCGCCGCGCCCTGGGGGGGCGCCGCGCCCGAGGCCGCCTTCGCCGCGCTCCTCGCCGCCACCCGCTGGACCGATCCCTTCCATGCCCGGCCCTGGACAGCGGAAGAGGGCATCGCCCAGCTCGCCGCCTGGCGGGAGGCGGAGGCGGCGAATCGCCGCATCGTCGCCTGCACCGGGATCGAGTGGTTCAAGCTCCGGGCGATGCGGGCGGCCCTGGCCGGCCAGGCCGGGCCGCCCCGCATCGTCATGCGCGGCAGCACTGCGATCCGGCTGGCGCGCGCGGCGGGCGGCGATGCCGCGGTCTGGGCGTCGGTGATGCCGGAGACCCTGCCCGCCCGCGCCGCCGCGGCGGGGGTGGGGCTGGTGCGGATCGAGGACGGCTTCATCCGCTCCGCCGGCCTCGGCGTGCATCGGGCGCGCGCCGGCTCGCTGGTGCTGGACGGGCTCGGCATCCATTACGACCCGGCGCGGGAGAGCGCGCTGGAGCGGCTGCTGGCGGAGACCGCCTTCGATCCGGCGCTGCTGGCGCGGGCGGCGCGGCTGCGGGCGATGCTGCTGCGGTCCGGCGTCACCAAGTACAACCTCGTCGGCGAGGCGCGGCTGCCCGCCCTGCCGCCGGGGCGGCGGGTGATCCTGGTGCCCGGGCAGGTGGAGGACGATGCGGCGGTCCGCCTCGGCGGCGGCCGGGTGCGCGACAATCTCGGCCTGCTGCGGGCGGTGCGCGAGGCCAATCCCGAGGCCGTCATCCTCTTCAAGCCGCATCCGGATGTCGAGGCGGGCATGCGCCGTGGCCGGGTGCCGCCCCGGGCGCTGGCGCGGCTGGCCGACCATGTGCTGCGCGAGGTGCCGATCGGCCCGCTCTACGGCGTGGCGGAGGAGGTGCACTGCCTCTCCAGCCTCGCCGGCTTCGAGGCGCTGCTGCGCGGGCTCCGCGTCACCACCTGGGGTCGGCCCTTCTACGCCGGCTGGGGGCTGACCGAGGACCGCGACCCGCCGCCGCGCCGCGGCCGCCGCCTCAGCCTCGATATGCTGGTGGCCGGGGCGCTGATCCTGCACCTGCGCTGCATCGACCCGGTCACCGGCCTGCCCTGCCCGCCGGAGGTGCTGGTCGAGCGGCTGGCGGAGCGGCGGGGGCCGGCCGCGCCGGCGCCGCGAACCCCGGCGGCGCTCCGCGCCTTCACCGCCCGCTGCTCCCGGGCCCTGGCGGGATGGTGGGCGGCGCGATAGGGGCCGATGCTGGCCGCGCCCGAAGCCGCGGCGCCTTGGCGCGCCTGTCGGGCCTGTCGCTGCCCGTTGCCCTGGCGCGGCTTTGCCGCGCCGGGCCGTGACGCGCCCCGGGGCGTGAGCGAATCCCCGGGGCCCCGCGACGACGCGCGGCGGCTTCGCGGGGAATGCTAGAGCTGCGGCATCATCTCCCGCCACGGCGCGGCGCGCTCATAGCCCGCCGCGGCCCGCAGGATCAGCGCCTCGCTGAAGGCGGGCCCGACGAGCTGCATCCCGATCGGCAAGCCGGCCGCCTTGCTGAGGCCGCACATCACCGAGACCGCCGGATGGCCGGTGACGTTGAAGGGCGTGCGGGCCTGCCGCGGATAGGTGCGCTCCACCTCCGCGGCATCGTCGATCCGGCAGGCCGGGTCCATCGAGCTGGCGCAGAGCAGCAGGTCCACCTCGGCGAAGGCCGCCTGCACCGCCTCGGTGAGCTGCCGCCGCCGCCGCTGCGCCTGCACGTAGTCGGCGCCGGTGATGAACATCCCCGGCAGCAACCGCCGCCGGGTGAGCGCGGCATAGTCGCCTGGCCGCTCGCGCAGCCAGGTCTCGTGCACCGCCGCGGCCTCGGGCAGCATGATGGCGCGGTTGACGGCGGCGAACTCGCCGAGCGGCGGCAGGGTGACATCCCGCAGCACCGCCCCCTCGGCGGCGAGCAGCGCCGCAGCGGCCTCGAGCGCGGCGCCGACCTCGGGGCTCGCCGGCACGTCGCGTTCGTGGAAATGCCGCACGACGCCGATCCGCAGCCCGGCGACGCCGCCATTGAGGCCGAGCGTGTAGTCCTCGGCCGGGCGCGCGGCGCTGCCGGGGTCCTCCGGGTCGTGCCCGGCGATGGCGTTCAGCAGCAGCGCGTTGTCCCGCACCGTCCGCGTCATCGGCCCGACATGGTCGAGGGTGAAGGAGAGGGGAAAGACGCCGCGGCGCGAGACCAGGCCGTAGGTCGGCTTCAGCCCGACCAGGCCGCAATGCGTCGCCGGATGCCGCACCGAGCCGCCGGTATCGGTGCCGAGCGCCGCCGGCAGCAGCCGCGCCGCGACCGCCGCGCCCGAGCCGGAGGAGGAGCCGCCCGGATGGTGCGCCGTGTTCCAGGGGTTGCGCGCCGGCGGGAAGGGCAGGTCGAAGGCCGGGCCGCCGATGGCGAATTCATGCGTGGCGAGCTTGGCCGGGAAGAGGGCGCCCGCCGCCCGCAGCCGCGCCACCACCGCGGCATCCGTGGCCGCGACATGGTCGAGCTGCAGCTTCGAATGGCAGGTGGTGGGCTGGCCGGCGAGGTCGATGATGTCCTTCAGCCCGACCGGGATGCCGTGCAGCGGCGTGCGCGGGCCATGGCTGGCGATCTCGGCTTCGGCGTCGCGCGCCGCCGCCAGGGCGTCCTCCGCTAGCAGGCGGATCACCGTGTTCAGCCGCGGCTCCAGCGCCGCGATACGGGCCAGGCAATCCTGCAGCAGCTCGACCGGGGAGAGCCGCCGGGCGGCGATCAGCGCCGCCGCCTCGGCCAGCGGCAGCAGATGCGGCGCCGTCACCGGCCTGCCTCCGGCGCGCGCTGCGCCGGCAGCGGCTCGGCGGCGGGGTCGGCGGGCCGCGCGAAGGCGGTGCGCAGCCGGGCGGCGGCGGCGATCGCCTGCTCGACATCGGCGCGGTGCTCGGCCCAGGCGCGGCGCAGCCCGGCGGCCTCGGCCAGGATGGCGTCGCGTGTTGCGGATTCGGACATCGGGCGGTGGGCCCCCTTGTTGGAACGGCCGCCGGTCGCCGGGCGGAGCGGGTGCGGACCAACCCGCCGGAGGCCTCGGCCGGGATGCTGGCCGAGTTCCGGGGGCGGTGGAAGCCGCGCGGCGCCGGCCCAGCGAAAATCATGCCGTCCCGAGGGCGGGCGCGGCCATGCGTCCGGCGCGTTGTGGGGCGCGCGCATCATGCGCCGCGGCATTTGGCGCGGCAGGGAAACATCGCCGTGAGCGAGCGTTCGCCGCTGGTGCGGGCAGCCCATGATGCCCCTGCGGCGGCGCGCCAGCCCCGCCACGACGACAGAAAGGACGGAAGAATGCGCCTGACCGGTTTGACCGCAGCCCTGGCCGCCCTGGCCTTCACCTTCACCGCCGCCTCGGCCGATGCCGCCGGCAGCAAGCATCACGGCAAGGCGCGCGCCGCCGCGAGCGAGGACACCATGGCGGACCAGCTCAACGCCCAGAGCCTGGCGCGGGCCCAGGCCGGCACCAACTCCCCGGGCGCGGGCAGCGACACCACCGGTTCGCTCAACCGCATGAGCGAGCAGGACGCCGCCAAGGGCAAGGCGATGCCGCAGCCGCCGATGCCCTTCCGCTGAGCGCGCGGGCCGGGGCGGCGCCGCACCGGGTCTGACGGCCCGGGCCCGGCCGCCCCGGCTGGCGCCACGGCCCGGTTCCGGCCGGCGCCGATCTGGCCTATGTCTGCCGACCATGTCCGAGAAAGATCCCGCCGCGGGACCCGCCCGCCTGCCGCTCGCCGGCCTTCGCATCCTCGAGCTCGGCCACTACATCGCCGCCCCCTTCGCCACCCGGCTGCTGGCCGATCTCGGCGCCGAGGTGATCAAGGTGGAGCCGCCCGAGGGCGACCCGGTGCGCGGCTGGGGCTCTGAGGTCGGGGGCCATGCGGTCTGGTTCAGCGTGCATGGCCGCAACAAGCTCTCGGTCACGCTCAACCTGAAGGATGCCGGGGACAAGGCGAAGCTGCGCCGGCTGGTCGCCCGCTCCGACGCGCTGGTGGAGAATTTCCGCCCCGGCCAGCTCGAGCGCTACGGCCTCGGCCCGGCCGAGCTGCACGCGGTCAACCCGCGCCTCGTCATCGCCCGCATCAGCGGCTACGGCCAGGACGGCCCGTACCGCGACAAGCCGGCCTTCGGCGCCATCGGCGAGGCGATGGGCGGGCTGCGCCACCTCACCGCCAATCCCGGCCAGACCACGCTGCCGCCGCCGCGCTGCGGCGTCTCGATCAGCGACGACCTCGCCGGCATGTATGCCGCCATGGCGCTGGTCGCCGGCTGCTGGCAGGTGAAGGGCGACCCGGCGGCCAGGGGCCGGATCATCGATGTCGATCTCGTCGGCAGCGTCTTCTCGCTGATGGAGGGCATGCTGCCGGAATACGGGCTGTTCGGCTGGGTGCGGCAGCCGCAGGGCGCGGCGATCAAGACCGCGGCGCCGACCAACACCTATCCTTGCGCCGACGGCAAGTGGCTCTGCATCGCCGGCAATTCCGACCTCATCTTCCGCCGGCTGATGGCGGCGATCGGCCGGCCCGAGGCCGCCGCCGAGCCGCGCTTTGCCACCAATGCGCTGCGCTGCGAGAACGTGGCCGAGCTGGATGCGATGATCGCCGCCTGGACCCGGACCCTGCCGGCCGCCGAGGCGGAGGCGGTGCTGGAGACCGCCGAGGTGCCCTGCTCGCGCCTCTACGACATGCGCGACTGCGCCGAGGACCCGCATTTCCGGGCGCGGCAGATGGTGATGCCGGTGCAGGACCCGCTGATCGGCGAGGTGCTGCACCCGGCCGCGCCCTTCCGCCTCGACGGCGTCAGCCCGCGCGAGATGGTGCGCTGGACGGGCCCCGCGGCGGGGGCGCACAACGAGCAGGTCTTCGAGATGCTGGCGAAGGAGGAAGGCGCATGACCGGGCAGGTGGAACTCTCGGAGGTCGCGCCGCGCGACGGGCTGCAATCCATCGGCCCCTTTGTGCCGACCGAGACCAAGATCGCGCTGGTCCGCGCCTGCTACGAGGCGGGGCTGCGGCGGATGGAGGTGGGCAGCTTCGTCTCTCCCCGCGCCGTGCCGCAGATGGCCGATACCGGCGCGGTGCTGCAGGCGGCGAAGCAGCTCGCCGGCCTCGAATGCACGGTGCTGGTGCCGAACCGCAGGGGCTTCGAGGCGGCGATCAATGCCGGCGCCGACCGGCTCGGCCTCTTCATGTCGGTGACGGAGAGCCACAACAAGGCGAACCTGAACCGCAGCCGGGAGGAGAGCTTCGCCGATCTCGCCGCCATCGTGCGCGAAACGCCGAAGGGCACGAAGATTCGCTTCAACCTCTCCTGCACCTTCCACTGCCCCTTCGAGGGGGTGGTGCCGGTGGAGGAGGCGATCGCCTTCACCGGCCGCGTCGCCGCGCTCGACCCGGAGATGGAGATCGCCCTCGCCGACACCACGGGCAATGCCTCGCCCGACCAGGTGCGGCAGGTCTTCGCGCATGCGCTGAAGACCTGGCCCAACCCCTTCGCCTTCCATGGCCATGACACCTACGGCATGGGCGTGGCGAATGTGACGGCCGCCTGGGAGGCGGGCTGCCGCATCTTCGACGCCGCCTCGGGCGGCATCGGCGGCTGCCCCTTCGCGCCGGGCGCGACGGGCAACGTGGCGATGGAGGATGTGGTCTGGCTGTTCCGGCGCATGGGCGTCGAGACCGGCACCGACTGGCCGAAGCTGCTCGTGGCGGCCGATCTGGCGGCGGCGGTGCCGGGCGCCACCCCGGGCGGCGCCATGCGGCGGGTGCCGGCGGCGCGGCAGGCGGCATAGGTTCCCCACGACGTCGCTGCGCGCCGTCGCGCGGGCTCCTGATGCCCTTTGCGCCCAATGCGCGTCACGGCCCGCCGCGGCGAAGCCGCGGCAGGGCAGCGGCGGTGGCCAGGGGCGTCCTTGTCTCGTCCGGGCGCGGGGCAGGGAGGCGAGGCGCCCTCAGCCCTATCCGCGCTGCTGCCGCGCCACCTTCAGCGGCGCGAGGTCGTAGCCATTGGCGCGGGCGATGCCGAGCGCCCGCTCGAATTCGGCCTCCGGCAGGCGCGGCGTGCGGGAGAGCACCCAGAGCCAGCGACGCGAGGGCTCGCCCACCACCGCCCAGCGATAGTCGGGATCGAGGCCGATCACCCAGTAATTACCGTAGAAGGGCCAGAAGAAGCTGACGCGCAGCCGCGCCCCCTGGCTGCCCTCCACCACATAGGCGGTGGCCGTCGCCTCGCGCGGCGCATCGCCGGCCAGCGCGTTCAGGCAGCGGTTCACCACCGCCACCTGCCCATCCGGGCGCAGGCTGTAGCTGGCGGTGACGTCCTCGCAGGAGACGCGGGCGGAATCCTGCGCCCACATCGGCAGCCGCGCCACCTCGTGCCAGGTGCCGAGATAGCGCGACAGGTCGACCGCGGCGACGGGTTGTGGCGTTGTCGCATCCGGCCGGGCGACGCAGCCCGGCAGCAGCAGCGCCGCGGCCAGCAGGGCGCGCTTCATGGCACCACGCCCTCCGGCAGGCCGGCGGCATGGTCGTGGATGCCGCCCGCCGTGGCGAACCAGACCGCGTCGCGCCGCGCCGCGATGGCGGCGAGCGCGCCCCGCAGCGCCCGCAGCCGGTAGGGATGGCCGATGATGTAGGGGTGCAACGCGATGCCCATGACCTGTGCAACACCGTCGCGGGCCACCTGTTCCAGCCGCTCCTCGAACTCGGCGCGGATCATGGCGGCGAATTGCTCGGCCCCGTCCTTGCGGGCGACGATCGCGGGGATGTCGTTCAGCTCCTGCGGATAGGGGATGGCGAGCAGCCGGCCGCGCCGCGTCGCCATCCAGACCGGCTGGTCGTCCATGCACCAGTTGAGCGTGTAGGCGTAGCCCGCCTCGGCCAGCAGGTCGGGCGTCGCATGGCTCTCGGCGATCCAGGGGGAGAGCCAGCCGCGCGGCGGCCGGCCCTCGTGGCGGGCGATGGCGGCGGTGCTCTCGGCGATCAGCCGCCGCTCCGCCGCCTCCGGCAGCACGCTCTGGCGCTCGGAATTGGTCCGCCCATGGCCGGCGATCTCGTCGCCCCGGGCGCGGTGCGCGGCGACGAGCTGCGGCGCATGGTCGTAGAGCGCGGCGTTCAGCAGCACGGTCGCCGGCAGGCCGAGCTGGTCGAGCAGCTCCAGCAGCCGCCAGGCGCCGACCCGGTTGCCGTAGTCGCGCCAGGCATGGTTGAGCACGTCCGGCTGTGGCCCGCCGGGGGCGAGCTCGGCGCCCAGCCCCTCGCCGAAGGCGAAATGCTCGAGGTTGACCCCGAGATAGACCGCGAGCTTCGCCCCGCCGGGCCAGGCATAGCGTGCCCGGTCCGGCCAGGGGTGATAGGCGAAGCGGCCATGGTGCGGCAGCATCGGCGGACTCCGGAACCTTCCGTGCCCATCTGGCCGGAGCTTTCCGCCCCGGGCAAGGCGGGCGCCGTGGCGGCAGCCGCGGCACCGGACTACAAAGTGCCATGGACTCTCCCTCGGCAGCCCGTGACGACGCGGCCCGGGCGCTGTTGCGCCGCGAATCCCGAGCCCTGCGCCGGCAGGTCGGGTTGCCGATCCTCCTCGGTCTCGGCGGCCTGCTGGCCGCCATGGCCGGCGCCTGGCTGGTGGCGCGGCTGCTGGCCGGGCTGCTCGGCCATGGCGAGGCCGGCTGGGCGAGCCTCGCCATGGCCGCCGGCCTCGCCCTGCTCGGCGCCGGCCTGACCCTGGCGCAGGAGCGGGCGCAGCTCGCGGCCGGCGAGGCGGCGCGCGCCCGGCTGCGCGACGCCGCCTTCGCCCGGCTGCTGGAGCACGCCCCGGCCGATCCCACCGGCATCGGCGAGCGGGTGTCGCTGGTGGTGGACCGGATCGAGGCGCTGGACGGGTATTTCGCCCGCTGGATCCCCGCCGCCGCCCTCGCCATGGTCGGGCCGGTGCTGGTCTGCGCCGCGCTCGCCTGGGCCGATCCCGGCAGCGGCGCCATCCTCGCCGTCGCAGGCCTGCTCTACCCGGTCGCCATGGCCTTGACCGGCATCGGCGCGGCGCAGGCCAGCCGGCGGCAATTCGAGGCGCTCGGCCGCCTGTCCGGCCGCTTCCTCGACCGCATGCGTGGCTTGCCGACCCTGGTGCTGTTCAACCGGCAGGAGGCGGAGGCGGCGGCGCTCGGCAAGGCGGCGGCGGCGCTGCGGCAGCACACGATGAAGGTGCTGCGCGTCGCCTTCCTCTCCGGCACGGCGCTGGAGCTGCTCTCGGCCGGCGTGCTGGCCTGCCTCGCCTGGCGGCACCGCAGCCTGCTGACTGATGGCGGCGACCCGACGGCCGCGCTGTTCAGCCTGCTGCTGGTGCCGGCCTTCTTCGCGCCGCTGCGCGGCTTCGCCGCGGCCTACCAGGACCGGCTGCATGCCGCGGGCGCGGCCACCGCCCTGGCGCCGCTGCTCGCCGGGGAGACCGGGCAGGGCCTGCTGCTGGCCGAGCTGCCGCCGCGCGTCACCGTCACCTTCACCGAGGTCCGCCTCTCCTACGACCCGGCCCGGCCGCCGGCGCTGGATGGCCTCTCCTTCCGCGCCAGCGCCGGGGAGACCCTGGTGCTGGCCGGCGCCTCGGGGGCCGGGAAATCCTCGGCGCTGCGCATCCTGATGGGCTTCGTCCGGCCGGAAGCCGGACGCGTCGCGATCAACGGGCAGGACGCCATGGCGCTCTGCCCCGCCGAGCTGCGGCGGCTTTCCGCCTATGTCGGGCAGCACCCGCACCTCTTCCGCGCCACGCTGCGCGAGAACATCCGCCTCGCCCGGCCGGAGGCGACGCCGGCGCAGGTGGAGGCCGCGGCCCGCGCCGCGCATGTGCTCGACTTCGCCGAGGCGCTGCCGCAGGGGCTCGACACGCTGGTGGGGGAGGGCGGCTGGGGCCTCTCCGGCGGCCAGGCGCAGCGCGTGGCGCTGGCCCGCGCCTTCCTGCGCGACCGGCCGCTGGTGCTGCTCGACGAGCCGACGGCGCATCTCGACCCGGGGACCGAGGCGCTGGTGATCGACAGCCTGCAACGCCTCTGCATCGGCCGCACCGCCATCATCGCCAGCCATAGCGGGGCCCGGGCCCGGCTCGGCCGGGTGCTGGAGATCGCCGGGGGCCGCGTCGCCGGCGCGGCGCGGGCGGCGGAGGGCTGAGCGGCATGCGGCGCGACCTCCTCCGCGTCCTCGGCCTCTGGCGGGGGCAGGCCGGCTGGCTGCTCGCCGGCATCCTGGTCGCCGCCGGCTCGGCGCTGCTCGGCGTGGCGCTGCTGGCCCTGGCCGGGCAGGGGGTGGCGGCCGCGCTCGGCGGCTCGGCGCTGGCCGGCGGCATCGCGGTGCTGCTGCTCCGGCTGCTCATCCTGCTGCGCCCGGCGGCGCGCTGGGCGGAGCGCATGGTCACCCATGCCGCCACCTTCCGGGCGCTCGCCGATACCCGCATCTGGTTCTTCCGCCGCCTCGCCGAGCGGCTGCCGGCCGGCATCGGCCTCGGCCGCTCCGGCGACCTGCTGGGGCGGCTGGTCGCCGATGTCGATGCGCTGGACGGGCTCTATCTCCGCAGCCTGGTGCCGGCGCTGGCCGCGCTCGCGGTGGTGGCCGGCGGCGCGGCGCTGCTGGCCGGGGCGCCGCTGCTCGCCGCCGCCTTCGCCCTGCCGCTCGGCCTCGCCCTGGCGCTGCCCTTCCTGCTCGCCCCCGGCGCGGCGCGGGCGGCGGGCGAGGCGGCGCGGGCCCAGGGGCGGCTGCGCGCCGCGGCGATCGATCCGCTGCTCGGCGCCGAGGACGTGCTGGCGGCGAATGGCGAGGCCGCCGCCGCGACGCGGCTCTCCGAGGCCGGCGAGCGGCTCGCCGCCGCGCAGCGCGGCCTCGGCTGGCGCAGCGCCATCGCCGGGGCGGCGGGCGGGCTGCTGGTGCAGGCGGCGCTGCTCGGCGCCCTGGCCTGGGGGCTGGCGAGCGGGGAGGGCGGCGCGGCCCTCGCCGTGCTCGGCCTCTTCCTGGCCGTCGCGGCGGCCGAGACGCTCGGCCTGCTGCCGCGGGCCGGCATCGCGCTCGCCAGCGCCGCCGCCGGGGCGCGGCGGCTCTTCGAGCTGGCCGATGCGGCGCCGCCGGTGGCCGAGCCCGCCCGACCGGCGCCGGAGCCCGAGGGCTATGCGATCCGCATCGAGGGGCTCGACTTCGCCTGGGACCCGGCGCGCGGCCCGGTCTTCCAGGGCCTCGACCTCGACCTGCCGGAGGGCACGCGGCTGGCGCTGCTCGGCCCCTCGGGCATCGGCAAGTCCAGCCTGGTCGCCCTGCTGCTGAAGCTGGCGGCGCCGCAGGCCGGGCGGATCACCCTGGGCGGCACCGACATCGCCGATCTGCCGGCCGAGTTCGTCCGCCGCCGCATCGCCTGCCTCACCCAGGATGCGCGGCTGTTCGACGACAGCATCGCCGCCAATCTCCGCCTCGCCGCGCCGGCCGCGCCCGATGCGGCGCTCTGGCGCGCCCTCGACCGCGCCGGCATCGGCGAGCTGGTGCGCGCCCTGCCGGAAGGCCTGGCGACCGGCTGCGGCGAGGGCGGCGCGCGCTTCTCGGGCGGCCAGGCGCGGCGCATCGCCCTCGCCCGGGTGCTGCTCTCGGCGGCCCCGGTGCTGGTGCTGGACGAGCCGACCGCCGGGCTCGATGCCGAGACCGAGCGCGCCTTCCTCGAGACGCTGGAGGCCGTCACCGCCGGGCGCACCGTGATCCTGGTGACGCATCGCCTGACCGGGGCGGAGCGGCCGACCCGCATCCTGCGCCTGGTCGGCGGCCGGGCCCTGCCCGCGGCGGGGTGAGGCCAGGCGCAAATCGTCCTTGATCCGCGACGACCGGTCGCCGAACCTGCCGGGCGCGACGGGCCGGCGCGGGCCGCCGGACGCGCGCTTCGTCGCCATCAATCGGCTTCGGCCCCAGGGGGATGCGCATGGGCGGCTTCATGAAATCCGACGACATCTTCGTCGACACCTTCCTGAACATGCTCAACCTCCGCTTCGGGCCCTCGATGCAGGACGAGGAGAAGGAGTGGTTCACCGGCATCGCGGAGCTGGCCGCGCTGCAGAAGGAGTTCGAGATCTTCCGCGAGGGCCGCAGCTTCGCCCGCAGCGTCGCGCTGCTCAGCACCGGCGGCTTCTACAACCCACGGGCCAAGGCGCGCTGGTACGCCTATCTCGAGACGCTGAGGACCATGCGCTCCTCCGAGCCGGAGACCGATGGCGACACCGCCATCGTCCGCGCCCTCCTGGCGAACCTCGCCGCCGCCAGCCCGCTGCCGGTGCATTTCACCAGCCATCTCGCCGAGGGCCGCGACGCGGCCCGGTGGAGCGTGCTGATCGCGGCGCCGCAGCGGCCGCTGCACTACATGGCGGGCGACTACCTCACCATCTCGCTGCCGATGCGGCCGCGCGGCGGGCGCTCGGGCGGTGGCGGCGCGCCGCCATCCGCGGCCCCAGACACGCCGCCCCCGGCGCCGAAGCGGGGCGGCGAGGCCAGGAAGGCGACGAAGAAGAAAAAGAAGGACAAGTGACGCCGGCGCTTGCCGCGGTCCGGGCGACGGTCGGGCGCTACTACGGCGACCGCCTGCGCCGCCACGGCGCGACGCCGCTCGGCGTCGACTGGCGCTGCCTGCCGACCCAGCAGCTCCGCTTCGCGCGGCTGCTGCAGGTGGTCGGGTCCTGGGAAGGGGTGTCGCTCAACGATCTCGGCTGCGGCTATGGCGCGCTGCTGGACTTCCTGGCGGAGCGCCACGACCTCGCGCGCATCGACTACTGCGGCACCGACCTGTCCGCCGCCATGATCCGCCGCGCGCGGCGGCGCTGGCCGGGCCGGGGCTTCGCGGTCGGCGCCGTGCCGGGCCGGGTGGCGGATTACGGCCTGGCGAGCGGCATCTTCCATGTCCGGCTCGACCATCCGGTGCCGCTCTGGGAAGCCTGGATCCGCGAGACGCTCGGCGGCCTGCACGCGACCAGCCGGCTGGGCTTCGCGGTGAATTTCATCCTGGCGCCGACGGACGGGGGCACGGGCCGGGAGGGCCTCTACCGCACCCGGCCGGAGCCCTGGATCGCCCATTGTGAGCAGGTCCTCGGCGCCAGGGCGACACTGGCCGAGGGGGACGGGCTCGGCGAGTTCACCCTGCTGGTGCGGCGCCAGCCCGCGGCCGACTGATCCCGGAAGGCGCGCGGCAGGGCGTCACGCGTCCGGGCCGTCGCGCCCCTCCGCGATGCGGGCCAGGCGCTCCGCCACCGGGTCGAGGCGCCGGCGCAAGCTGATGGCGCCGGTCTGCGCGATCAAGGCCTCGGCCCGGTCGAGGAGCGTCGTCGCGCGCGGCGCCCCCTCGGCCCCCTGCTGGTCGAGCCAGGCCGCGGCCTGGGTGATGCAGGCCCGGCCCTCGGCGAGGCGCGCATTGCGCCGCCGCGCCAGCTGCTCGGCGGCCAGCGCGGTGGAGAGCGCCTGCGACGCCGCCCCCATGCCGCGCCGGCATTCCGCCAGCCCGGCCAGCATGTCGGCCTCGATCTCCATCGCCACATGCGCCCGGCGCACCAGGTCGAGCCCCTCGGTGTAGAGCCGCGCCGCCTCCGCCGCCTCGCCGATCCGGGCGCGGTAGCTCGCCTCGCAGTCGAAGGCCCAGGCCTGGAGGTAGGGCATGCGGTGCCGCGCCGCCATGCCGGAGAGCAGCAGGGCATGCCGCCCCGCCTCGGCCAGGTCGCCCTCCAGGATGGCGATCTCGCTCAGGCCGAAATGGCCGATGTAGCGCACCGTGGGCGCGACCAGCGCCTCGTCCAGGGCCAGCATCCCGGCGAGGCAGGCGCGCGCCTCGGCCAGCCGGCCGAGCCGCAGCAACACCCGCCCGCGCAGGCTGGTGACCCAGTGGCCGATGTTGAAGCCGAGGAATTGCTCGTCCTCCGGCTCCAGATGCGCCAGCCCGGCGAGCGCCGCGTCGCTCGCCGCCAGCGCCTCGCGCAGCAGCCCGGCCCAGCCATAGGCCTGGCAGAGCGAGGCGTTGAGCGTGGCGGCGCGGCCGGCGTCGCGCCCGGGCTGCAGCAGCGCCATGGCCTGCCGCACGCGGGCGACATAGGCATCCGCCGGCCCGCCGCTCGCCCCGGCGATCCGGCCGTCGACGAAGTGCAGCAGCGGCACCATGCGGTCGTCGATCTCGCGCGCCCAGGCCAGCGCCTCCTGGATGTAGGGCTGCGCCGCCTCGGCGGTCATGCCGTCCATCCAGCCGCGATAGGCGACCTGCGCGCTGGCCATGATGCGGAGCGGGTCGGTGGCCGGCGTCCGCGGCTGGGCGCGCAGCAGCTCGCGCACCCGGTGCCAGTGCCGCACCGCCTGGGCGTGGCTGGAGCGGCCGGCGAAATGCGCCGCCCGCGCGCCGTAGATCGCCGCCTCGCGCGCATGGCCCGCCGCCTCGTGGTGATAGGCGAGCAGGCCGGCGGACTGCTCCAGCCGGCCGGTGCCCTGCTCCGCGCCCTGGGCCTCGAGGAAGGCGGCGACGGCGGCGTGCAGCGGGGCGCGGCGGGCCCGGAGCTGCGTGGCATAGGCGACTTCCTGGATCATCGGGTGGCGGAAGGCATAGGTCACGCCCTCCGGCCCCGGCTGCGTCGTCAGCAGCCCGGCCTCGCAGAGCTGGGTGAGGCCGGCATCGATCTGCGGCACCGGCAGGCGCGAGACCCGCTCGAGCACGTCGAAGGCGACATCCTTGCCGATCACCGCGCAGAGTTGCAGCAGCCAGCGCTCCGGCGCCGCCAGCCGGTCGATGCGGGCGCCGATCACCGCCTGCAGCGTCGCCGGCAGGGTCGGGGCGAGCTGCTCCACCCGGGTGCCGGGGGCGAGGGCGAGGGCGCCCGGCGGGCCGGTCAGCGTGCCGGCCTCGACCAGGGACCGCACCAGCTCCTCGGCGAAGAAGGGGTTGCCGCCGCTGCGCTCCACCAGCTCGTCGCGCAGCCGCGCCAGCTCGCGCCGGCGGCCCAGCAGCTCGCCGACCAGGGCGCCGATCTCCTCCTGCCCCATCTCCTGCAGCGTGATCGCCTGCGGCTGCGCCTCGCGCAGCCAGGCGGCGCGGAATTCCGGCCGGTAGTTCAGCAGCAGCATGGTCCGGCTGCCCGCGGCGGCCTCGGCCAGCGCCGCCACCACCCCCTCGCTGGCGACGTCGAGCCAGTGGAGATCCTCGATGAGGATGAGCGAGACCTGGTCCCCGCGCTGCCGCAGCAGGGCGGCGAGGATCTCGCGCAGCCGCTGCAGGCGCAGCGCCGGCTCGATCTGGCGCGGGCTCGCCTCCGGGCAGGGGATGCCGAGGAAGCCGCAGACGAGCGCCGCATCGGCGGCGAAGCCGGCCTCCAGCCGCGCCAGCCGCGCCGCCACCCCTTCCGGCGTCGCGTCCTCCTCGGCGCGCGTCTGGTCGAAGAGGAGCTGGCGGAGGATGCCGATCACCGGGCTCAGCGGCGTCTCCCGGCCATAGGAGAGCGCCCGAGCATCGTGCACGGTCACGCCCTGGGCGCGGCACCAGGCGGCGAATTCGAAGCAGAGCCGGCTCTTGCCGACCCCGGGGGCGCCGGCGATGGCGACCAGCTGCGCGGCGCCGGTGCCGGCGGCGGCGAGCGCCTCGCGCAGCAGCCGCATCTCCGCCGCGCGGCCGCGGAAGGAGGTGCGGCCGGGGGCGTGGAAATCCCGCCCCGGCAGCGTCGCCGCCAGGCCGAGGAGGCTGTGCAGCCCCATCGGCGCCGGCACGCCGCGCAGCGCGTGCCGGCCGAAGGGCTGCGTCCGGCAGGGGCCGCGGACCAGCCGCTCCACCGCATCGGAGATCAGCACCGTGCCGGCCGGGGCGAGGGCCATGATCCGGTTCGCCACATGGATGGTCAGCCCATGCGCCTGGCGCGCCCGGCCGGGATCGGCATCCGGCGCATCGGCGACGATCTCGCCGACATGCAGCCCGATCCGCAGCGTCGGCGCCCCGGGCGCGGGCGGGAAGGCGGCCTGCAGCGCGAGCGCCGCCTGGCAGGCGAGCACCGCATGCCCCTCCTGGGCGCGCGGGGCGCCGAAGAGGGCCATCAGCCCGTCCTCGAGGGTGGTCGCCACCGTGCCGCCATGCCGCTCGACCGTGCGGCAGAGGACCGCGATGATCTGCTCGAGCCGTTCCATGGCCTGCTCGGCCGCGAGCGCCGCCACCAGCTCGGCGGAGCTGGGGATGTCGACGAAGAGAACCGTCGCCTGCTTCAGCTCGCCGCTGCCGCGGGGCGGGCCGGGCGGGGGGGCCGGCAAGCCGGCGCTGAGGGCGAGCCCGCACTGGCTGCAGAAGAGGCTGTCGGGCGGGTTGGCATGGGCGCAGGCCGGGCAGACCGGCCCGAGCCGGGCGCCGCAGCGGCTGCAATGGTGCCGGGCCTCGGGATTTGCCGCGCCGCAGGCCCCACATCGCATCGCGTCACCCCGCCTGCCGCCCTGTCCCACTGCTGTTCGCCCGGGCGTGGCGAAAGGAAACATGCCGGCGGCAAGTCCCCGGGCGCTGTGTCCCGGCGGTCGCCGGCACAGCCCGGGCCAGGAGGTTGCATGGGCCGTGCCACAGGATGGAGCCGGGCGGGGCGCCTCGCCTTGCGCTGCATCAAGCCGCCTTGCCAGGCGGCCCGGGCGCCGCCATGGAGGGGGTGGGTGTTTCCGCCCGGACGGGCTGCTCTGGATCCACGCGGCCCGGTGGCGTCGCCGCCACGAGACAGGGTCCGAGGAGCCTGCGCCGCATGTCCGTCACCGCCAGGCCGGCGCCGCCGCTCGATCCGGCCAAATTCCGCGACCCGCGCCTGACCGCGAAGGGGGAGGAGCGGGCCCAGGTGCGGCTGGCGGCGCTGCGGACGCTCTGGGTGAACACCGGCACCCTCTGCAACATCACCTGCCGCCATTGCTACATCGAGAGCAGCCCGCGCAACGATGCCCTGGCCTATCTCGGCGCCGCGGAGCTCGAGGCCTATCTGGCCGAGATCGACCGGGAGGCGCTGCCGGTGGAGGAGGTGGGCTTCACCGGCGGCGAGCCCTTCCTCAACCGCGACCTGCCGCGGATGCTGGAGGCGGTGCTGGCGCGCGGGCTCCGGGCGCTGGTCCTGACCAACGCCATGAAGCCGATGCGCAACCACGCGGCCGCGCTGCTGGCGCTGCGCGCGGCGCATGGCGACCGGCTGACGCTGCGCGTCAGCCTCGACCACCACACGGCCGCGCTGCATGACCAGGAGCGCCAGGAGGGCAGCTTCGCCCAGGCGCTGGCGGGGCTGGGCTGGCTGGCGCGGCAGGGCTTCCACCTGCATGTCGCCGGCCGCGCCGGCTTCGGGGCCGAGGGCGAGGCGGCGATGCGGGCCGGCTTCGCCCGGCTCTTCGCCGCGCACGGCATCCCGGTCGATGCCGCCGACCCGGTGGCGCTGATGCTCTTCCCGGAGATGGATGCCGGCATCGACGTGCCGGAGATCACCACCGCCTGCTGGGGCATCCTGCGCAAGAGCCCGGAGAGCCTGATGTGCGCCTCCTCCCGCATGGTGGTGAAGCGGCGCGGCGCGGCGCGGCCGGCGGTCCTCGCCTGCACCCTCCTGCCCTACGACCCGCAATTCGAGTTGGGCGCGACCCTGGCCGAGGCGGCGCGGCCGGTGCCGCTGAACCATCCGCATTGCGCGAAATTCTGCGTCCTCGGCGGCGCCGCCTGCTCGCGCTGAGGGCCGGGGCCGCCGCCAGGCCGGGGCCGCTGCCGTCGCGGTTGACGGCAGGGCGGTTTCGGGGAGCAATCCTGTTCCTCATCGAACCGGAGTCGTGCCATGCGCCGCCGCCTCGCCCTCGCCGCCCTGCCCCTGCTGGTCCTGGCCGCCTGCCAGCAGCCGGCGCCGGCCCCGGCGCCGCTGCCCGTCCCGGTGGTCTTCTTCAACGCCGACAGCGCGGCGCTGGACGACCAGGCGCGCGACGTCATCGCCCAGGCGGCGGCGGCGGCGAAGCAGCGGCCGGACCAGCCGGTGCGCGTCCGTGGCTTCGCCGCGCCCGACAGCGGCAGCGGCGCCTTCAACAAGGCGCTGGCGGCGCTGCGGGCGCAGCAGGTGGCCGACCAGCTCGTGGAGGCCGGCATCGATCGCGGCCGCATCCGCCTCGAGCCGCGCGGCGCGGTGGCCTATGACAGCTTCCCGACCGAATCGCGGCGGGTGGAGATCGTGATCGGCGGCTGAGGCTCCGGGCGGCGCGGCGGTGCCGCGCCCCGCTTGGAATCCGCGGCGGCGTGCTATAGGCGCCGCATGCTTGATCAGCCGAGGCAGGACAGCCCGGGCGAGACGCCCGAAGCCGTCCTCCATCGCGTCTTCGGCCATCCCGGTTTCCGCGGCCGCCAGGAGGAGATCATCCGCCATGTGATGGCGGGCGGCTCCGGCCTCGTCCTGATGCCGACCGGCGGCGGCAAGTCGCTCTGCTACCAGGTGCCCGCCCTCTGCCGGCCCGGCCTCGGCGTCGTCGTCTCGCCGCTGATCGCGCTGATGGAGGACCAGGTCGCCGCGCTGCGGCAGCAGGGGATCGCCGCCGCGGCGCTGCATTCCGACCTGCCCGAGGAGCAGGCGCGGGAGGTTCGGCGCGAGCTGGCCCAGGGCGCGCTGAAGCTGCTCTACGTCTCGCCCGAGCGGCTGCTGCTGGACGGCACGCTGGACTTCCTGGCCCGCCGGCCGCTCGCCCTCTTCGCCATCGACGAGGCGCATTGCGTCAGCCAGTGGGGGCATCACTTCCGCCCCGAATACCGCGGCCTCGGCCTGCTGGCGGAGCGCTTCCCGGCGGTGCCGCGGCTGGCGCTGACCGCGACCGCCGATCCGCGCACCGTCGAGGACATCCGCGCCCAGCTCGGCCTGAGCGACAGCCCGGTCTTCCGCGGCGGCTTCGACCGGCCGAACATCCAGATCGCCGCCGCGCCGCGGGAGAGCGAGCGCGGCCAGCTCCGCGCCTTCATCAAGGCCGCCTCCGACGGCACCGGGGCGGGCATCGTCTATTGCGGCAGCCGCGCCAGGACCGAGCAGACCACGGCCTGGCTGCAGGCCGACGGGCATGACGCGCTCTGCTTCCATGCCGGGATGGAGCCGGCGGCCAAGCGCGAGGCGCATCGCCGCTTCGCCCGCGGCGATGCCGTCATCATGGCCGCGACCATCGCCTTCGGCATGGGGATCGACCGGCCGGATGTGCGCTGGGTGGCGCATCTCGACCTGCCGCGCTCGCCGGAGAGCTGGTACCAGGAGATCGGCCGCGCCGGGCGGGACGGGCTGCCGGCCCGCGCCCTGCTGCTCTACGGCGCCGGCGACATCGCGCTCGCCCGCCACCGGATCCTGGAGAGCCCGGCGCCGGAGGAGCAGAAGCGGATCGAGCGGGCGCGGCTGGAGGCCATGGTCTCGATCGCCGAGGCCGCCACCTGCCGCCGCCGCATCCTGCTGCGCTGCTTCGGCGAGGACGGGCCGGAGCATTGCGGCGCCTGCGATGTCTGCCGCAGCCCGCCGCGGCTGTTCGACGGCACGGTGCCTGCGCAGAAGCTGCTGAGCGCCGTGCTGCGCACCGGCCGCCGCTTCGGCGTCGGGCATCTGGTGGACGTGCTGCGCGGCCGCGTCACCGACAAGGTGGCGCAGTTCGGGCATGACCGGCTGCCGACCTTCGGCATCGGCAAGGACCTCTCGGACCAGGCCTGGCGCGGGGTGGCGCGGCAGCTCGTCGCCATGGGCGCGCTCGACGTCGCCATCGAGAACCATGGCGAGCTGGTGCCGACCGAGGCGGCGCGGCCGATCCTGAAGGGCGAGCAGCAGGTGATGCTGCGGGCCGAGACGCTGCGCGAGGCGGCGCCGCGCGAGCGGGCCGGCCGCGGCACGCCGCCCGCCATGGCCGGGGACCCGCTCTTCGATGCCCTGCGGGCCTGGCGCAAGCGCGAGGCGGAGGCGCAGGGGCTGCCGGCCTACATGATCTTCTCCAACGAGACCCTGGCCTCGATCGCGACGATGCGGCCGCAGGATGCCGAGGACCTGGCGATGGTGCCTGGCGTCGGCCGCAGCAAGCTCGAACGCTATGCCGACGAGGTGCTGCGCCTGGTCAAGGCGCAGGGGTGAGGCGCATCGCCTGGCGCACGGTCGCCTGCGGGGGGGATCGGCGGAGCCGTGGCCCAGGCGACCCGACAGGCGTTGGACCGTGCTCCGCGAAGCCGTGTGAGCGGATCATGGTTTAGCGCCGGCGCTTCAGCAGGGTCAGCGCCACGGTGGTCAGCGCCGCGGCGCCGACGGCCGGGGCCATGCTCGGCCGCTCGCCCTTCGGCCGCTCGTGGCGCCGTGGCCGGCAGGGATTGATCGGCCCGGCGGCGAGCGCCTCGCGCGCCTCCTCGTTGCCCTGCACGCCGGCCCAGACCTTGGTGAACTCGGCGCCGAGCAGGAAGATCTGCGCCGAGTAGTAGATCCAGATCAGCACCGCCATCAGCGCCCCCGCCGCGCCATAGGTGCTGGTGATGCCGCTGGTGCCGATGTAGAGGCCGATCATCCACTTGCCGATGGTGAACAGGAAGGCGGTGACGAGCGAGCCGATGCCGACGTCGCGCCAGCCGATATGCCGGTTGGGCAGCGCCTTGTAGACCCCGGCGAAGACGCAGGCGGTGAGCAGGAAGGAGAGGCCGAAATTGGCCAGCCCGATCAGCTCGCCGGTCTCCGGCACCAGCTCCGTCGCCCAGCTGGTGATCGCCGCCAGCACCGCGGTGGCGATGATCGAGCCGAGCAGCAGGACGCCGGTGCCGAGCACCAGGGCGATGCTGACGAGCTTGTTGCGGACGAGGTGCAGCAGCGTGTCGCGCTCGACCGGCGGGGCGCGCCAGATGACGTTGAGCGCCGCCTGCACCTCGCTGAAGACGCTGCTTGCCGTGACGAGCAGGACGACGATGCCGATCACCGCCGCGATCTGCCCCTGCTGGCGGTCCGCGGCGCTGCGGATCAGCCCCTCGACCACCTGCGCGCCGGTCTCGCCCATCATCTCCTCGAGATGCTGCGCGACCGCGCCCTCGACCGCCTGCGAGCCGAAGAACAGGCCGGCGATGGCGATGGCGATGACCAGCAACGGGGCGAGCGAGAAGAAGGTGTAGTAGGCGATGGCGGCGCCGCGGCTCATCGCGTCGTCCGCGATGTAGCCCTCGACGGTTCCGCGGATAAGGTCCCAGAGCCTCTGCAGCATGCCCCTCTCCCTGCTGCGGGACGACGGTCCTGCCTGCATCCGCGGCAGAACGGGCGGTGCGGTCCCCCGGTTTCCGCCAGCCTCCCCGGCCCAGCATCCCATGCCGGGCGCGGGATTGGCGAGACTGCCGGGCTCGGGCGCCTGGCTGGGGCCGGCCTTGGGGCCGCCTTCCCGTCGGCGATGGCCAATCCTCCCGCGGGGCGATAGGGAGGTGTCCCGACCCGGGGTCGCGCCCGGCCCGGAGGGCGGTTGCCGAACATGTCGATTTCGCAATCTTTCGGCGAAATTCCTAAAGTTGCCTTGCCCTTGGGCTGTGCTGATCACAAAATCTCGCGCGACTTCTGAGGCCCTTGGCCGGCGCGCGCTTCCGCGAGCATGGTTCGCCTCAGCACGAACCGAGACGGAAAAAAGTCCGGGGCCGCCGGAAGACGGGAGAGGAAATAGAGTGTCCAGGATCCACCATCTTGGCCGGGTCAGCGCCTATGCGCTGACCTGCGCGCTCGCAGCCGCATCGCTGGGCCAGCCCGCCCGCGCCGCCGACCAGGTGACGCCGGAGCGGCTGCAGAACGTGGAGAAGGAGCCGGGCAACTGGCTCAACCATCACCGCAGCTATGACGGCCAGCGCTTCACCCCGCTCGACCAGATCAACCGCGACACCGTCAAGACCCTGCGCGTGGCCTGGACCCTGCACCTCGGCGGCACCGAGGGCGGCGGCATCTGGAGCCATGGCGGCCTCGAGGGCACGCCGATCGCCGAGAACGGCTTCCTCTACGTCACCGATGGCTGGGGCTCGGTCTACAAGGTGGATGCCCGCAACGGCCGCGGCAAGCTGCTCTGGAAGATGGACCCGAAGACCGACCATGACTGGGCCGGCGCGGTCGCCTGCTGCGGCGTCGACAACCGCGGCGTGGCGCTCTGGGGCAACCTCGTCGTCTCGCACTCCCTCGACGGCCGGCTGATCGCCACCGACAAGGAGACGGGGGAGGTGGCTTGGCAGCGCCAGGTCGCCGATCCGGAGAAGGGCGAGGTCATCACCGCGGCGCCGCTGGTGGTGAAGGACCTCGCCATCACCGGCGTCTCGGGCGCCGAATACGGCATCCGCGGCTGGATCGCGGCGACCGACCTGAAGACCCAGAAGGAGGTCTGGCGCACCTACACCATCCCGGCCAAGGGCGAGCCGGGCTCCGAGACCTGGAAAGACAGCCACAACGCCGCGGCGACGGGCGGCGGCTCCACCTGGGTCACCGGCAGCTACGAGCCCGCGACCAACACGCTGTTCTGGGGCGTCGGCAATCCCGGGCCGGACTGGGACCACGAATACCGTCCCGGCGACAACCTCTACACCGACAGCACGCTGGCGATGGATCTCGATACCGGCAAGATCAAGTGGCATTTCCAGCACACGCCGAACGATCCCTATGACTACGACAGCGTCTCGGAGAAGGTGCTGATCGACCTGCCCTCGGCCGGCGCCGCAGGGCCGCGCCGCCTGGCGCTGACCGCCGACCGCAACGGCTTCGCCTACGCGCTCGACCGGGAGAACGGCAATTTCGTCTGGGGCACGCCCTTCGTGAAGCGGGTGAACTGGACCTCCGGCCTCAATCCCGAGAGCGGCAAGCCGAACGAGTACGACCCCAACAAGTCGATCCAGCCCTACCAGCCGGCCTCCCTCGCCAACCGCAAGAACGGCAAGGCCGTCATCTGCCCGGGCAACATGGGCGGCAAGAACTGGCCGCCGACCGCCTACAACCCGTCGCTGCGTTACTGGTACATCCCGGTGATCGAGAGCTGCAACACGATCACCAACGAGGAGATGAAGCCCGGCGTCTCCTTCAAGCCGCGTGAGTTCTTCACCGGCGGCGGGCCGAGCCAGCATGAGCGGATCACCGGCAGCGTCACCGCCATCGACGTCACCACCGGTAAGATCGCGGCCAAGCTGGAGACGCATTTCCCGCAGCTCGGCGGCTTCCTCGCCACGCGCGACCTGCTCTTCGGCAGCCAGCCGGATGGCGAGATCTTCGCGCTCGACGCCAAGACGCTGGAGAAGGTCTGGTCCTTCGAGGCGGGCGGCGGCGTGAACGCCCCGCCGATGACCTTCATGGCCGATGGCAAGCAGTACATCGCCATCCTGGTCGGCCTCGGCGGCGCCTGGGACAAGTGGTTCGTCGAGGCGACGCCGGAGCTGAAGGCGGTGCCGCCGAGCTCGACGCTCTACGTCTTCGCGCTCTGACGCCGGCGGCCCCGGCCCCTGGCGGGGCCGGGTCTGCCTCCGGGCGCGCCTCCCGGCCGTGTCCCGCGCGGCGCGCCGCAGGGCATGGCCGCTGGGCTGCCTCCGGCGCCGGCTGGGGCCGGCCGGGTCCCCGTGGCGCGGATCGCCCGGATGGAGATGACGGCGGCGGGGCGCTCCCCAAGCGCTCCGCCTTCAAGCCATTCTGCGGAGCCTGTGCATTGTTCAGCAAATCCAAACGCCGGACCGGCTGGGTCGCCCTCGCGGCGATCGGCCTCGGCCTCGCCGGCGCGGCCGGCCTCACGCGGCTCGCCGCCGCCGAGGGGCGCCTCAGCTCGGAAGGCCCGATGATCAAGCCCAACGAAGCCGGGATGAAGGTCTACAAGGAGGCCAACTGCGTCGGCTGCCACAAGTGGCACGGCGATGGCGGCGGCGGCTATGGCGGCGCGGCGCTGTCGCTGCGCGCCACGGCGCTGACCAAGGAGCAGATCATGGAGGTGGTGCGCTGCGGCCGGCCGAATACCGGCATGCCCTACTTCAACCGCGACGCCTATGCGGCGAAGGAGTGCTACGGCGTCGGCCGCGAGGAGCTGGGCGAATCCGCGCCCATGGCCGGGCCGCGCTTCCTGCGGCCGCGCGAGATCGAGGCGGTGGTGGATTACGTCCTGGCCGAGATCCGCGGCAAGGCCGAGCCGAACTACGCCGATTGCACGGCCTTCTTCGGCGACAGCTCGCGCATGTGCCAGCATTACCGGCCCGCCGGGGCGGAGGCGGGCGCGACCGATGCCGCCGGCCGTCCGATCGGCCGCTGAGATGGTCCTCCATCCCCGTGCCGGTGCCCCGACCGGCTTCCTCCCGGCCGGCTTCCTCCTGACCGGCTTCCTCCTCCTCGGCCTCGCCGCCCCGGTCCGGGCGGAGGAGACCGACCTGCGCGAGTTCCGCATCGGCATGCCGGTCGCCGCGCTGCCGGCGAGCGGCTATGTCGATCTCGCCTGCGCGGCGCGGCCGGAGACGCGGCTGGCGGCCTGGAGCGAGTACCGGACCTGCCCGGCGGAGCCCGAGACCGGCCTGCACGAGGTCAGCTTCCGCTACGACGAGACCACGCCGCTGGCACGGTCGAGCGAGCGCTTCGCCGGCACCAAGGTGGCGGGCCAGCCGATGCTGCTCTCGCTGCTGATCGGCGATGACGGCCGCCTCGACGGGCTGCGCATGCGCACCGACCCGGCGGCGAAGCTGTTCGAGCGCCGTAAGGCCTTCCTCTTCGGCGACCAGGTGAAGGCCCGTTACGGCGAGGAGGGCTGGGCCTGCCGCAGCCTGCCGCCGGGCGACGAGGAGGCGCCGGTGGGCGGCATCTTCATCAAGGAGCATTGCGACAAGCAGACCGCGGACCGGCAGTACCGCCTCGAACGCTGGCTCTACCGGCACGAGGGCGAGGAGCTGCGCAAATTCTCCGGCGGCAGCATCGTCACCATCCTGCGCCGCAACGGCTGATACGAACGGCCGTTGCTGGTGACCCATCAACGGCCCCCATGGGCAGTCCCCTTGGCGCCGGGCGCAACCCTCCGGTTGGCTTGTGTCTTTGGCGCATTGGCGGCGGCGCCCATCCGGGCGCCCGGCCCTGCGGGCCGCAAGGCGGAGCCCCGTGCGCCGGGTATCAGGCCGGCCCCGCCTGCAACCGCCCGTCCTGCAACCGCCCGTCCTGCAGCCGCAGCGCCCGGCCGTGATACTGCGCGACGGCCGGGCGATGCGCGATCGAGACCAGCGTGGTGCCCGGCAGCCGCTCCCGCAGCAGGGTGTAGAAGCGCGCCTCGGCCGCCGGGTCGAGGCTCGCCGTCGCCTCGTCGAGGAACAGCCAGTCGGGCTTCAGCAGCAGCGCCCGGGCGAGCGCCAGGCGCTGCTGCTCGCCGCCGGAGAGGTGCCGGTCCCAGGCCTCCTCCTGGTCGAGCTTCGCGGCGAGATGGCCGAGCCCGGCATCGATGAGCGCGGCCCGGATCGCCGCATCCGGGATGTCGGCCGCGTCGCGCGGATAGCAGACGGCGCGGCGCAGCGTGCCGAGCGGCAGGTAGGGCCGCTGCGGCAGGAACAGCACCGAGGCGCCCGCCGGCACCCGCACGCGGCCGGCGCCGAAGGGCCAGATGCCGGCGATGGCGCGGAACAGGGTGGATTTCCCGGCGCCGGAGGGGCCGGTGACCAGCACCGATTCCCCCGGCGCGATCCCGGCCGAGGCGCCTTCCAGCAACACCCGGCCATCGGGCAGGGCGAGGGTGACGGCATCGAGGGCGAGGTCGCGGCGCGGCGCCGCCTCGGCCCGCACGCCTTCCCCGGCGTCCACCGCGCGGCGCGCCGCCTCGGTGGCGTCGAGGAAGCCGGTGATGCGCTGCACCGTGGCGCGCCATTCGGTCAGGTCGGCGTAGTTGTCGACGAACCAGGACATGGCGCCCTGCACCGAGCCGAAGGCGTCCGCCGTCTGGGTCAGGGCGCCGAGCGGGATGCGGCCGGCGAAGAAGGCGGGCGCCGCGACCACCAATGGGAAGATCGACGCCACCTGGGAAAAGCCGGCGGTGAAGGCGGTCAGCCGCTTGGTGGCGACCATGATGCCCCACCAATTCTCGATCACCGCCTGGAAGCGCTGCAGCAGGCCGCGCTTCTCATCCGCCTCGCCGCCATAGAGGGCGACGCCCTCGGCATTGTCGCGCAGCCGCATCAGGGCATAGCGGAAATTCGCCTCGACCCGCTGCTGGTTGAAGTTGAGCGGAATCAGCGCCCGCCCGACCCAATGCGCGAGGCCGGTACCAATCAGGGAATAGATCAGCGCCACCCAGACCATGTAGCCGGGGATCTGCAGGCCGAAGACCGTCGCCGGGCCGGACAGGCCCCAGAGCACCAGGACGAAGCTGAACAGGGTGACGAGCGATCGCATTAGCCCGAGGCCGAGGACGAGGCTGTCATCGACGAAGAGCCGCAGATCCTCGGCGATGCGCTGGTCCGGGTTGTCGGTGCCGGGATCGGTGAGGGCGATGCGGTAATAGGCGCGTTCGGCCAGCCAGCGATCGAGCACCTGCCGCGTCATCCAGCCGCGCCAGCGGATCTGCAGGGCCTGCCGCAGGTAGAGCTGGTAGATGGCGATCAGGATGTAGAGCGCGGCGACGAAGACGAAGCCGGGCATCGGGCCGCTATCGGTCTGCCGCCACCAGAAGAGCAGCGCCCAGAAGGCCGCGGCATCGTTCTCCTGCAGGCTGTTGAACAGCTCGCGGTTCCAGTAGCTGAGCAGCACGCTCATGCCGACCAGCGCCAGGTTCAGCAGGATGACGGTGCCGAGCAGCAGCCGCGCCCGCCAGCGTTCCTCGCTCCGCCAATAGGGGCCGGCGATCCGCCAGGCATCGTGCAGGAAGGAGCCGAGGCGGCGCATGCAGGTCTCCGGTGGGCGCGGGCGGTCAGCGGCGCCGGAGCGCGGCGTCGAGGGCGGCGAGCCAGGACTCGACGCGCTTGCGGTTCACGCCGAGATCGGACCAGCCGAAGAGGCTGCGGGAATAGAGGAACAGCCCGGCGCCGGCGGGGCCGGGCACCAGCTCGGCGGCGACGATGTCCGGATAGTTCATCAGCGCCGAGCGGGCGACCCATTGCATCTGCCGCCGCTCCGGCCATTCGCCGTAGCGGAAGACGCGCGGCATGCCGTCGCCGAGGCCGCGCAGCACCGGCCAGGCGGTGGCGGCATCCACCGGCAGGGGCGGCACGCTGATCTGCGCCTCCGGATGCGCCCCTGGCGGCGCGGCCAGGCAGGTATTGGGCGAGGCGGGCAGGCGGAGGCGGGCGAAATCGACCGGGGTCGCCGGCGGCAGGCCGCCCGCGCCCCGCGCCAGCAGCGCGGTGATGGGCGTGCTCATGCCGCCCCGCCCATCGCCCGGGCGGTCATGCCGCGGCGCTCCCGCCGGGCTGGCGCAGGCGGATG
This sequence comes from Roseicella frigidaeris, assembly GCF_003258945.1. Taxonomy (GTDB): domain Bacteria; phylum Pseudomonadota; class Alphaproteobacteria; order Acetobacterales; family Acetobacteraceae; genus Paracraurococcus; species Paracraurococcus frigidaeris. Next base: position 36,184 of record NZ_QLIX01000009.1, on the reverse strand, counting down.
ACGCCGCGCGCCTCGGCGGCGGGCACCGGCTTGCCCTTGCGCAGGATCTCCAGCCGGCCCTCGGCGGCGAGCGCCAGCGCGGCCCGCCGCACCGGGCCGAGCAGGGACCGCCAGGCGGCTTCGTCGCCGGCGGCGAGGCTCCGGGCCACGTCGTTGGGGCTGACGGACTGCCCGGGGCTGCGGGACGCCGTCAGGCGCAGGATCTCGGCGGCGATGGCGGGCGGCTCGGGGGATGGCATGGCGGGGCAGAATACGCCCCGCCCGTCAGGGCACCAGCCAGGTTTCGTGCAATCCATCCGCCGTCCAGAGGAACCGGGCGCGGCGATGCCCGGCGCGGCGCAGGTCGAGCCATTCCATGCGGTCGAAGGTGAAGCGGATCAGCGCAAACTGCGCCGCCGCGCCGGCCGCATCGTCGGGCGCCGGCGGCGGCGCGGCGACCGGCCTGCCGGGGCCGGAGAGGGCGGCATAGCTCAGCCGGCTGGCGGGCGGGCAGGCGGCCCAGGCCGCTTCGGCCGCGGCGTCGCCGACATGCAGGGCGGCGCGGCCGGAGAGGCGGAGCTGGATGCCGGCGGCGGGGTCGTGGATATGCAGCGCCGCGCGCGAATCGGCCGCGAGCTCGGCGCATTTCGCGCTGCGCCGGTCGGTGTGCAGCGCCAGGCGGCGCGCCGCCGCATCGACCGCGCGAAGGACGAGGCTGCGCTGGGCCGGGGCGCCATCGAGGCCGATCGTCGCCAGGGTGGGCGTGCGGAAAGGGCTGCCGCGATCCTCGACGCCGCAGGCGAGCCGCCGGAAGGCCTCCGCGCGGAGGCCGGCCAGGGTGTCCGGCAGGGGCGGCGCGGACGGCGCGGGCGGGGAGTGCGGCATGCGCCGCCGAGGCTACAGCCTCCGGTCCGCGGGGTGGAGCATGATCGCCGGGGATGCGTCATCGGGCGGGCGGCAGGCCCCGCCGGCGGCCTGCCGCAGGGCCGGGCCGCCTCCGAGAAGGCGATGCGCCGCCGCGGGACCTGGCTGCATCGGGGCGGTCGGGCCGACCAGCGCCTCCAGCGGCGCCGGGCGACCGAGGAGGAAGCCCTGCACCTCGTCGAAGCCGAGCCCGATGGCGGCCTCGAGCTGCTCCGGCCGCTCGACGCCCTCGGCCACCAGCCGCAGGCGCAGGCTGCGGGCGAGATCGCGGATCGCCCAGAGGATGGCGAAGTCCTTCGCATCCTCCGGCAGCCGGGCGATCAGGCTGCGGTCCAGCTTGATGGTGCTGAAGGGCAGCTCCCGCAGGCGCTGGAAGGAGCCGTAGCCGGCGCCGAAATCGTCGAGGGCGATGCCGATGCCGCAATCCCGCAGGCGACCGAGCATGGCGGCGGCCTCCGCCATGTCCCCGAGCGGCAGGGTCTCGGTGAGTTCCAGCTCCAGCCGTTCCGGCGGCAGGCCGCTCTCGGCCAGGGCGGTGGCGACCTGGGCCGGCAGGCGGCCGCTCAGCACCTGCCGGACGGAGACGTTGATCGAAACGCGGCCAAGCTCGGGGTGCCGTGCGGCGTCCGCCATGGCCTGGCGCAGCACCCAGCCGCCAAGCGCCAGGATCAGGTTCGACCCCTCGGCGATCGGGATGAAGGTGTTCGGCGGAACCTGGCCATAGCGGGCATGCCGCCAGCGCAGCAGCGCCTCGGCCCCCAGGCGGCGGCCATCCACGGGATGGACGCGCGGCTGGTAGTGGATGGCGAGCTCGCCACGCGCCGGGGCCTGGCGCAGGGCGCCGGCGAGCTGCCGGCGCAGCTCCTGGTCCAGCAGGGTCGTGGCGATCGCCATGGGGCGATCCAGCGGTGTTGGCGGCATCCGGCCCATTCTCCGTGCAGCGGCAGGATGCGGGCCTGGGATGAAGCGAGGGCTAATGCCAACGGCATGACTGCGTCATGCAGGCCGAGCGCCCGAACGGGCGCCGTGCGTCGCGCCGTCAGGCGCGCCTGACGGCGCGACGGCCCAGGCAGACCGGAGGGTTGCGCCCGGCGTCTGAGGCGCAGGACGGTGAAGCCGTCCTGCGCTCGGCATAGGAGCGCGGCGTGAAGCCGCGGCGCCGCGCCGGGTCCGCCAGCCCTCAGGCGAAGCGCTCGACCCTGGCGCCCGGCAGCGGCACCGCGGCGATCTCGCGGATGATCTTGCGCCGCACCGCCGCCGCGAAGGCGGGAAAGCCCTCGGCGACGACGAGGAAGGCGCCGGGGCCGCCGATCACCTCCTCGCGGTAGTAGACATCGAGCGGCGGCAGCCCCGAGGTCTGCGCGAAGGGGCTGGGCTGGCGGTCGAGCACGGCAAGGCCGTTGAGGACGATGCCCTGCGCCAGCGCCTCCTCCCGCGCCTCGGCCACCGGCCGGCCGGAGTTGTTTACCCCGTCGCCGGAGATGTCGACCACCCGGCGGGTGCCCTCGAAGCCCTGGCCGAATTGCCGGACGGCGAAATCCATGGCGCCCGAGATCGAGGTGTAGAGCCAGGTGCGGCGCGGCGCGGCGGCGATGGCATCGGCGAAGCCATGCGCGCTGGCCGGGCTGTCGAGCCTCGTCCAGGGCACCGCCACGCTCTGGATGTTCCAGTCGGACCAGGTGAACAGCGTGCAGGCAATGGCGCCGACCGGGCCGCCCATGATGCCCTCGATCAGCCGGCGGTCGCGGAAGGCGGCCTCGTAGCCGGCGAATTGCAGCTCCTGCTCCTCGCCGTCGACCGAGCGGCTGACATCGACGGCCAGCACCAGCTCGACATCCACCGGCGTGGCGGCCCGGGCGCGGGCGATGCGGAAAAGGGCGGGCGAGGCCAGTGCGGCACCCAGCAACCTGCGACGGAGCATGCGACCCCCATTTGCGCCGGTGCCTGGCCGCGGGCGGCGGCCGGCAGGATCCGGCATGGACCGGAAGGCGGGGCCGTGGCTGTGCTGCTCCTCGTATTCCCAACAGGATAGGGGGGATTTTGCTGCGCCGCAAGAAAATGTTGCGATGCACAATTCAGCGCGCCGTGAGGCCTGGGGTGCCAGGCGTGGCGCAGCCGCCCCGGAGCCGCCCGGCTCGTGGCGGCCTGGACCATGGCCCAGGCCATTGTTCGATCGCGTGATTCACGCCTTCGGTGCGTTCCCCTCAGGCGATCACGCTCTGGAGCAGATCCCGATCAGGTGGACTCACCTGATCGGGTGGCGATGCTCTGACAACAGGAGCCTAGGGCGCTTTCCGTGACCCGGTGTTCACGGGAAGCGCCCTAGAACCCCGCGCCGGGCTGGGCGAGATAGGCCTCCTCCTCGGGCGTGCTGGGGCGGCCGAGGATGGCGTTGCGGTGCGGGAAGCGCCCGAAGCGGCGGATCACCGCCCGATGCCTCCAGGCATAGTCGATGCTGCCGCCGGGCGCCGCATGCACCGGATCGTCGCGCAGCCCTTCGAAGAGCGCGACGGAGAGGTCCTGGTCCGCCAGCGCCTCGCCATGCTCGAAGGGCAGGTAGAGGAAGCAGCGCGCGGTCGGCGGCAGGGCGAGGTCGTGGCGGTCCCGCAGCACCGCCTGGCGGGCGACCCGTCGTGCCTCGGGATCGCTGGCGAAGGCGGCGGGCGTGCCGCGATGCAGGTTGCGGGGGAACTGGTCGAGCAGCAGGCAGAGCGCCAGCGCCCCCTCGGGCGTCGCGGCCCAGCCCGCCAGCGCCCCCTCCCGCGCCGGCGCCAGCATCTGGCCGAAGCCGTCGCGGCAGGCGGCATCGAAGCCCGGATCCGGCTTGAACCAGCGCGCCAGCTGCCAGGTCGTGAGATCCGGGCCGAACCAGAAATCGAGCAGGGCGGCCTGCGGGCTCATGCCAGGGCCCTCTCCAGCACCCGCACGCTGTGCAGCGCCTCGCGCCCGGCGAGATCGGCGATCTGGTGGCGGCAGGAGGTGCCGTCGGCGACGATGAGGTGGTCGGCGGGGGCGGCGCGCACCGCCGGCAGCAGGGAGAGCTCGGCCATGGCCTTGGACACCTCGAGATTGGCCGCTTCATAGCCGAAGCTGCCGGCCATGCCGCAGCAGGAGGAGGTGATCGGCACCACCTTCAGCCCCGGCACCAGCGAGAGCGTGGCGACGGCGGCGGGGAAGGCACCGAAGCTCTTCTGGTGGCAATGGCCGTGGACATGCGCCGCCGGCGCCACCGGCTTCAGGGCGAGGCGCGGCGTCTCGCGCGCCAGGAATTCCGAGAGCAGCAGGGCGCGTTCCGCCAGCGCCGCGGCCGGCGCGCCGGGCAGCAGCGAGGGAAACTCGTCGCGCAGCGTCAGTAGCGAGGAGGGCTCGAGGCCGATGACCGGGGAGGGGAAGGGGGCGAGGGCCTCGAGGGTCCGCCGCGCCTCGGCCCGCGCCGCCTCCACCAGCCCGGCGGCGAGCAGGGTGCGGCCCTCGTCCAGCGGCCGGGCGCCGCGGGGCGGCCGGGCGAGGGCGACGCGATACCCGGCCGCCCGCAGCACCCGGATGGCGGCGCGCAGGTTCTCCGGCTCGAAATAGCGGTTGAAGACATCGGGGAGGAGGATGACCTCGCCCTCCCGCCCATCCGGCGCCGGCAGCTCGGCGTCGTGGAAGGCGTCGCGGCGGAAGCGCGGCAGGCTGCGCCCGGCGGCGAAGCCGAACAGGCGTTCGGACAGCGCGGCGAGGCCGGGCACCCGGTCCCGCGCATTGGCGAGGACGGGCAGCATGCTGGCGAAGGGCGCCCAGCGCGGCAGGCTGGCGATCAGCCGCTCCTTGGCGCCGATGCCATGCGTCCTGGCGCGCGCCGCCAGCGCCTCGATCTTCAGCTTCGCCATGTCGATGCCGGTCGGGCATTCGCGCCGGCAGCCCTTGCAGGAGACGCAGAGCGAGAGCGCCTCCTGCACCGCCTCCGAGGCGAGGGCGCCCGGCAATTGCCCGGTCAGCGCCAGGCGCAGCGTGTTGGCGCGGCCGCGCGTCAGGTGCCGCTCGTCGCGCGTGGCGCGGAAGCTCGGGCACATCACGCCGGCATCGAATTTGCGGCAGGTGCCGTTGTTGTTGCACATCTCGACCGCGCCGAGCAGCCCGCCCTGCGGGCCGGGCCAGGCGGACCAGTCGAGCGCCGGCGTCACCGCGGCATCGGCCCGGTAGTCGGGGAAGTAGCGGAACAGGCTGCGGTCATCCATGCGCGGCGCCCGCACCACGCGGCCGGGATTGAGCAAGGCGCCGGGATCGAAGGCATCCTTCACCTGCTCGAAGGCGCGGGCGATGCGCGGGCCGAACATCGGCTCGTTGAACTCGGAGCGGACGATGCCGTCGCCATGCTCGCCGCTATGGCTGCCCTTGTACTCCCGCACCAGGGCGAAGCATTCCTCAGCGATCTCCCGCATGCGCCGCACATCGCCCGGGTCCTTCATGTTCAGCACCGGCCGGACATGCAGGCAGCCGACGCTGGCATGGGCGTACCAGGTCCCCTTGGTGCCGTGCTTCGCGAAGACCTCGTTCAGCCGCTCGGTGTAGTCGGCGAGGTCGGGCAGGGCGACGGCGCAGTCCTCGATGAAGGAGACCGGCTTCCCGTCGCCCTTCATGCTCATCATGATGTTGAGCCCGGCCTCCCGCACCTCGGCGATCGCCGCCTGGAAGCCGGGCTCGGTCGCCCGCACCACGGCGCCGGGATAGCCGAGATCGGCCATCATCTCCTCCAGCCGGTCCAGCGCCTGCAGCAGCGGCGCCTCCTCATGGCCGTGGAATTCGACGATCAGCAGGCTGTCCGGCTCGCCCCGGACCATGCGGTCGATGGTCGCGCGGTAGATCGGGATGGAGCGGCCGAGATCGATCATCGTCCGGTCCACCAGCTCCACCGCCTCCGGGTCGAGCGTGACCAGGTGCTGCGAGGCCGCCATCGCGGCGCGGAAGCTGGGGAACTGGCAGATGCCGAGCGCCTTGCGCGGCTTGATCGGCCAGAGCTGCAGCTCGAGCGCGGCGGAGAAGGCGAGCGTTCCCTCGCTGCCCACCAGCAGCCGCGCCAAGTTGCCGCGCCCGGCCGCGCGCGCCGCCGGCGTCAGCGCATCGAGGTTGTAGCCGCCGACGCGGCGGAGCTGGTCGGGGAAGCGGGCGGCGATCTCCGCCGCCTCGCGCGCGCCGAGCGCCCGCAGGCGCTGCACCAGATCGGCGATGCCGGCCGGCACCCCGGCGCCGAGATTGTCCGGCAGATCGCCGAAGCGGAAGCGTGTGCCATCGGCGAGCAGCGCGTCGATGGCGCGGACGTTGTCGGCCATCAGCCCGTAGCGGATGGACTTGCTGCCACAGGAATTGTTGCCCGCCATGCCGCCGATGGTGCAGCGCGCCCAGGTCGAGGGATCGACCGGGAAGAACAGCCCGTGCCGCTTCAGCGCCTCGTTCAGCGCGCCGAGGGCGATGCCGGGCTGCACGGTGGCGCTCCGCGCCGCCGGGTCCACCGCGATCACCTCGCGCAGGTGTTTCGTGCAGTCGAGCACGAGGGCGCGGTTCACCGTCTGGCCGCACTGGCTGGTGCCGCCGCCGCGCGGCAGCACCGGGATGCCCTCCTCGCGGCAGATCGCCAGCGCCGCCTCCACGTCCTCGATGCGGCGCGGCACCAGCACGCCGATCGGCTCGATCTGGTAGATGCTGGCATCGGTGGCGTAGCGGCCGCGATCGGCGGCGCTCCACAGCACCTCGCCCGCGGTCTCGCGCGCCAGCCGGGCGGCGAGGCGGCTGTCGCCGATGCGGGCGCGGGCGGGCAGGGCGGGCGGCGGGGTGAGCTGGTTCATTCGGGCGTCGTCCTGCGGCGGCGGGCAGGCTGCCCCGGCCGGCCGCGATTCCAGAAGGCGGTGCTGCGCCGCCGCGCCCGGGCGGGGAAGGGGGGCGGGGCGGCGGCCGGGAGAGTAGCGGCGGGGCCCCGGCCTGTCCGATCTATAATGCTCATCAATCCGAACACGGCTTCTCATTGGCGCCCGGGATGGATCGGGGTGATAACCCCCGCCGAGCGAGGAGGCGACCCATGGCCTATTACGAATCGAAGCCCGTGGCCGGCCGGCATTTCCTGCAGATCCCGGGCCCCACCAACGTGCCGGACCGCGTGCTGCGGGCCATGGACAACCCGACCATGGATCATCGCGGCCCGGATTTCGGTCGCTTCGGCAAGCAGCTCCTGGAGAAGATCCGCGCGGTCTTCAAGACCGAGGGCCCGGTGGTGATCTACCCGGCCTCCGGCACCGGCGCCTGGGAAGCGGCGCTCGCCAACACCCTCTCGCCCGGCGACCGCGTGCTGATGTGCGAGACCGGCTGGTTCGCGCATCTCTGGCGCGAGATGGCGGGCCGGCTCGGCCTCGAGGCGCAGTTCGTCGAGACCGACTGGCGCCGCGGCGCCGATGCCGCCGGCATCGAGGCGGCGCTGCGCGAGGACAAGGCGCATGCGATCAAGGCGGTCGCCGTGGTGCACAACGAGACCAGCACCGGCGCCACCTCCCGCATCGACGAGGTGCGGCGGGCGATCGACGCCGCCGGGCATCCGGCGCTGCTGCTGGTCGACACCATCAGCTCGCTCGGCTCCATCGACTACCGGCACGACGAATGGGGCGTCGACGTCACCGTCGCCGGCAGCCAGAAAGGGCTGATGCTGCCGCCCGGCCTCTCCTTCAACGCCGTCTCGCAGAAGGCGCTGCGGGCGGCCGAGGCCGCGACGCTGCCGCGCAGCTTCTGGGACTGGCGGCCGATGCTGAAGGCGAACGAGACCGGCTACTTCCCCTACACGCCGGCGACCAACCTGCTCTACGGCCTCGACGCCGCGACCGACATGCTGCTCGAGGAGGGGCTCGAGAACGTCTTCGCCCGCCACGACCGCTTCGCCGAGGCGACGCGCCGCGCCGTGCGCCACTGGGGCCTCGAGATCCAGTGCGAGGAGCCGCGGCACTACTCCTCCTCCCTCACCGCCGTGCGGGTGCCGGAGGGGCACAGCGCCGACGGGCTGCGGCGGACGATCCTCGAGCGCTTCAACATGTCGCTCGGCAACGGCCTCGGCCGGCTGGGCGACCGCGTCTTCCGCATCGGCCATCTCGGCGATTTCGGGCCGCTCTCCCTGGTCGGCACGCTGGGCGGGGTGGAGATGGGGCTCGCCGCCGCCGGCGTCCCGCACAAGCCGGGCGGGGTGCAGGCGGCGATGGCCTATCTGAACGGCAATGCCTGACGGCACGGCCCGGTTGCCGTTGACGGCGGCGCTTGTCACGTCGCGGTGACGCCGGAGGTTAGCGGTTCTCCTCGCCCACCCGCCTCCGGCAGGCTGCTGGCGCCGCCGCGTCGCGGCCAAGTCCAGAGGCCGCAAGCATCCGCGGCATGCCGCGCAGGATGCGGCGCTGCTTGCGGCCCACGCTCCGCCGGGGATCAGGGGCGCCGGTCCAGGGCCGGCACGGGATGGTGGGGGACTCCGGGTGTCGCATCGTCATTGGCGCGACGGCTTGACGGCGCTCGCCGTCGGCATCGGCATGATCTGGCCCCTGGCGCCGGCCGGCGCGCAGGACGCCGGCGCGCAGGACAGCAGCGCGGCGCTGATCGAGGCGCTGCGCCGGCAGGTGGACAGCTTGCAGCGCCGGCTGGAGGCAATGGAGGCGCGGGAACGGAGCCGCGCCGCGCCGCGCGAGACCGCCCGCACCGCCGCGGCGCGCCCGGCGCCCGAGGCGCCGCCGCGCCCCGCCGCAACCGCGCCCGGCCCGGCGGCGCCGAGCCAGGCCGCCTCGGGCCCCGCGCCCGGCGCCACCCGGGCCCCGCCGCCCGTCGCAACCGCGTCCGGCGCCGCGGCGCCGGCCCCAGCCCCGCCCAGCGCCGGCACCGCCGTCGTCCAGGCGCCGGCCGGCAGCGCCGCCCAGGGCCCGGTGCCGTCGCAGGGGGCGCAGCAGCCGCCGCCCGAGCTCGCCGCGACCCTCGGCAGCATGCCCGGCTCGCTGCGGATTCCCGGCACCGGCACCTCGGTGCGGCTCTATGGCTTCGCGGTCGGCCAGATGCTGATCGACGGCGGCGCCCGCAACCGCTCGGACGTCGTCACCGCCCAGAGCATCCCCCTCTCGCCGGGCGCCGCCGCGCGCCAGGGAGGCGAGGTGCTGTTCAGCGCCCGCCGCTCGCGCCTCGGCATCGAAACCTCGACCGACACCGACTGGGGGCCGCTGCACACCGTCGTCGAGATGGATTTCGCCGGCGCGCAAAGCACCGCCTCGCTGCAGAGCCAGTCGAGCAGCAACAGCTACATCCCGCGCCTGCGCCACGCCTATGGCGAGCTGGGGCCGGTGCTGATCGGCCAGACCTGGAGCCTCTTCTTCGACGAGAACTACCCGCAGCGGCTGGACAATGCGACGCCCTTCGCGGTCTCCAACGTCCGCCAGGCGCAGTTCCGCTACACGCAGAAATTCGCCCATGGCCTCAGCCTCGCCGCCAGCTTCGAGCAGCCCTACACCGATCTCACCTTCAGCGGCGGCGTGCGCTACGCCGATATGGACACCGGCAGCGCCCCGCCGCTGACGCTGGACAAGGCGCCGGACGTGCTGGCGCGGCTGCGCTGGGAGGATGCCGATTTCGGCAGCCTCGCCCTCACCGGCCTGGTGCGGCCGCAGATGACGGCGAGCAACGATGGCGACTTCGTCGCCGCCAACCGCTACCGGGCGAGCGCCACCGGCTGGGGGGTGCAGCTCTCCGGCATGGCGAAGGTCTTCGAGCGCGACCGGGTCTATCTCCGCTTCGCCTATGGCCAGGGCATCGGCCGCTATCTCGATTCCACGGCCAATGGCCAGGGCAGCGTCAGCAATGCCGGCCTGGCCGGCGTGGCGCCGGACGCGGTGCGGATGGACGAGGTGCCGCTGGTCGCGGCGCTGCTCGGCTACACACATTTCTGGACCGACACGCTGCGCAGCAACGCCACCATGGGCTGGGCCTCGCTCTCCTATCCCGCCTATGCGCGGCAATTCGCCGCCGGCGGCGCCGCGCTGCTGAACAAGGATATCGGCCAGGGGGTGCTGAACCTGATCTGGAGCCCGGTGCCCCGGGTCGATCTCGGCCTCGAATATCTCGGCACCACCCGCACCCTGCTGCGCGGCCTGCCGGCCGGCGCCGGCACCGAGGGCGCGAAGGGCGGCGTCTCGCACCGGGTGGTGCTCTCGGGCCTGTTCCGGTTCTGACGACAAAGCGGGGTCCGCTTGACCTGCCGCAATCCCTGCCGCAGCAGGATCGGCATGATGCGTGCCGGAACCGGCCGCGGGCCGCCTGGCCGTTGGGCATCCGCCCGCGCCTGGGCCAGGATGGATGCCGCCGCGGGCCGGCCGGCCGGAGACGCGCCTAAGGCGCGATGGATCGGAGACGCGCCTGAGGCGCGATGGACTGGAGACGCGCCTGAGGCGCGATGGACTGGAGACGCGCCTGAGGCGCGATGGACTGGAGACGCGCCTGAGGCGCGATGGGTCGGAGACGCGCCCCGGGCGCGATGAGGGAGGAAGCATGGCCGAGATCGACCACATCGTGCTGGGCGCGCGGACGCTCGCCGAGGGCGCCGCCTTCGTCGAGCAGCATCTCGGCGCGAAGCCGCGGCCGGGCGGGACCCATGCCGGCTTCGGGACCCACAACATGCTGCTCGGCCTCGGGCGCGGGGCCTATCTCGAGATCATCGCGCCGGACCCCGACCAGCCGGAGCCGCCGCATGGCCGGCTCTTCGACCTCGACGACCCGGCGGTGAAGGTGATGCTGGAGGCCGAGCCGCGGCTGATCGCCTGGGTGGCGCGGACGCCGGTGCTCGATGCCATGATCGCCCGGCTCGGGCCGCGCGGCGGCGAGATCAAGCCGATGAGCCGCGGCGAGCTGCGCTGGCGCATGGCCTTCCCGCCGCAGCGCCAGGACATGGACAACCTCATCCCCGCCCTGATCGAATGGCCGGGCGAGAGCGCCTCGACCCGCATCCCCGACAGCCATGTGCGGCTCCTGCAGCTCGAGGCCGAGCATCCGGAGGCCGATGCCGTACGGGCCGCGCTGGCCGAGCGCGGGCTGGAGGAGGCGCTGCGCGTCCGCCGCAGCCCGCATGCCCGGCTGATCGCCCGGCTGCGCCGCGCGGATGGCCAGGAGGTCACGCTCAGCAGCGGCTGAGGCACAGCCAGGAAAACATTGCATAGGTGAATAGATCACCTGTAATCTTCAACCCTGCTTCCCCGCTGTGCTAGAAGCGTTGCACCGGAAGTGGCGGATCGCCCGCTACTACGACTCTTTAGGCGAGGCGTATGCGGGCATTATCGCCTGGGTTGATAGCGCCATACGCTGGCAGGCGGGAAGTTCAGAGGCGTCCAGGCCTCCCGCCGCGCCCGCAGGCCGAGCTTCCCATGCGGCAGGGGCGAGGTGACGCAGTAGGTGTAGAGCAGGAAGCCCCGCCCGGGCGCGACCGCCTCGACCGCCGCCACGAAGCGCCGCTGCTGCGCCAGTGGCAGCAGCACCAGCGGAATGCCACAGATCGCGGTGCCGACCCGGCCGTGCCAGTGCGCCGGCAGCGCCCGCTCCAGGGCGAAGGCGTCGCCGCAGATCACCTGCACGCCGGGCATGACCGCACGCAGGTGCTCGGCCATGGCCGGCACGATCTCCACCACCACCAGCCGCTCCGCCGGCACGCCGGCGGCGAGGAGGGCGCGGGAGACGACGCCGGTGCCGGCGCCGAGCTCGAGCACCACCTCGTCGGCGGCGCGCTCGACCAGGGCGGCGATGCGGCGGCAGAGGCTGGGCGAGGAGGGGATGATCGAGCCCATCTGCAGCGGGTTCGCCATCCAGCGGCGGAAGAACAGCCCGGCATTGCTCGCCTGGCGCCGATCCGCATCCCCGCCCGCCGTAAGTTCCGACATGCCGGCCTCCGCCCCGATGCTGCGCTGGCCGGGCGCCGCCCGACCGGGGCCTGCATAGGATCGCCGAGGGGGCTGGCGAAGCCCCCTCGCGCCGCCCGGGGCGCCGCAAGCCGCGGAATTCACGGGGCTGACACATGACGGCGCGGATTCTCGTGGTCGACGACGTCCCGGCCAATCTCCGCCTCCTCGAGGCCAAGCTGCTCGCCGAGTATTACGAGGTGGCCCTGGCGGCGAACGGGCCGGAGGCGCTGGCCATGGCCGAGCGCTGGGCGCCCGACGTCATCCTGCTCGACGTGATGATGCCCGGCATGGATGGCTACGAGGTCTGCCGGCGCCTGAAGGCCGCGGAGGCGACGGCGCATATGCCGGTCGTCATGGTCACGGCGCTGATCGACCAGGCGGAGCGGGTCCGCGGGCTCGAGGCGGGGGCGGACGACTTCCTCTCGAAGCCGGTCGACGACGCCACCATGTTCGCCCGGCTGCGTGCCCTGCTGCGGGTGAAGCAGGTGCTCGATGCTTGGCGGCAGCGCTCCGAGACCGCCCGGCAGCTCGGCATCGAGCCGCCGCCCGAGCCGAGCGCCGGGATCGCCGGCGCCCATGCGCTGGTGCTCTCCGAGACGCCCGGCGAGGCCGGGCAGATCGCCGCGGCGCTCGCCGAGGATGGCGTCGTCGTGCACGAATCGACCCGGTCCGACGAGGCGCGCCACGCCCTGCTGGTCGGCGGCTTCGACCTCGCCGTTCTCTGCCTGCCGCCGGAGGGCGGCGACGTGCTGCGGCTGGCCTCGCGGCTCCGCGCCGAGGCGGCGACGCGCGACCTGCCGGTGCTGCTGGCGGCCGATCCGAGCCAGCGCGGCCTGGTGCTGCGCGGCTTCGATCTCGGCGCCAACGACCATGTGCTGCGGCCGATCGATGCCAACGAGCTGCGCGCCCGGGCCCGCAACCAGGTGCGGCGCAAATGGTACCAGGAGCGGCTGCGCAACGAGCTGGACCGCTCGCTGGAGCTCGCGGTGACCGATGCGCTCACCGGCCTGCGCAACCGCCGCTACGTGCAGCGGCACCTGGACGGCGTGTTGCGCGGCACGGATGCCGCCGTGATGCTGCTCGACGTCGACCGCTTCAAGTCGATCAACGACACCTATGGCCACGCCGCCGGCGACGTGGCGCTGAAGGAGGTGGCGGAGCGGTTGAAGTCGCATCTCCGCGCCGTCGATGTCCTGGCCCGCTACGGCGGCGAGGAGTTCATGGTGGTGCTGGCCGGGGCGCCGACGGATTACGCGGCCATGGTCGCCGAACGGCTGCGCGGGGCGCTGAGCGGCGATCCGATCGCCATCGGCCCGGCGCTGCTGCCGGTCACGATCAGCATCGGCCTGGCGATCGCGCCGGCCGGCTGCTCGGTCGCCGGCGCCGTCGCCGCCGCGGATGCCGCCCTCTACCGCGCCAAGGCGGCCGGGCGGAACCGGGTGGAATCCGCGGTGCCGGAGGATTTCATCGCCCCGCCACCGGCCTCGGTGGCCGGCGGCTAGGGCGTGATCGCCTGAGGTGGACTCACCGAAAGGCGTGAGTCCCACGATCGGACAATAGCCTGGACAGGTCGCGCAATGCGAACGGCATGAATATTCCATTCATGCCGTTGGCCCGCCCTGGCGCCGCGCATGCCGAAGGGCGGCCGGGTTGCCCTGGCCGCCCGGTCGCGCCGTGCTGACGAACCGCGGAGAGGCTGGCTACTTGATCTTCGCTTCGCGGAAGACGACGTGCTTGCGCGCCACCGGATCGTACTTCTTCTTCTCCAGCTTGCTCGTCGTGGTCCGCACGTTCTTCTTCGTCACGTAGAAGAAGCCGGTGTCGGCGCTGCTGACGAGCTTGATCTGGATGGTATTGGCCTTGGCCATGATGACGCCTTCGTCGTGTTCGGTCTGCCGGGCTGGCGGAAGGGGCGGGACAGTAGCGGGCGGGGCGCTGGCGTCAAGGATTCGCTGTGCCGGCCCGGCCGCCCGGGCGCCTCACGGCCTGGCCGCCGTGTCATAGGCCGCGGCCTGCTCGATCAGCGTCTGCGCCACGGCGAGATCGGCCGGCCGCCCCTCGGCCGGGGGGCAGGCGCTGCGCAGCGCCGTCACCTCGCTGCCGGGCACCGGCGCCCGCGCCGTCCGCAGCCGCGCCAGCACCCGGCCCATGGGGGCCTCGCCGCGGCGGAGCTGCGCCAGGGCGGCGGCGACGGCCTCCGCCCCGAGGCTGGTGCAGACCGCGGGCAGGACCCCGAGCCCCTGGATCGGCCAGCCGCGCGGCGCCAGCACCCGCGACCAGGTGACGAGCAGCTCGCCGCCGTTCGGCAGCGGCACCACCGCCTGGATCAGGCCCTTGCCGGTGGTGGCGCTGCCGACGATGACGCCGCGCCCGCGATCGGAGAGGGCGGCGGCCACGATCTCCGCCGCCGAGGCGGTGCGGCCATCGACGAGGACCACCAGCGGCACCCCGCGGGCGAGGTCCGGGCCCGCGGAGATGTAGGTCCGCGCCGCGTCGGGGTGGCGGCCGCTGGTGCGGGTGACCACGCCATCGGCCAGGAAGGCGCTGGCGACCGCGACAGCCTGGCCGAGCAGCCCGCCCCGGTTGCCGCGGAGGTCGAGCACCACCCCGCGCGGCACCGTGTCCTGGAAGCTGTCCTGCAGCACCTCGGCGAGCCGCGTGTCGGTGGCGTTGGAGAAGCCGTCGAGCCGCAGCCAGAGGATCTCCTCCTGCCGCCGCGCATGCACCGTCTCGGGCGGGACGGTGCTGCGGAGGAGATAGGCGTTGAAGCGCCGCCGGCCGCGCTGGATGCGCAGCGCCACCTCGGTGCCGATCGGCCCTTCCAGCAGCGCCGCCGCGGCGGCGAGGTCGCGGGAGGAGAGGGGGGTGCCGTCCACCGCCAGCACCCGGTCGCCGAGCCGCAGCCCGGCCTCCGCCGCCGGCGAATCCGGCGTCAGGCTGGCGATGACGACGGCCGCCCCGGGCCCGGTCGCCAGCCGCAGCCCGAGGCCGGTCTGGCCGACGCGACGGGCCCGCGCCGCCGTCGCCTCCTGCGGCGTCATGTAGCGGCTGTAGGGGTCGAGGTGGTTGAACAGCTCCTCGAAGCCGCTGCGCAGCATCCGCTCCGGCCCGGCCTCGCGGATCGCCGGCGAGGCGCGCCAGGCGGCATCGAACATGGCCGCGAGCGCCGCCGCCAGCGCCGGCGCCGCCGCCTCGGGGGGGCCGTTAGCCGGCAGGCTGGGCATCGGCCGGGCCGAGAGCAGCCGGTCGGGGGCGGAGAGCAGCAGGGTGTTGCTCTGCAGCTCGGTCTGCAGCGCCGGCTCCAGCACCGCGAGGCCGCGCATGGTCCACAGCCCGAGCTGCGCCGGCGCGACGAGGTCGAGATGCCGCTCCAGCACCGCGCCGAGGGCGGTCGCCAGCACGGCCTGCACGGTCTCGCGCGGGAAGCCGCCCGGCTGCGCCCCGGCGGGGAGGGGGCAGAGCAGCAGCAGCAGCAGGATCAGGAGCGGCGGCGTGTCGGCGAACCGGATCGGGCGCGGCCCGGCTGGCGCCGCGGTGCGGGAATTCCCTGCATCAGGTGAAAGACCATGCCACCGGTGCGGGGGGTCGCCTCGACCAGCCTCACCTCCACCGCCTGTCCCAGGCTGAAGGTGAGACCGGTCCGCTGGCCCGACAGCGCATGTCTGGCCTGGTCCTCGGTCCATCGATCGTCCGGCAGCGACGCGAGGGGAAGGATTCCACTTGCGCCATTCGCCTCTACGGTGACGAACAGACCGAAGCGTGTCACCCCGGAAATGCGCGCCTCGAACACCTCTCCGATTCGATGCGACATGAATGCCGCAAGGTAGCGCTCGGTGGCGTCCCGCTCGGCGGCGGCGGCGCGCCGCTCGGTCTGGGTGACATGCTCGCCGGTCTCGGCCAGGCGCGCCGCCTCGGCCTCGGCGAGGCCGTCATGGCCGAGCCGCAGCCCGCGNTATTCTCGGGGTCGTAGGCCGCCTGGGACTGGCTGCGCAGCACCGTCTCGTGCACCAGCCGCTCCTCCGGCCGGCCCCGCACCTGCTCCAGCAGCTGCGCGAAATCGCGCGGCCGCAGCCGGTCGGAGGCGGGCAGGGACAGGCCAAAGGCCTCGAGGAAGGGCCGCAACCCCTCGAGCTTGCGGTCGGCCGGCCGATCATGCACCCGGTAGAGGCAGGGCTGGCCGAGCCGCTCCAGCTCCTCGGCGGCCGCGACATTGGCTGCGACCATGAACTCCTCGATCAGCCGGTGGCTGTCGAGCCGGGCCCGCGGCTCCACCCCCAGCACCTCGCCCCCAGGGCCGAGCCGCACCCACCGCTCCGGCAGGTCGAGCTCGAGCGTGCCGCGCCGCTCGCGCGCCGCCAGCAGGGCCCGGAAGGCGCCCCAAAGCGGCGCCAGCGTGCCGGTCGGGTCCTCGCCCGCCTCCGCGGCCGCCTGCACCGCCTCGTAGGTGAGGCGGGCGGCGCTCTGCATCAGGCCGCGGCCGAAGCGGTGGCTGCTCTTGGTGCCGCCGGCATCGAACTGCATCTCGACGAAGAGGCAGCCGCGCGGCTCGCCCGGGCGCAGGCTGCACCAGCCGTTGGACAGCGCCTCGGGCAGCATCGGCACCACGCGGTCAGGGAAGTAGACGCTGTTGCCGCGCGCCCAGGCCTCGCGGTCGAGCGCCGAGCCGGGGCGGACATAATGCGCGACATCGGCGATGGCGACGATGACGCGCCAGCCGCTCCCCTCCGGCGCCGCCCAGACCGCGTCGTCGAAGTCGCGGGCATCCTCGCCGTCGATGGTGACCAGCGGGATGCCGCGCAGGTCCTCCTGCCCCTGGAGGGTCACGCCCCCGGCGCGGGCCGCCTCCTGCACCGCCTCGGCCGGGAAGATCTCCGGGATGCCATGGGCATGGATGCAGATCAGCGAGATCGAGCGGGCCTCGCCCATGCGGCCGAGCCGCTCGGTGATCCGCGCCGGGCGCAGGCCGAGGGCGCGGCCGGGCAGGGGCTCGGCGAGGACGATCTCTCCCGGCAGGGCGCCGCCCTCCTCGCCCGGCGGCACCACCCATTCCGCCCGGTGCCGCCGGTCGGTCGGGATGAGGCGGCCTTCCTCATAGATGCCGAGCAGCCGCGCCGGCCCGCCGGCGCCGATCCGCTTGACCGTCCGCCCCTCGTATTTCCCCGCCCCGATCGGCCGCAGCCGGGCCAGCACCCGCTCCCCGGGCGCGAGCGCCGCCTGGCCGGCGGGCTCGGGGCGCATGTAGATGACCGGCATGCGGCCCTGGCTCTCCGGCTTCCAGCCGAGCGGCCGGGCGATCGGGTCGCCATCCGGGTCGGTGCCGGTGACCTCGATCACCGCCATCTCCGACAGCCGCCCCGGCCTCTCCTGCAGCCCGGCCAAGACGCCGCGCCGGCCGGCGGGCAGCAGGCTGCCATCGGCCTTCAGCTCGGCCAGCAGGGCGCGGAGCGCCGGGCGCTGATCGACCGAGAGGCCGAAATGCCGGACGATCTCGGTCTTGCCGAGCTTGCCCGGCTGCGCCGCGAGGAAGCGCCGCAGCTCCTCCTTCGACGGCAGCGGGGCATCCGGCGGCCCGGGCGGGCGGTCCGGGCGGGCGGGATCGCCGCCGACGGGGCGGCGGGCCATGTCAGGCCTTGCCCGTCCGCTTCGGGGCGGCGGCCTTGCGGGCGGGCGGCTTGCGGGCCGCGGGCTTGGCCGGGGAGGATTTGGCGGCCGGCTTCGGCTTGGCGGCGGCCGGCTTGGCGGCGGCTCCGCCGGCAGCCTTGCGCGCGGCCGGCTTGCGCGCCGCCGGGCGGGCTGGGGCCTCGGCCGGTGCGGCGTCATCGGTGGCGGCGGCGCCGTTGGCCGCCGCCCGCCGCGGCTTGCCCTTGGCCGCCGTCTTCGCGCCGGCCTTGCCGCGCGGCGCCAGCACCTTGCCCTTCTCGGCGAGCAGGGCGACGACCTCCTCCAGCCCCGCCTCCTCCATCGTCAGGGTGCGCGGCAGGTTGGCCACCGTCTTGCCGTGCTGGGCATAGGGGCCGAAGCGGCCCTTGCGGATCTCGACCGAGACGCCGTCCTTCGGATGCGGGCCGAGCACCCGCACCTTCGCCCGGGCCTTCGCCAGCAGCTCCATCGCCCGGTTCATGCCGAGGGAGAGCACGTCATCCCCGGGCTCGAGCGACTGGTAGACCGAGCCCAGCTTGATATAGGGCCCGAAGCGGCCGAGCCCGGCCTGGATCTCCTCGCCGCTCTCCGGGTCGCGGCCGATCACCCGGGGCAGGGAGAGCAGCCGCAGCGCCCGGTCGAGATCGAGCGTGTCCGGGTCCATGTCGCGCGTCAGGCTGGCCCGGCGCGGCTTGGTCGGCTTGCCCTTCGCGTCGGTGCCGCCCTCGCCGAGCTGGACATAGACGCCATAGGGGCCGCGGCGGACCGTGACCTTCTCGCCCGTCGCCGGGTCGGTGCCGAGCTCGCGCGGGCCCTCGGTCAGCCCCGTCGCGCCCTCGCCCTCGGCGCCGGGGGCGACGAGCGGGCGGGTGTAGCGGCAGTCCGGGTAGTTGGAGCAGCCGATGAAGGCGCCGGTCCGGCCGAGCCGGAGGCCGAGCCGGCCGTTGCTGCAGGCCGGGCAGGCGCGCGGATCGGCGCCGTCGCCGCGCTCGGGGAAGAAATGCGGGCCGAGCTCCTCGTCCAGCGCGTCGATGACGTCGCTGATCTTGAGGTCCTTGGTGGCGTCGACGGCCCGCTTGAACTCATCCCAGAAGGCGCGCATCACCGCCCGCCAGTCGACCCGGCCGCCGGAGATCTCGTCGAGCTGCTCCTCGAGCCCGGCGGTGAAGCCGGTATCGACGTAGCGCTCGAAGAATTTCACCAGGAAGCTGGTGACCAGCCGGCCGCGATCCTCGGGCAGGAAGCGCCGCTTCTCCAGCTTGACGTAGTCGCGGTCCTGCAGGGTCTGCAGGATCGAGGCATAGGTGGAGGGCCGGCCGATGCCGAGCTCCTCCAGCTTCTTGACCAGGCTCGCCTCGGAATAGCGCGGCGGCGGCTGGGTGAAGTGCTGGCTCGCCGTGACCTCGCCGCGCTTCAGCGGGTCCTGCTCGCGCATCGGCGGCAGGGTGCGGCTCTCCTCGTCCTCCTGGCTGCCGGTGACGAGGCCGGCGCGGGCATCGGCCGCCCGGTCGTCCTCGTCCTCGCGGTAGAGCTTGAGGAAGCCGTCGAAGGCGATGACCGAGCCGGTGGCGCGCAGGATGGTCTTCCGCGCCGCATCCGCCACCTCGACCGTGGTCTGGTCGAGCTCGGCCGACTGCATCTGCGAGGCGACGGCGCGCTTCCAGACCAGCTCGTAGAGCCGGCGCTGCCGCTCATCCAGGTAGCGGGCGACCCGCTCCGGCGTGTTGCGCACATCGGTCGGGCGGATCGCCTCATGCGCCTCCTGGGCGTTCTTCGCCTTGGAGGTGTATTCGCGCGGCGCCCCGGGCAGGTAGTCGGCGCCGAACGCGCCCTTCACATGGTCGCGGATGGCGGTGATCGCCTCGCGCGCCATCTGCACGCCATCGGTCCGCATATAGGTGATGAGGCCGACCGTCTCGCCGGCGATGTCGACACCCTCGTAGAGCTGCTGCGCCGTCCGCATGGTCTGCTGCGCGCCCATGCCGAGCTTGCGGCTCGCCTCCTGCTGCAGGGTCGAGGTGGTGAAGGGCGGCGGCGGGTTGCGCCGGACCCGGCGCTTCTCGACCGAGAGGACGCTGAAGGTGCCCGCCTCGACGGCCGCCTTGGCGCGCAGCGCGCTGGCCTCGTCCGGCAGGTCGAACTGGTCGAGCTTCTTCCCGCCGAGATGCGTCAGCCGGGCGGTGAAGGGGGCGCCGACCGGGGTGAGGAAGCGGGCCTCGACGGTCCAGTACTCGCGGGCGCGGAAGGCCTCGATCTCGGCCTCGCGCTCGCAGATGAGGCGCAGCGCGACCGATTGCACCCGCCCGGCCGAGCGGCTGCCGGGCAGCTTCCGCCAGAGCATCGGCGAGAGGGTGAAGCCGACCAGGTAGTCGAGCGCCCGGCGCGCCAGATAGGCATCGATCAGCGGCGCGTCGAGGTCGCGCGGATGCGCGATGGCGTACTGCACCGCCCGCTTGGTGATCTCGTTGAAGGTGATCCGGTGGACCTCGACGCCCTTCAGCGCCCCCTTGCGGGCGAGCATGTCCTGGACGTGCCAGGAGATCGCCTCGCCCTCGCGGTCGGGGTCGGTGGCGAGGAAGAGGCGGCGGGCGCCGCGCAGCGCCCGGGCGATCTCGTTGACCTGGCGCTCGCCGCGATCCTCGGATTCCCAGTCCATGGCGAAATCCTCGTCGGGACGGACCGAGCCGTCCTTCGGCGGGAGGTCGCGGACATGGCCGAAGCTCGCCAGCACCGTGAAGTCGCGGCCGAGATACTTGTTGATGGTCTTGGCCTTGGCCGGGCTTTCGACGACGACGACGTCCGTCATGGACTCCACATATCCTGTAGCCGAGCCCGGATGCAGGGCCGGCGGCGCGAAGGGCGAGGCAGGCCCGCCGCCTCAGCGCCCGTCCTGGCCACTGGCGAGGAGCGCCACCCGGTTGCCCGGCAGCAGCTCCACCCGCCCGGCCAGTTCAAGATCGAGGAGGATCGCCTGGATCGCGGAGGGCGACAGGTGGCAGCGCCGCACCACCTCGTCAACCGCTATTGGATTGGCTCCAAGCAATTCAAGCACTTGGGCCGAAGGCGTGGCGGGGATCGACGAGTCCGCCGGCGCCGCCGCGCGGGTCGGCCGCGCCGCGCCGTCCCGTTCCGGCCTCGGGATGAAGAGCGGCGCGGCGCGCGGCGCCGCCGGCAGATGCGCCAGCACGTCCTCGGCGGATTCCACCAGATGCGCCCCCTGGCGGATCAGGTCGTTGGAGCCGCGGCAGCGCGGGTCGAGCGGGCTGCCGGGCACGGCGAAGAGCTCCCGCCCTGCCTCCAGCCCCAGCCGCGCGGTGATCAGGCTGCCCGAGCGCGGCGCCGCCTCCACCACCAGGATGCCGAGGGCGAGGCCGGCGACGATGCGGTTGCGGCGCGGGAAGTGGCGGGCGAGCGGCGCGGTGCCGAGCGGCGCCTCGGCCAGCACCGCCCCGCCCTCGGCGGCGATCCGCGCCTGCAGCCCGGCATTCTCCGGCGGATAGGGCAGGTCCGGCCCGCCGGCGATGCAGGCGATGGTGCGGCCGCGGCGCAGCGCCCCGAGATGCGCGGCGGTGTCGATTCCCCGTGCCAGGCCGGAGACCACGGCCAGCCCCGCCGCGGCCAGCGCTTCCGCGAGGTCCTCGGCCATGCGCCGGCCGGCGGCCGAGGCGTTGCGGGCGCCGACCAGCGCGACCGCCGGCGGGGCGAGCGCCGCCGGATCGCCGAGCAGGGCGAGCACCGGCGGCGCGTCCTCCTGCAGCGCCAGCAGGGGTGGGTAGGGCGGCTCGCCGGCGAAGAGGAGCTGGCCGCCGAGGCGTTGCAGGGCCTCGACCTCCCGCCGCGCCGCCGCCGCCGGGGGCACGGCGAAGGGCGCGCCGCGGCGCGCGGCGAGGCGGGGCAGGGCGGCGAGGGCGGCGCCGGCGCTGCCATGCCGCTCGAGCAGCCGCTGGTAGGTGAGCGGGCCGATGCCCTCGGTCCGGGCGAGGCGCAGGCGGGCCAGGGCCTCGGCCTCCGAGAGGGACGGCGCGGTCATGTCTGGGTCTCGGTCCGGCACGGCTCCCCCGGCGGCCGCACCTTGCCGATCCGGCGCGCGCCGCGCCATGTTATGCCATCAGAACGTCAATGTCTCTCTACGGTAAGGAGAGACTCATCCCGTCCGGCCGATCCGCGGCTCCGTGCCGGCGCGCAGCCGGGCGATGTTCCCCCGGTGCCGCCAGAGCACCAGCGCGGCGATGCCGGCGGCGAAGAGGGCCAGGTCCGGGCGCCCGGCGAGCGCCGCGATGACCGGCGCCGCGAGGCAGGCGGCGATCGCCGCGGCCGAGGAGATGCGGGTCGTCGCCACCACCGCCAGCCAGACCAGCAGCGCCCCGAGGCCGAGCCACCAGGCGGCGGCCAGCAGCACGCCGCCCCCCGTCGCCACCCCCTTGCCGCCCTTGAAGCCGAGCCAGACCGGGAAGGCATGGCCGAGCATGGCGCCGAAGCCGGCGAGGAGGCCGGCCACCTCGCCCCAGAGCGCGGCCGCGAGCAGCAGCGCCGCCACGCCCTTCAGCAGGTCGAGCAGCATCGTCGCCGCGGCCAGGCCCTTGCGGCCGGTGCGCAGCACGTTGGTCGCGCCGATATTGCCCGAGCCGATCTGGCGGATGTCGCCGAGCCCGGCCGCCCGGGTCAGCAGCAGCCCAAAGGGCACCGAGCCGAGCAGGTAGCCCAGCGCCAGGGCCAGGGCGAGCGCGAGCGGCGAACTCATCCGAAGACCCGGCGGCCGGCCTTCCAGGTGCCGAGGACGCGGCCCTCCAGCGCCCGGCCGTCGAAGGGCGTGTTCTGCGCCTTGCCCGGCAGCTGCCCGTCCTTCACCTGCCAGCCACGCTCGAGATCGAGCAGGACGAGATCCGCCGGCGCGCCCTTGGCCAGCCGGCCCGCCGGCAGGCCGAGCAGCCGCGCCGGCCGCGCCGTCAGCAGGTCGAGGGCGGCCAGCAGGCCGAGCTGGCCGCCATGCACCTGCGCCAGGGTGACGCCGAGCAGCGTGGCCAGCCCGGCCCCGCCGGCCTCGGCCTGGGCGAAGGGCAGGCGCTTGTCGTCGGCGTCGCGCGGCTGGTGGTCGGAGGCGATGGCATCGATGGTGCCGTCCGCCAGCGCCGCCACCACCGCCTGCCGGTCGGCCTCCGGCCGCAGCGGCGGCGAGAGCTTGGCATAGGTGCGCCAGTCGCCGATCGCCGTCTCGTTGAGGTCGAAATAGGGCGGCGCGGTGTCGCAGGTGACGGCGAGCCCCTCCGCCTTGGCGGCGCGGATCAGGGCGAGGGCGGCGCCGGTGCTGACATGGGCGAAATGCACATGGCCGCCGGTGATGCGGGCGAGGGCGATGTCGCGCGCCACCATCATCGCCTCGGCGGCCAGGGGGATGCCGGGCAGGCCGAGCCGGGTCGCCAGCTCGCCCTCGGTGGCGGCGCCGCCGGCGGCGAGGCTCGGCTCCTCCGGGTGCTGCACCACGAAGCTGCCGAAGGCGCGGGCATAGGAGAGGGCGAGGCGCATGGTCCGCGCCCCGGCGATGGCCCGCCGGCCATCGGTGAAGGCGATGGCGCCGGCCTCCTTCAGCAGCCCGTATTCGGCGAGCTCGCGGCCCTCGCAGCGCTTGGTCGCGGCGCCATAGGGCAGCAGGGTGAGGCTGCCGGTCGCCTCGCCCCGCCGCAGCACGAACTGCACCAGCGCCGGGTCGTCGAGCGGCGGGTCGGTGTCGGGCAGGGCGCAGAGGGTGGTGATGCCGCCCGCGGCGGCGGCGGCGGCGGCCGAGGCGATGGTCTCGCGGTGCTCATGCCCCGGCTCGCCGATATCGGCGCGGAGATCGACCAGGCCGGGGAGGAGGCAGAGCCCCGCGCCCTCCACCAGCGCGGCGCCCTCGGGACGCCCCTGGCCGCTGCCGAGATCCTCGATCCGCCCCTCGCAGACCAGCAGGTCGCCCACCGTGTCGAGGCCGGAGGCGGGGTCGAGCAGCCGGGCGCCGGCGATGACGAGGTCACGCATTGCGCCGCAGGTCCCGCGCCAGCACGTCGAGCACCGCCATGCGGCAGGCCACGCCCATCTCCACCTGTTCGCCGATCACGCTGCGCTCCGGGTCGTCGGCGATCGAGCTCTCGATCTCGACCCCGCGGTTCATCGGGCCGGGATGCATGACGATGGCATCCGGCCGGGCGACGGCCAGCTTCTCCCGGTCGAGGCCGAAGAAGCGGAAGAACTCGCGCGAGGAGGGGACCAGGCCGCCGGTCATCCGCTCCTTCTGCAGCCGCAGCATCATCACCACATCGGCGCCGGCCAGCCCGGCCCGCATGTCGTGGAAGACCTCGACGCCGAGCCGCGCCGCCTCGGCCGGGATCAGCGTCGGCGGCCCGACCACCCGCACCCGGGCGTTCATCGCCGTCAGCAGGTGGATGTTCGAGCGGGCGACGCGGCTGTGCAGCACGTCGCCGCAGATGGCGACGACCAGCCCCTCCAGCCGGCCCTTGCGGCGGCGGATGGTCAGCGCGTCCAGCAGCGCCTGGGTCGGGTGCTCATGCGTGCCGTCGCCGGCATTGATGACGCTCGCGGAGACCTTCTGGCTGAGCAGGGCCGGGGCGCCGGACTGGGCGTGGCGCACCACCAGCAGGTCGCAATGCATGGCGTTCAGCGTGGCGGCGGTGTCGAGCAGCGTCTCGCCCTTGTTCACGCTGCTGGTCGAGACCGACATGTTGATCACGTCGGCGCCCAGCCGCTTGCCGGCCAGCTCGAAGGAGGTGCGGGTGCGGGTGCTGTCCTCGAAGAAGAGGTTGATCAGGGTGCGGCCGCGGAGCAGGTCGCGCTGCGTCTTCCCCGAGCGGTTGAGCAGGGCGTAGCTCTCGGCCAGGTCGAGCAGGGCGCCGATATGGGGCGGCTCCAGCCCCTCGATGGCCAGCAGATGGCCGCCGGGCAGGATCGGGAAGGAGAAGGACATCGGGACTCGCGGGCTGCGGCGGGCGGCAAGCTAGCCTTCCCCGCCCAAGGGGCCAAGCCGAGGGGCCGAGCCAGGGGGTCCAGGCCATGGGAAGGGGCCAGGCCGGCGAGGCTCAGGCCGGGGCCGGCCGCGTGGCGTCGAGCGCCGATTGCAGGGTCCAGGCCGCGGCGGCCGCATCCACCGCCGCGGCCCGCCGGGCCCGCGTGACATCGGCCGCGATCATCGCCCGGTTGACCGCCGCGCTGCTCAGCCGCTCGTCCCAGAGCGCGACCGGCAGCCCGGCCGCCTCGCCCATCGCCATGGCCCAGTCCTTGGCCGCCTGCGCCGCCGGGCCGAAGGAGCCATCCATGCCGAGCGGCAGCCCGACCACCAGCCCGCCCGCCCCTTCCTTCCGGGCGATCGCCGCCACCTCGGCGGCATTGGCCTTCAGCTTGCCCCGCTTCAGCGCGCCATAGGGGCTGGCCAGCATCAGCAGCACGTCCGACAGGGCGACGCCGATGAGCCGGCTGCCGGGATCGAGGCCGATCAGCCGCTGGCCGCGGGGCAGGCCGGCGCG
Organism: Roseicella frigidaeris; assembly: GCF_003258945.1. Taxonomy (GTDB): domain Bacteria; phylum Pseudomonadota; class Alphaproteobacteria; order Acetobacterales; family Acetobacteraceae; genus Paracraurococcus; species Paracraurococcus frigidaeris. Next base: position 11,199 of record NZ_QLIX01000009.1, on the reverse strand, counting down.
CAGGGCGGGGAGGGGCAGGACGGGCATGCGGGCCCTATAGGGCGGATGCCCGGCGGACGGGAGCGCCCCGCCCGCCTGCCCGCCGGGCCGAGCACCCGGATGGGCGCCGCGTGGCACGTGGCCAAGGTTTGCGGAGCAAACCGCCCGGCGCTTGAGGGGCCGTTGATGGGGCACCAGCAACGGCCGGTCGTATCAAGCGGTGTTGCCGAGCGCGGCCGGCGGCGGCGAGCGCGGCTCGGCGCCCGAGGCGGGGCTGGCGGCACCGGGCGGCCGTTGCGGCGCCGGCTCCGGCCGGTGCGGCCGGCTGAGGATGATCGAGCGGGTCGGCACGGCGATCTCGATGCCGAGCTCCTGGAAGCGGCGCTTGATGCGGCGGTTGAACTCCCGCTGCACGCCCCAGCGGCCGGAATCGGTGCATTTGATCTGGCCGAGCACCGTCGCCGTCGCGCCATCCACTTGGTCGACGCCCCAGAGGGCGAAGTCGTCGAGGATGTTGTGCCGGAAGGCCGGGTCCTCGCGCAGCGCGGCGCCGATCTCCTTCAGCACCTCGCCGACCCGGTCGGTGTCCTCGTCGAAGGCGACGGTGACCGAGACGGCGGCGTTGCCGATGCCGCGATTGGTGTTGGTGACGGTGGTGACGGCGCTGAAGGGGATGACATGCACCGAGCCGTCGCCGGCGCGCAGCCGGATGGTGCGCACCGAGAGCGCCTCGACCGAGCCCGAGAGGCCGGAGACCGTCACCCAGTCCCCCACCTGCATGGTGTTCTCGAGCAGCAGGAAGATGCCGTTGATGATGTCCTGCACCAGCTTCTGCGAGCCGAAGCCGAGGGCGACGCCGATGATGGAGGCGCCGGCCAGCAGCGGCGCGATGTTGACCCCGAGCTGGCTGAGCGCGGTGAAGCCGACCACGATCACGATCGCGGTCAGCAGCGCGGTGCGGAGCAGCGGCAGCAGGGTGCGCAGCCGGGTCGCCCGGGCATAGTCGCCCTCGGCCACCATGCCGTTGATCTGGTGGTCCATCCAGGCGATGGAGGCCTCCCAGATCACCACCGCGATGACGATGGCGATGGCGATGAGCAGCAGGGTCTGGGCCAGCCTCTCGCCCAGGCGGCCATCCTGGAACCAGGCGAAGGCGTCGACGCCCCAGACCTGCAGCACGGCGAGCGCGGCGATGACGCCGAGCAGCAGGGAGACGCTGCGGCGCAGCAGCGGGTAGTAGCGATTGGCCCGCGCCTCCAGGAAGGGGAGCTGCGCGGTCTGCTCCGGCCGCAGCCGGAAGATGCGGTCGAGCATGCCGAGGATGGCGATGATCGCCAGCCGCGCGATGGCCAGCACCACCAGCGTCACGCCGAAATAGCGGAACAGCAGGCTGTAGCCGTTGCGGATCTCGAGCGCCCAGACGAACCAGACCGCCAGCAGCAGGATGATGGCGAGGATGTGCCAGGTGGCGGCCAGCCAGTTGCGCACCCCGGCGAAGGCGGTGTGGCTGCCGGCGGGGGCGGCGATCCAGGCCGCCACGCGCTTGCGGGACTGCAGGATGACGACGATCAGCAGCAGGTGGTTGGCCAGGATCACGAGCTTGGCCAGCGACTGGTAGGCCGAGGGGAAGAGGCCGAGGATCCGGGCGATCTCGAGCACCGCCATGCCATAGACCGCGACCCGCGACAGGCGCGCCAGCCAGACCTCGACATAGGCGGCGGTCTCGTCGGTGACGTTGAAGAGGCGGAGCAGCGGCTGGTCCGGCGAGACCAGCGCCCGGCCGACCGCCATGACCACGTGCTGCACCACATAGGCGTTCACCGCGGTCAGGATGATGAGCCGGGGAGCCCAGCCGGCATCGACCGGGGTGGCCAGCAGCAGGTTGCCGACCGCGGCGAAGACGCCGATCGGGACGAGCTCGAGCAGCAGCCGCAGCAGGGCGAGCGGCAGGCGATTGAGGAAGCGCAGCTCGCCATGGCTGACGATCGCCTCCCCCTCGGCATGCGGCGCGGCGGCGGCCCGGGCCCGGCGCCGCTCCGCGCCGCGGCGCGCCGCCTCCACGACCATCCGCTGCGGCTGGCGCAGGGCGCGGCGGACGAGCCATTGCGCGGCCCAGGAGAGCAGCAGCACCACGGCGAGCTTCCAGCCGGCATCGAGGGCGGCCGCCTGGGCGGCGGGGCTCCGCACCGTGTGCAGGATGGCGGACCAGACCAGGGGCAGGTCGGCCAGGGTGCGGCCGGTGGCGGTGAGCTGGCCCGCCGCGTTGCGCAGCCAGGTGGAGCTGGCCTGGATCAATTGCCCGAGGACGCTGTCCGAGGTCAGCGAAACGTGCTCGGGCGGGGCGGGCGCCGCCGTGGCGGGGGCGGCGCCGGCGGCGGGCGCCCCGGCGGCTGGTGCACTGGCCGAGGGCGCGGTGGCCGCCGGTGCGGCGGGCGCGTTGGTTGCGGGCGCGGCGGGCGCCGGGGCATCGGCCGCGGGCGCGGCGGAGGGGCTGGCCGGGGCCGCCGGGACGGCGGGTGAGGGCGCCAGCCGGGCGAGGGCGTCGAGGGCGGTCAGCACCTCGCGCAGCCGCGCCGGGTCCCGCAGCAGCTCGGCGGCGCGCCGGGCCTCCTCCGGCGCCAGCGCGGTCGGCGCCGCAGCCTGGCCCGCCGCGAGGTCGCCAGTCGTCTGGGCGCGGCCCGGCGCGGCCGGCACCAGCAGGCCGAGGAGCAGCAGGGCCAGGGCCACGATCCAGGGACGGGCCAAGGCCGGGCCGGTGGGCCTGCCGCCCATGGTCCGGATCCTCGGTGGTGCCTGTCGCGACTGCGGGACCATCATCCGGCCGGTCATCCTTCTGTCTGGTTCGGGGCGCGGGCGGCCCGGCGCCCATGCGGCGCGGCGGATCCGCGGCCGGGTCGCCTCCGCGGGTGGGGCAGCCGGCCTCCGGCGCCGCCGCGGGGAAGACGTCTCGCCGCGCAGAAAGGCCCGAGGCGGGGATGGGTTGCAACCCCGGGCGGGCATGGGGGGCCGGGCGCGGCCGCCGCCGGCCCGCCTTCGGCCCCCTGTCGGCCCTTGACTTCGCGGCGCCCAGTGGCTTCCTCGCCTGCTGTCGCCACTCTCCATCGCCACACCCAATCCGCAACTGGGGTCGCATCTCGAACATGTCGCTCGATACCGAGACCGTCCGGCGCGTCGCGTCGCTCGCCCGCATCCATCTGGAGGAGGAGGAGATCGCGCGCCTGCAGGGCGAGCTCAACGGCATCCTCGCCTGGGTGGAGCAGTTGCAGGCGGTCGATACCAGCGGCGTGGAGCCGATGGCCGGCGGCGGCGCGACCATGCTCCGCCTGCGCGCGGACGCGGTCACCGATGGCGGCATCGCCGAGGCGGTGCTGGCCAATGCGCCCGACCGCGCCGGCGACTATTTCGCCGTGCCCAAGGTGGTCGAGTGATGCACCCGACGGATTTCACGCTCCGCGGCGCCATGGAGGCGCTGAACGAGGGGCTGGTCAGCAGCGTCGAGCTCACCCGGGCGCATCTCGAGGCGATCGAGGCGCTGAACCCGCGCCTCAACGCCTACATCACCGTGACCGCCGAGCGGGCGCTGGAGCAGGCGAAGGCGAGCGACGCGCGCCGGGCGGAGGGCCTCGCCGGGCCGCTGGAGGGCGTGCCGCTCGCCATCAAGGACCTGTTCTGCACCGCCGGGACGCGGACCACGGCCGGCAGCCGCATCCTCGGCAATTTCGTGCCGCCCTACGAGAGCACGGTCAGCGGCAACCTGCTGCGCGACGGCGCCGTCTTCCTCGGCAAGGTCAATCTCGACGAGTTCGCCATGGGCTCGTCCAACACCACCAGCGCCTTCGGGCCGGTCGAGAACCCGTGGTCGCGGGCCAACGACCCCGATACCCGGCTGGTCCCCGGCGGCTCCTCCGGCGGCTCGGCGGCCGCGGTCGCGGCGCGGCTCGCGCTCGGCGCCACCGCCACCGATACCGGCGGCTCCATCCGCCAGCCCGCCGCCTTCTGCGGCATCGCCGGCATCAAGCCGACCTATGGGCGGTGCAGCCGCTGGGGCATTGTCGCCTTCGCCAGCAGCCTCGACCAGGCGGGGCCGGTGGCCCGCACGGTCGAGGATTGCGCCATCCTGCTCCGCTCCATGGCCGGCTTCGACCCGAAGGACAGCACCTCGGCCGACCTGCCGGTGCCGGATTTCGCCGCCGCCTGCGCCCGTGGCGTCAAGGGGCTCAGGATCGGCGTGCCGCGGGAGTACCGGCTGGAGGGGATGCCGGCCGAGATCGGGCGGCTCTGGGAGCAGGGGCTGCAATGGCTGCGCGACCAGGGCGCCGAGACGGTCGAGATCAGCCTGCCGCACACGAAGTACGCGCTGCCGACCTATTACATCGTGGCGCCGGCCGAGGCCTCCTCAAACCTCGCCCGCTATGACGGCGTGCGCTTCGGCCTGCGCGAGGCGGCAAAGGACAGCGACCTGCGCGACCTCTACGAGCGCACCCGCGCCGCCGGCTTCGGGCCGGAGGTGCGGCGGCGGATCATGATCGGCACCTATGTGCTGAGCGCCGGCTATTACGACGCCTACTACCTGAAGGCGCAGAAGATCCGGGCGCTGATCAAGCGCGACTTCGACCAGGCCTTCCAGGGCGTCGACGCCATCGTCACCCCGGCGACGCCCTCCGCCGCCTTCGGGATGGACGAGCGGCAGGACGACCCGGTGACGATGTACCTGAACGACGTCTTCACGGTGACGGCGAACCTCGCCGGCCTGCCGGGCCTCGCCGTGCCGGCGGGGCTGGATGCGCAGGGCCTGCCGCTCGGGCTGCAGGTGATCGGCCGGGCCTTCGACGAGGAGACGGTCTTCGCCGTCGGCGCGGCGATCGAGACGGCGGCGGATTTCCGCGCCGTGCCGGGGCTGCGGGCGGGGGCGGTGTGACGCCGGAGGCGATGCCGCCGGCCGCGGACGGCCCGGCGCTGTCCCTGGCCCTGGCCCTGTCCCCGGCCCCGGCCCCGTCCCCGGCGCTGTCCCTGGCGGCGAGCCTGCGCCATATCCATGCCGCCGCCGCGGCGCGGCGCTATGTCAGCTATGGCGGGCTGGCGGCGGCCAGCGGCCTCGGCTGGAGCGCGGCGCGGCGGCGGATGGACCCGCATCTGTTCGATCTCTGCCGGCGGGCGGCGGCGCGGGGCTGGCCGCTGCTCTCGGCCATCGTGGTGGACCGGCCGAGCCTGGCGCATGGCGCCATGCGCGGCCGGCCGCTGATCGGCTTCGCCCGGGCGGCGGAGCGTCTGGGGCGCATCGTGGGCGGCAATGCCGCGGAATTCCTGGCCGAGGAGCAGCAGCGCGTCTTCGCCTGGGCAGAGAGGGAAGGGGACCATGTCCTTCACGCTTGAGGGCCCGAGCGGCCCCTGGGAGATCGTCGTCGGCCTCGAGGTGCATGCCCAGGTGACGAGCGAGGCCAAGCTGTTCAGCGGCGCGGCCACCGCCTTCGGCGCGGCGCCGAACAGCCAGGTGAGCTTCGTCGATGCCGGCTTCCCCGGCATGCTGCCGGTGATCAACGGCGAATGCGTGGCGCAGGCGGTGCGGACCGGCTTGGGGCTGCGCGCCCAGATCAACCTGTGGTCCCGCTTCGACCGCAAGAACTACTTCTATGCCGACCTGCCGCAGGGCTACCAGATCAGCCAGTATGCGCATCCGATCGTCGGCGAGGGCCGGATCGAGATCGAGCTGCAGGACGGCAGCACGAAGACCATCGGCATCACCCGGCTGCATCTCGAGCAGGATGCCGGCAAGAGCCTGCACGACCAGCACCCGAGCAAATCCTATATCGACCTGAACCGCTCCGGCGTCGCGCTGATGGAGATCGTCTCCGAGCCCGACATGCGCAGCCCGGAGGAGGCCGGCGCCTACCTGACCAAGCTGCGGCAGATCCTGCGCTACCTCGGCACCTGCGACGGCAACATGGACGAGGGCAGCTTGCGGGCGGATGTGAACGTCTCCGTCCGCAGGCCGGGCGAGGGCTACCGCACCCGCTGCGAGGTGAAGAACGTCAACTCCATCCGCTTCGTCATGCAGGCGGTGGAGGCCGAGGCGCGCCGCCAGATCGAGGTCTGGGAGGCGGGCGGCACGGTCGAGCAGGAGACCCGGCTGTTCGAGCCGGCGCGCGGCATCACCCGCTCGATGCGCTCCAAGGAGGATGCGCATGACTACCGCTACTTCCCCGATCCCGACCTGCCGCCGCTGGTGCTGGAAGCCTCCTGGGTGGAGCAGCTCAAGGCCGGCCTGCCCGAGCTGCCGGATGCGCGCCGCGCCCGCTACGTGGCGATGGGGCTCTCGCCCTACGACGCGCATGTCCTGACGCTCGAGAAGGAGACGGCCGCCTATTTCGAGACGGTGGCGCAGGGGCGCGACGCCAAGATCGCGGCCAACTGGGTGATGGGCGACCTCTTCGCCGCCATCAACCGCACCCGGACCAGCATCGCCGCGCCGCCGGTCAAGGCCGAGTATCTCGGCATGCTGCTCGACCTGATGCAGGACGGCACCCTCTCCGGCAAGCTGGCCAAGGAGGTGTTCGAGGCGATGGTGGAGACCGGCACCTCGCCCGGCGCCATCGTCGAGGAGCGCGGGCTGCGGCAGGTGACGGATGCGGGCGCGATCGAGCGCATCGTCGCCGGGGTGCTGGAGGCGAATGCCGGCAAGGTGGCCGAATACAGATCCGGCAAGGAAAAGCTGTTCGGCTTCTTCGTCGGCCAGACCATGAAGGCCATGCAGGGCAAGGGCAACCCGGCCCTGGTGAACGAGGCGGTGAAGAAGCTGCTTGGCTAGAGCAGATCCTGTCCGGATGACCTCATCCGGACAGGTGAAGATGCTCGCACGGGAAGCGCCCTAGAATGTCATCGCCTGAGGTGGAAACACCGAAGGCGTGGCTCACGCGATCAAACGCCGCGCTGGACCATGATCCAACCGGCTTTCGCGGCGCTGCCTCGGGCGCGTGCCGCGGCTGCCGGGCCGGGCCTGGAAACCCGGCCTGCGGCGCGCCACCCGTCGGGGGTCGGGCGGGCGCCGGCCGGTGGGCCTGGCTCTCAGGCCAGGGCGGGCATCCCGGGATCGGTCTCGCGCGCCATGGAGGGGATCAGCAGGGCATCGGCCAGGGCCCAGGTGCCGGTCGCCACGAAGCCGAGGAGGCCGAGGCCGCTCCAGATCAGGGGGATGGAGAGCAGGCTGATCGCCGCCATGCCGGCCCCGGAGAGGCCACGGCCGAGATAGATCCGGTGCAGGCCGAACAGCCCGCAGAGCGCCAGCAACAGATAGGCAAGCCCGATCGATTTCCGGCGCGTGCCCGGCAGCGTGACCGCACTCATGACAGTAGATCCCCCTGAACGCCGCGAATCGTGCCCCTCACGTCGCGACGCCGAGGGGCACGCTGCGGCATGGTCCTGGGAAAGGGAAGCAATTTCCACGGGCTGCGCAGGTTTGTTGCATTGCCGTGGCCGCCCTGCAACGCCGTCTGCCGCGATGCAGCGGAGCTGGCCCGGCGGGCTCGGGGCTGGCCGGCGCGCGGTTCCGCGATAGGCTGGCGCGACGGAGACGCCACGGAGGGCAGCCGATGATCGACCTCTACACCTGGAACACGCCGAATGGCCGCAAGATCAGCGTCGCGCTCGAGGAGATAGGCCTGCCCTACCGCGTGAAGCCGGTCGACATCACCAAGAACCAGCAATTCGATCCGCATTTCCTGAGCTTCAGCCCGAACAACCGCATCCCGGCGATCATCGATGCCGAAGGGCCGGGCGGGCAGCCGATCTCGGTCTTCGAGAGCGGCGCCATCCTGCTCTACCTCGCCGAGAAGACCGGCCGCTTCCTGCCGCGGGACCTGCGGGCCAGGGTGCCGGTGCTGGAATGGCTGATGTGGCAGATGGGGGGCTTCGGGCCGATGCCGGGCCAGGTGCATCATTTCCTGATGCAGCCCGAGGGACCGGCGCGCGACTACGGGCTGAAGCGCTACCATGCGGAGACGCAGAGGCTGTACGGCGTGCTGGACCGGCGCCTGGCCGGGCGCGACTACGTGGCGACGGACGGCGAGCCGAGCATCGCCGATTTCGCCATCCTCGGCTGGGCCTGGCGGCATGACCGGCATCAGGTGCCCTTCGATGCATTGCCGAACGTTGCCGCCTGGTATGAGCGGATGATGGCGCGCCCGGCCACCGCCAAGGGATTCGAGGTCGCCCTGTCCTGAGACACCGGTCCTGAGGCACCGGTCCCGAGGCCCCGTTCCGGAGGCATTGGCGCCCGGCGCGGGGCGTTTGACGGCTGGGCACGCCGCCTGTAAGAGGCGCGCTGCATACGTCGTGGGCCTGTCACTTCTGCGGAGGGGTGGCCGAGTGGCTGAAGGCGACGGTTTGCTAAACCGTTATAGGGGGTCAACCTCTATCGTGGGTTCGAATCCCATCCCCTCCGCCATCGGCCGGCCGCTCATAGGCGGCCCGGCCGAAATCGGGCCGCGGCCCTAGGTCCCGTCCCCCAGCACCTCGCCCGTGTCCGGATCACGCCCCTGCCGCCGATCGAGCGAGCGCATGATCGGCGTGACGGTCAGGCCGTGCAGCAGGATCACCAGGCCGACGAGCCCCCAGAGCCGCCCGGCTTCCGCCACCTCCATCCGGTTCAGGCCATAGGACAGGTAGTAGAGCGAGCCGACGCCACGGATGCCGAAGAAGGCGAGCGTCAGCGTCTCGGTCCGCTCGGCCCGGAAGCCGGCGAGGCCGATCAGCCCGGCGACGGGACGGATGACCAGCAGGATCACCAGGGCCAGGCAGGCGTCGATCCACGAGACGGGAGCCAGCAGCCCACGGATCAGCGCGCCGCCGAGCAGCAGCAGGATCATCATCGCCAGCCGCTCGACCTGCTCCGTCACCTCGTGCATGCGGGTCTGGAAGTCGTGCTCGCGGTGGGTGCGGCGGAAGGTCAGCGCGGTCACGAAGACGGCCAGGAAGCCGTAGGAGTGGATGATCTCGGTCAGGCCATAGGAGACCAGCGTCGCCGCGATGGCGATCAGGCCGTCATCGGTCCGGACGAGCTTCTTCTCGGCCGGGACGTGGAAGGTCAGCCAGCCGAAGGCGCGGCCGATCAGCCAGCCGCCCAGGACGCCGGCGCCGATCTCCCACACCACCCGATAGCCCAGCCATTCGGCGAACCAGGGCTCGCCCGTGCCCGCCGCGGCAGCCAGGGCGATGGCAAGCTGGACGAAGGGGAAGGCGAGGCCGTCGTTCAGCCCGGCCTCGGCGGTGAGGCCGAAGCGCACCTCATCCTCCGCGCCGGTCTTCGGCGGGCCGACCTGCACATCCGCCGCCAGCACCGGGTCGGTCGGCGCCAGGCTGGCGGCCAGGAGCAGCGCCACCGGGAAGGACAGGCCGAGCGCCCAGACGGCAAGGCCGGTGATGGCGGCGATGCTGAGCGGCATGGTGATGGCCAGGAGGCGCCAGGCCACCATCCAGCGGCGCCATTCGAAGACGCGGTCGAGCTTCAGCCCCGCGCCCATCAGCGCGATGATCACCACGAACTCCGTGAAGCGCTCCGTGACGTCGAGGTGATCGTAGGGCAGGGGCCGCCAGGTCACCTGTGGCAGCGAGAATAGCGCCGCGCCGATCCCGAGGCAGACGATCGGCAAGGACAGCGGCAGGCGCTTCAGCGCCAGGGGCAGCCAGGCCACGAGAGCGATGAGGAGACCGAGGCCGGTGAGAGCGAGGATGTAGGGATCGGGCAGCCATTCGCCTTGCGCCATGAAGGGGTAACAGCCGGGGGCGGCGAATGTTTGCAGAAGGCGGGGCGCCGGCCGGGGCTTTGCGCGGCGGAGGCGGGACGGTACCAAGGCCTCCGCTTCCACATCGCCCGGACTCCCCGATGGCCCACCGTCCGGCGCTGCGCCGCCCGATCCCGATGCTGCGCGAATTCCTGGAGAGCGAGGCGGCCGGCGGCCTGGTGCTGATGGCGGCCGCGGCCGTCGCCCTCCTTCTCGCCAACTCGCCGCTGGCGCCGGGCTACCAGGCGGCGCTGCATGCCGCGATCGGGCCGCTCAGCCTCGAACACTGGATCAACGATGCGCTGATGGTGCTCTTCTTCCTGCTGGTCGGGATGGAGATCAAGCGCGAGTTCCTCGGGGGCGAATTGGCGAGCTGGCCAAGGCGGGCCCTGCCGGGCTTCGCCGCGGCCGGCGGCATGGCAGTGCCGGCGCTGATCTATGCCGGCTTCACCTGGCAGGACCCGGCGGCGCTGCGCGGCTGGGCCATCCCCTCGGCGACCGACATCGCCTTCGCGCTCGGCGTCATCTCCCTGCTCGGCGACCGGGTGCCGAGCGCGCTGAAGGTGTTCCTGGCGGCGCTCGCCATCATCGACGATCTCGGCGCCGTGCTGATCATCGCCGTCTTCTACACGGATGCCCTCTCGCTGCCGGATCTCGGCCTCGCCGCCCTCGTGCTGGCGGCCCTGGCCGGGCTGAACCGCGCCGGGGTGCGGCGGCTCTGGCCCTATCTCCTGCTCGGCCTGCTGCTCTGGCTGCTGGTCTTCCGCTCGGGCGTGCATGCGACGATCGCCGGCGTCGCGCTGGCGCTGACCATCCCGCTGCGGACCGGGGGGGCGCAGGCGGCGGGGGGGCGAGCCGCGCCGCTGCTCCGGCTCGAGCACCACCTCCAGCGGCCGGTGGCCTTCCTCGTCGTGCCGGTCTTCGGCCTGGCCAATGCCGGCCTGCCCCTCGCCAACCTCAGCGCCGATGCCTTGACCGCGCCGCTGACGCTCGGGGTCGGACTCGGCCTGCTGGTCGGGAAGTTCATCGGCGTCTTCGGCAGCGCCGCGCTGGTCATCCGGCTCGGCCTGGCCGACCTGCCGATGGGGGCGAGCTGGCCGCAGATGGCCGGCGTCTCCCTGCTCTGCGGCATCGGCTTCACCATGAGCCTCTTCATCGGCATGCTGGCCTTCGAGGACACGCCGCTGCTGCTCGGCGAGGTGAAGCTCGGCATCATGCTCGGCTCGCTGCTGGCCGGGCTGGCCGGCTGGACCGTGCTGCGCCTGCTGCACCGGGGTGGCCCATCGCCTGGGCCCCGGCCTCGGCGCTGACAGGCGCGCCGCGGCGTTCGCGCCCGGCGGCGATCTGCTCTAACAGGCTGCTGAAGAAGTCGCACGCGACGGGGGATTTCTGGTCTGGGGACGATTTTGCCGGTTGGCGGTGGTGTGCTGACTGCCTTTGTTTG
>NZ_QLIX01000087.1 GCF_003258945.1 Roseicella frigidaeris | reverse complement strand
CCTCCTGATTACCCAGCAACCTCCGCGGTCAGGAAGGAGCGCAGAGGGGTCGGGTGTTGGCCGAGAGCAGTTCTGGCGAGCCGCGGCAGGATCTCGGCGAGGTTGGACCTGTGATTGAAGCGCCACTCGAAGCCGGCGAGGTATCGCCCGGCATGGTGGTGGCGGACCGCCCGGCAGGTGCCGGTGATGGCGGCCTTGATGTTGCCCAGCACGGTGTTGACCCAGGTCAGCGCCGGCTCGCTGGGCCGCTTGCCGGAGCCGGTCTTGATGGGGTCATGCGCAAACCCTGCCTCGGCGAAGCCGTTGAAGCCGCTTAGCCCGTCGGAGACGACGGCGCTGCCGGCGGCCAGATTGCGCGCCGCATAGTCCTCGATCGCCGCCTTGGTGAAGCCTGGGACGGGGCGCAGATGGATGGCGCGGGGCCTGCCGTCACGCGTCGCGACGGCGGCGAGGAAAGGGAATTTGTTGGGTGCTCCGCGCCCGCGCTTGTCGCCGGGCTGGCGGGTGGCCTGCCCGCCGAGATAGGCGTCATCGACCTGGATCAGCCCTGACAGCGGTCGTTCGGCATTGTGCGCGAGCATGGCGCCGAGGAGTTTCTGCTTGAGCAGCCAGGCGGTGTCGTAGTTCACGCCGAGCTGGCGCATCAGTTCGAGGGCGGCGATGTCGTTCTTGCTCTGGGCGAGCAGGACCATGGCCAGGAACCAGGTGCGCAGCGGCAGCTTGGAGGCCTGGAAGACGGTGCCGGCGCGCACCGAGGTCTGGCGCTGGCAGGCGGAGCATTGGAACAACCGCCGTGGTGCGCAGAAGCTGTGCGCGCGCCCGCCGCAGCGCGGGCAGACGAAGCCTTCGGGCCAGCGCCAGGCGACGAGCGCGGCATGGCATTGCTCCTCGGTCCCGTAGCGCTCGAGGAAGGCTGACAGGCTCATGCCCTTCTGAAATTGCACCGCGTTGCGCGCCATTCCCAATCTCCGGCCCTGCCAAACGTTAACCCATTGAGATATAGGGATTCCCATCTCAGAACGGAAGTAGCTCGGTAATCAGG
>NZ_QLIX01000086.1 GCF_003258945.1 Roseicella frigidaeris | reverse complement strand
TGTCCGTTGGGTATGTGGGTTGGCTTGGAGGTGTTGAGGGTGTTCCAGGTGTTGGCTGGGGGTGGTGGGCCTTCGGTTGGGTTCCAGTGGCCGGTTTTCTTCAGGGCGTCGGCGACCTCGGGCGGCATGTAGGTTTCGTCGTGGCGGGCGAGGACCTCGGAGGCGCGGAAGATGCCGTCGGGCCCGAGGGTGCCGAGGGTGACGACGCCCTGGCCCTCGCGGAAGAGGTCGGGGAGGACGCCGGCATAGGCGACGGTGACGGCGCTGGGCCCGTCGGTGATGGTGAAGCGGATGTCGGGTCGGCCGTCGGGGCTGGTGCGGCGCTCGAGGCTGCCGGCCTCGACGAGGCCACCGAGGCGGAAGGCGCGGCCTGGGGGCGGCGCGGCGCGGGCGATGTCGGAGGGCGAGCGGAAGAAGACGAGGTTGTCCTGGAAGGCGGTGAGCGCGAGGGCGGTGGCGCTGCCGAGGCCGAGGCCGCAGAGCAGCAGCAGCCAGAGGCGGCGGCGCTTGCGGGTCATGCCGGGGCTCCGGCGCTGGCCTGGCCGGTGGCGCGGCGGGCCCGCGGGTCGAGGGTGGCGAGGCGGCGGCGGGCGGCCCGCAGGCGCAGGGTCGCGGCGAGGCCGAGGGCGAGGAAGCCGCCGAGGACGAGGGCGTAGCTTGCCGTCACATGCGCCCAGTGCAGTGTCATGGCCGTGCTCCCTAGAGCGGATCGGCGCGCCGGGCGGCGGCCAGTTGCAGCGCCCGGATGCGCCGCTCCATCACCGCGGCCCGCAGCCGCGCCAGCACCAGCGCCGCGAAGGCGAGGGTGAAGCCGAGGGTGCAGGCCAGCAGCGGGCGGAGGATATCGACATGCAGGGCGGGCGCATTGATCCCGCTCAGACTGGCCGGCTGGTGCAGGGTGTTCCACCACTCGACCGAGAACTTGACGATCGGCAGGTTCACCGCCCCGACCAGGGCGAGGATGGCGCCCATGCGGGCCCCGCGCTCGGCCTCGTCGAAGGCGCGGACCAGGGCGGCATGGCCGAGCCAGAGGAAGAACAGCACCAGCACGCTGGTCAGCCGGGCATCCCAGACCCACCAG
>NZ_QLIX01000085.1 GCF_003258945.1 Roseicella frigidaeris | reverse complement strand
GTTGTAGGCGTGCAGCCAGGGGCGCATGGCGCGGGTGCGATCGGCGGAAGACGAGAACGGCGAGGCGTAGGCCCATTCGCGAATGCTGGTCTGAATGAAGCGTTCGGCCTTGCCGTTGGTCTTTGGTGTGTAGGGCCGGGTGCGCTTGTGCTTCAGACCATGGGTTGCGATGGCGCGGGCGAAGGCCTTGCTTTTGTAGGCAGAGCCGTTGTCGGTCATGACGCGTTGGGCGATGACGCCATGGGCCTTGAACCAAGCGGTGGCGGCGTCGAGGAAAGCCACCGCGCTCTGCTTCCTCTCGTCTGGCATCATGGCGGTGAAGGCAAGGCGGGAGGCGTCGTCGATGGCGACATGGAGGTACTCCCAGCCGGTACCGCGCTTGCTGCTTTGGCCCGTGCGGTCGCTGGTGATGCGGTGGCCGATGCCATCGATGCGGCCGAGCTTCTTGCTGTCGATGTGGATCAGTTCGCCCGGGTGCTCGCGCTCGTAGCGGATGATCTCGGGCTTGGGGTCCAGCGCCCGCAGCCGGCCCAGGCCCAACCGGCGTAACTCCAACCCGACCGTCGAAACAGGCAGGCCGAGCTGACGGGCAATGGCCGGGCCGGATCGGCGCTGGCGGCGCAGTGCCTCGATCTGCGCGGTCGTATCGAGTGGCAGGCGGGTCGGGCTCCGAAACGGCCTGGCGGATCTGTCGCGCAGGCCGGCCTCGCCCTCGGCGGCAANCATTCTCATGACTGTCCATCCGGGGCTCCGGCTCGGCGGTTGACGGTCTGGCAACCACAGCCTCCAACCTCAGCCCCGGAGGGACAACCTCCATAGCAGCGACACCTAGTACCGAAAGCAGCGGCCGACCTTTGCCGACAGTCTCGCCGCAGTACGACGCGCAGTCTGGAGCGAGCGGGGTTTCGTCATGTCCCGGCAGTCCGTCGAGACCACAAAACTCTCGCCAGCCCTCCGCGAGGGCATCGCATACGCGCTCTGCCACGCCGCCTGAATGGCCAAACTCGAGCTAAGAGCCCATCCGGGAAGTTCTGATTCAGGCGGAGGGGGTTGCGGCCAGCCGTCGCAGCATGATGCGGATCATGGCCAAGCGGACGAAGGCGCAAGCGAT
>NZ_QLIX01000084.1 GCF_003258945.1 Roseicella frigidaeris | reverse complement strand
GACGATGGCGAAGGCGAAGTTTGAGCGGACGAAGCCGCACTGCAACATTGGGACGATTGGTCACGTGGACCATGGGAAGACGTCGCTGACGGCGGCGATCACCAAGGTTCTGGCGAAGACGGGCGGTGCGACGTTCACGGCCTACGACCAGATCGATAAGGCGCCGGAGGAGAAGGCGCGCGGGATCACGATCTCGACGGCGCATGTCGAGTACGAGACGCAGAACCGGCACTATGCGCATGTGGACTGCCCTGGCCACGCCGACTACGTGAAGAACATGATCACGGGCGCGGCGCAGATGGACGGCGCGATCCTGGTGGTGTCGGCGGCGGACGGCCCGATGCCGCAGACGCGCGAGCACATCCTGCTGGCGCGCCAGGTTGGCGTTCCGGCGCTGGTGGTGTTCCTGAACAAGATGGACATGGCCGACCCCGATCTGGTCGAGCTGGTGGAGATGGAGGTGCGCGAGCTGCTGTCCTCCTACCAGTTCCCGGGGGACGACATCCCGATCGTCAAGGGTTCGGCGCTGGCGGCGCTCGAGGACAAGACGCCTGAGATCGGCGAGCAGGCGGTGCTCGAGCTGATGCGGGCGGTGGACAGCTACATCCCGCAGCCGGAGCGTCCGAAGGACCTGCCGTTCCTGATGCCGATCGAGGACGTGTTCTCGATCTCGGGCCGCGGCACGGTGGTGACGGGGCGTGTCGAGCGCGGCATCGTCAAGGTGGGCGAGGAGGTCGAGATCGTCGGCCTGAAGGACACGGTCAAGACGACGGTGACCGGCGTCGAGATGTTCCGCAAGCTGCTCGACAGCGGCGAGGCGGGGGACAACATCGGCGCGCTGCTGCGCGGCACGAAGCGCGAGGACGTGGAGCGCGGCCAGGTTCTGGCCAAGCCCGGCTCGATCACGCCGCACACGCAGTTCAAGGCCGAGGCCTACATCCTGACGAAGGAGGAGGGCGGCCGGCACACGCCGTTCTTCACCAACTACCGGCCGCAGTTCTACTTCCGCACCACCGACGTGACCGGCATCGTCAAGCTGCCGGAAGGCGTCGAGATGGTGATGCCGGGCGACAACGTGACGATGGATGTCGAGCTGATCGCCCCCATCGCCATGGACCAGGGCCTGCGCTTCGCCATCCGCGAGGGCGGCCGCACCGTCGGCGCCGGCGTCGTCGCCGGCATCACGAAGTAAG
>NZ_QLIX01000083.1 GCF_003258945.1 Roseicella frigidaeris | reverse complement strand
GCCACGTCCTTCATCGCCTCTTGGCGCCAAGGCATCCACCGAACGCCCTTCTCTCACTCTCCATCACCACATCCAGCCACCCACACGCAGTACCAAACCGCGCCAAATGACCCAAATGTAGCAATCATTAACCTCGTAACATTCGCTAACCAATCCGATACACTTGTGAAGGAACAGCCGTCCAGCCGCAGCGCCCATGGCCCCGCCTGCCGAACAGTGGTTTTGGAAGCGCGCCGCCCAGGCCCATGGCCCAGGCATCCCCCGGCAGCAGCGATCGCCGCCACCCCAGGAGAGGCTCGCCCGATCGCCAGCGGCGACAGGGCAAACATGGAGGCAACCGGATTCGAACCGGTGACCCCCTGCTTGCAAAGCAGGTGCTCTACCAGCTGAGCTATGCCCCCACACCGACCAAACGGCGGCAGAAGGCATCGCCGCTGGCAACCAGCCCGCATCAGTCTCCAACGGCTTTTCCCCGCCGCCGAGCGGCAGGAAAAATGGGCCAGGGAGGACTTGAACCTCCGACCCCACGCTTATCAAGCGTGTGCTCTAACCAACTGAGCTACTGGCCCCCATCCCCAGCCAGGCCAGGGCACCACGGCCCAGGCCCAGCCAGGCCCGTCATGGCCTGGGAGAAGGATGCGCGGACGGCGCCGGTCCCGATGGCAACCATCGGAACCGGGCACCGGCACGAGACCACCCGGCGACCCGGTCAGGCCGGCCAGGGGTGATGCACAATGGATCGGGATTGGCCAGGCGCCAGCGCCTCCCTCCGGAGATCGCGGCCCCAGCCTCGTCTATGGGCGATGCATCAGTTTGATCAGAAGCAGATCCAGCCGAGGGGCCGAAACCCCTCACCCCGGATCCGTTCCTTGAAAGGAGGTGATCCAGCCGCAGGTTCCCCTACGGCTACCTTGTTACGACTTCACCCCAGTCACTGACCCTACCGTGGCAGNAGGCCCGGGAACGTATTCACCGCGGCGTGCTGATCCGCGATTACTAGCGATTCCACCTTCACGCACCCGAGTTGCAGAGTGCGATCCGAACTGAGACGGCTTTTGGGGATCGGCTCGGCTTCGCAGCCTGGCGTCCCACTGTCACCGCCATTGTAGCACGTGTGTAGCCCAGCCCATAAGGGCCATGAGGACTTGACGTCATCCCCACCTTCCTCCGGCTTGTCACCGGCAGTTCCTCCAG
>NZ_QLIX01000082.1 GCF_003258945.1 Roseicella frigidaeris | reverse complement strand
GCTGGGCGCACCTGCGCCGGCGCTTCTTCGAGATCCACGCCGGAACGCAGTCGCCGATCGCCGGCGAGGCCCTGCTGCGCATCGCCGCGCTTTATGCCGTCGAGGCCGGCATCCGCGGTCGCCCGCCGGAGCGGCGCCTGGCCGCGCGGCAGGCGCAGAGCGCGCCGCTGGTCACCGAACTCGAGACCTGGCTACGGGCGCAGCTGAACCGGGTCAGCAGCGGCTCCAAGCTCGCCGAGGCGATCCGCTACGGGCTGCGGCACTGGCCGGGGCTGTGCCGGTTCCTCGACGACGGCCGGCTGGAGATGGACTCCAACACGGTCGAGCGCGAAATCAGGCCGGTGGCCGTCACACGCAAGGCGGCGCTCTTCGCGGGCAGCGAGGGCGGCGGCGAGGCCTGGGCCATCGCCACCACCCTGATCCGCACCGCCATCCTCAACGGTGTCGATCCGCAGGCCTGGCTGACCGATGTGCTGGAGCGGATGGTCACCGGCAAGGTCCGCAGCACCGCCCTCGACACCCTGCTGCCCTGGACCTGGCGCGACGCACAGCCTACCGCGCGCGCCGCATGACACGCCGCCGCAGCCGTGTGCCAGCCCTGCCGCTCGATGACCTCGAAGCCTGGCTCGCCGCCCAGTCCGACATCGCCAGGCGCAACTGGACAGTCTCGGCGATCGATGGCTTCTGCGCCGCCCTGGTCGCCGGCCCAGAGCGCATTGCCACCGAGGCCTGGCTCCGGGTGATCTTCGGCCCGAACCTGCCGACCACGGCGATCGGCCTCGGCGCCGTCCAGGCCGTGCTGGAGCACCACGACGCCGTCAGCCACATGCTCCGCCTCGATCGCGGGCGGCGGTGGCGACCGCTTTACATGCGGTATGACGACGGCACCGTCTCCGCCAATCCCTGGGCCGCCGGCTTCATGTTCGCCGTCAGGCGCTGGCCGGACGCCTGGCGGCCCATGATCGAACGCAGCGATCACTCCATGATCTTGCTGCCGATCATCACCTGCGCCGAAGCCGAGGAGGTCGAGAAGCTCCTCGAAGGCCAGCCGCAGGAGATGCGCGACCACATGGGGCGCGCCTACCACCACATCCCTGAAGCGGTCTGCGCCATCCGGGACTACTGGCGCCAACACGCCGCGTAACGGAACAGCGCCACCTGACCACAGCCCTACCGTCAAGCAAAAATGCCAGTGGTGCGGAAGCGACGCTTAC
>NZ_QLIX01000081.1 GCF_003258945.1 Roseicella frigidaeris | reverse complement strand
CCCCTGCTCGGGATGCGGCCGGCTCTCCAGGATCAGGGCGGCCAGCGCCGCGGTGGACGGGCCGATCGCGGCGGCCTCGCGGCCGATCCGCTCGATGGTCCATTCGGCATGGCGCCGGTGCGCCTGCGGCATGTGCTCGGGCAGCGTGGTGTGCCGGCCGCGCAGTCCGCCGCGGATGTGGACGGCGACGCGCTCGCCCTTGTGGAACAGCTCCACCGTCCGAGTGGTCAGCCGGGCCTCCACCTGCTGGCGCAGCAGCCGGTGCGGCGCCGAGTAGTAGTGGCCCTCGACATCGACATGGTAGTCGAGCCCGACCCGGCGGATGCGCCATTCGGCATAGACGAAGGGCTCGGCCGGCAGCGTCGCCAATGCCGGCCGGTCCAGTTCCTCGAACAGCTGCCGCCGGCTGACCCCGAGCCGGCGCATCGGCCGCGCGTTCAGGTCGGCCAACAGCGCGGCAATGGCCACGTTCAGCGCCGCGAGCGAGGCGAACCGTTGATGCCGCAAGCGGGCGAGGATCCAGCGCTCCACCACCAGCACCCCGGCCTCGACCTTGGCCTTGTCGCGCGGCCGGCGGACTCGCGCCGGCAGGATGGCGGTGCCGTAGTGGGCGGCCAGATCGCGGTAGGTCGGGTTGAGGCCAGGCTCGTACCAGTTGGCCCGCAGCACGCCGGCGCGCAGGTTGTCGGGCACGACTTGCCGTGGCACCCCGCCGAGAAACTCCAGCGCTCGGACATGCGCGCCGATCCAGTCCGGCAGCGACTGGGTCCAGACCGCCTCGGCGTAGGTGTAGCTCGACGCCCCCAGTACCGCGACGAAGACCTGCGCCGTGCGCACCTCGCCGGTGGTCGGGTCAATCACCTCCACCATCTGCCCGGCGAAGTCGACGAACAGCCGCTCCCCGGCCGGGTGCACCTGCCGCATGGTCGGCGACAGCCTGGCCTCCCAGGCCCGGTAGAGCTCGCACCAGCGGCTGTACTGGTAGCCGTCCGGGGTGGTGGCCCGGTACTCGTCCCACAGCAGCATCAGCGTCACGCCGGGCCGGCGCAGCTCCCGGTGCACCTCGGTCCAGTCGGGCTCCGCCTTGCGCCGCTGCCCGGCCGGCGCGCCGCCGCCGGCGAACAGCAGCGCCTCCAGCGCCCCGTCGGTCAGCGTCGTGGGCAGCGGCCAGGCCAGCCTCGCCCCGGCCACCCGGTCCAGGCACAGCCGCACCGTGCTGCGCGCCACGTCAACCGAGCGGGCAATCGCCCGGTCGGAGGCGCCCGCCTCGTACTTCAGCCGCAGGATCTCTCGCACACGTCGCATCGACACTCTCTCGGCCGGCATCCCGTCCCCCCCC
>NZ_QLIX01000080.1 GCF_003258945.1 Roseicella frigidaeris | reverse complement strand
TCCGGGACTACTGGCGCCAACACGCCGCGTAACGGAACAGCGCCACCTGACCACAGCCCTACCGTCAAGCAAAAATGCCAGTGGTGCGGAAGCGACGCTTACGCCTTTGCCCGAGCCGGTGACGTCGTGCTGGCGGGTGACCCGGCCCGGCTTGGCGTGGTCGTGGATGGCGGCCGCGCCGCCTTTGTTGGCCCGCGCGGTCTCATCCGCTTCCCGATGACCTGCTGCACCACTGCCTGGAGGATCGGCTGACATGCCCGCTGCCGTCCCCCTGATCGCCGTGGTCGCCGGCGGCATCGCCTCGGCCGCGGTCGGAGGCGGCATCATCGGCGCGGTGGTCGCGGCCGGCGCCGCCTTCGTCGTCTCCTCCATCGGCCAGGCCATCTTCCCGACCAAGAAGGCCGCCTCGACCACCGCCGCGGCCATCGCCGCCGACACCCTCACCACCACCGCCACGACGCGCACTCAGTCCTTCCGCCAGGCCATCACCGAGCACCAGATCGTCCTCGGCCGGGTCAAGGTCGGCGGGCCCATCGTCTTTCTGCACTCGGCGACCGACGATGCCGGGCGCGAGGATGGCTATTTCTACGCCGTCGTCGTGGTGGCCGCCCATCGCGTGCGCGGCATCGGCGAGGTCTGGCTCGGCGACAAGGTGGAAACAGACGAGAGCTTCGCCGGCCTCGTCCGCGTCGATCGACATTTGGGCGAGCCTGACCAGGTGGCGGACGCCAATCTGGTGGCGGAGACCGATGGCAAATGGACCGCGGCGCATCGCGGCCAGGGCCGCGCCTATATCGCCGTCCGCCTCAAGATCACCGCCGAGGCCTTTCCCTCCGGCCCGCCCAACATGGCGGCGATCGTCGAGGGCGCCGACACCATCCTGGATCCGCGCACCGGCGCTGTGGGCTGGTCCGACAATCCGGCGCTCTGTCTCGCCTGGTACATCACCGCCTCCTTTGGCTGGCGGGCCAGCTGGGACAATATCGACATCCCCTGCCTGATCGCCGCGGCGAACATCTGCGACGAGATCATGGGCACGGCTGCCGGCACCGCCGAGCGCCGCTACACCTGCAACGGCACGCTGTCCCTCGCCGAGGGCAAGATCGCGATTACCGAAAAGCTGGTCGCCGCCATGGCCGGGGCGCTGGTCGTCTCGGGCGGGCGGTTCTTCATCCATGCAGGCGGGCCGGCCCTGCCGGTGGCGACCCTGACCTCGGACGACCTGCGCGGCGACGTCACAATCCAGGGCAGCCGGGCGCGGCGGGATCTCTTCAACGGGGTGCGCGCCGTCTACGTCGAGCCCTCCGCCAACTGGCAGCCGACCGATGCGCCGCCGCTGCTGGCCAGCAACTACGTCGCTGAGAGCCCATCCGGGAAGTTCTGATTCAGGCGGAGGGGGTTGCGGCCAGCCGTCGCAGCATGATGCGGATCATGGCCAAGCGGACGAAGGCGCAAGCGATG
>NZ_QLIX01000008.1 GCF_003258945.1 Roseicella frigidaeris | reverse complement strand
CCCATTCCTCCTCGCTCGTGTCGGTCGGATAGCAATATCGCCGCAGCTCAGTACACATCCCATATATTTGGGATCAACTCGGTCCGTAACACGCTCTAGAGCAGATCCCGATCGGGTGGACTCACCTGATCGGGTGAAGATGCTCTGAAAACAATAGTCTAGGGCATTTCTCCTGAACCGGTGTTCAGGGGAATGCCCTAGCGTCGCCGACCGTTGCCGGGAGACCGGCAACGGCGTGCCGCGATGTCAGGCCGCCGGCTCGAGCACGTGGATGACGCGGCTGGCGATCAGCTCCTTCGTCTTCGCGGCATAGGCGGCCATGTGCGGCGCCGCGGCATGCGCGGCCAGCGCCTCCTTGCTCTCCCATTTCTCGATGACGAGGAAGGTGTCGGCGCCGAAGGGCGTCTGGAACTTGCCCATCCCCTCGGCATCGATCGCCGGGCCGTACTCGATGCAGCCCTTCTCGGCATGCACGGCCGGCATGTTGGCGCGGAAATGCTCGAGGATCTGCCCGCGCATGCCGGGCTTGGCGGTGATGATGGCGACGACGTGGATCATGGCTGGACGTTCCCCTCTTGGCCGAGGCGGCGAGCCTAGGCCGGGGCGTCCCGGCTGCCAATCGGGCCAGCGGGGTCGATCAGCGGGGTCGATCAGCCGGGTCGGGTCACCCGGTGCCGGCGAAGCGCGCGGCGATCTCCGCCTCCAGCGCGCGGTAGCCCTCGCTGAGCGGCCGGCGATTCTCGAAGGCCTGCTCCGGCGCCGGCAGCAGCCGGCCGGACATGCCGTCCTTCACCTCGCCATCCTTGAGGAAGGCGCGGCGGAACAGGCGCGGCGCGGCGCCGACATAGGGGCGGAAGCAGACGCGCTGCGGCCCGGGCCGGCCGAGGCGGCGCGCCAGGCTCGGCGGCACCCAGCCCGCCTGCGGCAGGGTGATGCTGTCGTCATGCAGGGCGAGCGCCTTGCTCTTCAGATAGGGCTCGATGAACTGCACCTCGTCGATGCCGGCGGCGACGATGTGCCGGGCGCAGTTGTGGCAGGGAAAGGTGGTGACGAAGAGCCGCGCGCCGACGGTGGAGACGCCGCGCCGCGCCGCCGAGACCAGCGCATCCATCTCGGCATGCACGGAGCGGCTGAACTCCACCAGATGGCCGAGCCGCGAGCGCCGCAGCCGCCGCGCCAGCGCGGTGCGCGCCGTCTCGTCGCCCAGCGCGACGCCCTCCTCGGCCAGCAGGTCGAGCACGTGGTCGACCAGCTTGTTGCGCTCGTCGGTGTTGCGGCAGAAGCCGCCATAGGCGTGGCAGCGGCCGCGCTCGACCTCGGCCGGGTCGTCCATCCCCTCGCCATAGAGGCCGCCGCCGGCGCGCGGCACCTCGTTGCAGCCGGTCGCCAGCAGCTGCCCGTCCTGGCCGAGCAGCACCGCGCCCACCTGGCGCGACAGGCAGGCGCTGCCGAGCCGGGCGGCATAGGCGTGGTACATCGCCTGCTCCGCCTCGGTCGGGCGCAGCATCGGCTTCTCGGTCCGGACCAGGGCCAGGAAGCGTTCGAGATCGGCGGTGACCGGCCAGGCATCCAGCACCGCATCCGGCGCATCCGCCTGCGGCAGGGAGGCGGAGCTGTCGCAGTGGAAATCGGCGTAGCGGAAGGCCTCGGCGACCTTCTGGCCATGCTCGACGCCGGAATTCTCGTCGCGGCCCATGAAATCCTGCACCGCCCGCGCGGCATCGGCATCGTCCGGCGCCAGCCCGTATTTGCGCATCAGCCGGGCGTGCCGCGTGGCCTCGTCGCAGACCACGCCGACGAGCCAGAAGGCCTCGCCATAGACGGAGCGGAGGAGCTGCACCTCGGCCGGGTGCCGGATCGCGTCGCAGACCGCGATCGGCGGCCCGCCCGCCGCGCGCGCGGCATGGATGCCGGCGATCATGCCGGCGGCGACGAAGGCGTTGTCGTTCTCGTGCCGCAGCCGGCTGCCGACGGCCTGCAGGGCGCCGAAGCGGCGGAGCGGCGGCTCGGCCATGGCCGCGGCCCAGTCGAGCGGCGCCGCCCGCGCCAGCACGTCGCTCGCCCGGATGGCGGTGGCGTCGGCGCCGGCCCGGCGCAGCAGGCGGCGGAGCACGCGGGCGATGGTGGAGGTGCCCGAGCCGACCGCGCCGACGACGCCGATGACCAGATCCGCCCCCTGCGCCGCCCGCGCGAGGGCGAGCGCCTCGACGCGCCCGGTCCCCGGCTTCGGCATGCGGCGATGCTGGGCCAATCGGGGTCTCCCTGTGACGCGGCGCGCCTGGCGGGCGGCCCGCGATGATGCACGCGATCGGCAACCCAATGTCGGGCGAAGGACGGTGTGGTCAACCCGGCTGCGCGGGCCGCTTGCGCACAATAATCGCCACATGCGTGAATTGCAGGGACCTATTTATGTCTCCTGAGAAAAAGCTGCGCCGATCGCCCGGTTTGCGACAGCGATCGAGATGCTTTGTCGGGCGACTGAGCAAGCTTGTGAGCAGCGCGCGGTCCCCCTTTGGCCTACAAGCGGCGTGCCGGGGATTCGAGTCTCCGGTATTCGCAACGATCCGCCTGGGCACCCATGGAACGGCGCGCTAGGCTGCCTCAGCCGCGTACCCTCCCATCCCGGGATGGACATCCGAAACTGAACGAGCCGTAAGCCACGCACGCATGTCGACAAGCGTCATCGGAAAGAACGGACCCGCCATCCCGCCGAGCAACCCTCGGAGCTATGAGGTCAGGGTGCAGCGCCAGCCCCTGCCGCCACGCCGGTGGCTCTGGCTGATCGTCGAGGAGGCCTCGCAGGTCGTCGTGCAGCAGTCGCAGGACACCTTCCCCAGCGCCCAGGAGGCCTGGGCAGGCGGCCGCAAGCGGCTGGGCAAGCCGGCCTGACCCGGCCTGGATGCCGTGGCCCGGCAGGGCGCGGCATCCGGTGGCCGGCGGGACGGGACATCCCCCGGCAGCGGCGCCGATGTCCGGTCGCCGCCGGCAGGCTCCAGGGCCGATGGCTTGCCGCTGGCCTGGAGCCGATCGCCTTCAGGCCGATCCCTCCGACCGCCTGACGATGATCCGCCACCGATGACCCAGCGCATGCTGCGGCACCCCCGGTGAGCGCGGCATGCCCCGGAAGCCCGCCGCCGCCTGATGCGTTGCAGGGCCTCGGAGGGAGCATGGCCGACAGCATCCAGGTGGTCTGCCCGCGTTGCGACGCCATCAACCGCGTCCCGGCCGCCCGGCTCGGCGAGGCGCCACGCTGCGGCAGCTGCAAGGCGCCGCTCTTCCAGGGCAAGCCGGTGGCGCTGAGCGAGGCGCGGTTCCGGCGCCACCTGCACCATAGCGGCCTGCCGCTCCTGGTGGATGTCTGGGCCTCCTGGTGCGGCCCCTGCCAGGTGATGGCCCCCGCCTTCGAACAGGCGGCGGGGCGGCTGGAGCCGCGCTGGCGCCTCGTCAAGCTCTCGACCGAGGAGGCGCCGGCGATCGCCGACGAGCTCGGCATCCGCAGCATCCCCACCCTGGCCGTCTTCGCCGCGGGGCGCGAGGTGGCGCGGCAGGCCGGTGCCCTGTCGGCGGAGCGGATCATCGCCTGGGCCGAGGCGAACCGGCCGGCGGCGACACCGCCCTGATCGGCCGACCCTGACCGGCCGGCCCTGACCGGCCCGCGGCGGCCGGTCCGGCAGCGCTGGAGCAACATCCGGGCTTGTCCCGGCCGGTGGCCGGCGCGGCCGTCTTTATGGGTTTTTTACGCCCCGGCCCCGCCATTCGCATGGAGCCTTTACGGGCCCGCCGCCTAGGGATCGAGGGTCTTGGACCCGATCCGGAGGCCCCTCTTGCCCGATCTCCTTCTCCTCGCCCTCGGCCTCGGCAGCTTCGCGCTGCTCGCCGCCTATGCCGCCGGCTGCGCCCGCGTCTAGGCCGACCATGCTCGACCTCCTCCTCGGCGGCGCCGTCGCCGCCGCGCTGCTCCTCTACCTGCTATGGGCGCTGCTGCGCCCCGAGGATCTCTGATCCATGACCCTCCTTGGCTGGGCGCAGATCGCGCTCGTCCTCGCCGCGGTGCTGGCCGGCGCCGTGCCGCTCGGGCGGCACATCGCCCGGGTGGCGGAAGGCCGGCGCACGATCCTCCACCCGCTCCTCGGCCCGATCGAGCGCGGGCTCTACGCCATGGCCGGCATCGATCCCGGCAAGGGCCAGGGCTGGCAGGCCTATACGCTCGCCATGCTCGGCTTCAACGCCGCCGGCTTCGCCCTGCTCTACGCCCTGCTGCGGCTGCAGGGCGTGCTGCCGCTGAACCCGCAGGGCGTGCCCGGCATGGCGCCGGCGCTCGCCTTCAACACCGCCATCAGCTTCGTCACCAACACCAATTGGCAGGCCTATTCGGGCGAGGTCGCGGCCTCGCATCTCAGCCAGATGGCCGGGCTGACGGTGCAGAATTTCGTCTCGGCGGCGACCGGCATGGCCCTCGCCCTCGCCCTCACCCGCGCCTTCGCCACCGGCCGGGCGACGCAGCTCGGCAATTTCTGGGCCGATCTGGTGCGGATGACGCTCTACGTCCTGCTGCCGCTCTCGGTGGTCCTCGGCCTCGCCTTCGTCGCGCTCGGCATGCCGCAGACCCTGGCCGGCGCGGTGACGGCGGAGACGCTGGAGGGCGGGCGGCAGAGCATCCCGCTCGGCCCCGTCGCCTTCCAGATCGCCATCAAGCATCTCGGCACCAATGGCGGCGGCTTCTTCGGGGTGAACGCGCTGCACCCCTTCGAGGGGCCGGATGCCATCGCCACCGCCCTGCAGATCTGGGCGCAGACCGTGATCCCCTTCGCCCTCTGCCTCAGCTTCGGCGCCCTCGTCGGCAACCGCCGCCAGGGCCGGGTGCTGCTCGCGGTCATGCTCGGCTTCGTCCTGCTGGCGACCGGCGCCATCTATGCCGCCGAGACGGCGGGCAACCCGCTGCACCTGGCGCTCGGCCTCGACCCGGCGCAGGGCAACATGGAGGGCAAGGACCTCCGCTTCGGCCAGGCCCTGGTCGCGCTCTTCACCGCCACCACCACCGGCGTCTCCTGCGGCGCGGTGAACGCCATGTTCGACAGCCTGACGCCGCTCGGCGGGCTGGTGCCGCTGTTTCTCATCCAGCTCGGCGAGGTGCTGCCGGGCGGCGTCGGCTCCGGCCTCTACGGCATGCTGGTCTTCGTGCTGCTCGCTGTCTTCGTCGCCGGCCTCATGGTCGGCCGCACGCCGGAATTCCTCGGCAAGAAGGTGCAGGCGCGGGAGGTGAAGCTGGCGATGCTGGCGGCGCTGGTGCTGCCGGCGACGATCCTCGGCTTCACCGCCCTCTCCATGGTGCTGCCGGCGGCGCTCGCCTCGCTGGCCAATCAGGGGCCGCACGGCCTGACCGAGATGCTCTATGCCTACACCTCGGCCACCGGCAACAACGGCTCGGCCTTCGGCGGCCTCACGGCCGACACGCCCTGGCTCGACGTGACGCTCGGCCTCGCCATGCTGCTCGGCCGCTTCGCCTATGCCGTGCCGGTGATGGCCATGGCCGGCGCGCTGGCCGCCAAGCCGAAGCTGCCGGAGGGCGCCGGCACCCTGCCGACCCACACGCCGCTCTTCGCCGGGCTGCTCGCCGGGGTGATCCTGATCCTCGGCGGCCTGCAATTCCTCCCCTCCCTCGCCCTCGGCCCGATCGCCGAGCATGTCGTGCTGCTCGCCGGCAAGACCTACTGAGGCCCGATCCGCCCATGCCCGACATCTCGGACTCCCTGCAGCCCAGCACGGCCGGCCGCAGCCTGCCCGGCTCCGCGCTGCGCGACCGCGGCCTGCTCGGCCGCGCCGCCCTCGAGGCACTGCGCAAGCTGAACCCGCACAGCCTGATCCGGAACCCGGTCATCTTCACCACCGAGGCGGTCTCCGCCCTCGTCACCGCGCTCGCCATCGAGGCTGCGGCGACCGGCGGCGCCTGGGGCTTTCCCGCCGCCATCGCCGTCTGGCTCTGGCTCACCGTGCTCTTCGCCACCTTCGCCGAGGCGGTGGCGGAGGGGCGCGGCCGCGCCCGGGCCGAGAGCCTGCGCCGCGCCCGCACCGAAACGGTGGCGAAGCGGCTGCTGCGGCCGGATGACCGCAGCCTCTGGCAGCCGCGCCCGGCGGCGGCGCTGCGCCCCGGCGAGCTGGTCCTGGTCGAGGCCGGCGACCTCATCCCCTCGGATGGCGAGGTGGTGGAGGGCGTCGCCTCGGTGAACGAGGCGGCCGTGACCGGCGAGAGCGCGCCGGTGATCCGCGAAAGCGGCGGCGACCGCAGCGCCGTCACCGGCGGCACGCTCGTCGTCTCGGACTGGCTGGTGGTGCGCATCACCGCGGCGCCTGGCAGCACCTTCCTCGACCGCATGATCGCCCTCGTGGAGGGCGCGGCGCGGCAGAAGACGCCGAACGAGATCGCCCTCGACATCCTGCTCGCCGGCATGACGATCATCTTCCTGATCGCCGTGGTCACGCTGGTCGGCCTGGCGAGCTGGAACGGCCAGCCGCCCTCGGTCACCGTGCTGGCGGCGCTGCTGATCACCCTGATCCCGACCACCATCGGCGGGCTGCTCTCGGCGATCGGCATCGCCGGCATGGACCGGCTGCTGCGGGTCAACATCCTCGCCACCAGCGGCCGCGCGGTCGAGGCGGCGGGCGATGTCGACGTGCTGCTGCTCGACAAGACCGGCACCATCACCCTCGGCAACCGCCAGGCGGCCGGCTTCCACCCGGCGCCCGGCATCGCCGAGCGGGCGCTGGCCGAGGCGGCGGCGCTCGCCTCCCTCGGCGACGAGACGCCGGAGGGGCGCTCGATCCTCGCCTTCGCCCGCGCGCAGCACGGCATCGCCGCGCCCGCCCTGCCGCCGGGGGCGCGGATCGTGCCTTTCAGCGCCGAGACCCGTCTCTCCGGCCTCGATCTCCCGGATGCGCGCTACCGCAAGGGGGCGGTCGATGCCGTGGCGCGGGCCA
Source organism: Roseicella frigidaeris (assembly GCF_003258945.1). Lineage (GTDB taxonomy): Bacteria > Pseudomonadota > Alphaproteobacteria > Acetobacterales > Acetobacteraceae > Paracraurococcus > Paracraurococcus frigidaeris. The sequence goes on along the minus strand of NZ_QLIX01000008.1, from coordinate 180,110 downwards.
CCGGCGCCGCCACGCCCCCCGCCCTGGCGCAGGCGGTGGAGCGCATCGCCCGCGCCGGCGCGACGCCGCTCGCGGTGGCGAAGGACGGGGCGATGCTTGGCGCCATCGCGCTGAAGGACATCGTCAAGCCCGGCATCCGCGAGCGTTTCGCCGCGCTCCGCCGCATGGGCATCCGCACCGTCATGGTCACCGGCGACAACCGGCTGACCGCCGCCGCCATCGCCGCCGAGGCGGGGGTGGACGACGTGCTGGCCGAGGCGACGCCGGAGGAGAAGCTGCGGCATATCCGCGCCGCCCAGGCCGAGGGCAGGCTGGTCGCCATGGCCGGCGACGGCACCAACGACGCGCCGGCGCTGGCCCAGGCCGATGTCGGCCTCGCCATGCAGACCGGCACCCAGGCGGCGCGCGAGGCCGGCAACATGGTCGATCTCGACAGCGACCCGACCAAGCTGATCGAGGTGGTGGAGATCGGCAAGCAGCTCCTCATCACCCGCGGCGCGCTGACCACCTTCTCCATCGCCAATGACGTGGCGAAGTATTTCGCCATCCTGCCGGCGATCTTCGCCGCCTCCTATCCGGAGTTGCAGGCGCTGAACCTGATGCGCCTGACCAGCCCGGAAAGCGCCATCCTGGCGGCGGTGATCTTCAACGCGCTGATCATCGTCGCCCTGGTGCCGCTGGCGCTGCGCGGCGTCCGCTACCGGCCGGAGGGGGCGGCGGCGCTGCTGCGGCGGAACCTGCTGCTCTACGGGCTCGGCGGCATCCTCGCCCCCTTCCTCGGCATCAAGCTGATCGACCTCGCCCTGCATCTCCTCGGGATCGTCTGAGCCATGACCAGCCTGCTCCGCCCGGCCCTTGCGATGATCCTCGGGCTGACCCTCCTCACCGGCCTCGCCATGCCGCTCGCCATGACCGGCATCGCCCGCCTCGCCTTCCCCTGGCAGGCCGGCGGCAGCCTGGTCGAGCGCAACGGCCGCATCATCGGCTCGACGCTGATCGGCCAGGACTTCACCAGCCCGCGGCATTTCCATGGCCGCCCCTCGGCGACGACCGAGGCCGATCCGGCGGCGCCGGGCGGCACCCGGCCCGCCCCCTACAACGCCGCCGCCGGCGCCGCCTCGCAGCTCGGGCCGACCAGCGAGGCGCTGCGCGAGGCCATCCGCCAGCGCATCGCCGCGGCCACCGCCACCGCGCCGGGCCCGGTGCCGGCGGATGCGGTGACGGCCTCGGGCTCCGGCCTCGACCCGGATATCAGCCTCGAGAATGCCAGGCGCCAGGCCCCGGGCATCGCCGCCGCCCGCGGCCTGCCCGTGGCGCGGGTGCTGGCGCTGATCGAGCACGAGGCCAGCCCCCGCGCGCTCGGCCTGCTCGGCGAGGCACGGGTGAACGTGCTGCGGCTCAACCTCGCCCTCGACGCGGAGCCCTGAGGCCGGAGGCCGGCGATGCGCATGCCCCTCCCCGGCGCCGCGGGCGCCCCCCGCGGGCGCCCCCGCGGGCGTCCCTGGCCCGACCGCGGCCTGGCGCGGGCCCGGCGCCCCGGGCGGCGCCGCGGCCGCGGGCGGATCGGCGCCGGCGGGCTGGTCCTGCGCGGTTTCCTGGCTGAGCTCGCCTGGTCCTTCCTCGGCGCCCTGCTGCTCGGCCTTCGCCCCGGCGGCGGCGGCACGCCCTGGCAGGCCGCCGCCTGGATGGCCGGGGTGGCGGCGATCGCCCTCGCCACCGCCGCTGCCTGCCTGGCCCCGACCGGGCGCGGCCCGCGGATGCGGTAGGCGCGGCCGTGCCGGATTATCCTCGGCCGATGGAGGACCCATCCCGCCCCGCCCATCGCATCCCGGCGCCGCAGGACCCGCCCCGGCGGGATCCGGCGCGGCCCGACCCCGAGGCCCTGCTGGCGCTTGCGGCGCAGGAGGGGCGCGGCCGGCTGAAGGTCTTCCTCGGCGCCGCCCCCGGCGTCGGCAAGACCTTCGAGATGCTGCTCCAGGCGCGCCGCCGGCAGCTCGGCGGCGCCGATCTCGTGGTCGGCCTGGTCGAGACGCATGGCCGGGCCGAGACCGCCGCCCAGCTATCCGGGCTCGAGCTGCTGCCGCGGCTCGGCAGCGTCTATCGCGGCCAGAGCCTGGCCGAGTTCGATCTCGACGCCGCCCTGGCGCGCCGGCCGCAGATCCTGCTGCTGGACGAGCTGGCGCACAGCAACCTGCCCGGCAGCCGCCACCCCAAGCGCTGGATGGATGTGGAGGAGCTGCGGCGGGCCGGCATCGAGGTCTGGACCACCATGAATGTCCAGCATCTGGAAAGCCTCTCGGACGCCGTCGCCCGCATCACCGGGGTGCGGGTGGCCGAGACGGTGCCGGACCGGGTGCTGGCCGAGGCCGATGCGGTGGAGCTGATCGACATCCCGCCCGCCGAGCTGCTGGAGCGGATGCGCCAGGGCCGCATCTACCCGCCGGAGCAGGCGCGGCGGGCGCTGCAGGGCTTCTTCCGCGCGGGCAACCTGGCGGCGCTGCGCGAGCTGGCGCTGCGGCGGACCGCCGAGCGGGTGGATGCCGAGATCAGCGACTACATGCGCGCCAAGGCGATCGCCGGCCCCTGGCCGGCGGGCGAGCGGGTGCTGGCGCTGCTCGGCGGCGATGCGGCGGGGGAGACGGTGCTGCGCCAGGCCCGGCGCATCGCCGACGCGCTGCGCGCGCCGCTGCTGGCGCTGCATGTCGAGCGGCCGGGCGGCGCCGCCGGCGACCCGGCGGCCGCGCTACGGCTGGCCGAGGCGCTGGGCGCGGCGGTGGAGACGGCGGTGGCGACCGATCTGCCGGGCGCCATCCTGGCGCATGCCCGGGCCCGCAATGCCAGCCATCTCGTGCTCGGCCGCGGCCGGCCCTCGCCCTGGCGGCGGCTGTTCCGGCGCAGCCTGGCCGGGGCGCTGCTGCGGCAGGCGACGGATTTCTCGCTGCACCTGGTCCCCGACCCGGCCCTGCCGGCGCGGCCGGCGCGGGCGCGGCCGGCGCTGCCCGGCTGGCTGCGCTGGCTGGCGGTGCCGGCCTGCACCGGGCTGGCCACCGCGGTCGGCCTGGCGACGGATGGCGTGGTGCCGGAGGGCGCGCTCGGCATGGTCTATCTCGCCGCCATCGTCGCCGCGGCGGTCGCCGCCGGCCCGGCGCCGGCGGCGCTGGCGGCGCTGCTCTCCTTCCTCTGCTGGAATTTCCTGTTCCTGCCGCCGCGCTACGAGCTGGCCATCGCCAGCGCCCAGGATGTCGTCGGCGTCGTCGTCTTCAGCCTGGTGGCGGCGCTGCTGGTCGGCACCACCGGCGGCCTCGGCCGCTCCGTCCGCGCCGCCCGGGCGCGGCTGTTCAGCCTGCGCCGGCTGGTCGAGTTCTCCCGCCGCCTCGGCGCCCCCGGCACCAGCGGCGATCTCGTCCTCGCCATCGCCGAGGAGGCGGCGCGCATCACCGGCCAGCCGGCCTGCGTGCTGCGGCCGCTGCCGGATGCCCCGGCCGGGACGGAGCCGGAGCTGGTGCTGCGGGCCGCCGTGCCGGTGGAGGCCGAGCCGGAGGAGGCGGCGCTGGCGGCGGCGCGCTGGGCCTTCGCCCAGGCGCGGCCGGCCGGGCGCGGCACCGACACCCTGCCCGCCCTCGCCTGGCAATTCCGGCCGATGCGCACCGCCCGCGGCCTGGTCGGGCTGGTCGGGCTGCGGCTGCGCGAGGGGGCGGCGCTGGATGCCGAGCGCGACCGCGCCCTCGATGCGCTGCTCGACCAGGCGGCGATCGCCATCGAGCGGGCGGAGCTGATGGAGGAGCGGGCGCGCGGCGCCGCCCGGGCGGAGACGGAGGCGCTGCGGACGGCGCTGCTGACCTCGCTCGGGCATGATCTCCGCACCCCGCTCACCGCCATCCGCGGCGCCGCCGAGACGCTGCGCGACAGCGGCGCCCGGCTGCCGGAGGCGACCCGCGCCGACCTGCTGGCGACCGTGATCGAGGAGGCGGGGCGGATGGGCCGCTTCCTCTCCAACATCCTCGACATGGTGCGGGTCGAGGCCGGGGCGATCACGCCGCGGCGCGAGCGCGTCGATCCCGCCGAGGCGCTGGAGACCGCGATCGCCCGCGCCGAGGCGGGGTCCGGCCGGCGCATCGGCCGCGACTGGCCGGAGCGGCTGCCGCACCCCCTCCTCGACCCCGCGCTGCTCGACCAGGTGCTGGCCAACCTGCTGGACAACGCGCTGAAATTCTCCGGCCCCGAGGGCCGGGTGCGGGCCGGGGCGCGGCGCGAGGGGGCGGAGCTGGCGATCTTCGTCGAGGATGACGGGCCCGGCATCCCGCCGGCCGACCTGCCGCGCATCTTCGACCCCTTCTTCCGGACCGGGCGGACCGACCGGGTCGCCGCCGGGTCCGGTCTCGGCCTCGCCATCTGCCGCGGCCTGGTCGGCGCCATGGGCGGGCGGATCGCCGCCGAGAGCCCGTTGCGGGAGGCCCCCCCGGGCCATGGACAAGGCGCGCGGATGACGCTGCGCTTCCCGGCATGAGCCCGCCCCGCATCCTCGTCATCGATGACGAGCCGCAAATCCACCGCTTCCTCGGCCCGGCGCTGGAGGCGGCCGGCTATGCGCCGCTGCGCGCCGGCACCGCCGCCGAGGGGCTGCGGCTGGCCGCCGCCCAGGCGCCGGCGGCCATCCTCCTCGATCTCGGCCTGCCGGACCAGGACGGCCAGGCGGTGATCCCCCGTCTGCGCGCCTTCTCCCCGGCGCCGATCCTCGTCCTCTCGGCCCGCGACCAGGAGGCGGAGAAGGTCGCGGCGCTGGATGCCGGGGCGGAGGACTATGTCGAGAAGCCCTTCGCCCTCGCCGAGCTGCTGGCGCGCATCCGGGTGGCGCTGCGCCGCGCCGCGAAGGAGGCGGCCCCCGCGCCCGCGCTGCTGCAGGTCGGCCCGCTGCGCATCGACCTCGCCGCCCGCAGCGCCCGGCTCGAGGGCGAGGCGGAGCCGCTGCGGCTGACGCCGCGCGAATGGGCCCTGCTCACCGCCCTGGCGCGGGCGCCGGGGCGCGTGCTGACGCAGCGCCAGCTCCTCGCCTCCGTCTGGGGCCCGGCGCATGCCGAGGACGCGCAGTATCTCCGCGTCTATATCGGCCATCTGCGGCAGAAGCTCGGCCCCGCCGCGGCGCTGCTCCGCACCGAGCCCGGGGTGGGCTACCGCTTCGGCGAGGCCGGCGGCTGACGGGTCGCGCCCGGCGGGGCGTCCCTCGTTGGAATTACAACGAAATCTTCTCCTTCGCCGGGACAGGCCGGCCTGTAAGGTCGGCGCCCCGAAGGAGACGACACGCATGCCTGGACCGCAGGCCGACCCCGACCGCCGCTGGCTCGACCTCGAGCTCGAGGATGATTTCGACGAGGAGCTGGAGCAGGAGATCGACGACAGCCGGATTCCCGCCGCGCTCCAGGAGCTGCGGCAGGTCCGCAAGCGCAGCAGCATCACGCGCGAGACCTATTTCCGCGAGCTGCTGCGCCTCCAGGCCGAGCTGGTGAAGCTGCAGGACTGGGTGGTCTATCGCGGCCTGAAGGTGGTGGTCCTGTTCGAGGGCCGGGACAGCGCCGGCAAGGGCGGCGTCATCAAGCGCATCACCCAGCGGGTCAACCCGCGCGTCTGCCGGGTGGTCGCGCTGCCCGCCCCGTCCGACCGCGAGCGGACGCAATGGTATTTCCAGCGCTACGTCGCCCACCTGCCGGCGGCGGGGGAGATCGTCCTGTTCGACCGCAGCTGGTACAACCGCGCGGGGGTGGAGAGCGTCATGGGCTTCGCCTCGGAGGCGGAGGTCGAGGATTTCTTCCGCGACGTGCCGGAATTCGAGCGCATGCTGGTCCGGTCCGGCATCGTCCTCGTGAAGTACTGGTTCTCCATCACGGACGAGGAGCAGCAGCTTCGCTTCCTGATGCGCATCCACGACCCGATCAAGCAGTGGAAGCTGTCGCCCATGGACCTCCAGTCGCGCGTGCGCTGGGAGCAGTACACCCGGGCGAAGGAGGCGATGTTCGAGCGGACGAACATCAAGGAGGCGCCCTGGTACATCGTCGAGGGGAACGACAAGAAGCGCGCGCGCCTGAACTGCATATCGCATCTCCTGACGCTGATTCCCTACGAGACGGTGCCGCAGCAGCCGATCACCCTGCCCGAGCGCGTCTTCGATCCGAATTACGAGCGGCGGACCCTGCCGGCGGAGCTGTACGTCCCCGAGCGGTACTGAGTCCCACCGGCCGGGATGACCCGCCGCACGGCGCCGCCCTGCCGATGAGGGACGACCAGGGCCGGCCCCCGCGCCGCGCCGGACGGCCGGGGCGCGGCGGCGGGCGCCCGGCATCCCGCTTGCGCCCCGGGCCGGCACGGGCGGCGATGGCCGCCCTGCTCTGCCTCCTCGGCGTGCCGGAGGCGGCGGCGCAGCGCGGCGTCGCCGGCCCGATCTACGAGCGGAACATCGATGCCCTGATCGAAGGCGCCGAGCAGGGGCTGGCCCGCCTGGAGGAGCTGGGCTGGCTCCTCCGGGGGCAGATGACCACCACGGTGCAGGCGCATCCCGGCTTCCGCTCGCCCTATCGCGGCCCCAACAGCCTGTCCCCGAAGCCGGACAGCACGGCCATGCAGACGATCGACATCGTCCTCGGCCGGCGCCTCTGGCGCGGCGCCGAGGTGATCGCCGTGCCCTCGCCGACCCGCGGCTTCGGCTTCAGCGACAACCGCGGGCTCGGCGCGCTGACCAACACCGAGAGCTTCCATGGCGGCACGAGCAACTGGGACTGGAACGTCACGCGGCTCTTCCTGCGCCAGACCATCGACCTCTCCTACGACGCCACCGGGTCCGACGACGATCCGATGCGCTTCACGGGGCCCCTGGCGCTGGAGCGGATCACGATCACGGCCGGCAAGCTCGCGGTCTGGGATTTCTTCGACAACAACCGCTATGCGCACGAGCCCCGCACGCAATTCCTGAATTACGCCCTGGTCGGGGCCGGCGCCCTGGACTATGCGAGCGACCCGGCCGGCTACACGCATGGCGCGGTGCTGGAATGGGAGAACGGCATCTGGGCCACGCGGCTAGGGGCCTTCCAGATTGCCCGCAACCAGGGCGGGCCGCAGCTCGACGAGCGCATCGGCCGGGGCTGGCAGGTGCTCGGCGAGCTCGACCGCGCCTGGTGGATCGGCCAGCACCCCGGCGCCCTGCGCCTGCTGCTCGGCGCCTCCCGCACCCGCTCGGCGCGGTATGACGACCTGACCCAGGCCCTGCTCGGCGGCGGCGACCCGACGGGCGTCGCCCGGGCCTATCGCACCAAGGCCATGGTCGCGCTGAATTTCGAGCAGCAGCTGAACGACGTGGTCGGTGCCTTCGCGCGCCTGGGCTGGAATGACGGGCACGCGCAGAGCTTCATGTTCACCGAGATGGACTGGTCCGCCTCCGCGGGCCTCTCGATCGGCGGCTGGCGCTGGGGGCGGTATGCCGACACGGTGGGCCTGGCCTTCAACCTCGGCGGGCTGCACGGCCCGCAGCGCCGCTTCCTCGCCGCCGGCGGCACCGGCTTCATCCTCGGCGACGGGCGGCTCGCCTATGCGCCGGAGGTCGCGCTCGAGACCTACTACGATGTCGGGATCGCGCCGGGCCTGACTGCGGCCGTCGATCTGCAATGCATCATCAACCCGGGCTACAACAGCGACCGGGGGCCGGTGCCTGTCGCCACCCTGCGCCTGCGGGCCGCGTTCTGACGCAGGCCGGCCGATGCCGCCGGATCGGCGGGGCGCGGCCGGCCGCCGCCGCTCAGCGCTGCGTCGTGGCGACGGCGACGAAATTCGCCATCGAGTCCTCCGCGACGCGGAACCACTGCGTCTGCTCGATGCGATGCTTGTTCCAATGCTCCCACACCTTGCGGAAGCGCGGATTCTGGTCCCCCAACTCGCCGTAGAGCTCCTTTGACGCCTTGTAGGCCGCGCCCATGATCTCGCGCGAATAGGGCCGGAGCTGCGTCCCGGTGGCGATGAGCCGTCGCATCGCCGGCGGCGCCAGCTCGTCGAAGCGCGCCATGGACCAGTGCCAGCACTCCGCGCCCGCCGTCTCCATCACCTGCTTGTACTGCGCCGGCAGCGCGTCCCAGGCCTTCGCATTGACCATGATGTCGGCCGAGGGCGCCCACTCCCACCAGCCGGGGTAGTAGTAGAATTTGGCGATGCGGTTGAAGCCGAGCTTCTCGTCGTCATAGGGGCCGATATACTCGGCGGCGTCGATCACCCCGCGCTCCAGCGCCGGGTAGATGTCGCCGGGCGCCAATTGCTGGGCGATGACGCCGAGCTTGCCCATGACCAGCCCGGCGAGGCCGGCGATCCGCATCTTGATGCCCTTCATCTCCTCCTGCGTGCGCACCTCGCGGCGGAACCAGCCGCCCATCTGCGCGCCCGTGTTGTTCGCCGGGATCGCATGCACGCCCTGGTCGCGGTAGACGTCGCGCATGATCTCGCGCCCGCCGCCCTCGTAGAGCCAGGACCAGGTCTGCCGGCTGCTCAAGCCGAACGGGACCGCGGTGCCGAAGGCGAGGGTCGGATCCTTGCCGTAGTAGAAGGTGGCGGGCGTGAAGCCGCATTCGACCGAGCCCTGCCCGATCGCATCCATCACCTGCAGCCCCGGGACGATCTCGCCCGGGCCGAAGGGGACGAGTTGGAAGGCGCCATCCGTCATCTCGCTGACGCGGCGGCAGAACAGCTCGTGGCAGGCCCATTGCGTGTCCACGGATTTCGGGTAGCTGCCAGGGCAGCGCCAGCGGAGCCGAGGCTGCGCGGAGGCCAATCGGGGCGCCGCCAGCGCGGCCGCGCCAGCGGCTCCGCCAGCCATGAGGTGGCGTCGGTCCATGGCCTGCTTTCCTCCCTGCGTGCTTTGACGCTTGCGGGAAGCTTGCTCGATCGGCCCGGCCCGCCGCAACAGAATTGCAAGCGCGGCGCCCCGGGGGACCGGAACCGGTCCTCCGGGCGCGGGCCAGGCCGAGGCCGCCCTAGTCGTTGGCCCGCCGCAGGGCCTCGCACACGGCGTCCGTGACCTGCCGGGTCGTGGCCTTGCCGCCAAGATCCGGGGTGTGCAGCGCGGGATCCGCCGTCACGCGCTCCACCGCCCGCATCAGCCGGTCGGCCGCCGGCTTCTCGCCCAGATGCTCCAGCATCATCGCCGCGGTCCAGAAGGTCGCGACCGGGTTGGCGATGCCCTTGCCGGTGATGTCGAAGGCCGAGCCGTGGATCGGCTCGAACATCGATGGCGCGTCACGCTCGGGGTTGATGTTCGCGGTCGGCGCGATGCCCAGCGAGCCGGCCAGCGCCGCCGCCAGGTCGGACAGGATGTCGGCATGCAGGTTGGTGGCGACGATGGTGTCGAGCGTCTGCGGCTTCATGACCATGCGCATGGTCATGGCGTCCACCAGCATCTTGTCCCAGGTCACGTCCGGGAATTCCTGCGCGACCTCGGCGGCGATCTCGTCCCACATCACCATGGCATGGCGCTGGGCGTTGCTCTTGGTCACCACCGTCAGCAGCTTGCGCGGCCGGGATTGCGCCAGCCGGAAGGCGTAGCGGATGATGCGCTGCACCCCGGCCCGCGTCATGACGGAGACATCCTGCGCTACCTCGATCGGCAGGCCCTTGTGCACGCGGCCGCCGACGCCGGAATACTCGCCCTCCGAATTCTCGCGCACGATCACCCAGTCCAGCTCCGGGCCGGAGACGTGGCGCAGCGGGCTGGTGATGCCGGGCAGGATGCGGGTCGGGCGCACATTGGCATACTGGTCGAGCGGCTGGCAGATCGACAGGCGCAGGCCCCACAGGGTGATGTGGTCGGGGATGTCCGGCGCGCCGACGGCGCCGAACAGAATGGCGTCGAATTGGCGGAGCTGCTCGGCACCGTCCGCCGGCATCATGACGCCATGCGTCCTGTAGTAGTCCGAGCCCCAGTCGAAATCCTGGACGTCCAGCGTGAACCCGCCATCGCGCTCGGCGCAGGTCTTCAGGACCTGGACGCCGGCCTCGACCACCTCCGGCCCGATGCCGTCGCCGCCCATGGCGGCAATCTTGTAGCTGCGCATCTGTTTCTCCTGCTTGGCGCCGGATGCCGCGACGCCTGCCCCCTCGAGCGGCGGCGGTCCGCCGGGGCCCTGATGGGCTGCATTCCGAACAGGCGCAACACCGCGTCCGCCGGCTGTCCCGGGCGGCGACATCGCCCGCTTGGGGCGGGCGCTCCACCCGGGCCGCCAGGGGTGCAGGCGGCTGCCTGCCGGCTGATCGGGAGCCGCTCTAGGTCGCCGTGGCCGGGCAGCCGCTCTTCTCCGCCGGCAGGAACAGCGCCTCGCCGGGGATGGTCTCGAGGATCCGGTACAGGTCGGCCGGCGACCGGGAGGCGCCAGGCGCCTTCACCTCGGCGAGATAGAGGTCCGTCACCACGCGGCCATTCGACTGGATGCGCGGGTTGCTCAGCATGCCGTCCGTGAAGGGCAGCTCCCGCATCTTCTGATTGACGATCGCAGCATCGTCCGAGGCAGCGGCCTCCACCGCCTGCAGGTAATGCAGGGTCGAGATGTATCCCAAGGCGTGGCCCATATCGGGGACGACGTTGCCGTTGCGGGCCAGCATCCGTCGGCTAAAGGCGCGGGTCGCGTCGTTGAGGTCCCAGTACCAGTTCACCGCGAAGCGGAGCCCCTGCGCCGTCTCGAGCCCCATCGCCACGACGTTGTTCACGAAGACCAGCATCGCGGTCACGCTCTTGATGCCATACTCCTTCGCCTGCTTGACCGAATTGACGAGGTCGGGCCCGGCATTGGCGAGCGCGATGACATTCGCGCCCGATGCCCGCGCCTGGAGCAGCGGCGCGGACATGTCGGCGGTGGCGAGGGGGTGCCGCACCTGCCCGATGACGGCGCCGCCCGCGGCCTGCACGGCCCGGGTCGCGTCCGCGGCGAGGTCGTGCCCGAAGGCGTAGTCGACGACGATGAGGAACCACTTGTTGCCGCCGGACTTCACGATCGTCTCGGCGATGGCGCCCGCCAGTTCGCCTGTCGAGACCGCCCATTGGGTGCCATAGGGCGAGCAGGCGCGGCCCGAGAACGACGCCGCGTAATTGCCGGTGACGAGCGTGGTGACCTTGCGCTCGCGGGCGAAATTCTGCACGGCAAGGCCGACCGCGCTGGAGCCGCCGAGCATCAGGGCGGATGCGCCCCGCTGGTCGACGAGCTGGCGTGCGAGGCTCGATCCGACATCCGGCTTGGTCTGGTGGTCGACGGCGACGACCTCGACGGGCCGTCCGAGCACCTTGCCGCCGAAATCCTCGACCGCCATCCGGGCCGCAAGCACCGTGTTCGGACCGCCATTGCCGGAATAGGTCCCCGACAGATCCTCGACGATCCCGATGCGGAACGGCTGCTGTTGCGCCTGCGCGATCGATGCGGCACCGAGGCCGGGCAGGCCGGCCATGATCTTCAGGAAGCGCGCACGCGAAAGCCTTGCCGCCATGGACCGTCTCCGTCTCCCCAGGGCCCCGGTGGGGCCGGTCTTGGGCGCAACCGCCTGACGCTTTCGCCTCGTTCCATTCGTTGCTTATCCCCGGCCCGTCTGGCGAGTGAAATTTTTGGCCCTTGCGCCGGATGGCGCGGCCCTGCCGACGTCCTGGCGCGCAGCCTCGGCTGCGACCTCGCAGGGGTGCCGCCGCGTCAGGATGCGCCGCATCCCGCATCGAGGGGGACCGACGCCTGGCATCCACCAAACACTTCCAGGCTCCGAGAATGGCGCGGGTCCGTACCGTTGGGATTGGAAATCAACATGGGGGCTGTCTCCGATCGAGATTGACCGGGAAGCCGGATCTGCCGACCGTGCCATCCTCGCGGGGGCCTGACCCCGGACGCCGTCCGCCCGGCGCGAAACCCCGGCGACGGCCACGGACGGCGAGGCCAAGCGGGTCGCCGGGACGATGGCCAACAGCGTGGAGGAGCGGCCGGTGATCACCAATTTCTACATGCCGACCCGTATCGTCGCCGGGCCGGGCGCGCTGGCGACCATCGGGACCCTGGCGCGCGAGTTGCGGATGTCGCGGGTCCTGGTCGTGTCCGATCCCGTCATCTCCCGCCAGCCCTTCCATGCCGAAGCGCTCGCCGCGCTGACGGAGGCGGGGATCCCGGTGTCGCGCTTCGACGAATGCGGCATCGATGCCCGCTGCTCGCATATCGACGACCAGGGCGGGCGCGTCCGCCGCGAGGGGATCGACGGCGTCGTCTGCATCGGCGGCGGCTCGGTGATGTGCACCGGCAAGGGCATCGCCATCGTGGCCACGAACGAGAAGCCGATGCGCGACTGCACCGGCGTCGGCAGCTTCGATCGCAAGGCCTTGCCGATGATCATGGTGCCGACGACCGCCGGCTCGGGATCGGAGGTTTCGCAGTGGACCATCGTCAAGGACGAGCAGCGTCACCTGAAGCTGCTCGGTGGCGGCCCCCTGAGCTTCCCGGACGCGGCCATCCTGGATCCCGTGACGCTGCGGTCGCTGCCGATGAAGGTCGCCGCGCTGCCGGCCGTCGATGCGCTGACCCATGGCGTCGAGGCCTATATGAGCGGGATCGCCTCGCCGCTCACCGATGCCGTGGCGCTCGCCGCCGTCCGGCTGCAATACGGCTCCCTCCGCGCCTCCATCAACTCGAACGACGAGCGCGCGCGGGCGGATAACCTCGTCGCGTCCTGCATGGCGAACATAGCCTGCGGCAATGCCCGGCTCGGCCATGGCCATGCGCTCTCGCTGCCGCTGGAGGGCCATCTCGACCTGCCGCATCCCTATGGCGTCGGCGTGCTGCTGCCGCATGTGACCGCCTTCAACCTCGCCGTCCTGCCGGAGAAGGTGAAGCCGCTCGCCGAGGCGCTGGAGGTCGAGACCGCGGGCCTCAGCCGCGCCGAGATGATCGAGGCCTGCGCCGCCAGCATCCGGTCGCTCTACGCCGATATCGCCTTCCCCGATCGATTCACGCCGGAGCAATTGCCGCGGCAACGCGTGCGCGAGATGGCGGAACGCGCCGTCCCGGGCCTCTATGCCGGCATCGCGGCGGAGGGCTTCGACATCGCCTCCGTCACCGATGACACGGTGATCGCCTGTCCATCGGCCCGCAAGATGACGGTGCGGCAGGCCGAGCGCATGTTCGAGAGCTGCCTGGCCTGAACCGGGGGAGCGCGCCGATGCGGATCCTCGGCAACACCGCCTCGCCCCATGCCCGCATCGCCCCGAATCCGGCCGCGCGCATGCCCGCGCTGGAGACGGAGGCGGGGCTGTCGACCACCAAGAACCGGCGATGACCGGTCGGGAGGTTTCGCAATGCCTGCGCCCGTCATCCTGCATCAGTACGATTTCTCGCCGTTCAGCGAGAAGGTCCGGCTGGCCTTCGGCCTGAAGGGCATGGAATGGCACGCGGTGGACGTGCCGATCGCCATGCCCAAGCCGGATCTCATGCCGCTCACCAACGGCTATCGCCGCGCCCCGGTGATGCAGATCGGCGCCGATATGTACTGCGACACCCTGCTCATCCTGCGCGAGATCGAGCGGCGGCAGCCGGCGCCGAGCCTCTATCCGGACGGCCAGCAGGGCCTCGCCCATGCGCTGAGTTACTGGGTGGAGAGGACCACCTTCGTGCCGGCCGCGGCGCTGGCGACGAGCGTGATCGGCGACCAATTGCCGGCCGAGTTCATCGAGGAGCGCAAGGCCTTCATGAACCATGACTTCAGCAAGGAGGCCTCGCTGCGGGAGCGGCCGCTCAACCTGCAGAGGTTGCACGCCCATCTGTCCTGGCTCGGCCAGATGCTCGAGGGCGGGCGCCCCTTCCTGCTCGGCGACCGGCCTTCGGCCGCCGACCTGTCCGCCTATCACACCCTCTGGTTCGCGCGAAAGAATGGCGGCCCGACCGTCGAGGCGGCGCTGCCCCTCGGGCCGCTGCTCCGCTGGATGGATCGCGTGGCCGCGCTCGGCCACGGCACGCGCCACGATATGCCGGCCGGGGAGGCGCTGGCGGTGGCCAAGGCGAGCGAGCCGGACCTGCGTGGCATGGCGGGGGACGAGGATCCGTCCGGCCTGCGGGCGGGCCAGGCGGTGCGCGTCAGCGCCGACGACCGGGGGCGCGATCCGGTGCGCGGCGTCCTCGTCGGCGCGGATGCGAACGAGGTGGTCATCAGGCACGAGAACGAGCGTGTGGGAGCGGTCCATATCCATTTCCCACGGGCCGGCTTCGACGTGGTCGCGGACTGACGGGATTAGACGCCCGCCGGACGAGGCGAGGGAGAGAGACGATGTCCTTGGACGACAACAAGCAACTCGCCCGGGATTATTTCCGGGCCTTCCTCGCCCGGGACCTTGCCTGGTTCGAGACGCATGTGGAGCCGGGCTTCCGGCGCCACGACCCCGGCCTGCCATTCGAGGTGATCGGGCCGCAGGGCGTGGAGCGCCTCGCCGACGCGCTCCTGCCCGCGATCCCCGATATGCGCCTCGACATCGAGGATATCGTGGCGGAGGGCGAGAAGGTGCTGGTCCGGCTGACGATCCGCGGGACGCACCGGGGTGAGCTGCTGGGCATCATGCCGACCGGCAAGAGTCTGGAGGTCGCCGTGCTGGACCTCTTCCATATTCGCAAGGGCAGGCTCGCCGAGCATTGGGCGCTGCTCGACAATCTTGGGATGCTCAGGCAGCTCGGCGTGACGTCGATATGAATCCGGCGGGACGGCCGAGGCCGCATCCTGGAGCGGAGGTCGCGGGCGGATACGCCATGCTGGCTGGCCGGTTGTGGCCTGGGCCGTACCCAGCCCTGTCGCCGCGCCTCCTGCGGTCATAGTCCCAGGGACACAGGAAGCAACTCGGTCTCCCGATCCAGCCCGTCATTCTTGTCCGGTCACGCCCGCCACGGCAGGGCTGACTATTCATCCGGCCAATTTGAAACAAAAAAAGTTGCATTTCGCGGCAATCTTGATGCACGCTCGTGACGAGACCTGTTGCGGCCTGATGCGTGGCAAGGGACTGGAGCGATGCCTGCACCGGAGACCACCGGTGATGACACCCCGGCCACGGTCGTCTTCACCACCGAGGATCTGCCGCCCAGCCAGCGGCTGGATGCCTGGAATGCCGCCTTCGGCTCGCTGAATACGATCACGGTGCCGGAGACCGGCGAGGCGATCGGCAGTCGCAGCGAGAACCACCGCCTCGACCTTGGATTGGTGCTGGGCGTGACCCAGGTTTCGCCCGCCCGCTTCTCGCGCGACCTGGTGCGGGCCCGGCGGGATTCGCTCGACCACTGGGTGCTGCGCGTGATCCGCCGCGGGGAGAGCCGGCTGCGGCATCCCGGCTTCATCTCCCGCCTGGGGCCCGGCGAGCCGCTGCTGTTCTCCATGCACGAGACCTGGGACGTGGAGTGGACGGAGGCGGAGTGGGTCTCGCTCTGCATCTCGCGCGACCTGCATCCCGAGCTGTCCGCCAGGCTCGGCGCCCTGCCGCGCGGCCGCCTCGGCGGCGTGGGCGCCGGGCTGCTGGCCGATCTGATGCTCGCGCTGCCGCGCCGGCTGGCCGAGGCCTCCGCGGCGGAGATCCCGTCGCTGGCCGAAGCGACGCGCGCCGCCATCACGGCCTTCCTGCATGCCGGCACGTCGCCTTCGTTCTTCGTCGCGGACCTGGCGAAGGAACGGGTGCGCCAGATGGTCCGCAAGCACATCACCTCGGCACGGCTGACGCCTGCCCGGCTCGCCGCCGCCGCCGGCCTGTCGCGTTCCGCGCTCTACCGGTTGTTCGAGGCGGAGGGTGGAGTCGCGGCCTATATCCGGGACATGAGGCTGGCCCTGGTGCATTCGGCGCTGCGCGACCCGGCCAGCGCAGGCCTCAGCATCGCCGAGCTCGCCGCGGCGCACGGCTTCCCCGAGCCCTCGGCCTTCTCGCGCGCCTTCCGCCAGGTCTATGGCGCGACGCCGGGCGAGGTGCGCGCCTCCGGGTTGCCGGGCCCGGCGCCGCCGCCCCGGCGCGCCACGTCGCTGGTGGCGCCTCCCGCCAATTCGGTCGGCGACTTTGCCGCATTGCTGTACGGAACGCCGGGCCGCCGCGGCGACGGGCGGCCGCTCGGGTAGCGCAGGATTCGCCCGGCGCGGAGGGCGTTGCGCGGCGGCAGCCGCCACGTTGCCTCCGGGGCCGGTGAGCCGCGCGGCACCGATGCCGCGCGCTGCCGCCATGGGCCCGATGACCGCCAGCCCTGCGGTCCCGGGCCGTCGCGTCAGGCCTTCGGCTTGGCCGAATAGGCGCCGCCGGCCGCCCGCACCTCGGCCGCCGTCTTCGCGGCGCGCAGCCGCGCCAGATGCTCGGCCTCGCCGGCCAGCATCTTCTCGGCATTCTCCAGCACCTGCGCGGCCCGATCCGCGGGAAACTTCACCGCGCCATTCTCGTCCATGTGGATCAGCTCACCCGGCGCGACATCCATGCCGCCGACCGAGACCGGCACGTTCACCGCCTGCACCGCCATCTCGCCATGCCCGGCCGTGACGCCGCCGAGCAGCATCTGGAAGCCCAGCTTGCGGACCGCATCCACGTCGCGCGACGGGCCGTTCGACAGCATGCCGATGCAGCCGACCGACAGCATGGAGGTGATCATGATCTCGCCGGCGAGTCCGGCCTTCGCCATCAGCTCCGGCGGCCATTTCTGCTGGATGACCAGGATGGTCGGCTTCGGCATGGCATCGAGCGCGTCGATCACGTCCATGAAGCCGAGGCGTCCGCTGTAGTTCGGGTCGGGCAGGCCGTAGACGCAGGTGACCGCATGGCCGATGACCGGCCCCATCTCCGGATAGAGGCAGCGGATCGAGGTATCGGTGTACCAATTCTCGGTCCACGGATTGTACAGCCCGAGGCAGAGCGGATTCTTCGGGTAGGTCGCCACGACGTTGGTGATGGTTGGCGTGTCGATCTTGCGCAGTCCGGCGAAGATCTTGTCCGTGTCGGTCGCCATGGCGGCGCTCCCCTGGTTAGGCGGGCGCATGGTTGCGGGTTGGGCGCGCCCCGTCCAGGCCCCCTCGCCGCGACCTGGCGCCCGCCGCGCCCTCGGGCCTGGCAGCGCAGACCGGGCCGTGTCCCTGCCCTGCCGCTGGCCGCGGCGGGATCCGCCGGGTCCTCGGGGCGTTGTGGTTCATGGCCTGCGCCAGCGTCGCCTTGCTGCCAGGGGGTGCAGGGAGACGGGGCATCGAAACCCTCTCACTGGCGATGAGGTGACGCGCGCTCTTCCCGATACCTGGGTATCTAGCCTCATGACCGACGACGCTCCCGACCCATCTCCCCTGTCCTCCGCGCGGCGCCAGGCGTTGCAGGATCGCTTCCAGCGGGCCAAGACCATCGCGGCGCAGGCCGCACGGGCGCGGGTCGCGGGCGGCGCGCCAAGCGCCGAGGAGGCAGCGCGGCTCGTGGCCGAATTCCACGCGCAGGGCGGCCAGGTCACCGTTTGCCCCCCCGCGGAGGATGAGCCGACGGAGAAGGGCGCCAAGCGCTAGGCGATGCTTCCGCTCGCACAGGCTCGCGGAGCCTGGTCCAGGCCGTTGTTTGATCGCGTGATTCACGCTTTTCGGTAAGTCCACCTCAAGCGATCACGCTCTGGACCATGAACCGCTCACTCAGGTTCGCGGATCATGGTCCAGGCCGTTGTTTGATCGCGGGATTCACGCTTTTCGGTGCAATCCACCTCAAGCGATCACGCTCTGGAGCCGGGCGTGGTCCAGCCGCCGGCGCGGGACGCGGGCGGCCGCCCTGCCATCGGCGGCTGGCCCCGCAAATCGCTGGATGGGGCATCACAGGATGCGTAACGTCCTGCCGGGGCGGCCAGAGACCGCCGGCAGGGAGGACCGCATCCATGATCGACCAAGCCCAGCGGCGCTGGCGCCGCTTCGGCCGCAGGGCCCTGATGACGGCGGGCGCCGGGCTCGCCATCCCCGGCCTCGCCGGCGCGCAGGGACCGCGCGGCTCCGGAAGCTGGCCCGAGCGGCCGGTCAGCCTCGTCGTCGGCTTCCCGCCCGGAGGGCAGACCGACCTCGCCGCCCGCGTGTTGCAGAATGCGCTGCAGGCCGCGCTGGGCCAGCCGGTGCCGATCGACAACCGCGCCGGCGCCGGCGGCAACATCGCCGTCGAGCAGGTCCTGCGCGCCCGCCCGGACGGGTACACCCTGTCCGTCGGCAATGTCGGCACCTTCGTGCTGAATCCGCACACGATGCCGGGCATGACCTTCGATCCGCTCGACCTCGTGCCCATAGGCTTGATGCTGCAATCGCCGCTGCTGCTGATGGTGCATAGCGGCATCCCCGTCCATACCTTTCCCGAGTGGCTCGCCTGGATGCAGCGGCAGCAGCCGACCGGCATCGATTTCGGCACCACCAGCGCCGGCGGCATAGGCCATGCGACGGCGGAAAAGCTGCGGGCGCGCCTCGGCGGCGACCCGGTCTTCAACATGATCCATTACCGCGGCAGCGGGCCGGCGCTGCAGGACTTCATCGGCGGGCGCTATCAGACGCAATTCGAAGCGCCGTCGCTGGTCCATGGCTTCGTGCAGGAAGGGCGGTTGCGGCCGATCTTCGTCACCTCGCCCACCCGCAACCCGGCCTTTCCGGATGTCCCGACGGCCGAGGAGGCGGGCTTGCCCGGCTTTCACGTGGCGGCCTGGGTCGGCCTGTTCGGGCCGCGCGGCCTGCCGCCGGAGATCGTCCAGCGGGCCAATGCCGCGCTGAACGAGGCCTGCCGGGACCCGGCGCCGCGTCAGCGGCTGGCCGAACGCGGCGACGAGATCGGCGGCGGCACGACCGAGGCCTTCGCCGCGCGCGTGCGGCGCGAGCACGCCGAATGGGGCGCGCTGGTGCGAGAGGCCGGCATCCGCGCCGCCTAGGGCACGTCCCCTGGACACCGGTTCAGGGGACGTGCCCTGGACCATTGTTTTCGGAGCATCTTCACCCGATCGGGTGGACCCGCCCGAAGGGGGTGAGGTTGCCCCGACAACAACACGCTGGAGCATTGGCCGCGACCGCGGGGGAGCGGACAATGCCCGGGTGTTCTGCCCGCGGCCGTCGTGGGTGGATCGACGCGGGCCGTGGGCCGGGCGCCGGCCTCCTGTCCCGGCGACACCCTCCGCCATCAGCCGACCCGCGACGCCCAGATCCGCCAGGCTGCCGGCGCGTTGCCAGGAGCCCAGGGGCAGGCCCCCGGATGGATGGCGATGCCCCGGGCGCAGGACGCCGAGGCGGGATCGCCGGGACCACGGGGCCGGGACGGACGAAGGCTGGAGGAGGCCCCGTGAACCATCCTGTCACGCCGGACGGACGATACATCGTGGTGCGCGGCCGGTTGTGGCGGCGCTCCAACCCGATGCTCGATCCCGCCACGCGGGCCACGCTGACGCGCGAGCTGATGGCGGCGCGTCGGGCCAAGGGCGAGGCGCTGCGGCAGGACGATGCCGCGGCGCGCGAGGCCGCGCGGGCGCGCGTGGAGGCGGCCAAGCGGGCGCTGGGCGAGCGCGGCCCGGTCTGGTGGGCGGATGGCGCGCCCGACTACAACCGCCACATGGTGCACACCACGCCCTACGCGGCCTGGTACGGCGCCCTCCCCGGAGCCGGGCCGGCCGATGCCGCGCCGACGGGTGGCTGATCCTCGGGCGGCATCCCGCGGCTGCGCCAGGCTCCGGCTTCCCCGGCGGCCGGGGATGCGGCCAGGGCCGGCCCCGCCCCAGTCCGCGTCCATGCCTTGAAAGGCGTCGGACGCTCGCCATCTACCATCCACATGGATGGCAAGAGGATGCTCCCGGGATGGCGGACAACGTGCGGGACCTCCAGCCCAGGACCGGCGGCGACACCGAGAAGATCACCATCAACCTCGGCTATGTCGATCTCGGCCATATCGACCTGCTGGTCCAGGACGGCTTCTACTCGAACCGCACGGACTTCATCCGCACCGCGATCCGCAACCAGATCGAGCGGCATGCCGACGCAACCCGGCAATCGGTCGCCCGGAAGAGCCTGGATCTCGGCCTGCGGCATTTCAGCCGCGCCGATCTCGAGGCGGTGCGTGCCGCGGGACAGCGTCTCGACATCCGGGTGCTGGGCCTCGCCAGCATCGCCGCCGATGTCACGCCGGAGCTCGCCCGGGCGACGATCGCCTCGATCTCCGTCCTGGGCGCGCTCCAGGCCAGCGCCGCGGTGAAGGCCGCGCTCGCCGACCGCACCCGCTGACCGCCGCCGCGCGGCGGCACGGCCCCTCTCCGCTTCCACCACCGGCATTCCAGGACGGGATGCCGGACGACCCCGCCTGCGCCCAGGGCAACCCTGCGGCCGCGCATCGAAGGCACCCGACATGAACGCGATCCGTCCGAATGCCATGCTCGAGGCGACCCGCCTCACCCGCGAAGGCAAGCTGGCCGAAGCCTCGGCGCTGCTGCAGCGCCTGCTGCACGGCCAGGCGCCGGCTGGCGCCGCTCCGGCCGATCCGGGCGCCGCGACGCCGCCGGGGGGTCGATCCCCGTCGCGCATCGTCGATGTCGATCCGGAGACGGGCGAGGTATCGACGCCCGCCGCGGCAGGATCGCAGGCGGGGAGGACGGGTCGCGGGCCCGCCGCTGGCCCGGGCGCGACCCCGCGGCCGCGGCTGCCGGAGGCGCTGCGCGACCTCCTCGACCGGGGCGGCCTGGCGCAGGGCGCGGCGGCGCGCCGGGTGGAGCCCTTGCCGGAGGGCGCCCGGTTCCTAACCGGGCGGTTCGACGGCGCGGCCGGGAGCCGTGGCTACAAGCTCTACATCCCGAGCAGCCATCGCGGCGAGGCGGCGCCGCTGGTGGTCATGCTGCATGGCTGCACCCAGTCGCCCGACGACTTCGCCGCCGGCACGCGGATGAACGCCCTGGCCGAGACGCATCGCTGCCTGATCGTCTATCCGGGCCAGAGCCAGGCCGCCAATGCGCAGAAGTGCTGGAACTGGTTCAGCCCGGCCGACCAGCGGCGCGACCAGGGCGAACCGGCGCTGATCGCCGGCATCACCCGCCAGGTCATGCAGACCCACAGCATCGACCCGCGCCGGGTCTACATCGCCGGCTTGTCCGCCGGCGGCGCGGCCGCGGCCATCATGGGGCAGGCCTATCCCGATCTCTACGCCGCGGTGGGCGTGCACTCGGGCCTGGCCTGCGGCGCGGCGCACGACATGCCCTCGGCCTTCGCCGCCATGCGGCAGGGGGGCCCGAGGCCAGGGGCTGCCGACCCAGGCGCGGCCCCGGAGCGCCGCCGCCGCATCGTGCCGACCATCGTGTTCCATGCGGATCGCGACCACACGGTGAACCCGCGCAACGGCGACCAGGTCATCGCCCAGTCCGCCGCCGCCGGCGAATTGCGCACCGACATGCTGCGCGGACAGGTCCCGGGGGGCCATGCCTATACCCGCACCCTCTATATCGACCGCGGCGGCCGGCCGGTGCTGGAGCAGTGGCTGGTCCATGGCGGCGGCCATGCCTGGTCCGGCGGCAGCGCCGCCGGGACCTATACCGACCCGCGCGGCCCCGACGCGTCGCGGGAGATGCTGCGCTTCTTCCTGGAGCATCCGCGCGACACCGGGGCGGCCTGACCGGGCCGGCGCAAGCGAGCGCCGGGGATCCCGGCCGAGCGCGTCCGCGGGCAGGCCGGAAGCCATGGCGATCGGCGCCGGAGGCGGCGATCCCGCCCCCGGCGGCCTGTCAGCGTCGCGCCAGGATCGGCGGGCCTCTCGACGCTCTCCCCGCCGGGCGGCTTAATGAGGCCATCCACGCCTGAGGCAGGCCGCGGCGCGCCCCTGGCCCTTGTCCGGAGACGGAGCATGTCCGACGCACCCGCCAGCCCCGTCACCCTCTGCCCGCCGGTCCGGCGCGGGCCGTCCCGGTGCGCATGAAGGCGTGCGCATGAAGGCTGTGCTGCTCGCCCTGCTGGCCGCCCTGCTGGCCGCCCTGGCCGGCGCCGGCTGGTACCTCTACGACCCGGACAAGCCGCGTGCCGCGCTCGAGGCACGCTGGGCGCCGCCGCCCTCGCGTTTCATGGACGTGCTCGGGCTGCGGCTGCATGTGCGCGACACCGGCCCGCGCGAGGCGCCGGTGCTCCTCCTCATCCACGGCTTCGGCTCCAGCCTGCACACCTGGGAGGCCTGGGCCCCCTTGCTCGAGGACCGGTACCGGCTCATCCGCCTCGATCTGCCGGGCTTCGGCCTCACCGGCCCGGATGCATCGGGCGATTACACCGACGAGCGCTCCATCGCGGTGCTCCGGGCATTGCTCGACCAGCTCGGCGTGCCGCAGGCGGTGGTGGTCGGCAGTTCCATGGGGGGACGCATCGCCTGGCGCTTCGCGGCGGCGGAGCCAGGGCGCGTGGCGAGACTCGTGCTCATGGCGCCGGATGGCTTCGCCAGCCCGGGCCGCGACTACGATACGGTGCCCCGGGTTCCGATGCTGATGCGGGTGCTGCCCTACACGCTGCCGCGCTTCCTGCTCCGCCAGACCATGACCAACGCCTATGCGGTGCCGGGCGTGCTGACGGACCAGCTGTTGGAGCGTTACCGCGACATGCTGCTCGCCCCCGGGGTGCGGCGTGCCATCCTCGCGCGCCTGCCCCAGACGGTGCTGCCGCCGCCGGAGCCCATCCTCGCCACCATCCGCGCGCCCGTTCTCCTGCTCTGGGGCGCGTTGGACCGCGCCATCCCGGCCACGCATGCCGCGGACTACCTCCGCGCCCTGCCGGATGCCCGTGCCGTGGTGCTCCCCGGCGTCGGGCATGTGCCGATGGAGGAGGCGCCCGAGGCTTCGGCCGCGGCGCTGCGGGCCTTCCTCGATCACGGGTCGGACGGCAAGGACGACGACCGGTAGAGCAGATCCCGATCAGGGGGACTCACCTGATCGGGTGAAGATGCTCTGAAAACAATAGTCCAGCGCGGTGTTGGGCCGCGTGAGGGACGCTCCGGAGGCCCTCCCCGTCGCGGCCCGAGCCGGGGGGAAGCCCTACCCCGCCTTCAGATCGGTCGGCGGCACGCCCTGGGCCACGAGCGCGGCTTGCTGCGCGTCCCGTGCCCGCTGATAGCCGGGGCGCCTCGAGAGGCGCTCCCAGTACGCCGCCGCCTCCGGCGTGAATTGCGCCGCCATGCCGAGCTTCGTGGCGAGCAGCAGGGCATAGCCGATGGAGATATCGGCGGCGGTGAACCGGCCCGCGGCGTAGAAGCCGCCCTCCAGCCGCCCGAGGCCCTTGCGCAGGCGGGAGAGGAACCAGCGTTCGTAATCCTCCGCCACCTGCGGCAGCCGGCGTTCGGGTGGCTCGAGACGCCGGTAGCGCAGCACGAGGGTCTGCGGAAAGGTCAGCGTGGCCTCGCCGAAATGCAGGCCGTTCAGGAAGGCCGCATAGCC
Source organism: Roseicella frigidaeris (assembly GCF_003258945.1). GTDB lineage: Bacteria > Pseudomonadota > Alphaproteobacteria > Acetobacterales > Acetobacteraceae > Paracraurococcus > Paracraurococcus frigidaeris. The sequence continues at coordinate 156,699 of NZ_QLIX01000008.1, read as the reverse complement.
CGGCTCCTCCGGTGCGACAGCCAGGGATGACGGGCCGTGGCGGCTGACGAGGTAGTGGCAGATCGCCGCCGATTCCGTCATGCGCACCTCGCCGTCCTCGAGCAGGGGAATGGTGCCGAGCGGGTTGAGGGCGAGATAGTCCGGCGCCGCGGCGCGCGGCGGGAAGGGCAGCATCCGCAACGCATAGGGCAGCCCCATCTCCTCCAGCGTCCAGAGCGGACGGAAGGAGCGCGCATCGGAACAATGGTGCAGCACGATCATGATCGCCTCCCCGCCTCGGCCCCAAGGATGCCGCAATGTCCATGGGCCCGCCGCGCGGGATGCGTGCCCCGCGCGGCGTGGCGTCCGCGCGGGAAGTGCGAGACCATCCCGATCCATTCGGCGCCGGCAAGCCTGAACGGCCGCGGAATGGAAGAGTGGGGCAGCGAACGGGTGGCTGGCAAGGGGCCACCCGGAGGGAGGAACGACAATGACAGCAACCGGGACGCCGGACCCATCGCGGCGCAGCCTGCGCCACGCGTCACGCCGGACCACGCTCGGCGCGGTCGGCACCCTGCTCGCCGCGCCGCTGGTCGGACGCGCCGGGCCGAGCCAGGCCCAGACGGGAACGGACTGGCCCAGCCAATCGGTGCGCTACATCAACCCGTTCCCGCCCGGAGGCGCCACCGACACGCTGTCCCGCCTCTGGTGCGCCCGGATGACCGAGATCGCGGGCCAGCCCTTCGTGGTCGAGAACCGCAGCGGCTCCGGCGGCAATGTCGGGGTCGATGCGGTCGCCAAGTCCCGACCGGACGGCTACACGATCGGCATGGGCGGCATCGCCTCGCATGCGATCGCGCCGACGCTCTACGCCAGCCTGCCCTTCGATCCGGTGCGCGACTTCACCTTCGTCTCGGGCCTGTGGCAGCTCCCGAACATCGTGGTCGTCAACAACGACCTGCCGGTGCGCAGCGTGCCGGAGCTCATCGCCCTGTTCAGGGCCAGCCCGGGCCGATACGCCTATGGCTCCTCCGGCATGGGCACGACGCCGCATCTCTCGGGCGAGCTGCTGAAGCAGCTGGCCGGGGTGGACATCCTGCACGTGCCCTATCGCGGCGGCGCGCCGGCGCTGCTCGACCTCATGGCCGGGCGGGTGCATCTGATCATGGACAACATCCCGGGCTACCTGCCGGCGGTGCGCGACGGCAAGATCCGCGCGCTGGCCGTCACCAGCCCGCAGCGGAACCCGGTGGTGCCGGACCTGCCCAGCATGGCGGAGGTCGTGCCGGGCTTCCAGATGACCTCCTGGGCCTGCGTCTGCGGACCGGCCGGGATGCCGCGGCCGATGGTGGAGCGGCTCTCCGGCCATGCGCGGCGGGCCCTGGAGAGCGCCGAGCTGGTGCGCAGCTACCAGGATCTCGGCGCCACGCCCTGGTGGACCACGCCCGAGCAACTCCTCGACATCCGAGCCCGGGAGGAGGCGCGCCTGGCGCCGCTGGTCCGGGCAACCGGGGCACGGGTCGAGTAGGCACGCCCCGCCCGGGAACCGTCATAGCCTGCCGCGGCAAGGCCGCGGCAGGACAAGGGTCGGCGCCGGCTTCGACAGGCGTCCGAGGTCGCCGCACGGCGCATCGACGATCAGCGCTCCTGATCGACCTGGAGAAGGTCCCGATCAGGTGGACTCACCTGACCGGGTGAAAGAGGCGCTGAACCAGGAGCCTGGAGCGCTACCCATGAACCGGTGTTCGCGGGCGGCGGCAGGCGCGGCGTCAACGGGACGTGCCGGCGCGCCCAGGCTGGTTGCCGCTGCCGATGCCGCCGGCACCACCGGGCATGACGGGCGTGGGGACGCCGCCCCCCGTGGCCGCTCCACCCGCCGAACCGGTGGGAGACATCGCCGAGGGCGCCATGGGTTCGCCCGCGGTCGCCCCGCGGCGTGACGAGCCGGTGTCGCAGCCAGCGACGAACAAGAGGGCCGCGACGCCGCAGCCTGCACGTAAGATCATCGAGGTATCGTCCCGCTTCAATCCGAACCCTCAACGGCGCGACCAGTGAGAGGTTGCACATGTCCAACTGCTCCCCCTTGCGCCGGGCGAGGCAGGGCGGCGTCGTCCGCCGCAGGGCCGAGGGTCTCGACGGCCCGAGGCCCGGGCGCGGATCACCCCTTCGCCGCGGCTTTCGCCAGCTTCTCGCCGAGCGCGCTGGCATACTCGTCGGCCTTGTAGATATCGGCGACGATGGCCTTCAGCCGGGCGACGTGATCCTTCATGCCGAGGGCTTCGGCATAGGCCGTCGCGGTGCCGAAGCCGGCGATCCCGTAATGGGACATGCGCTGGTACTGCGAGATGATCTCCGCATCGAGCAGCTCCTCGGTCTTCGGCGCATCGTCGCCCGTGTGCTTCAACGCCTCCCTCACCAGGCCTTCCATTCCCTGGCAATGCTCCTTCGCCACCTCCGCGCCAGCCTCCTGCAGCAGGGCCTTCAGCGCGTCGCGGTGCGTGTTGATGCCCTTGATGGAGGTCTCGAGCGTCTGCTTCAGCTTGGGATCGTGCGCCTTGCCGGCCATTGTCCCGACGGCGCGCGCCATCTGGTCGTTGGCCGACCACAGGTCCTTCATCTCGTCCGCATAGACGTCCTTGAGGGTGCCGGGATTGGACATCGTTCGCTTCCTCCGCCAGCAGCCACCGGTGCGATCGCCGCTGCAAGCAGCGAGAACAACAGACCCGTCGGAGGAGTTCGGCGAAGGCGGCGAGAAAGTTGGCCCGCATCGCCACCAGCGGGGAATGGGTGGAGCATGGGGCTGGCTTGCGCTCCCGCTGCCTCGTGCAGCGCCAGGGTCCATGCCGCGGAGCAAGCGACGAACGATGCCGGGCCGGCTTGGCGCGAGGGCGTTTCGAACCGACGGCCCGGCGGCGGACAGGGTCGGGTGGCGCCCGCTCGCACAGGTCCGCGGCCATGGTCCAGCGCCGCGTTTGGTCGCGTGCGCCGCGCCCTCGGCGATTCCACCTTGGGCGATCACGCTCTAGCCTCGTCCTTCCTGATGGTGAGGGAGGAACACGGAATGGATCGACGTCGCTTCCTGGCGCTGGGCGCGGGCGCCGCGGCGCTCCAGGCCGGCCCGGCGCGTTCGCAGCATGCCGGGCATGGCGGGCTGCAGCCGGCCCCCTCCTCGCCCGAACCCTATGCCCGCCTGCAGGGCGGCGGCATGATGGGCCACCTGATGCCGGACCAGGAGGCGCAGCGCGTCACCGACAGCCCGGCGCCGCCCGGCCCGCCGGGGCGATGGAGCCCGCGCGCCGCCCTGCCCTTGCCGCGCTCCGAGATGGCCTGGGCGACGGCCTGGGAAGGGCGCATGCACATCGTCGGCGGCTATGGCGAGGGGCGCGTGGACCGCGCCTATCACCATGTCTACGACCCCGCGGCGGACCGGTGGCTGGTCGCGGCGCCGCTGCCGCGCGGCGCCAACCATGTCGCGGTCTGCGCCGATGCCGGGCGGGTCTATGCGCTCGGCGGCTTCATCGAGCAGAACCGCAACCCCGACCACAACGCCTATGCCTATGAGGTGGCCAGCGACCGCTGGGTGCCGATCGCGCCGCTGCCGCGCCCGCGCGGCGCGGCGGCGGCGGTGGCGCTGGGCGGGAGGATCCACCTGATCGGCGGCGCCTCCGAGCCGAGCCTGGAGCGCGCCAGCGTCGGGTGGCACGAGGTCTACGACCCCCAGGCCGACCGCTGGGCGAGGCTGAAGGCGCTGCCCGGCGCGCGCGACCATGTGGGTTGCGTGGCGCATGCGGGCGGCATCCACGTCATCGGTGGCCGCTTCAACACCTTCGAGTACAACACGGATCTGCACCATGTTTACGTCGCGGCCCGCGACACCTGGGAGCTGCGCGCGCCGCTGCCCACGCCGCGGTCCGGCCATGGGCTGGTGCTCTATCGCGGCCGCTTCTTCGCCATAGGCGGCGAGGCCGGGGTCGTCGCGGACGGGCGCATCACCCAGGCCCGGGTGTTCGGCCAGATGGAGAGCTACGATCCGGCCGCCGATGCCTGGCAGTCCCACGCGCCCATGCTGACGCCGCGCCACGCCGTGGGCGCCGCGACGCTGGGCGACGCGATCTACGTGGCCGGCGGCGGCGCGGTGACGGGCGGCGCGGTGCAGTCGGCGGTGCACGAGGCGTTCACGCTGGCCTGATACGAACGGCCGTTGCTGGCGACCCAGCAACGGCCCCCACTGGCCGTCCCCTTGGCGCCGGGCGCAACCCTCCGGTTTGCCAGGGCCTGCGCCGTGTCGCGCCGACAGGCGGCGCCCATCCGGGCGCTCGGCATGCACGACGCGGTCATGTCGTTGGCATGAGGACGATGGGCTGCCGGAAAGCCGGGCCTCTCGCGGGCCGCCCGCGCAAGAACCGGAACCGTCCGCGTCCGGCAGGCCGGCTGGCTGGGGCGCCAGGATTCGAACCTGGGAATGGCGGTACCAAAAACCGCTGCCTTACCGCTTGGCTACGCCCCACCGTCGCCTGGGCGCTGAATAGGCGTCAGCCGGCCTCGCCGTAAAGCCCCCCCGCCTCACGCCACCAGCCCGCCGGCAGGCGCGTCGCCGCCGCGCGGGCCGCGGCGGCATCGGCAAAGAGGCCGAAGCAGGTGGCGCCGGAGCCGCTCATGCGGGCCAGCAGGCAGCCCGGCAGGCTGCGCAACGCCGCCAGCACGGTGCCGATCGGCGGGCAGAGCGCGATCGCCGGCGCCTCCAGGTCGTTGCGCAGCGCCGCCAGGTCGCGCGCCATGGCCGGGCCGTCGGGCCAGCGGGTCGGCAAGGCGGCCGGCGGGCTGAACCCGCCCTGCCGCGCCCGGAACACCGCCGGGGTCGCCAGCGCGAGGCCGGGATTGGCCAGCAGCAGCCCGCAGGCGGGCAGGATCGGGGCGGGCGTCAGCACCTCGCCGATGCCCCCCATGCGCATCGGCCGGCGACCGAGGCAGACCGGGATGTCGGCCCCGAGGGAGGCGGCGATGCCGGCCAGGGCCGCCGCATCCAGGCCGAGGTCCCAGAGCCGGTGCAGCCCGCGCAGCGCCGCCGCCGCATCGGCCGAGCCGCCCCCGATGCCGGAGGCGACGGGCAGATGCTTGGTCAGGGTCAGCCCCGCCGCCGCCGGCCGGCCGGCCGCCGCCGCCAGGGCCCGCGCCGCCCGCAGGACGAGGTTGTCCGGCTCCGCCGCCAGCGCCCCGCCGAAGGGCCCCTCCAGGGCCAGGGTGAGGGACGCCGCCGGCGCGAGGGCCAGGACGTCACCCGCCGGCCCGAAGACCGCCAGGCTGTCCAGCAGGTGGTAGCCATCCGCCCGACGGCCGGTGACGTGCAGGTAGAGATTGACCTTGGCGGGCGCGAATTCGGCGAGCATCACCGCTGCGCGGTGCTGGCGGGGTCCCCGGCCAGGCCGTCGCGCAGCTTGGCCTCGATCTTCCCCACCTCGTCCGCCTCGGGCTCCATGGTGAGGGCGCGCTGCCACTGGAAGCGGGCCTCGCGCTGCCGGCCGCTCGCCCAATAGGCATCGCCGAGATGGTCGTTGACCACGCTGTTGCGGGATTCCAGCTCGGACGCCTTCTCCAGCCAGGTCACCGCCTCCGGCAGGTCGCCCAGCCGGTACAGCACCCAGCCCAGGCTGTCGGCGATGTTGCCATCCTGCGGCCGGAGCTCGGTCGCCCGCAGCAGCATCGCCTTGGCGCGGTCGAGGTTCTTGCCCTGCTCGGCCCAGGTGTAGCCGAGGTAGTTGAGGATGTAGGGCTGCTCGGGCGCCATCTCGAGCGCCCGCAGCAGGTCGGCCTCGGCCCGCGGCCAGTCGCCGGACCGCTCGAGCGCGATGCCGCGGGAATAGAGCAGCGGCCAGTCCTCGGCGGTGATCTCGCCGGTGCGGGAGACGGCGAGGTCATAGGCCTTTGCCGCCTCGGCGAAGCGGCTCCGCCGGCGCAGCAGGTCGCCGAGCCGCGCCGGCGCCTGCGGCAGGGTCGGATAGGCCTCGGTGAGCCGGCCCAGCAAGGTCACCGCCTCCTCCGTGCGGTCGAGCTTGTCGAGCAGCATGGCGCGGCGGAGATCGATCACCGGCGTCAGCGGATCCTCGGCCGGGATGCGGCCCAGCATCGCCAGCGCCTCGGCGGTGTGGCCCTGATCGGCCAGCGTGTCGGCGGTCAGGGCAAGCGCCGGGGCGAAGCCGGGCCGCAGCCGGCTGGCGAGCTGCGCCAGGACCAGGGCGAAATCCCCCGATCCCTGCGCCCGCAGCGCCGAGGCGAGCGCGGTATAGGCCTCCGCCCAGCCATCGGCCGGCGAGGCGACGCTGCGCTGCGCCAGCAGGCTGCGCCGGGCCTGGTCGGTCACCGCCAGCGCTGCGTCGTCGCCGCTCCGCGCCATCTGGTCGAGCAGCCGCTCGCCCTCCTGCGGCTTGCCGGCGCGAGCGAGCACGCCGGCCACCAGCACCGCGAGGCGCCAGGAGGGCTGTGGCTGGTCGGCGAGCGCCAGGCGGGCGAAGCGCTCCGCCTCACGCGGGCGGTTGGCCAGGTCGGCGATCAGCGCCGCATGCAGCCCGTTCAGCGCCCGCACCCGGTTCTGCTCGACCAACGGCCGCAAGGTGGCGATCGCCTGCTCCGGCTGGCCGCGCCCGAACTGCACCCAGGCGGTGAGCACGGGCTGCAGCATCTGCACCGGGCCGGTGCGGCCCATGCTCCGCAGCCGCTGCTCGGCCTTGTCCCAGCGGCCGGCCTGCACGTCGGTGCCGGCCAGCAGCAGGTTCGCCGCCGGGTTGTCGGCCAGCCGCCGGGCCAGGCGCGGCGCCTCCGGCCGGCCGTCCAGCAGGGTGGCGAGGAAGGCGCGGTTCAGCACCTCCGGCTGGTCCGGATCGGCCCGCAGCGCCGCCAGCATGTTGGTCGCCGCCGCGGCGGTGTCGGTCTCGGCGGCGGCGAAGCGGCCGGCGAGATAGGCGCCGAAGGCCCCGGCCGCCGCCGGGGCGCCGGGGCCGCCGCGGGCGCCCCGCTCGCTGGGCGCGGCAGCGGCGCTCGCCGAGAGAAGCACGGCGGTCAGAAGGGCGAGCCGCGACGGCAGGGCGGGAAACTGCATGCCGCGAGGCTAGCAGCGGCGCCGGGCGCACGCCACGGTCAGGATGGCGGGCGGCTCGTTCCAGTGCAGGTTCAAAGGATACGGCCATAGCCGCCGAATTGCGCCTGCACCTCGGCCAGCTCGGCCTCGGTCAGCAGCACCGGGGCCAGGCCGGCGCCGCGCAGGGCGAGATACTGCCGCGCCAGGTTCTCCACCTCGATCGCCAGGGTCCGCGCCCCGGCCAGGCTGGCGCCGAGGGCGACGACGCCATGATTGGCCAGCAGCGCCGCCTTGCGGCCGGCGAGCGCGACGAGGCAGGCCTCGGCCAGGGCGGCGGTGCCGAAGGTGGCATAGGTCGAGCAGCGGATATCGGCGCCGCCCCCGAGGGCGATCATGTAGTGGAAGGCGGGAAGGCCCAGCCGGGCGCAGGAGAGCGCCGTGGCCATGGGGCTGTGGGTGTGCACCACCGCCCCGGCCTCGGGCCGCGCCGCATAGATCGCGGCGTGCAGCCGCCATTCCGAGGAGGGCGGGCGATGCCCCGCCAGCACCCGGCCCGCCGTGTCGAGCGTCACCAGATCCGCCTCGGCGATCCCGGCATAGGGCAGGCCGGCGGGGGTGATGAGGAAGCCGCCCGCGACGCGGATCGAGAGGTTGCCGGATTTCGAGGGCATGAAGCCCATCGCGTCCAGCAGCCGCGCCGCCGCGATCAGCTCCGCCGCCTGCGTCATGCTCAGGCCGGGTGGCGGCGGCCGACGATCAGCTCCGCCCCCTCGGGGCCGGCGGCCTCGGTATGGCGATGGCCGGCCGCGAGGGTGAAGACCTGCCCCGGCCCGCAATCCTGCCGCTGCGCGCCCGCGGTGACGATGAAGCGGCCGCGCAGCACCAGGCCGCGGACCTCCCAGTCATGGTCGTGCTCGTCGAGCGCCTGGCCGGGCGGGATCTCCCGCCGCACGGTCTGCTGGAACCCGTCCGCGCGCAGCGCGGCCTCGAAGGCGGCGGTGTCGGTCATGCATCCTCCCTGCGGGACATCCCTGGGCCGGCCCCGCGCCCGCGGCGCGGCCCGCCCGATCCGGCGCATCCCGGGCAGAAGACTAGCCTGAAACGCCATCGGCACCGATGCCGCAATCCCTGCCGGCAGGTTGCTTCTTCGCCAGGGTCGGGTCGCCGCCCCCCCGGCCGGCCCGATGCGATGCGGGACCCCTGGCCGCGGCAGGGGGATGGGTGGAGCATGCCCCCGGCCCTGCCGATCCGCCGCGCCCGCGGGAGCCTCCCGGGCGCGGCGGGCCGGACGGGCGCTGACACGGGCGGGGCGCCGAGACCCCGCGGGGAGGATCATCCGATGCAACGCCGCACCCTCTTGCCGGGCCTGGCCGCCCTGCCCTGGGCCGCCGCCGCCATCCCTGCCGCCCGCGGCCAGCCCGCCGCCGGGCCGGGCTGGGCGCCGGACCGGCCGATCCGCATGCTCGTCGGCTTCGCCGCCGGCGGCAGCACCGACACCACGGCGCGGATCGTGGCGCAGGCCCTCACCCCGGCGCTCGGCCAGTCGGTGGTGGTCGAGACCCGCAGTGGCGCCGGCGGCAACGTCGCCTCCGAGGCGGGGGCGCGGGCGACGCCCGACGGCTACACCCTGGTCATGGGCTCGATGGGCACGCATGCGGTGAACCAGTCGCTCTACCGCTCCCTGCCCTTCGACGTGGCACGGGACTTCACCCCCATCTCGCTGGTCGCGCTCAGCCATTGCCTGCTGGTGGTGCACCCTTCGGTGCCGGCGCGCAGCGTGGCGGAGCTGCTGGCGCTGGCCCGGGCGAAGCCGGGATCGCTGAATGCCGGGACCGGCGGCTCCGGCAGCTCGCAGCATTTCGCGCTGGCCTTGTTCGAGCACGAGGCCGGGGTTCGCTTCACCCAGGTGCATTACCGCGGCGGGGCGCCGGCCATGGCCGATCTCGTCTCCGGCCGGGTGGAGCTCGTCTTCGCGCCGGTGGTCGAGAGCCTCCAGCAGGTCCGCGCCGGCCAGATCCGGCCGCTCGGCATCACCCGGCAGGAGCGCTCGCCGCAATTGCCCGACCTGCCGACCATCCGCGAGACGGTGCCGAGCTACGGCTTCCAGAGCTGGCTCGGCGTCTTCGCGCCGGCCGGCACGCCGGCGCCGGTCGTCGAGCGGATCTCGACGGCGATCCAGGCGGCGATGCGCGAGCCCGCCATGCGCAGCCGCATGACCGAGCTGGGCTACGAGCCGGTCGGCAGCACGGCGGAGGAATTCGCCGGCTTCCAGCAGGCCGAGATCCGCCGCGCCGCCGAGCTGGTCCGGATCTCCGGCGCAACGGTGGAGTAGGTGGCGCCCGCCATTGCCCTTCCGGGGCTTTGCCTCGGAAGGGCGTGACGCGCCTTTGGCCCAAGGCGACTCACGGGGCCCCCGCGACGGCGCGCAGCGACGTCGTGGGGATGGAATTACATCCCGCCGATGTAGTTCGGGCCGCCGCCGCCCTGGGGCGTCGTCCAGTCGATGTTCTGCGACGGGTCCTTGATGTCGCAGGTCTTGCAGTGCACGCAGTTCTGCGCGTTGATCACCAAGCGCGCCCCGGCATCGCCGGCCTCGACCTCGGCGCCCTCGCCCGTCGCCTCGGCATCCGGCGTGCCCTTCAGCTCCCGCTCCGCCTCCGGCCCCACCGCCTCGTAGACCGCGGCCGGGCAGTAGCGGCTCTCCGGGCTGCGGAACTGGTCCCAGTTCACGCCCTTCCAGCGGCCCGGATCGCGCAGCTTCAGATGCGCCGGCTGGTCCTCCTCGTGGTTGGTGTTCGAGAGGAAGACCGAGGAGAGCCGGTCGAAGGTCAGCTTGCCGTCCGGCTTCGGATAGGTGATGCGCTTGGCCTCGGAGGCCTTCTTCAGCGTCTCGTTGTCGGCATGGTGGCCCCAGGTCCAGGGCGCCTTGCCGCGGAACAGGTAGGTGTCGAGCGCGGCATTCACCAGCCCGCCCCAGAGGCCGTACTTGGCGAAGCCCGGGCGGATGTTCCGCACCCCCTGCAGCTCGGTCCAGACCCAGCTCCGGCGCAGCGCCTCGGGATAGGCCTCGAGCACCGGCGGGCGGGCCTCGCCGGCCAGCGCCGCGGCGACGGCCTCGGCGGCGACCATGCCGGACTTCATGGAGGTGTGCGTGCCCTTGATCTTCGGCACGTTGAGGAAGCCGGCGGTGTCGCCGATCAGCATGCCGCCCGGGAAGACCAGCTTCGGGATGGCCTGGAAGCCGCCCTCGTTCAGCGCCCGCGCGCCATAGGCGATGCGCTTGCCGCCCTCGAGCATCCTGCGCACCTCCGGGTGCGTCTTGAAGCGCTGGAACTCGTCGAAGGGCGAGAGCCAGGGATTGGGGTAGTCGAGCCCGATCACGAAGCCGATCGAGACCAGGTTCTCCCCCAGCATGTAGAGCCAGGAGCCGCCATAGGTGTCGCTCTCGAGCGGCCAGCCGGTGGAGTGCCAGACGAGGCCGGGCGTGTGCCGCTCCTTCGGGATCTCCCACAGCTCCTTCATGCCGAGGGCGAAGGTCTGCGGCGCGACGCCCTCGCGCAGCTTGTAGCGCTCGAAGAGCTGCTTGGTGAGCGAGCCGCGGCAGCCCTCGGCGAAGAGGGTGTAGGTGGCGCGCAGCTCCATGCCCGGCTCGTAATTCGGGCCCTTGCTGCCATCCTTCAGGATGCCGGCGACGCCGGCGACGACGCCCTTGACCTGCCCGTCCTCGATGATGGTCTCGGAGGCGGCGAAGCCGGGATAGATCTCGACGCCCAGCGCCTCGGCCTTGGCGCCGAGCCAGCGGCAGACATTGCCCAGCGAGACGATGTAATTGCCGTGGTTGTTCATCTGCGGCGGCGTCGGCAGCTTGTAGGCCTTGGTCGCCGTCAGCAGCATGAAGCGGTCGTCGCCGGCCGGGGTCGCGAGCGCCGGCGGGTCCTCGCGCCAGTCGGGGATCAGCTCGTCGAGCGCCCGCGGCTCGAGCACCGCGCCCGAGAGGATATGGGCGCCGATCTCGCTGCCCTTCTCGACCAGGCAGACCGTGGCGTCGGGCGCGACCTGTTTGAGGCGGATCGCCGCGGCGAGCCCGGCCGGGCCGCCACCCACGATCAGCACGTCGAACTCCATCGCTTCGCGCTGTTCCGCCTCCGACATGCCCGGCTCCTCCATATCGTCGGGGCATGTAGCCCCGCTCCGGGTTGCGCGGAACCCCGTCCAGGACCGATACCGGCCCCGGAAGCGGGCGGATATGGGCATGGAGGCCGTGACACCGGAGGCGTTGCTCGCGGCGCTCAGGCTGCAGATCGACTGGGGCGCCGACGAGGCGCTGGACCTGGCGCCGCAGGACCGGACCCGGCCCATGCCGCCCGCCGTGGCGCCCGCCCTGCCGGCAGCCGGGGCCACGCCCGCCCGGCCGGCGCTGGTGGCGCCGCGCCGGGCCGCCATCGCCGCCCCGCCGGCGGCCGGCCGCGCCGCCGCCCTCGCCGCCGCGGCCGACAGCCTGCCGGCGCTGCGCGAGGCCATGGCCCGCTTCGACGGCAGCCCGCTGCGCGAGACGGCGACCAACCTCGTCTTCGCCGATGGCGCGCCGGAGAGCGGGCTGATGCTGATCGGCGAGGCGCCGGGCGGCGACGAGGACCGCCAGGGCAGGCCCTTCGTCGGCGTCTCCGGCCAGCTGCTCGACCGGATGCTGGCCTCGATCGGGCTGCGGCGGGAGGCGGGCGGCTTCTACATCACCAACATCCTGCCCTTCCGGCCGCCCGGGAACCGCACCCCGACGGATGCGGAGATCGCCCTCTTCCTGCCCTTCGTGCTGCGCCACATCACCCTGGCCCGGCCGCGGCACCTGGTGCTGCTCGGCGGCGTCGCGGCCAAGTCGCTGCTGCGCTCGCGCGAGGGGATCACCCGGCTGCGCGGCCGCTGGCACGAGGTGACGACCGAAGCGGGGGAGGCCTGGCCGGCGCTGGCGACGCTGCACCCGGCCTATCTGCTGCGCACCCCCTCGGCCAAGCGGGAGGCCTGGAGCGACCTGCTGCTGTTGCAGCGCCGCCTCGCCGCCGAGCCGGCGCCGCCGCCCTCGCCTGGAGCATGATCCGCGCACCGGCGTGAGCGGATCATGGTCCAGGGCGTTGCCTGGCCGCATGGGCCACGCCCTGGTTGTATCGTTTCCGCATTGAGTGGTAACGGGAATGTGCCATGCCCGTGATCCCATCCCTGGCCCGGCGCGCCTGCGGCTGCCTCCTGGCGGCGGCGATGCTCGCCACGGCGCCCCCCGCCCGCCGCCCGGCCCTGGCGCAGCCGGCGCCGCGGCCCGCCGCGACGGGCGAGGCCGGCCTGCCGCAGGTCCTCGCCGCCGCCGACGCGGCCCGGCTGCGGCGCATCCTCGACCTGCAGGCCGGCGGCGACATCGCCGGCGCGGCCCGCGAGGCGGAGCGGCTGGCGGATCGCCGGCTGCTCGGCCACGTCCTCGCCGACCGCTACCTGCGCCCCGGCGCCAGCCCGGGCGCGGCCGCGTTGCGCGCCTGGCTCGCGCTCTATGCCGACCACCCCGAGGCGCGGCCCGTGCAGGCGCTGCTCGGCAGCCTCCGGCCGGGCGAGGCGGGCCCGTCGCCGGAGGGCCCGGCCTCCCCCGACGCAGCGCCGCGCGACCCCGAGCTCGAGCGCCTGGTGCGCGAGCGGGCGCGCGAGGGCGACGCGGCCGGCGGCCTCGCGCGCATCGCCGAGGCCAGGGGCCTCACCCCGGCCCAGGCCGGGCGGCTGCGGGCCGAGCTCGGCCTCGGCCTGTTCCGCGCCGGCCGGGATGCCGAGGCGCTCCGCATCGCCGCCGAGGCCGCCCGGGCCGGCGAGCCCAGCGGCCTCGCCGCCTTCGCCGCCGGCCTCGCCGCCTGGGGCCTGACGCAGCCGGAGGCCGCCCTGCCCTATTTCGAATGTGCCGCCCGGCAGGAGGGGGCGCCGCCGGCGCTGCGCGCGGCGGCCGCCTTCTGGACGGCGCGGGCCGCGGTGCGGGCGCGGCGGCCGGCGCTCTACGTGCCCTGGATGCTGCAGGCGGCGCAGGCGCCGCGGAGCTTCTACGGGCTGGTCGCCCGGCGCGCGCTCGGCCTCGGCGCCGGCTTCGCCTGGGAGGAGGCGCCGGCCGATACGGGCCCCGTCTTCGCCCCCCTGGCCGAGACCGCCGGCGGCTGGCGGGCCCTCGCCCTGCTGCAGATCGGCGAGCCGGCGCGGGCGGAGGCGGAGCTGCGCCAGCTCCGGGAGCAGGCCGGCCGCAATCCCGCGCTGCTGCGGGCGATGCTGGCCCTCGCCCGGCACGCCCGGCTCGCCGGCCTCGCGGCGCAGCTCGCCGCCGAGGCGGGCGAGGCCCCCGCGCGTGACCTCGCCCGCTACCCGGTGCCGCGGCTGCAGCCCGAGGGCGGCTACCGCATCGACCCGGCCCTGCTCTATGCCGTGGCGTTGCAGGAGAGCCATTTCGATGCCGCCGCCGTCTCGCCGGCCGGCGCGCGGGGGCTGATGCAGCTCATGCCGGCGACGGCGCGCTTCCTGACGCAGGACCCCGGCCTCGGCGGCGAGGGGGCGCGGCGGCTGCACGATCCCGCCCTCTCCCTCGAGCTCGGGCAGCGCTACCTGCACCACCTGGCGCGGCAGGTGGGGATCGAGGGCAACCTCGTCCGGCTGCTCGCCGCCTACAACGCCGGGCCGGGCAACCTGCTGAAATGGCTGCCGGCGCATGGCCGCCGCGAGGACCCCTTCCTGTTCATCGAGGCGATCCCCGTCGAGGAGACCCGCCTCTACGTGCAGCGGGTGCTGGCCGCGTCCTGGATCTACGCCTCCCGCCTCGGCCTGCCGGCGCCGAGCCTGGAGGCGCTGGCGGCCGGGCGCGTCCCGCGCTTCGCCGGGCCCGAGCAGGTGACGGCCTTGCTGCAAGGGCGGGAGCGCAGCCTACATTAGGGGCAACGGGCCAGGCGGCCCCCGGGGCGGATGGCCTGCCTGGAGGGCCGGCGACCCGCTCCCCCGCGACGCATCCGGAGCGCCCCATGCCGATCGACGAGAGCCTGCCCTTCCTCCCCGTCAACATCGCGGTGCTGACCGTCTCCGACACCCGCGACCTGGCCAGCGACCGCTCCGGCCAGACCCTGCAGGAGCGGATCGAGGGCGCCGGCCACCGCTGCGCGGCGCGCGAGATCGTCCGCGACGAGGCGGAGGCGATCGAGGCCATCCTGCGCCGCTGGATCGCCGACCCGGCCATCGACTGCGTCATCACCACCGGCGGCACCGGCATCACCGGCCGCGACGTGACGCCGGAGGCCTTCAAGCGGGTGCTGGAGAAGGAGATCGAGGGCTTCGGCGAGCTGTTCCGGATGCTGAGCTACCGCAAGATCGGCACCAGCACGATGCAGAGCCGGGCGCTCGGCGGCGTCGCCGGCGGCACCTACCTCTTCGCCCTGCCCGGCAGCACCGGCGCCTGCAAGGATGCCTGGGACGACATCCTGGTCTTCCAACTCGATGCCCGGCACCGGCCCTGCAACCTGGTGGAGCTGATGCCGCGGCTGCAGGAGCATCTGAAGGCGGCGTGAGTGAAGGCGGCGTGAGTCCTGGCCGACGACGCCCGCCGCCCGTGCCGTCGCGGGCGCGCGGCCATGCCCGCCTGCGGGCCAGACCACGATCCAGCGCGGTGTCGGGTCGCGTGCGTCACGCCTTCGGCGAGTCCAGCCCGGGCGGTCACGCTCCAGGCGGGATGCCGGGGCCTTGCCCGGGCGTGGCGACGGCCGGCTGAGCCCGCCATCCGGCTGACGCCAGCCCTGACCCGGGCAGGATCCTGCTTGCCGGGCCTTTTCGTTCCCTATATGTTCCGATTTGGCGCGATCCCGCGCCCGGGCGACGAGGGAGGTGCGCATGCGGCAGCCCGTCACGCTCCGCCGCCCGGCCCCCAGCCGGCTGCCGCGGCCGGCCCGGCCCGGACTGCCCCTCCCCGTCCTGCGCGGACGCTCGCCCGGGACGGATGGGCCCGAGACGCGCGGCCATCCCGATGGCGGCGGCTGTGTCCGAAACCCGCCGCCGGTCGCGATCAGGGGATTTGTCCGAACGTCGCGCAGGCTGCGCCTGGCGCGCGGACACGGAGCCCGCAGGCCCGACCGGCGGCGGCGGAGCCCTGGACGGGCGCCGCTTCGCCCAAGGCCCCGGGTCCCTACCCCGCTCCCTCCACCGGCGGCACCGCCCCCTCCCGCGGCAGGATCGGCAGCAGCCGGTCCTGCCCGGCGATGCGCTCGAACACCGCCGCCGCGGCCAGCGCCACCGCGTCGCGCCGCGGCGGCGCCGCCACCTGCAACCCGACCGGGCGGCCATGCTGGTCCTGGCCGCAGGGCACGGCGACGGCGGGGCAGCCGGCCAGGGTGAAGGCGGCGTTCCACATCGAGCCGGCCATGTAATTCTCCAGCTTGCGGCCGCCGATGCTCTCTGGATGCCGCAGCATGACGTCGAAGGCGGGCGTGCCGGCGCCGGGTGTCACGATCACGTCGAAGTCGGCGAAGACGGCGATCACCCGGCGGTACCAGGCGGCGCGCTCGCGCTCGGCCCAGGCGAGTTGGCTCGGCGTCGCCGCCAGGCCGCGCTCGGTGTTCCAGACGATGTCCGGCTTGATCTGCACCCGGTGCGCGGCGAGTTGCAATTCGCGGTCGATGACGAATTGCTGGCTGCGCAGCACCAGGAAGGCCTCCTGCAACGCGCCGAGCGGCAGGTCGATGGCCTCCACCGCGCAGCCCGCCTCGGCGAAGCGGCGCACCGCCGCGTCGCAGAGCGCCCGCATCTCGCGGTCGATCGGCAGGCTGCCGAAATCGGCCGTGTAGGCGACGCGCCGGGGCGGCCGCGCCGCCGCGACGGCCTCGGCATAGGGCGTCGCCGGCGCGTCATAGGTCAGCGGGTCGCGCGCGTCCCAGCCCGCCATGGTGTCGAGGAAGAGCGCCAGGTCGGGGATGCTGCGCGCCATCGGCCCCTGCACCGAGAGCGGCGAGAACAGCCCGTTCACCGTGCCCCGCGTCACCCGCCCCGGCGAGGGCCGCAGCCCGGTCACGCCGCAATAGGTGGCCGGCCGGCGCAGGCTGCCGCCATGGTCGGTGCCCTGGGCCAGCCAGCACTCCCCCGTCGCCAGCGCCACCGCCCCGCCGCCGGTGCTGCCGGCGGGGGTGAGCGCGGTGTTCCAGGGGTTGCGGGTGCGGCCGAAGACCTCGTTGAAGGTGGAGCCGCCGGCGCCGAATTCCGGCGTGTTGGACTTGCCGATGACGATGCCGCCGAGCGACTCGATCCGCTCGACCAGCGGGTGCGAGCGCTCCGGCACATGGTCGCGGAAGAGCGGCGAGCCATAGGTGCTGCGGACGCCCGCCACATCGGTGAGGTCCTTGATCGTCACCGGCAGGCCGGCGAGCCAGCCCGGCTCCCCCGCCCGCTCCGCGCCCTCACCGGCCATCAGCCGCCGGGCCTGCGCCCGCGCCCGGTCGAGGCAGAGGGTCGGCAGGGCGTTCACCGCCGGCTCGACCGCGGCGATGCGGCGCTCGGCGGCATCGATGAGCTCGAGCGGCGAGACCTCCCGCCGCCGCAGACGGGCGACGGCCTCGGTGGCGGTGAGGCGGATCAGCGCGTCGGACATGCGGCACCCCTGGGCAGAGACGGGAGTGCAGCGCGTCCCGGCGCCGACGGCAATGCGCGCCGGCCGCGCTCAGGCGCGATGCGCCTCCAGCCCGGCCCAGTCGAAGCCGATGCCATGGCCCGGCCGGTCCGGCGCCACCGCCATGCCCGCCTCGATCAGCAGCGGCTGCTCGATATAGCGGTCGAGGCCGAAGCCATGCGCCTCGAGGTAGAAGCGGTTCGGACAGGCGGCGAGGAGCTGCACCGTCACGTCATGCGCGCCATGGCTGGTCAGCGGCAGGTGATGCGCCTCGGCGAGATGCGCGATCTTCATGAAGGCGGTGACGCCGCCGCAATTGGTCACGTCCGGCTCGGGGTAGGAGACGCCGCCGGCGGCGATCAGCGCCTGGAAATCCCAGAGCGAGCGGAGATTCTCCCCGGTGGCGATCGGCACCCCGCCCTCGCGCAGCACCCGCGCATGGCCGGCGACATCCTCGGGCACCACCGGCTCCTCCAGCCAGGTCGGGTCGTGCGGCGCGAAGGCGCGGGCGGCGCGGATCGCCACATCGGCGGTCCAGCGCATGTTGGCGTCCACCATCAGCGGGAAGCCCTCGCCGAGATGCGCCCGCATGGCGGCGAGCTTCGCCACATCCTCGGAGAGGCGCGGCCGGCCGACCTTCATCTTGATGGCGCGGAAGCCGCGCGCCAGGTTGCCCTCGGTCTGCCGGATCAGCGCCTTGGCGTCGAGCTCGAGATCGATGCCGCCGGCATAGCAGGGCACGCGCGGATCGTAGCCGCCGAGCAGCC
The DNA here is from genome assembly GCF_003258945.1 of Roseicella frigidaeris. Lineage (GTDB taxonomy): Bacteria > Pseudomonadota > Alphaproteobacteria > Acetobacterales > Acetobacteraceae > Paracraurococcus > Paracraurococcus frigidaeris. The sequence goes on along the minus strand of NZ_QLIX01000008.1, from coordinate 139,232 downwards.
GCCAGAGCGGCAGCTTGGCGCGCCGCGCCTTCAGGTCCCAGAGCGCGATGTCGATGGCCGATTGCGCCAGCACCGCCGGCCCGCCGCGGCCGCCGTAATGCAGGCCCCACCAGAGATGCTGCCACAGCGCCTCGATCGCATCCGCCTCATGGCCGGCGGCGAGCTCGGCGATCTCGCGCGCCAGGATGTCGTGCGCCGCGCCGCCGTTGCGGCCGACCGTGTAGGTGTAGCCCACCCCCTCGGCCCCCTCGGCGTCGCGCAGGCGGCAGGTGACGAGCTCGAAATGCGTCATCGCGCCATGGGTGCTGTCGGTCAGCACCTCCGGCAGCGGGATGCGGTAATGCCCGGCCTCGATGCGTTCGAGCTTCGGCATGGCGTCTCTCCCCGTCTCGCGTTGCGCGGCAGGCTACGCCGCGAGGCCGGGCGGCGCGAGAGGGTCAGCCAGCGCGCAGCCAGCGCAGCCGGGCCGGCTGCCCGAGGCGCAGGGTCACGATGGCCCGCTGCCGGAAGCGCCGGCCGAGCACGGCGAGGCGGCGCGGATCGCCGGCCAGCAGCAGGTGGCGCTCCCGCCAGCGCGGCGTGCCGCCCCAGCCCTCGATGGCCGGCAGGCGCCGCGCCGCCGCGCGCAGCGCCCGGTGCCGGCGCGCGTTCCAGCCCGGCGGATAGCGCCGGCTGCCGGGATTCCAGGCGCCGACGAAGCCGCCCTGGCGCGCGCCGAGCCGGCGCAGCAGCGCCTCCACCGCCGCGCTGCGCCGGCCGATCCGCGCCACCGCGCCCGCCGCCTCATAGGCGCTGGCGGCGTAGGCGGTGCGGAGCGCGGCCGTCACGCGAGCTGGACGAGCAGCGCCTTCAGATAGGCGCTCTCCGGCAGCTGCGGATGCACCGGGTGGTCCGGCCCGGCGCCGCCCTGGAAGAGCAGCTTCGCCTCCCGCCGCGCCCGCCCGAGGCCCCAGATCACCGCATCGGCGAAATCCCCCGGCGCCACGTGATGGGAGCAGGAGGCGATGAAGAGGAAGCCGCCCGGCGCCACCAGCGCCGCGGCGAGACGCGCCAGCTTGCCGTAGCCGCGCAGCGCCTGCGGCTGGTCCTTGCGCGACTTGGCGAAGGCCGGCGGGTCGGCGACGACGATGTCGAAGCGCGTCCCGGCGGCGCCCATCCGCTCCAGCGCCTCCAGCGCCTCGCCGCGCTGCGCCTCCACCCGCTCCGCCAGGCCGTTGCCGCGAGCCGTTTCCATGGCGAGGTCGAGCGCAGGCGCGCTGCGGTCGAGCAGCGTCACCCGCGCCGCCCCGGCGGCGGCGCAGCGCAGCCCGAAGCCGCCGGTGTGGCAGAAGGCGTCGAGCACCGTCGCGCCCGGGGCCAGGCGGGCCACCCGGTCGCGGTTCTCCCGCTGGTCGTAGAACCAGCCGGTCTTCTGGCCGCCGAGCAGGTCGACGGCGAAGCCGAGGCCGCCCTCCTCCACCCGCGCCGTGGTCTCGCTGCCGAGCAGCGGCGCCACCCGCTCCTCCAGCCCCTCGAGCTGGCGCACCGCGGCATCGTTGCGGGCGACGACGAGGCGGGGCGCGAGCAGGCGCCGCAGCGCCTCGATCAGCACCGGCGTCAGCGCCTCCATGCCGGCGGTGTTGGCCTGCAGCGCCAGGGCATCGCCGTAGCGGTCGATGACGAGGCCGGGCAGCCCATCCGCCTCGGCATGCACGAGGCGGTAGAAGGGCGTGTCGTAGAGCCTTTCGCGCAGGGCCAGGGCGGCGCCGAGGCGGCGCTCCGCCCAGGCGGCGTCCAGCGCCGCGTCCGGATCGCGGTCGAGCCGCCGGGCGGCGATCAGGCTGTGCGGGTTGAAGCTCCAGCAGCCGTGCCGCCAGCCATCATCGCCCTCCAGCCGCACCGCGCCGCCCGGCGGCAGGGCGCGGATCGCCGGGGTCATGGCGATCTCGTTGGAGAAGGCCCAGGGGTGCCCGGCCTTCACCCGGCGGTCATGCCCGGGGAGGAGGCGGATCAGGGGACGGTCGCCAGGGGAGATGGCCGGGGTGCTGCTCATGCGGCGGCGGATATGCGCCCCCCTGCCCTTGCGGCGCAATCGGCAACGGTGCAGATGCTGGGGCATGAGGATCGCCCGAGACCTGAGCAGCCTGCGCGCCGAAGCGGCACGCCTCGGCCCCATCGCCCTGGTGCCCACCATGGGCGCCCTGCACGAGGGGCATCTGTCGCTGATCCGCGCCGCGCGGCGCGAGGTCGCGGCGATGGGCGGCGCGGTGGCCGCCTCGATCTTCGTCAACCCGCTGCAATTCGGCCCGAACGAGGATCTCTCGCGCTACCCGCGCGACGAGGCGGGCGACCTGGCGGCGCTGGAGGGCGCGGGCTGCGACCTCGCCTGGCTGCCGAGCGTCGAGGCGATGTACCCGCCCGGCCGCGCCACCGCCATCGAGGTCGGCGGCCCCTCGGAGGGCTGGGAGGGCACCGCCCGCCCCGGCCATTTCCGCGGCGTCGCCACGGTCTGCGCCAAGCTCTTCCTGCAGACCGGCGCGCGCGTCGCCATGTTCGGCGAGAAGGACTGGCAGCAGCTGCAGGTGATCCGGCGCATGGTGGCCGATCTCGACCTGCCGCTGCGCATCGTCGGCTGCCCGACGGTGCGGGAGGCGGACGGGCTGGCCATGTCCTCGCGCAACCGCTTCCTCTCGCCGGCCGAGCGGCACCAGGCGGCACGGCTTTTCGCCGCCCTCACCGAGACGGCGACGGCGCTCGGCGCCGGGCAGCCGGCCGCGGCGGCGCTGGCGGCGGCCCGGGCGCGCCTCGCCGCCGAGGGCTTCGGCCTCGACTACCTGGCCCTGGTCGAGCCGGAGAGCCTGCGAGAGACCGATTCGCTGCCCGGCCGCCTGATCGCCGCGGCGCGCCTCGGCAGCGTGCGACTGCTCGACAACATCGCCGCCGGCTGAGCCGGGCCGCATGGGGCGCCGGCGCGGCGGCGCGTCACCAGCCCGCCAGCCGCCGCACCGCGTCCGGGCCATGGCCGGCCGCGCGCAAGGCCTGCAGCGTCGGGGCCTTGTCCCGCTTCGCCAGCCGCCGCCCGTCCGCGCCGAGGATCAGCCCGTGATGCGCATAGGCCGGCTCCGGCCAGCCGAGCAGCGCCTGCAGCAGCCGGTGCAGATGCGTCGCCGGCTTCAGGTCGCGGCCGCGGGTGACCAGCGTCACCCCCTGCCGCGCATCGTCATGCGTGACGCAGAGATGGTAGCTCGCCGGGATGTCCTTGCGGGCCAGCACCACGTCGCCGAAGGGCGCCGGGTCGCAGGGCAGCCGGCCCTCGCCGAGCTCGTGGAAGGAGAGGCCGCGCGGCGCCGCGGCCAGGGCGGTCGCCATGTCGAGGCGGAGCGCATGCGGCGTGCCGGCGGCGAGCCGCGCCGCCCGCGCGGCGGCGGACAGGCGGCGGCAGGTGCCGGGATAGGCGGGCCCCTCCGGCCCCCCGTCCTGGCCCTGGCCTTGGGGCGCGCCGCCGGCCGCCGCGATCTCGCGCTGGATCTCGGCCCGGGTGCAGAAGCAGGGATAGAGCAGGCCGCGCGCTTCCAGCCGGGCGAGCGCGGCGCGATACTCCGGCATGTGGCGCGACTGCACCCGCACCGGCCCGTCCCAGCGGAAGCCGAGCCAGGCCAGGTCGGCCTCGGCCGCCGCGGCGAATTCCGGGCGGCAGCGGCTGCGGTCGATATCCTCGAGGCGGAGCAGGACGCGGCCGCCGGCCTGCCGCGCCAGGGTCTCGGCGAAGAGCGCGGCATGGACATGGCCGAGATGCAGCAACCCAGTCGGGCTCGGCGCGAAGCGGGTCACGGCGCCCGCGGGCAGCTCGGGCAGCAGGGGGCGCAGGCCATCGGGGACAACCATCGGGGTCGCGCGTAGCGACCGGAGCAGCAGGGGAGCAAGAGGCATGGCGCAGCTCGACGGACCCCGTTTCGGTCCCCTCTCGAGGGGACCCGCGCAGCAGCTCGTGGTGGTGCTGCACGGGCTCGGCGCCGATGGCCAGGATCTCATCGCGCTGGCGCCGCACTGGGCGCGGGCGCTGCCGGACGCCGCCTTCGTCGCGCCCGATGCGCCGGAGCCCTGCGACATGGGCCCCTATGGGCGGCAATGGTTCAGCCTGCAGGACCGCCGGCCGGCGGCGATGGCGGCCGGGGCGCGGGCGGCCCGGGGGGCGCTCGACGCCTTCCTCGAGGCCGAGCTGGCGCGGCTGAGCCTGCCCGGCTCGGCGCTCGCCCTCGCCGGCTTCAGCCAGGGCTGCATGATGGCGCTCTATGCCGGCCTGCGCCGGGCGGTGCCGCCGGCCGCGATCCTCGGCTATTCCGGCGCCCTGGTCGCGCCCGAGACCCTGGCCGCCGAGGCGACCGGCCGCCCGCCGGTGCTGCTGGTGCATGGCGAGGCGGACGAGGTGGTGCCGGCGGCGGCGAGCCGGGCCGCCGAGTCGGCCCTGCGGGCGGCCGGCATCCCGGTGCAGGCGCTGTACCGCCCCGGCCTCGCGCATGGCATCGACGAGGCCGGCATCGAGGCCGGTGCCCAGGCCCTCAAGGCGGCCTTCGCCGGCCCTGCCCTGGCATGACGATGGGATGAAAGACCGGCCGCTGTCCGGGGCGTGGCTTGCGTCCTGCCGCCGGCCCGGGCAAGAATGCCGCGTAACACGGCGGTGCCACAGGATATGGGGCCCAATCGTTGTTCGGCCCTCTATCGGTAGCGGCGCTGCTTCGCATAGGAGCGGCAGTTGCCCGACGGCGGCAGTTTCATCACCGGCCAGTCCTTCCCGGCCCTCGTGCTGAACGCGGATTTCCGCCCGCTCTCCTATTTCCCGCTCTCGATCTGGGCCTGGCAGGATGCGGTGAAGGCCGTCTTCCTCGACCGCGTCTCGGTGCTCAACGAGTACGAGGCGGAGGTGCATTCGCCGACCCTGTCCATGCGCCTGCCGAGCGTGATCGCGCTGAAGGAATACATTCCCGCGGCCCGCCGCCCCGCCTTCACCCGCTTCAACGTCTTCCTGCGCGACCGCTTCGAATGCCAGTATTGCGGCGAGGGCCGGCCGACGCATGACCTGACCTTCGACCACGTGATCCCGCGCAGCCGCGGCGGCCGCACCACCTGGGACAATGTCTGCACCGCCTGCGGCCCCTGCAACCTGCGCAAGGGCAACAAGCTGCCGCGCGAATGCCACATGCAGCCGCGCCAGGCGCCGCGCCAGCCGACGAGCTGGGAGCTGCAGGAGAACGGCCGCGCCTTCCCGCCGAACTACCTGCACGAGAGCTGGCGGGACTACCTCTACTGGGATTCCGAGCTGGAGAGCTGAGGGCGGGCGTCGCGCCTCAGCAATGCCGCACCGCCCATTCCGGCGGCCGCCCGGCGAAGGTCTCGCGCAGCCAGCCGGCCGCCTCGCGCATCGCCGCCGTCGCGTGATCCACCTTGCCGGTCCAGGAGTAGAAGCCGTGGTTCAGCCCGCGCCAGCGGGTGCAGGCGACCGTGACGCCGGCCTTGCGCAGCGCCTCGGCATAGGCCTCGCCCTCGTCGCGCAGCGGGTCGTATTCGGCGGTGGTGACGAGGGCGGGCGGCAGGTTGGCGAGGCTCTCCGCGCGGATCGGCGCGGCATGCGGATGCGCGGCCTCGCGCGCCGGATCGGCCAGGTAGTGGCCCCAGAACCACTCCATCGTCGCCCGGCCCAGCCCGTAGCCCTCGGCATTCTCGGCATAGGAGGGCCAGCCGGGCGTGTGCCAGTCGGTCACCGGATAGAGCAGCATCTGGCCGAGCAGCGCCGGCCCGCCCTCGTCGCGCACCCGCAGCGCCGTCACCGCCGCCAAGTTGCCGCCGGCGCTGTCGCCGCCGATGACGATCCGCGCCGGATCGGCGCCGAGCTCGGCCGCATGCGCCGCGCACCAGCGGGTGGCGGCGAGGCAATCCTCCGGCGCCGCCGGGAAGCGGTGTTCCGGCGCCAGCCGGTAGTCCACCGAGGCGACGACGCAGCCCGCCCCGGCGCAGAGGTTGCGGCAGGTGCCGTCATGCGTGTCCAGGCTGCACAGCACGAAGCCGCTGCCATGGAAGAAGACCAGCAGCGGGAAGGGCCCCTGCCCCTCCCCTGGCCCCTCTGGCGTGTAGACGCGCAGCCGCAGCGGCGCGCCCTCCGGCCCGGGGATCGTCCGCTCCTCCACCCGCGCCACGGCGGTCGGCGGCGCATAGGCGGCGGTGCGGGCCTCGTACATCGCCCGCGCCTCGGCGACGGGCAGGGACTCGGTGCGCGGCAGGTGGCGGCCGGCATCGAGCAGCGCCTGGATCTGCGGATCGACGGGCATGGCGGGCGTCCCTCCTCGGTCTTTGCGCCGAGGGTGGCGCAGCCCCGGCCGCGCCACAACCGGGGCCGGCGGCGCCGGACCGCGATCCGCTCAGCCGGGTTCGCGGACCATGGTCCAGCGCGGTCCCGGGTCGCGTGAGTCACGCCTTCGGTGATCCCACCTCAGGCGATCACGCTCTGGACCATGATCCGCTCACTCCGGTTCGCGGATCGTGGTCCAGGCCGCTGCTTGATCGCGTGATTCACGCCTTCGGTGATCCCACCTCAGGCGATCACGCTCAACGCGCCTTGACCGGCCGCGTGCCGTGGCTGTCCTGCGGCACGCCCTTGCCGAGGGACATGTGGCTGTGCACGCCGAGCCAGCGCCCGTCCGGCTGCCGCGCCAGCACGATGGTCGCGCGGCCCGGCCGCGGGAAGGGGGTGCCGTCGGGGTGGAAGCCGGTGCTGGTCCAGGGCGCCACCGCGACCGCCATGGCGCCGTCGGGCGAGGCCAGCACGAGGGTGTTGTCGAGGTCGAAGGCGAACTCCGCGGTGCGCGGCCAGACATTGTCCCATTGCCGGTCGGTCCAGGCCTGCCGGCTCCGCACCAGCTCCTGGTAGGTGCCGAAGATGACGATGTCCTCGTGCCAGAAGGGATAGGCGCCGGCATAGTCCACCTCGCGGACGCGGGCGGCGAAGCGGTCCAGCCAGTCGCGGATCGCGGCGCCGGTCTCGGCATCCGCCTCGGGCAGGGGCAGGGTCGTCATGGCGCGGCTTCTCTCGCCTTCGGATCGCGCCATGGCGCGGCAAGCCGGCCGGGGGGTCAAGCCGGAAGGTCAAGCATGGGGGTAAAGCCTGCCCGGGCGGCCGGGCTACACCCGTTCGCTCACCTTGATCGCCAGCTTGCAGCCGGCCTTGATCACGGCGCTCAGCGCCCGGTAGGCGGGCGCCAGCTCAGCCTCGTTCTCGAGGCCGATGTCGCGGTGCTCCAGCTCCTCAGCGCGGAATTGCGCGATATGCGCGCGCAGCGGCGCCTCGTCCTCGCCCAGCTCCCGCTCCTGCGCCTGGTAGTGCTCGTCGATCGCCTCCTCGACGGCGACGGTGCAGGCCATGGCGCCGCGATGGCCGAGCAGCGCCGTCGCCGCGCCGAGGGCGAAGCCCGCCACGTGCCAGACCGGCAGCAGCGCCGTCGGCCGCACCCGCCGCGCCGGGATCATCCGCGCGAAGGTGTCGAGATGCACCTGCTCCTGCGCTTGCATGTGGCGGATCAGCCCCTCCCAGCGGGTGCCGCGCAGCACCGCGAGCTGGCCCTGGTAGATGCGCTTGGCGCCGTACTCGCCGGCATGGTCGACGCGGATCGCGCGCTCGACGACCTGCCGCGGCGTCGGGTCGCCGGGCAGCCGCCCCTCCCCCGTCCGCCGCCCCTGCCCATGCGCCATCCCCGTCTCCGTCATGCCGTGGTTCCCTTGCGCAGGAAGATGAGGCCGAGCCCGGCCAGGGCAAGCGCATAGAGCAGGTTCATCGCCGCCATCGAGAGGGGCAGGCCGGGGATCAGGTAGGTCGGCGCGTCGCAGGGCTTCGAGGGCATGGCCGGGAGGCTGCGCAGCATGTCCTCGACCCCCGTGCCTCCGAGGGCCCGCGGCGCCTGGCAGCCCGGCAGCGGCGAGGGCCACCAGCCCTGCTCGACGCCGATATGGAAGCCGGCGACGAGGCCGGAGCCGAGCACCGCCAGCACCGCCAGCCCGCCCAGCAGGCGACGGCCCCGCGGCAGCAGCGCCGCCGCCAGCGCCAGCGCCGCCGCCGCCCAGTAGGGCCAGCGCTGCCACAGGCAGAGCTCGCAGGGGGCGATGCCCCAGATCCCCTCGCTGGCCCGGGCGAAGAGCGGCGCGGCGGCGGCGAGCAGCGCCAGGAGCAGCATGGACGGCATGCGCCCTTCTCCCGCGCGGCCCGCGGGCTGGCAAGCCGCCCGGTTGGGGACCGGGAGCGCGGGTGGTAGGGTCCGGCGAACTGGAAGGGGATGCGCCATGCTGAAGATCTGGGGACGGACCAGCTCGAGCAACGTCATGAAGGTCCTCTGGCTCTGCGAGGAGCTGTCGATCGAGTACGAGCGGATCGATGCCGGCGGCGAGTATGGCCGGACCAGGGACCCCGCCTACCTCGCCATGAACCCCAACAGCCTGGTGCCGACCATCGAGGAGGCGGACGGGTATTCGGTGTGGGAGAGCCACACGATCCTCCGCTACCTGGTGGCGACGCGCACGCCGGGCGATCCGATCCATCCCACCGCGCCGCGCCACCGCGCCGATGTCGAGCGCTGGATGGACTGGCAGCTCGCCAGCCTCAGCGGGCCGATGACGCCGCTCTTCTGGACCTATGTCCGCACGCCGGAGGCGCAGCGCGACCTGGCGGCGGCGGCGAAGGCGCGCGACGCGGCGGAGGCGCTGTGGCAGATCGTCGACCGGCAGCTCGCCGGCCGCGACTACGTCGCCGGCGGCTTCTCGCTCGCCGATATCGTGCTCGGGCCCTATCTGCATCGCTGGTTCGCCCTGCCGCTCCAGCGCCCCCCGATGCCCAACCTCGAGGCCTGGTACGAGCGGCTGCGGGAGAACCATGCCGGCTTCGCCCAGCACGTCGCGGTGCCGCTGGCCTAGCATGCCGAAGCTCCTGACCGTCTGGGGACGGGCGAACTCCGTCAACGTCATGAAGGTGCTCTGGCTGCTCGACGAGCTCGCCCTGCCCTTCGACCGCATCGATGCCGGCGGCGCCTTCGGCCGCACGGGCGACCCCGATTACGCGGCGATGAACCCCAACGCCACCGTGCCGACCCTGGTGATGCCGCATGGCTACACGCTGTGGGAGAGCCATTCGATCCTGCGCTACCTCTGCCGCACCCAGCCCGGCGGCAACGGCTTCTACCCGGAAGCGCCCGAGGCGCGGGCCGATGTCGAGCGCTGGATGGACTGGACCCTCGCCTCGCTGAACGACCCGCTGCGGGTCATCTTCTGGACGCTCGTGCGCACGCCGGAGGCCGAGCGCGACATGCAGGCCGTGGCACGCGCCCGCGACGCGGCGGAGCGGCTGTGGCAGATCGTCGAGGCGCAACTCGAGGGGCGCGACCACATCGCCGGCGGCTTCAGCATCGCCGACATGGCGCTCGGCGGCTTCCTGCATCGCTGGTTCGCGCTGCCGATCGAGCGGGCCGAGCTGCCGCGGCTGCGCGGCTGGTACGACCGGCTGCTGGCGCGCCCGCCCTATGCCAAGCACGTCGCCGTGCCGCTGAGCTGAGGCGGCGGCGGGGCCACCCCCGGCCCGCCGTCCTCAGGGGGGATCGGCCAAGGGCGCGGCGGGCGGCGCGGCGCGTGGCGCGCTGGATGGCGCGGCGGGCGGCGCCGCATCCGACTGGCGCGCGACCTGCAGGCAGGCCTGCACCGCCTCGCGCAGGGTGGTGGCGACCTGGTCGGTCCCGAGCGCGACCTGCAATTGCCGGTCCCGCAGCACCGGCTCGCCCTCCGGCCAGAGCCCGACCAGCACCGGGCGGTCGGGCAGGCGCTCGCGCAGCCGGCGCAGCAGGTGGCGCAGATGCGCCGGGCTGCCGCTGAGGTCGAGATAGAGGAGGCAGGCCATCCTCGCGCCCGCGATGTCGAGCGCCTGGACCCGGCTGCGCGAGACCGCCTGATAGGGCACGACCTCCGTGCCGAAGCCATGCTTGCGGAGAAGCTGCGCGAGCATGCCGGCCGCCGCCTCGTCCAGCGGGCCGCGGCCGGCGATGCAGAGGATCGTCGCCTTCTCCCCCCAGCCCGCCGGCGCCATCCCGGCCGCCGCCCGGTCCGGCGCGCCCTGGCCGGCCCGGCCGGCGGCCTTCGCCAGCTTCGGGTCGGCATCCGGATAGGCCTCGAGATCCTCGACCAGCCCGTGGATGGAGTCCCGGATGGTCCGCAGCTGCTCGCGCGGCAGCACGCCGCGGTTGACGTCGCGCGCCGCGAGTTGCAGCCCCTTCAGCGCCACCTCGTCGTAATAGGTCGAGAGCGGGACCTGCTTCAGCATCAGCTCCGCCTGGTCCAGCGCCTCGTCCGGATCGTCGGCCAGCAGGCGCTGGTAGAAGCTCTCGACCGGGGTCAGGGCCGGCTCGTCGCCGAGCAGCACATCGAGGAATTCGAGCTGCTCGACATGCCGCCCGAGCACCACCAGGCAGAGCGTCAGCGGCGTCGAGAGGATCAGGCCGATCGGCCCCCAGAGCCAGCTCCAGAAGATCGCGGCGATGACCACCGCGATCGGCGAGAGGCCGGTGCTGTGGCCATAGACCATCGGCTCCACCACCTGGCCCATGATCGGCTCGGTCACCAGGAACAGCCCCGTGGTCCAGAGCGCGAGCGACCAGCCGGGATCCACCGCGGCGGCGAGCGCCACCGGCAGGGCGCCGGCGAGCGGCGCGCCGATATAGGGCACGAAGCGCAGCAGCGCCGCGAGGATGCCCCAGAGCAGCGGCGAGGGCACGCCGATCAGGAAGAGGCCAAGGCCGATGATGCAGCCGAACAGGACGTTGATGCCGAGCTGGGCGAGGAAGTAGCGGCTGAGGCGGTGCGCGGCATCGTTCAGCGCCGTGGTGGTGCGGTGCAGGTCGGTCGCGCCGGCGAGGCGGATGATCCGGTCGCGCATGTCCTCGCGCTGCAGCAGCATGAAGACGGTGACGACGAGCACGATGGCGGTGGTGCCGAGCGGCCCGAGCACCGGCGCGAGGATGCGCTGCGCCAGGTCGAGCGGCGAGGTGGTGCTGTCCGACCCGGCCTGCTGCGGCTGCGCCGCGCCGGCCTTCGGGGCGGTCTCCACCTCGGGCTGCGCCGGGCCCGGCAGGGCGGCCTGTCCCGGTTCCGCCCCGGAATGCGTGAAGCGGCCGGCGATGGCGTTGAGCCGGCCGATCGTCGCCTCGCGCACGGCGCCGACCTTGTGCTCGATCGTCATGGCGTAGCGGGGCGCATCGGCGGCCAGCGACGCGACCTGGGTGCCGATCAGGCCGCCGATCAGCAGGATCGCGCCGAGGGCCAGCAGCACGGCGAGCAGCACCGCCGGCACGCGGCCGAGCCAGAGCCGCCGCAGCAGCTCGACCAGGGGCGCCAGCACGAAGGAGAGCAGCACCGCGAGGGTGATCGGGATCAGCACCTCCTGCGCCAGGTAGAGCGCCGCCACCACCACGACGCCGACCGCGAGCGTCATCAGGGCGCGCAGGCCCGGGGGCTGCGCGCCCGGCAGGCGCGGCGGGATGTCCTCGATCGGCTGGCTGCCCGGCATGCCCCTTCCTCTCCCGTGTTGTCCCGATGCGCTCACCGGGCCCCAACAACGCCCTTCGGCGCGCCCGGTATGCAAGGCAGCGGAGGGGGCCCCGCCGCCGGCGGCGCGCCGCTCATACCCGTCGCATGAGTTTCTGGCCCGCGGCCCGCGGGGCCGAGCGCCCGAACGGGCGCCGCCGGTCGCGCCGCAAGGCGCGCCTGTCAGCGCGACGCGGCGAGGGCCCAGGCGAACCGGAGGGTGCGCCCGGCATCCGAGGGGCAGGACGGCGAGGCCGTCCTGCGCTCGGCATCAAGCGTCGTTGGCGCCTTCCAGCCGGCTGAGGAAATCGTGGCACCAGGCCTGCGCCCCGTCGCGGCGGACCGAGACGACGCACTCCTCCCAGCGCGCGCGGCGGTCCTCGCGCGGCATGGTCAGCGCCTGGTCGAGCGCCTCGGCGATCTCGTCCGGATCGAGCGGGTTGACCAGCAGCGCCCCGGGAAGCTGGGCGACGGCGCCGGCGAAGCGCGAGAGGACCAGCACGCCCGGATCCTCCGGGTCCTGCGCCGCCACATACTCCTTCGCCACCAGGTTCATGCCGTCCCGCAGCGGCGTGACCAGGCCGATGCGGGCGAGGCGCATGAAGCCGGCCAGCACCGGCCGGGCCACCGCCCGCGTCATGTAGCGCAGCGGCATCCAGTCCGGCTCGGCATACTGGCCGTTGATCCGCCCCGCCCATTCATCGAGTTCGCGGCGCAGCGCCCGGTACTGCGCCACGTCGCCGCGCGAGACCGGCGCCACCTGCAGGTAGGTGACCTTCGAGCGGTGCTCGGGGAAGCGGGCGAGGAGCTGGCCGAAGCCGCAGAAGCGCTGCGGCAGGCCCTTGGTGTAGTCGAGCCGGTCGACGCCGATGATGAGCGAGCGCCCGACGAGGCTCTGCTGGAAGCGCTCGGTCTCGCGCTTGACCATCGCCTTCTCGGCGAGGGCGGTGAAGGACTCCGCCTCGATGCCGATCGGGAAGGCGGCGACGCGCGAGACCGCCTCCTCCTTGCCGATGGCCGCCAGCGCGCCGCGCAGGTTGATCGCGTCGTCCTCGCTCTGGACGCCGATGACGTCGTAGGCGGCGAGGTCGGCGAGCAGCGCCTCCGCCTGCGGCAGGGCCCAGAACAGCGCCGCCGGCGGGAAGGGCACGTGCAGGAAGAAGCCGATCCGCTGCCGACAGCCGAGGCGGCGCAGCTCGGCGCCGAAGGGAAAGAGGTGGAAGTCGTGCGCCCAGATCGTGTCGTCCGGGCGCAGCAGCGGCGCCAGGGCCTCGGCGAAGGCGGCGTTCACCCGGCGGTAGCCGGCCAGGTCGTCGCGGGAGAATTGCACGAGGCCGAGCCGGTAATGCAGGGTCGGCCAGAGCGAGGCGTTGGAGAAGCCCTGGTAGTAGCGGCGGTAGTCCTCGCGCCCGAGATCGAGCGTCGCATAGGTGATGCGGCCGACGCGGAATTCGCGCGGCTCGATCTCGGTCGTCTCGGCCGTCTGGCCCGACCAGCCGAACCAGAGCGCCTCGCGCCTGGCCAGGGCGTCCCTGAGGGCGACGGCGAGGCCGCCAGCGGTGGCGCCGCGCTCCCGGGGGTTGGGGACGCGGTTGGCGACGATCACCAGCCGGTTCACGGCGTCGTTCCGGCCGGTCCCGGCGGGGCCACCGCCCGCGCCAGCCAGTCGCGCAGCGCCGCCGGGCTGCCGAACGCATCCTGCAGCTTGAAGCCGAAGCCGCCGAAGCGGCGGGCCACCTCCATCCCCTCCTCGTCGGTGACGTCGTCGCCGATGAAGACGGGGACGCGGCCGGCGAAGGGCGCGCGCTGCATCAGGGCCTGCACCGCCGTGCCCTTGGAGGCGCCGCGCGGCCGGATCTCCCAGGCCATCCGCGCCTCGAGCAGGTCGAAGGCGGCCGGGTCCTCGGCGACGAAGGAGGCCATCAGGGCCTGCGCCTCGGGGCCGAGCCCGGGGGCCTGGCGGTAATGCAGGACGAAGCCGTGGTCCTTGTCCTCGATCAGCGCGCCGGGATGGTGCGCGACCAGCGCCGCCGCCCGGGCGCGCCAGGCGGCCGGCGGATGCGGCAGGTCGGGGCGCAGCGCCGGGGCGGCCGGGTCGGGCCGCAGCGTGGCGCCGTGGTCGCCGGCCATCGGGATTGGCACGGGGAGGAAGGTGTCGAGGTCCCGCAGCGACCGCCCGCTGACCACCGCGAGGGCGCCCGAAAGCTCGCCCGCGAGGCGGTAGAGGAGGTTCGGCAGCAGGGGGTCGACGCGCACGGCATCGGGCGTGGCGGCGATCTCCACCAGGGTGCCGTCGAAATCGAGAAGCAGGGCCGCGCGCTCGATGGGGCCCATTCCGGGCACGCCTGGTGGCGGCGGCAGGAGGAACGGTCCAGCCATACTTTCTGGACAAGACCGATCGGCGCCGTCAGTTGCGTCGCGAACGCGCGAGGGTAGCAAAAGATCCGCGGGGCGGAGGGCTCAGCGCGCCTGGACGGCTGCGGTCAGCGGGCCGCTTCCGCATCGGTGTGCCGCATGCCCCAGAGGGCGAAGGCGGGCGGCAGGACGCCGACGATGAGCCAGTGGACGAGGGCGGCCTGCCGGGCGAGCCAGCCCGCATCCCAGAGCGCGACGCAGGCGAGCTGGACCACGAGCATCCAGAGCACGGCGATGACCAGCGCGCGCTGCTCGGCGCGCGCCTGTTGCCGGGAGGCGTGCCGCATCAGCGGTGTTCCTTCAGCGCAAGGCGTTGCGAGGCGTCCGCCTCGGATGATGTGCATCTCTAATACACACTCTCGTGAGCAAAACACACGGAAAAGAGAGATGTGATGCGATATCACCAACCTGCCCCGCACACCCCGGCCGGGGCGCATCCGGGGCGGACCGCGCGGCGAGAGCCCGGCCGGCCGCCTGGACCGCCTGGCGCCCGAGCCCCCCATCCGCCGGCGGGCAGTCGGCGACACACGCGATACGCGTCGTCCTTGGGCAAGGCACGCGCAGCGGTGGTTCATTCTATGTTAAAACTATTCCAGCATCTCGAGTGCGGCACTGGCCTGCTCGCAGCGGCTGTTGGCGTCCTGGCGCCATCCACTCGAGGCGGCTGAGCGCTGGTGCAGCATCGCGTCCCGAGTTATCACCGAAACGCTATGAAAATTGTCTGACTTTGGGCTTGCTCACGCTTAATGAATTCCGTTACCAAAACGCCATCGGGCCTCTGTCGGAAATGGTAGACGACCGCGACCTAGGATGAACAACTGGGTGCCCCGGTGGAAATGCCGGGAGTAGAACCGCTCAAAGTCGGGGAAGACTTCACTGTTGATCCCGAGCCAAGCCCAGACATGGGAAGGTGTAGAGACTGGACGGGCGGCGCCTAACCCACGCGAGTGGTAGGGCGAAGGGACAGTCCAGACCACGAACCCGGCAACGGGGCGGCGAAAGCCGAAGTGGTATGAGTGTCGCGGGCCTCAGAGGCGTCCTGGTTCGAGTCCAGGGAGGCCCACCATCGATTGCTTGTGAGCAACGCAGCGCCGCCTGGGCAGGTCCCAGGCGGCGCTGCCGCGCATTCGACCCCCTCTCTCCCCCTCGCCCTCGCGCCACCGTCGCGATCCTTGCGCCGCAGGCGGCCGGGCCCTATCCAGGGGCGGCCGCGGGGGTGTGGCGGAATTGGTTGACGCAGGGCACTCAAAATGCCCCGACCGCAAGGTCTTGCCGGTTCGAGTCCGGCCACCCCTACTCTCCCGGCAGCACCCTCCCGGCCCGGCTTGCGGTTTCATGGCGGCCCCGCCATCCGCCGCGCCGCGGGCCTCGCGGGACGCCCGCCGCGCGCGCCCCGGCCTGCTGGACAAGCCGGGCGGTTCGGGCGAAAGACCCGCCTGTTTCACAGCCCAGCCCGGAGATTCGCCATGGCATCGGCGTTCGACCGCATCGCCGACATCATCGCGGAGACGTCCGACGTCCCACGCGAGACGATCCTGCCGGACAGCCATGTGATCGAGGACCTGGGCATCGACAGCCTGGACTTCCTCGACATCGTCTTCGCCATCGACAAGGATTTCGGGATCAAGGTGCCGGTCGAGACCTGGACGCAGGAAGTGAATTCCGGCCAGGCGCCGGCCGAGCAGTATTTCGTCATGAAGAACCTCGCGACGCGCATCGAGGAGCTGGTGGCGGCGAAGGCCGCGAACGGCTGACCCCGGGCCGTGCGCCTCGAGTATTTCCAGATGATCGACCGGGTGCTCGCGGTCGGTCCCGAGAGCATCGAGGCCGAGGCGCTGGTACCGGCCGCGAGCCCGGTCTTCGAGGGGCATTTCCCGGGATATCCGCTCGTCCCCGGCGTGCTGCTGGTCGAGACCATGGCCCAGGCCGCGGGTTATCTGCTGCTCTACCGGCAGGACTTCGCCCGCATGCCCTTCCTCGCCGCCGTGAAGGAGGCGAAGTTCCGCAATTTCGTGCCGCCCGAAACCCGGCTCGAGGTCTCGGCCCGGCTCGCGCATGACGGCTCCGGCTATGCGGTGCTGCGGACCGGCGTCGCCAGGGGGGGCCAGCGCCTCTGCGACGCCGAGCTGACGCTCCGCACCCTGCCCTTCCCGACGCCCGAGCTCGAGGCCGCGATGCGCGCCCAGGCGGAGCGCATCGGGCTCGCCGCCGCGCCACGGCCCTGACCGCGCCTCAGCAGGCATGATCCGAGCGAGCACAGCATGACCGAGAGCATCTGGATCACCGGCATCGGCCTGGTCTCCTCGCTCGGCGAGGGGCCGGAGATCCATCGCGCCGCCCTCGCCGGCCGCGCGCCCGTGGTCGATGACACGAGCTTCGCCCCCTACCCCATCCACCCCCTGCCGGCGCTCGAGCTCGACCGGCAGATCCCGAAGCGGGGCGACCAGCGCCAGATGGAGCCCTGGCAGCGCCTCGGCACCTATGCCGCCGGGCTCGCGCTCGACCAGGCCGGGGCGCGGGGCTGCGTCGCCGACATGCACCTCGTCGTCGCGGCCGGCGGCGGCGAGCGCGACACCGCGCTCGACGAGGCGGTCTGCGCCGAGATCGCCCGGCTGCCGGCCGGGGAAGCGGGCGAGCGGCTGAACGCCCTGCTCGCCTCGGGCCTGCGGCCCACCCTCTTCCTGGCCCAGCTCTCCAACCTGCTGGCCGGCAACATCTCCATCGTCCATGGGGTGACCGGCTCCTCCCGCACCCTCATGGGCGAGGAGGCGGCGGGGGCCGATGCGGTGCGCATCGCCGCGGCGCGGCTGGCCGAGGGGCGCGGCGGCATCGCCCTGGTCGGCGGCGCCTATGTCGCCGGGCGCTGGGACATGCTGCTGCTGCACGCCGCTTCGGGCGAGCTCCGGCGCGGGCCCTGGGTGCCGCTGGCCGAGCGCCCGGCGGACGGCCCGGGCCTCGTCACCGGCAGCGCCGCGGCCTTCCTGGTGCTGGAGACCGAGACCCATGCCCGCGGCCGCGGCGCCGGCGGCCTCGCCCGGCTCGGCCCGGTGCGCAGCGGGGCCGCCCGGCGCACGGCCGAGGACACGGCCGAGGCCTCGGCTGCCGCCCTGGCCCGGGACCTGCCGCTGCGGCCCGGCCATGTCGTGCTCTCCGGCGCCAGCGGCGCCGCCGCGGCCGGCTTGGCCGAGGCCCGCTTCCTCGCCGGGCTGCGCGCCGGCGGCGCCGCGCCCGGCCCCGTCATCCACAGCGCCGACCTGATCGGCCATGCGGTCGAGGCGGGCTTCCCGGCCAGCCTCGCCCTCGCCACCCTCGCCGTCGCCGCCGGCGACGCCCCGCAGGCCCTCGTCACCGGCTTCGGTGCCTGGCGCGGCGAGGCGCTGGCCCTGGTGGAGCCCGTCGCATGACCGAGACAGCCCCGCCGCCCCCCGGCACCGCCCTGCGCGACCACCGCGGCCGCCCCCGCGTCGCCGTCACCGGCATCGGCCTGGTGACGCCGCTCGGCCTCGGGGTGGCCGAGAGCTGGGCGGCGCTGCTCGCCGGCCGCTCCGGCATCCGCCGCATCACCCGCTTCCCGACCGCGCATCTGAAGACGACCATCGCCGGCCAGGTGACGCTGCCCGAGGATGCGGCGGGCGAGGTCCTGACCTCGCCGGTCCGGGTCGAGCGCATGGCCGTCCTGGCGGCGGCGGAGGCGATCGCCGGCGCCGGCCTCCCCGGCCAAGGTCGCTTCCCTGGCCCGCTCTGCCTCGGCATGCCGCCGGTCGAGGTGGAATGGCCGCATCGGCTCGCCCTGGCCCGGCAGGCCCTGGCGGCGTCCGCGGAACCGCCCCGCTACCCGGCGCTGGCCGCCGCGGCGACGGGGCAGCGGGCGCTGCACGAGCAATGCCTCTTCGGCGGCATCGGCGAGCGGCTGGCGGCGCGCTTCGGCACCCTTGGCGCGCCGCTCGAGATCACCACCGCCTGCGCCACCGGCGCCTCGGCCATCCAGCTCGGCGTCGAGGCGATCCAGCGCGGCGAGGCGGCGGCGGCGCTCTGCATCGGCGCCGAGGGCAGCGTGCAGCCGGAGGCGCTGATCCGCTTCTCCCTGCTCTCGGCCCTCTCCACCCGCAACGACGAGCCGGAGCGCGCCTCCCGCCCCTTCGAGAAGGGCCGCGAGGGCTTCGTGATGAGCGAGGGCGCGGCGGCGCTGGTGCTGGAGAGCCTGGAGGCGGCGACGGCGCGCGGCGCCCCGGTGCTCGGCCTGGTGATGGGCTGCGGCGAGCGGGCGGACAATTTCCACCGCACCCGCAGCAACCCCGATGGCGGCGCCATCATCGGCGCCATGCGGGCGGCGATCGCCGATGCCGGGCTCGAGCCCGGCGCCATCGACTACGTCAACGCGCATGGCACCGGCACGCCGGAGAACGACAAGATGGAGACGCTCGGCATGCGCGCCGTCTTCGGCGAGTCCTGCCCGCCCATCTCCTCCAACAAGTCGATGATCGGCCATACCCTCTCGGCCGCCGGCGCGATCGAGGCGGTGTTCAGCCTGCTCGCCATCCGCGACGGGATGCTGCCGCCGACCATCAACCACGAGGTGCCCGACCCCGCCATCCCGCTCGATGTGGTGCCGAACCTGGCGCGGCCGGCGGCGGTGCGGCACGTGCTCTCGAACAGCTTCGGCTTCGGCGGGCAGAATGTCTGCCTCGTCCTCGGCGCCGCCCCCCAGGCCTAAGCGGCAGGCATAGGAGCCGGCATGCGCGCCCTGCAGCTCTACGGCGACCGCGACACGCGGCTGGTCGATCTCCCCGAGCCGCCGCCGCCCGGGCCGGGCGAGGTGCGGCTGCGCATGCGGGCGGTCGCGCTCAACCACATCGATGTCTGGGGTTGGCGCGGCATGGCCTTCGCGAAGCGCCGCCTGCCGCTGACCGTCGGCGCCGAGGCGGTGGGCGAGGTGGTGGCGCTCGGCGCGGGCGTCGAGGGCTGGCGCCTCGGCCAGCGCGCCGTGCCCTATGGCGCCGTCACCTGCGGCCAGTGCCGCGCCTGCCGCGAGGGGCGCGACAATCTCTGCGAGGATGTGCGCGGGGTGAAGGGCTTCCACCTCGACGGCTTCGCGCAGGAGCTGGTGAACCAGGAGGCGCGGCTGCTGGTGCCGGTGCCGGAGGGCGTCGCCCTGGAGGACGCCGCCTGCGCCGGCATCACCTTCTCGACCGTCGAGCACATGCTCTTCGACAATGCGCGGCTGGAGCCCGGCGAGACCGTGCTGGTGCAGGCCGCCGGCTCGGGCATCGGCACGGCGGCGGTGCGGATCGCCAAGTCGATCGGCTGCACGGTGATCGCGACCGCCGGCTCCGACGAGAAATGCGCCCAGGCCCGGGCGCTCGGCGCCGACCACGTGGTGAACTACACGACCGACCGCTTCGAGGCGGTGGCCCGCAAGGTGACGCGCAAGCGCGGCGTCGATGTCGTCTTCGAGCATGTCGGCGCCGCCACCTGGGCGGGCTCGCTGCTCTCGCTGCGGATGGGCGGGCGGCTGGTGACCTGCGGCTCGACCAGCGGCGCCGCCGCCGAGACCAACCTGATGATGCTGTTCCAGCGGCAATTGCGGATCATCGGCAGCTTCGGCGCCCCGATGCGCCGCATCGGCGACGGGCTGGCGCGGATGGCGCAGGGGGTGACGCCGGTGCTCGACACCGTGGCGCCGCTCGAGGGCTTCGCCGAGGCGCTGCAGCGGCTGGAGAGCCGGCGCGTCTTCGGCAAGATCCTCGTCACCCTGTAGCGGCGATGCGCCGCCGCCTGCGTCGCGCGGCGGATGCCGCCCTCGCCCTGCCGGTGCGCGGCCTCGTCGCCCTGATGCGCCTCCTCGGCCCGGATCGCGCGGCGGCCTTCGGCGCCGCCCTCGCCCGCGGCATCGGCCCCTGGCTGCCGGCGCACCGCACCGCGCTCGACAACATCCGCCAGGCCTTCCCCGAGCTGCCCGCGGCCGAGCATGCCCGGATCGCCCGCGCGGCCTGGGACAATCTCGGCCGCACCGCGGCGGAATACCCGCATCTCGACCGGCTCTGGGATTTCGACCTGGAGGCAGCGCGGCCGGGGCGCATCCGCATCGCGCCCGAGGTCGCCGCCCGCTTCCTGGAATTGCGCGAGGACGGCAAGCCCGCCCTGCTCTTCGCCGCGCATCTGGCGAACTGGGAGCTGCCGGCCATCGCCGCGGCGCGGCACGGGCTGCCGGCGGCGGTGCTCTACCGCACCCCGAACAACCCCCATATCGCCCGCGACATCGTGGCGCTGCGCAGCACCAGCATGGGGCGGCTGATCCCGGCCGGGATCGAGGCGCCGCTCCGCATGATGGAGGCGCTCGACGAGGGGCTGCATGTCGGCATGCTGATCGACCAGCGCTTCGGCCGCGGCCCGCGCGTGCCCTTCCTCGGCCGGCCGGCGGCCGCCAACCCGCTGGTCGCGCATCTGGCGCGGCGCTTCGATTGCCCGGTGCATGGCGCACGGGCGATCCGCGAGCCGGATGGCGGCTTCCGGCTGGAGCTGACCGAGGCCATCCTGCTGCCCCGCGATGCCCGCGGGCGGGTGGATGTCGAGGCGGCGACGGCGCTGCTGAACCGCATCGTCGAAGGCTGGGTGCGCGAGCATCCGGGGCAGTGGCTCTGGATGCACCGGCGCTGGCGGTAGGGCGATCGAAGGGAGGAAGGCGATGCGGATCCTGGTGCTCGGTGCCGGCGCGCTCGGCGGCTATTTCGGCGGGCGGCTGCAGCAGGCGGGGGCGGAGACGGCCTATCTGGTCCGGCCGCGGCGGCGCGAGCAGCTCGCCCGCGACGGGCTGGTGATCGAGAGCCCCTTCGGCGATGCGCGGCTGCCGGCCGCGACCCATGCCCCGGGCCAGGGCGGCGGCGGCTGGGACCTGATCCTGCTCACCTGCAAGGCCTATGACCTGGAGGCGGCGATCGCCGCCATCCGCCCCTCGGTCGGGCCGCAAACCGCCATCCTGCCGGTGCTGAACGGCCTGTCGCACATCGCCCGGCTGCAGGCGGAGTTCGGCGCCGGCGCGGTGCTCGGCGGCCTCGCCAAGATCCAGGCGACGCTCACCGCCGAGGGGGTGGTGCGGCAGCTCAACGACTGGCGCTGGCTCACCTTCGGCGAGACGGATGGCCGGATGAGCCCGCGGGTCGAGGCGCTGGCGGCGCTGGCCGCGCGCGCCGAGGGCATGGTGGCGAGCGCGGTGCCGGACATCCTGCAGCGGATGTGGGAGAAGCTGGTGCATCTCGGCACCAGCGCCATCGGCACGGTGCTGCTGCGGGCCAACACCGGCGAGATCGCGCGCTCGCCCGGCGGCGTCGGCGTCATGCACCGGCTGCTGGAGCGCAACGCCGCCATCGCCGCCGCCAACGGGCATCCGATGCCCGAGGCCTTCCTGGCGGAATTCCGCGCCCTCTTCGCCGATCCGAAGGGCAGCTACGCCACCTCCATGCTGCGCGACCTGGAGGCGGGCGGGCGGATCGAGGCCGACCACATCCTCGGCTTCCTGCTCGAGGCCGCGCGGGCGGCCGGCGTGCCGCACGAGCTGCACGAGGCCGCCTATCTGCACGCCAAGGCCTATGAGCAGCGGCGCGACGCCGGCAGGCTGCCGCGGGGCTGACCCGGCCGGACGACGGTCCGGCCGGAGGGTTGCGCCCGGCGCCAAGGGGACCGCCCATGGGGGCCGTTGATGGGTCACCGGCAACGGCCGTTCGTATGGCACCGGCCTGTCGGCGCACCAGCCGCCGGCGATCAACCCTCAGCCGGTGAGCCGCTGGAGCGGCAGGCGCAGCTCGACCGTCAGCCCCTCCGGCGCCCAGCGGAACTCCGCCGTGCCGCCGAGCTGCGCCGCGCTCTGCGCGACGAGGCGATGACCGAAGCCACGACGGGCCGGCTGCACCACGGCCGGGCCGCCGCGCTCCGACCAGCGCAGCCCGAGGCTCGGCGCCTCGATCCCCCACTCGATCAGCACCAGGCCGCCCGTGCGCGACAGCGCCCCGTATTTCGCGGCGTTGGTCGCCAGCTCGTGCAGCGCGAGCGCGATCGGCGGGGCCGCGGCCGGCCCCAGCGGGATCTCCGGCCCCTCCAGGCGAAGCCGCCCCGCCGCCTGCTCCCCCGCCGCCCGGAAGGGCGCCAGCAGGGCGTGGACCAGGGCGGCGAGCGTCGTCGAGCGGATATCGCCGGCGGCGCCGGCGATCGCCGGGCGGACCAGGTCGTGCGCCTGCGCCAGCGCCTCGATCCGCCCGAGCAGCGCCTCGCACATCGCCTGCGGCGAGGCCGCCTCGCGGGCGCTGAAGGCGACCAGCCCGCCCATCACCGCGAACAGGTTCTTCACCCGGTGATCCAGCTCGCGCAGCAGCAGCTCGCGCGTCCGCTCGGCCCGCTTGCGCTCCGTCACCTCCTCGCAGACGATGCCGAGGCCGATGACCTCCTGCGTCTCCGGGTCGCGCAGCGGGTAGAACTGCTCCACCCAGTCGCGCTTGACCCCGGGCGCCTTCGCGGTCTCGCCGATGAACTCGATGCCGGTGATGGTCTCGCCGCGGTCCAGCACCCGCCGCATCAAGGGCTCCGCCGCCGCCTGCAGGTCCGGGACCAGGTCCCAGACCACCCGGCCGATATGCGCCTCGACCGGGAAGCCGTTGATCTCGGCCAGGGCCTCGTTGATGCGCACGAAGCGGAGCGAGCGGTCGAATTGCGCGAGGCCGAGCGGAGCGAAGTGATAGAGGGTCTCGAGCTCGGCCAGCCGGCGCCGCGCCTCCCGCTCGCTCTCGACCCGGGCCGCCTCCGAGGCGTGCAGCACCGTGAGGTCGTGATGCGTGCCGGTCATCACCAGCGGCCGCCCCGCCGGGTCGCGCTCGATGACGACGCCGCGGCTCAGGACCGGGATGTAGCGCCCATCCACGTGCTGCAGGCGCAGCACGAGCTCGTAGCGGTCGATCTCGCCGGTCAGGATGGCCTCGGCATGGTCCTGCAGCACCGCCCGGTCGGCGGGATGCACCAGCTTGCGCCAGGCCGGCACCGGCAGGGTGTGCATGGGCGGCAGGCCGAGCATGGCGCACCAGCGTGCCGAGACCTCGATCAGCTCGGTGCGCAGGTTGCGGTGCCAGGCGCCGAGCTCGGCCCCGGCCAGCGCCGCGTCCAGCCGCCGCTGCACCCGGGCCAGCCGCGCCTCCGCCCGCTGCTGCCGGGTGATGTCGGTCAGCCCGACCGAGAGCAGCCGCCGGCCCTCGAGCGTGATCTCGCGGGCATGGACCAGCACCGCCCGGGTCCTGGCCCCGGCGAGGACGAAAGGCGCGTCGAACACCTCGGTCCGGCCATCCCCGGCGATGCCGGCCAGGCGCTGGGCCAGGGCCCCGCCCTCGGCGCCGCCGAGCACCGCCGCCCAGGCCGCGGCCAGATGCTCGGGGGGGCAGCCGAGCAGCGCGGCGGCCTCCCCGTTGCCGAGCAGCAAGCGCAGCCCCGGCCGCTCCAGCAGGAGGGTCGGGACCGGCACCAGGCCGAGGGTGTCGGCAAGGGCGGTGAGGCTGGGCACGGCAGAAGGGACCATAGGCAACCAGGCTGGACCGAATGGGGAGGCATCCGGTCAGGGGCGCCCCCGCGCCGGAGCGCACCGGCGCGATCCCTGCCCAGCGCCGCGGAGGACGGCTGGGACGATCATCGCGCCCGGGTGCAGGCTGCCGCAAAGGCGTCCGCAGGTTACCTCATGGATGATGCGTTTTCCATCCGTGACGGAAGACCGGCTCAGCCTTCGCGGAGCAGACGGATGATGCCGGAGAAATCCACATCCCCGCCGCCCGCCTCGACGAAGCGCCGGTACAGCGCCAACGCCTCGGCGCCGAGCGGCGTCGTGGCACCGGCCGTCGCCGCGGCCTCCTGCGACAGGCCGAGATCCTTCAGCATCAGGGCGGCGGCGAAGCCCGGCCGGTAGTCGCGGTTGGCCGGGCTGTTCGGCACCGGCCCCGGCACCGGGCAATAGGAGGTCAGCGCCCAGGACTGGCCGGAGGACTTGCTGGCGACGTCGAACAGCGCCTGATGCGTCAGGCCGAGCTTCTCGGCCAGCACGAAGGCCTCGGCGGTGACGATCATGTTCGCCGCCAGCATCATGTTGTTGCAGACCTTGGCCGCCTGGCCGGCGCCGGCCTCGCCGCAATGCACGATGGTCCGGCCCATCGCCTGCAGGATCGGCAGCGCCGCGGCATAGGCCGGCGCCGGCCCGCCCACCATGAAGGTGAGCGTCGCCGCCTCCGCCCCCATGGTGCCGCCCGAGACCGGCGCATCCAGCATCGGCTTGCCCGCGCCGGCGGCGACCTCGCGCGCCGTCGCCACGTCGATGGTCGAGCAGTCGATCAGCACCGCCCCGGGCGCGCTCGCCGCCGCCAGGCCGCCGGCGCCGAGCCAGGCCTCGCGCACATGCCGCCCGGCCGGCAGCATGGTGACGACGAACGCGGCGCCGGCGGCGGCCTCGGCGGCGCTGCCGGCGGCCTGGCCGCCCGCGCCGGCGAAGGCCTCGAGCGCCGCCGGGACCAGGTCGTAGCCGGCGACGGCATGCCCCGCCCGCAGCAGGTTGCGCGCCATCGGCCCGCCCATGTTGCCCAAGCCGACGAAGCCGATGCGTGCCATGCGCCCTTCCTCCCGATCCGTCCGGCGCAGGGTAGAGCGGATCGGCGCGGGGCGGAAACGCCCCGCCGCGCCGGCAGCGTCCCGGCCCGCGCCCGTCACGCCCGCAGCAGCCGGTCGGGCCGCCCGGCCTCCAGCAGGAAGCGGCCACGATCCTCGCGTGGCGCGCCGGGCCGGCTCACCCGCGCCACGGCGCGGAAGCAGGCCTCGAAGCGGTCCGGCGTCACCTCGTGCAGGGTGTAGCCGCGGCGGTCGTTGAAGAAGGCGACATGCGGGTTGCGCCGCAGGATCTCGGGCGTCGAGGGCTGGATCTCCGCGCCGTCCCCCTCGCTGGTGATGCTGGTGCCGGTGAACTCGGTGGCGAGCACCGGGCTCGCCGGGTCCAGCGGATCGCGGTGGAGCTGCCCGGCCCAGGCATTGTGGACATCGCCGCTGAGGACCACCGCCCGGCCGATCCCGCGCGCCGCCAGCCCCTCCAGCACCCGGGCGCGGGCGGCGGGATAGCCGTCCCACTTGTCCATCGAGAGGCGGCCCTGCGGCAATTCGCGGCGCATCATCATCACCTGCTGCGCCAGCACCTGCCAGCGCGCGCCCGACGCCGCCATCCCGTCGAGCAGCCAGGCCTCCTGCCCCGGGCCGAGCATCTGCGCCTCCGGCCGCGCCACCGCGGCGCAGGGCGGGCCGCTGCCGTCGCCGCAGGGCTGGTCGTCGCGGAAGCTGCGGGTGTCGAGCACATGCACCTCCAGCAGCCGCCCGAAGCGCAGCCGGCGGAAGGCGGTGATCTCCGGCCCGCGCGGCAGCAGGGCGCGGCGCACCGGCATGGCCTCGTACCAGGCCTGGAAGGCGGCGGCCTTGCGCAGGGCGAAGACCTCCGGCGGCACGGCGACGGGATGGCGGGCGCCGCCATCCTCCTCGCTGACGGGGCCGGCCCAGTTGTTGTCCACCTCGTGGTCGTCGAAGCTGCAGAGGAAGGGATGCGCCGCCTGCGCCGCCTGCAGGTCGGGGTCCAGCCGGTACTGGGCGTAGCGGCGGCGATACGCCTCGAGCGTCATGGCCTCGCCGCCGGCATGCTGGCGCACCGGCGGCGGCCCCCAGCCGCCCTGGCCGGGCTGCCGGCCCGCCTGCTCGTAGATGAAGTCGCCATAATGGAAGACGAGGTCGATCGCCTCCTCCTCGGCGGCATGCCGCCAGGCGGTGAACCAGCCATGCTCCAGATGCTGGCAGCCGGCATTGAGGACGCGCAGCCGCGCCGGCATCGCGCCCGGCGCCGGCGCGGTGCGGGTGCGGCCGACCGGGCTGGCCTCGCCGCCGGCGCGGAAGCGGTACCAATAGGGCCGGCCGGGTTGCAGGCCGGCGACCTCGGCATGCACCGCGAAGCCGCCCTCCGGCCGGGCCAGGGCAGTGCCGCTTGCGGCGATGCGGGCGAAGCGCTCCTCCTCCGCCACCTCCCAGCCGACCTCGACCGGCGCCGCCGGCATGCCGCCGAGCGGCGCCAGCGGCTCCGGGGCGAGGCGGGTCCAGAGCACCATGCCGTCCGGCCAGGGATCGCCGCTGGCGACGCCGAGGCGGAACAGCGCCGCGCCGCCGCCCGCCGGCTGGGCGCGCGCCGGCGGCAGGGCGCCGAGCGCGGCGAGGCCGAGGGCGCCGCGCAACAGGCCGCGGCGGTGCAGGGCGAGGAGGTGACGGGCCAGGCTGTCCATGCGCAATGCGTCCCTGATGGCCTGCTGGCGACGCCCGCGGGACTTCGCCAGCAGGACCCTGGCGAGGGCATCCGGCCCCCTGGCTCCGGCGGGGCCATCCTGCCCCAGGCGGGCGCGGCGCGCAGGCCCGGTTCGATGACAGGCAGGCCCGGCGGGGGCAGGATGCCGGACTGCCCCCCGGAGATCCGACGCTTGCCCCCTGCCCTGCCTCCTTCCCTGCCCCCTGCCCTGCCCGCCGCCTGCCTGCCGCCGCCCGGCGATTTCCTGCTCTACCCGCCGACTTTGCAGCCCTGGGCCTATCGCATCGTCGACCAACTCTTCGCCCATCGCGTGGTCCGCCGCGGCACGCCGCGCCCCTGGGCGCGGGGCGCGGACATCGCCGGGGCGCTGGCCGAGGCCGGGCTGGCGGTGGAGGATGTCATGGCCCGGAATTGCCTGGCCGGGCTGCTGGTGGTGCAGGACGGGCGCGTCCGGCTGGAGCGCTACGGGCTCGGCCTCGGCGAGGCGGATCGCTGGAGCACCATGTCCACGGTGAAGTCGCTCACCGCCGTGCTGGTCGGCGCGGCGATCCAGGACGGCGCCATCGCCTCGGTCGAGGAGCCGGTGACGCGCCACCTGCCGGAGCTGCGCGGCACCGCCTATGACGGCGTGACGCTGGAGCATCTGCTCACCATGGCCTCCGGCCTGCGCTGGACCGAGGTCTATGCCGACCCGGAGAGCGAGGTGAACCGCTACAGCCGCGCCCTCGCCGCGCGGCAACCCGGCGGGGTGCTGCGGCAGATGGCGGCGCTGCCGCGCGACGCCGCGCCCGGCAGCCGCTTCCTCTACAACTCGGGCGACACCTTCGTGCTGGGCGCCTGCCTCACCCGCGCGGTCGGGATGCCGCTCGCGGACTACCTCTCGGCGCGGCTCTGGCAGCCGGCGGGGATGGAGTTCGAGGCCTTCTACACGCTGGAATCGGAAGGCGGGCAGGAGATCGGCGGCAGCCGCGCCGGCATGGCGCTGCGCGACTTCGGCCGCATCGCCCAGTTCATCCTGGAGGACGGCATGATCGCCGGCCGGCGCGTCCTGCCCGAGGGCTGGGTGGCGGCGATGGCCACGCCGCGCTTTCCGGTGCCGGAGCCGCGCGCGCCCGGCATCACCCATTACGGCTATTGCTGGTGGCTCGGCGAGGGGCTGATCTCGGCGCTCGGCTTCGCCGGCCAGCGCATCGACATCCTGCCGGCGGAGCGGCTGGCCGTGATCACGCTCGGCGCCTTCCCGCAGGCGCCGCATGTCCCGCCCGAGACCGACCGGGCGCATCGCCAGGCGGTCGCCGATTTCGTCGCCGCGGTGCGGCGCCTGCTGGGCGGCGAGGCGCCGCCGCCGCTATGATGCGGGACGCGGGAGGGGCGGCATGCGGGCGATCATCATCGGCGGCGGCATCGGCGGGCTGACCGCGGCGCTGGCGCTGCAGGCGGCGGGGATCGAGGCGCAGCTGTTCGAGAGCGCCGCCGAGATCCGGCCGCTCGGCGTCGGCATCAACCTGCAGCCGCATGCGGTGCGCGAGCTGACCGAGCTCGGCCTCGGCGAGGCGCTGGCCGCGACCGGCATCGCCACGCGCGAGTTCCGCTACGCCAACCGCTTCGGCCAGACCATCTGGGCCGAGCCGCGCGGCCTCGCCGCCGGCTATCGCTGGCCGCAATACTCGATCCATCGCGGCCGGCTGCAGATGCTGCTCTGGGAGGCGGCGCGGGCGCGGCTCGGCGCGGACCGGGTGCAGGCCGGGCGGCGCCTCATCGGCGTCGAGCAGGACGCGGCCGGCGTCACCGCCCGCTTCGCCGATGGCGGCACGGCGCGCGGCGCGCTGCTGATCGCCGCCGACGGCATCCATTCCGCCGTCCGCGCGGCCTTCTTCCCCGCCGAGGGACCGCCGAAATGGAACGGCGCGCTGCTCTGGCGGGCGGTGAGCTGGGCGCCGCCCTTCCTCACCGGCGCCTCCATGGTGCAGGCCGGGCACCGCGACACGAAATTCGTCTGCTACCCGATCGGCGCCGCGCCGGATGGCAGGCTGCTGGTCAACTGGATCGCCGAGCAGCGCTTCCCGACCGACACGCCCTGGGCGCGGGAGGACTGGAACCGGCCGGGCCAGGTGGAGGATTTCCTGCCGATCTTCGCCGATTGGCGCTTCGACTGGCTGGACGTGCCGGGGCTGATCCGCGCCGCCGAGGCGGTCTACGAATTCCCCATGGTCGACCGCGACCCGCTGCCCTGGTGGAGCCGGGGCCGGGTGACGCTGCTCGGCGACGCGGCGCATCCGATGTACCCGATCGGCTCGAACGGCGCCTCCCAGGCCATCCTCGATGCCCGCTTCCTGGCGCTGCAACTGGCGACGCAGCCCGACATCCCGGCGGCGCTCGCCGCCTATGAGGCGGTGCGCCGGCCGGCCACCGCGGCGGTGGTCGAGGCCAATCGCGGCGACGGGCCGGACCGGGTGATGGACCTGGTGCATGCCCGGGCGCCGGAGGGCTTCACCGATCTCGCGGCGGTGGTGCCGCGCGCCGAGCTGGAGGCGACCATCGCGGGCTACAAGCGCATCGCCGGCTTCGACCCGGAGACGCTGAACCGCCGCGAGAGCTGGTCGGTGGGACGGGCCGGCTGACACCGGGGATTCGGGTCGCGGCTCATGCCCAGCCGCCGCGGCGATGCCGCGCGGCGAGGGCCGCGACGAGACATGGGAGACCAGAATGACGCTTGACCGACGTGGCCTGCTCACGGCAGCCGCGGTCGCCTGCCTGCCGGCCGGGCCCATGGCCCGGGCGCAGACCGCCCGCGACACCACGATCCGCCTCGGCGCGCTCACCGACATGTCGGGCCCCTACCGGGATGTCGAGGGCCCGACGGGCACGGCCTGCGTCCGCCAGGCCGTGGCGGAGTTCACCGCCGCCAATCCCGGCGCCGTCGTCGAGGTGGTCGTCGCCGATCACCAGAACAAGCCGGACGTCGCCAGCAGCATCGTGCGCGAGTGGTTCGACCGCGGCGGCGTGGATGCGATCTGCCAGGTGGGCAACACCGCGGTGGCGCTCGCCGCCAACACCGTGGCGAAGGAGAAGGACAAGGTGCACCTGAACAGCGGCGCCCTGTCCTCGGTCCTGACCGGGGCGCAGTGCTCGCCGAACCTGGTGCACGGCCCGCTCGACACCTGGGCGATGAGCCATGCCACGGCAACCGCCGTGGTCGGGGACGGCGGCGAGAGCTGGTTCTTCCTCGCCGCGGACTATGCCTATGGCCATGCGCTGCGCGACGACGCCGCGCGCTTCGTGCAGGCCGCCGGCGGGCGGGTGCTGGGCTCGGTGGCGCATCCCTTCCCGGGGACGACGGATTTCGCCTCCTTCCTGCTGCAAGCCCAGGCCAGCCGGGCCAAGGTGGTGGCGCTGGCCAATTCCGGCTCCGACCTCATCAATTGCCTGAAGCAGGCGAAGGAGTTCGGCGTGACGCGGCGCGGCACCCGCCTCGTCGGCCTCGGCGCCTTCATCACCGATGTCGCCGCGGTGGGCCTGCCGGTGGCGCAGGGGCTGCTGCTGACGGAGAGCTTCTACTGGGACCTGACCGAGCGCACGCGCGCCTTCCACACGCGCCTCAAGCCGCAGCTCGCCGCGGGGGTCATCCCGAACACCCTGCATGCGGGGGCCTATGCGCTGGTGCGGCACTACCTGACGACGGCGCGGGGCATGGGCTTCGCCGAGGCGAAGCGGTCGGGCCAGGCGACGGTCGCCGCCATGAAGGCGAGGCCGACCGACGACGATGCCTTCGGCGCGGGCAGGATCCGCGAGGACGGCCAGATGATCGTGCCGGTCCACCTGTTCCAGTCGAAGGCGCCGGAGGAAAGCCGCGGCGCGGGGGACCTGTTCAGGCTCGTCTCCACCATCCCGGCAGCCGAGGCGTTCCGCCCGCTCTCCGAGGGCGGCTGCCCGATGATCCGGACCTGAGACCGGGCGCAGCACGGTTTCGCCGTCCCGCGCCCAGGGCACTTCCCCTGAACACCGGTTCAGGAGAAGTGCCCCAGGCTATTGTTTTCACGAGCATCTTCACCTGTCCGGATGAGGTCATCCGGACAGGATCTACTCTAGTAGGAGGCCATTTCCCCCTGGCCGGCGCTGCGCCAGGATGGCCCCTCGGAAAAGGCCCCTGCCGGCCTGCCAGGGCTGGCGGGCACCGCGGGGACGGGAGGGATGGAGATGGCGATACTGGCATCCGGCGACGCCGCCAGGGGCAGCCGCCGGCCGATCGTGTCCAACGGCGTATCGGCCTTCCTCACCACCTATATCGGCGGCAACCGGTACAACGCCGCGCCGGATGGCGCGGCCCTGCCGGGGGCCGAGGCCGTCTATCCGATGGCCTTCCTGGTGGAGCAGCCGGCGGGCTCGGTGGTGCAGGCGCATTTCCACGAGGCCAACCAGTTCCAGATCGTGGTGGCCGGCAGCGGCCGGCTCGGCACGCACGCCTTGCAGCCCCTCGCCGTGCACTACAGCAATGCCTACAGCGCCTATGGGCCGATCACGGCGGGGCAGGCGGGGCTGCACTACCTGACCCTGCGCAACGGCTATGACCGCGGCGCCCGCTACCTGCCGGCGGCGCGGGCCGAGCTCCGCGGCGTCCGGCGCCGGTTCCGCGAGGCGGTCGCCGAGGCGGCCCCCATCCCGGCCCCCATCCCAGCCCGGATCGCGGTCGAGCCGCTGCTGCCGGCGGCGGCCGACGGCCTCTCGGCCTGGCGCTATCGGCTGCCGGCGGGCGCGGCGGTCACCGGCCCGGACCCGGCCAGCGGCGATGGGCAGTTCTGGGTGGTGACGCGCGGCGGCCTGGCGCGCCCCGATGGCAGCGCCCTGCGGCCGCTGTCCTGCGCCTTCGTCGGCCCGGACGAGCCGGCCTTCGCCGCGCAGGCGGCGGCGGATGGGCTGGAGCTGGTGGTGGTGCAGTTCCCGCGCGGCCGCGACCATCTGCCCGAGGCGGCGCCGGCCGCCGGGGGGTGATACCCGTCGCAGGAGGTTCCGACCCGCCGCCCGCAGGGCCGAGCGCCCGGAGAGGGATCAACCGGGGAGCGGCCCGCCCCTCCCCTCGGCCTGGCAGAGCGTCCGGACCATGGCCTCATAGGCCTTGGCATCGATCTTCCGGAGGGAATTCTCGCTCTGGTAGCGAACGGTCCCGAAGATCGGCCGCCGGGCCCAGGGCCGGTCGTGCAGGCCGTAGATCCAGGCCACGTTGGTGAAGGAGTTCGGGTCCCGGCCATCCAGGAAGAAGCGGTTGTTGAGACGCAGGGTGCGCTCGAAGCCCTCCTCCGGCGTGGCGGACCATTCCAGGATCTTCTTGCCCCAGTACATGCGCAGGTGGTTGTGCATGTAGCCCGTGTCGCGCATCTCGCCCATGGCGACGTTCCAGTAATGGTCGTGCGTGCGCCCCTCGATCAGCTCGTCGTCGCCGTAGCGGTGCGGGCGCCGATCATCCGCATGCTCGGCGAGGGTCTTGCGCGCCCAGGCCGGCACGGCGCCCTCGTAGCGGTCGTAATGCTCCGTGTAATGGACGTGGTTCATGGCCAGCTCGCGCCGCACGACCACCTCCTCGGCGAAGGCGGCCTTGTCCTCCGCCGTGCCGCCCCTCGCGGCCCGCACGGCAAGGACGAGATCCACCGGCGAGATCTGGCCGAAATGCAGATAGGGGCTCATATGCGAGGCCGCGCCCGCCTCCGGCCGGCCGCGATGGCTGCCATAGCCATGGAAGCCGCCGGCGAGATAGGCCGCCAGCCGGCGCCGCGCCGCGGCCTCGCCGCCCTGGAAGCGCCGGACCTGGGGCACCGAGCGGTCGAGCGTCATGCCCCCCAGCACCGCCGCGGGATCGGCGGCGTCGATGCCCCGCGGCTCCAGCCCGTCGGCCCGGCACCGGACCTCGCCCTCGGCCAGCGGCTGCAGGAAATCCTCCATGCGGCGGCCGAGCTTCGGGCGCAGGCTGCGCGCGGCGTATTCATGCTTGCCGGATGCCGTCTCCACCGGCACCACCACGTCGCCTTCGACCTGCACGACCCGCAGCCTGGCCTGGCGCGCGATATCGGCATACCAGCGCTTCTGGATCGCCAGGTAGCCGCGGTCGAGCACCAGCAGCGCGGCGTGCCGCGACAGGTCGATCGCCACCTCGGCCGGCGACCCCTTGCGCATGACGAAGCCGATGCCGCGCCCGGCCAGGCGCCGCGCCACCTCGGCGAGGCCCTCCAGCAGGAAGGCGTAGTGCCGGGCATTGGCCGAGGGAAAGCCGCCCGCGCCGTCGAGCAGCCCGAAGCAGGCCAGCACCGGCAGGTTCAGCCGGTTCGCCTCCTCCACCGCCAGCTCGAGCGCGGGGTTGCCGCGCGACCGACATGACTGCTGCATCAGGTACAAGACATAGCGGCCGCCGGCGCGGATCTCCGCCTGGTTCAGGAGGCGGATGCGGTCCGCTGCTATCGGCATGCCGCGCCACCTTTCAGGATCGCCCCCGGAAGCAAGGACCGGCGCCGACGGCCGCCGCCAGGGTATTTTCACCCGCTCGCGTCTTTCCACTCGGACGGGATCTGCTCTAGGCTTTCTTCAACGCTTCGGGCTTGTGGACGGCCCGCTTCCCCGATGTCGTGCTCTTGACGACCACCTGCGGCTCGTCCTGCGTGGCCTTCGCCACATGGCCCTTGATCCGGGTCGTCCGGGTGACGGTCTTCTCCACGACCCCTTCCGCCCGGCCCTGGGACGTATCCCACGTCACCTTGTCGCCCGTCTTCGGTTTCGCTGCCATGGGGCCTCTCCGCGCCTCCAGGCCCAACGACGCGGCCGGGCGCCGGGTTCGCCGGAACCGCGCGGCGCCGGGCCGGTGGTCCCTCCTCGCCCGGTGCAGGCCGCCTTCGCATGCGTCCAGGCGGCATGCGCCGCCTTGTCGTGGTGCGCGCCTCGTCACGCGCGCCGGCGGTTCCAACGGAGCATGGTCCAGCGTGTTGTTTGGTCGCGTGATCCACGCCTTCGGTGTTTCCACCTCAGGCGATCACGCTCCCAGGCTCCACCCGCCGCGCCAGCACCCGCGCCGGCGCCCCGTCCGCGCCGACGAGGGAGAGCGCGCCGAAGACGAACTCCACCCGTCCGCCGGCCAGCGCCCGCGGGCTGCGCAGATGCTCGCAGATCAGCACGCCGTCGCGCAGCAGCCGGCGATGGATGGGATAGTCGAACTCCCCGGCCGGCCTGCGGCCGACCGGCAGGTCCGGCGTTGCGAAATCGCAGGCGAGCAGCTTCGGCCGGCGCGCCACCAGCCATTCCGCCGCCGCCTCCGAGAGGCAGGGGTGACGGTCGTAGCTTTCCGTGCCCACCCGCTCCGACCAGCCGGTGTCGAGCGCCAGGATGTCGCCCGGCTGCAGCAGCGGCCGCGCCGCCGCCAGATGATCCGGCTCGATCAGGCTGTCGGGCGGCAGGTCCAGCCGCCACACCACGCCGCCGCCATGCAGCCGCTCCAGGGGGATGGCGTCGAAGGCCGGGCCGTCATTGTAGAAATGGAACGGCGCATCCAGATGCGTGCCGGTATGCACCACCATGCTGAAGGCGGTGACGTTCAGCGGATCGGCCGGCAGGCATTTCAACCGCTCCAGATGCAGGGGCCGGAAGACCGGCACGCGCGGCATGTCGGGCGAGAAGGGATGCGAGAGATCGATCCAGGGCCCGGCCGGCGAGCCGATGCGCGGCGGCGGCAGGGACATCCAGCCGCGCCATCCCTGGCCCCGTGGCGGCGATGGGTCGCACATCCCTGTTCCCTCCCCCTTGGCCTCCCCCTGGCCTCCCCTTGGCCCGCGCGCGAGGGCTCGATGCTGGCTCCCTCGCCGGATCCTGGTCAACCGCCCGAGAAGGTTAGCAACCCGGTCAAGGCGCGCAGCGAGCCGGCCTCCGGCAGGCCCTGGATCGCGGCCTGCAGCTGCGCGGTGCGCTCCGGCGTCAGGCTGGCCGCGCAATTGTCGCGGAACTTCGCCTCCAGCTCGGCATCGCTGAGCGGCTGGCCGGGGTCGCCCTTCGGCAGCAGCACCGTCTCGGTGAAGGACGGCCCGTCCTCCAGCGTGATCGTCACGCGGGCCGGGAACTCGGCCGGGTAGCGCGCATTCAGCGCCGCATCCGCGATCACCTCGGTGCGTGCGAGCACCCGGCGCACCAGGGGGTCGTTGATCCGGGCCGGGTCGAACTGCGCCTGGGTCAAGGCCCCGTCCACCGCGGCGACGGCGATGCAGTAGGGGACCGAGATCCGCGCCGCCATCACCGAGCCGACCTCCTTGCTCGAGAAATGGCTCAGCACCGTGTTGTAGGTCTCGTTGGTGATGCGCGCGATCCGCGCCGGGTCGATCGCATGCCGGCGCACCAGGGCGAGCGTCGCCTGGATCGGCGAATGGCTGGCGAGGATGGAGGGGAAGGACTTGAAGCCGTTCTGCAGGATCTCCCATTCCGTGCCGAGCCCCCGGGTCAGCGCCGCGGCGTCGGGCTCCAGCGAGAAGGCGTTCAGATAGCCTTTCGGATGCTCCAGCATGTTCGGCGGGCTGGTCATGCCGAGCCCGGCGAGCTGGGCGGAGAGGATGCCGTTCAACGCCGCCTTGCCCGGATGCAGGCTCTTGGTCATGTCGCCGGATTCGAAGAAGGTGTTGAGCCCGGCCGCCTGCGTGCCGGCCAGGCCCAGGGCGCGCTGCACGCCATCGGCATCGAGGCCGAGCGCATGCGCCGCCGCCGCGGCGGCGCCGAAGGTTCCGTTGGTCGCCGTGGAATGCCAGAAGCGGTAATGCGTCGGCATCACCGCCATGCCGACGCGCACGGCCACCTCGTAGCCGGCCACCAGGGCGGCGAGGCAGCGCCGGCCGTCCAGCCCGCCCGCCTGCGCCATGGCGAGCGCCACCGGAACCACCACGGAGCCGGCATGCAGCAGCGCGCGCTTATGCGTGTCGTCGTTGTCGGCGGCGTTCACCAGGATGCCGTTGGCCAGCGCCGCGAAGGCGGGCTGCGCAGGCTGGCCCGCCACCCCGATCACGCCGGCGCCCTCCGCCCCCGCCGATGCCGGGTACATCGCCGCGACCGCGCCGGCGATGCGGGCCTTGCCGGCATCCTCCGTCCAGGCCGAGACGGCGCAGCCCACCGCATCGAGCACGAGGCGGCACGCCTGACGCCGCACCGCCTCCGGGAGCGCCTCGAAGCGCAGCTGCGCGACGAACTCTGCCATGGCACGCGTGGTCATGTCGTGGTCCTTGCTGCTCGACGGCGATCTCCGGACAGGCGCCGGCCGCCCTGCGCAGGATCGGGCCATTCCGGGGCCACGGCCAGCCCGTCGCCCGCATCGTTGCGGATGAGGCCCGCTGCCGTCCGGCGCGGCCCGCCCCTCGACGCGGTTCGAGAGGCCCGACCATCCCCCTGTTGGATCGCGTGTCGCGCGCCTTCGGTGATTCCACCCGAGGCGATCACGCTCTAGGCTCGACCTTCAATCGAGGCAGGCGCGCGACATGACATTGGCGATGAGCTGGGACGAGTGGGCGGGACAGGATGCCGTGGGGCTGGCGGCCCTGGTCCGCGACGGGCAGGTGACGCCGGCCGAGCTGGCGGCCCAGGCCGCCGCCGGCATCGCCAGGACCAACCCGGTCCTCAGCGCCGTCGTCGAGGTCTTCGAGGATGTCGTCGCCGATCCCTTGCGGGACGGCATGAACCCCGATGGCGCCTTCGCCGGGGTCCCCTACCTGATGAAGGATCTCGGCCCGACCCTCAGGGGGCGGCTGCAGGAGATGGGCTCGCTGTTCATGCGGGGCAACCGCGCCGCGGCGGACAGCCACCTGACGGGGCGGATCCGCGAGGCCGGGCTGAACATCCTCGGCCGCAGCACCACGCCCGAATTCGGCTGCTGCAGCGCCGCCGACAATCCCGCCGTCTATGTCACGCGCAACCCGTGGAACGCGGACTACACCACCAACGGCTCCTCCGCCGGCACGGCGGCCATGGTGGCGGCCGGGGTGCTGCCGATCTCGCACGCCACGGATGGCGGCGGCTCCATCCGCATCCCGGCCGGGGCCTGCGGCAATATCGGGCTGAAGGTGTCGCGCGGCGTCTTCTCCATCGCGCCCGCCGCCTCGGACCTCACGGGGCTGGTCTCCATCCAGGGCTGCCACAGCCGCAGCGTGCGCGACACGGCGGTGTTCGTCGATGCCTGCCGCGGCGGCGCGCCGGGCGAGTTCATGCCCTACTGGACCGCGGCCGAGCCCTATGCCGCGCTCATCCAGCGCGATCCGCCCCGGCTGCGCATCGCGCTGTCGCATGAATGGGGCGATTACCGCGCCACCCCGCATTTCGTGGCGGAGCTGGAGCGGGTCGGCCGCTTCCTCGAAGGCCTGGGCCACAGGGTGGACTGGGCGCTGCCCGCCATCGACTTCCGTGCCGCCTTCGCGGCGCAGACGCGCTGCTACATCAGCAATTTCGCGCAGACCATCGCCAACCTCCTGGCGCCGCGCGGGCTCGACCGGCCGCCCGAGGGCCTGATCGAGCCGATCAACATCAGGATCTGGGAAGCCGGGATCGGCATGTCCTACACCGAGCGGGCGCAGATGCAGGCGGTGTTCAACACCACCTCGCGCGGGTTCGGCGCCTTCTTCGAGGATTGGGACATCATCCTGACCCCGATCACCGCCCTGCCGACGCCCCTCTCCGGCACCACCGAATACCTGACGACCAGCGACAACCCCTCGGTGCAGGACTGGTTCGGCACTCTCTGGCGC
This sequence comes from Roseicella frigidaeris, assembly GCF_003258945.1. Classification (GTDB taxonomy): domain Bacteria; phylum Pseudomonadota; class Alphaproteobacteria; order Acetobacterales; family Acetobacteraceae; genus Paracraurococcus; species Paracraurococcus frigidaeris. The sequence goes on along the minus strand of NZ_QLIX01000008.1, from coordinate 102,146 downwards.
CAGTTCGCCTACACGCCGCTGGCCAATCTGTGCGGGATCCCGGCCATCTCCCTGCCGCTCGCGGCGCAGGAGAACGGCCTGCCGCTCGGCATCCAGGCGCAGGCGCGCCAGGCCAATGACGGGTTGCTGCTGCAGCTCGCGGCGCAGATCGAACGGGCGATCGACGGCCGGTGGAATGCCGGGCGCCGCCCGGGCGTGCACGTCGCCGGCGGCTGACGCCGCAGCGCGCCGCGCCGGCACGGCCCGCACCGCCCCGCCGGCCGCCGCTACACCGGCACGTCGCCCGGCGGCTTCAGGGCGGTGAGCACGAAGGAGCTGCGGGTCTCCTTCACGCCGGGCATCCGCAGCAGCGCCTTCAGGGCGAATTCGGCATAGGCCTCGAAATCCGCCGCCAGGACGTGCAGCAGGTAGTCCATCTCGCCGCTCATCGCATAGGCGGCGAGCACCTCCGGCCGCTCGGCCAGCGCCTTGTGGAAGCGCGCCACCACCTCCTCGGCATGGCTCTCGAGCGCGACCATGACGAAGGCCTGCAACGGCAGGCCGAGGCGCGCGGGATCGAGCAGCGCCGCGTAGCGGGTGATGACCCCGGCCTCCTCCAGCCGCCGCAGGCGGCGCTGGCAGGGCGTCGGCGACAGCCCCACCTGCTCGGCCAGCGCCACCACCGGCAGGCGGCCGTCGCGTTGCAGCGCGCGCAGGATGCGGCGGTCGATGGCATCGAGGTCGATGGCGGATTTCGCCATGGCTGGGCTACTCTTTGGTGATTTCCTCCAAGCCTAACCCGGAGCGGACCAAAAATCGCCGAAAACCCCTCCGGCCCTTGCGGCATTCTTGCTGCGATACGGGGAGCGGCCGAGATGGAAGGGAGCCTCTGGGACCTGCCCGCCGGACTGCGCGGCGACTATGCCGCGGCCCGGCCGGACTTCACCCTGCCGCAGCGCTGGGGCGACTACACCGAGGCCGACCACGCCACCTGGCGCACGCTCCAGGCCCGCCAGGCAGGGCTGCTGCCGCGGCATGCCGCGGCGGCCTATCGCAACGGCCTGGCGCAGCTCGACTTCGCCGCCGGCATCCCCGATTTCGCCCTGACCTCCGGCCGGCTCCGGGCCGCCACCGGCTGGACGCTGGTCGCGGTGCCGGGGCTCATCCCCGACGCCGCCTTCTTCGCCCATCTCGCCGCGAGGCGCTTCCCGGTGACGCGCTGGATCCGCCGGCCCGAGGAGCTCGACTACGTGGTCGAGCCCGACATCTTCCACGACGCCTTCGGCCACGTGCCGCTGCTGACCCAGCCCGACTTCGCCGATTTCCTGGAAGCCTATGGCCGGATGGGCGAGGTCGCGGCGCGGCTCGGCGCGCTGAAGCCGCTCGCCCGGCTCTACTGGCACATGGTCGAGTTCGGCCTCATCCGCGAGGCGGGCCAGATCCGCGCCTATGGCGCCGGCATCCTGAGCTCCTCGGCCGAGACGGTGCACGCCACCACCGCGGCGACGCCGCGGCGGCTGCGCTTCGATCCCCGCCGGGTGCTGCGCAGCGACTACTTCATCGACGATCTGCAACCGACCTATTTCGTCATCGAGCGCTATGCCGAGCTCTTCGCGGCGATGCCGCGGCTGCCCGCGCTCCTCGCCGAGGCGCGCGACGCGGCGCCGATCCCGCCCGGCGCGGCGGCGCCCGAGGACCAGCCGGCCGCCTGAGACACCCCCGACCCATCCGGCCTGCCCCGGGCAGCGCCGGCACGCATCGACACGGAGGAGACGCCCCATGGACATCCCGCCCGATCGCACCCCGCTGGCCGGCATCGTCTCCGATGCCAACCCGATGGGCACCGACGGCTTCGAGTTCGTCGAGTTCACCGGCCCCGACCTGCCGGCGCTGGAGGCGCTCTTCGCGCGCCTCGGCTTCGCCGCCGTGGCGCGGCATCGCAGCAAGCAGGTGACGCTCTGGCGCCAGGGCGACGTGAACTTCATCCTGAATGCCGAGCCGGAAAGCTTCTCCAGCGCCTTCCAGCGCGTGCACGGCCCTTCGGCCTGCGCCATGGCCTTCCGGGTGGCCGATGCCGCCGCCGCCTACCGGCGCGCCATCGCCCTCGGCGCCAGGCCGGTCACCGGCAAGCTCGGCCCGATGGAGCTGAACATCCCGGCGATCGAGGGCATCGGCGGCTCGCTGCTCTATTTCGTCGACCGCTACGGGCCGCGCGGCAGCATCTACGACATCGACTTCCGCTGGATCGAGGGCGCCGAGGCGCGGCCGCAGGGCCAGGGCATCACGGTGATCGACCACCTCACCCACAACGTCCATCGCGGGCGCATGGATGTCTGGTGGCAGTTCTACGAGAAGCTCTTCAATTTCCGCGAGATCCGCTACTTCGACATCGAGGGCAAGCTGACCGGGCTGAAGTCCCGCGCGCTGACCTCGCCCTGCGGCCAGATCCGCATCCCGATCAACGAGAGCAGCGACGACAAGTCGCAGATCGAGGAATACCTCCGCGCCTATGGTGGCGAGGGCATCCAGCACATCGCCCTCGGCACCCGGGACATCTTCGCCAGCGTCGAGGGGATGCGGGCGGCCGGCATCGCCTTCATGGACACGCCCGACACCTATTACGAGCTGCTGCCGCGGCGCATGCCCGACCTGGCGCCGGAGGAGATCGCCCGGCTGGCGAGGAACCGCATCCTCACCGATGGCGCGCCGACGCCCGAAGGCGGGCGGCTGCTGCAGATCTTCACCGGCACCGTCATCGGCCCGATCTTCTTCGAGCTCATCCAGCGCAAGGGCGACCAGGGCTTCGGCGAGGGCAATTTCCGCGCCCTCTTCGAGAGCATCGAGCTCGACCAGATCCGCCGCGGCGTGCTCGCGGCCGAATAGGCGGCGCGGCGCACGCGCGCCGCGGGGGCCGGCTCAGCGCGCCGGCGCCGGCCGGTCCTGCGGCGCCGGGCGTGGTTTGGCGGGCGCGTTGGGATCGGAGCCGGTGAGCTCGCGGTAGAGCTGATCCACCGTCTGCCCCTCCTTGCGGCTCTGCTGCCGGTCCGGCGCGACGCCGACGGCCTGCTCGCGGTCCCGCACCTGGCCGGGCCGCGGCTCCCGGTTGTCGAGGGGCTGGGTGCCGGCCGCGGGCTGCGCCGCGGCGCCTCCCCCCAGGGCCAGCATGGTCAGCAGGGCAACGGCAGATCGGGCGCGCATCGGACACCTCCGTCGAGGCCGCAGCATGCGGGCAAGGCGGCGGCCCGCACAACCGGCGGCTGCGCGGCGCGGCGGTCAGCGCCGGTCGGAATCCCGCATCCGGGTCGATTGCGGCTGTGCCGCGGGATCGCTGCCGGTCAGGTCGCGGAAGATCCTGTCGACATCCTGGGCCTCGACATCCCGGGCCTCGCGGTCCCGTGGCTGTTCCGCGAGGCCCCGGGCCCGCGCCCGGGCCTCGATCTCGGCCGGGTTGGGCTGGTGCTCGCGGTGATCCCAGACCGGGCCGATCCGCTCCGGCACCGCCTGCGGGTCGCGCTGCGCCAGGGCCGATACGCCTGGCAGGGCTGCCAGCGCGATCCCCATCCAGCCCGTCCGAAGCCATCGCATGGCCTGACCTCCCTCGCCTCCCGGGCGCCGCCTCGGCGGCGCTCGATCACGCAGGACAGGCAACGCCGCTGCCAGGGGGGCGTTGTCGCCGCCCCGTCATGGACCCGGCGCCTCGCCGGGCCGGCGGCGCTGCGCCGCATCGTCCAGCAGCGCCTGCGCCCGCCGCGCCGCGCACCGCCGCGCCGCCGCCGCCTGCTGCTCGCGCAGCAGCTCGACCGCCCGCTCGGCCGCTCGGGCCTCGGCGAGCGCCTCCCGCGCCTGGTCGCGCCGCGCCGCCGCCTGGTCCCGCGCCAGGGCGGCACGATCGCGCTCCGCCAGGCCGCGCGGCAGCCAGAGGCGCCAGTCCGTCGCATCGGCCGCGGCCTCCGCCCGCAGCGCGGCGCTGGCCCCGGCGAGGCGTTCCGCCGCCGCCGCCTCCTGCGCCAGCATCAGCGCCATCCGTCGCTTCGCCTCGGCCACCTCCAGCCGCCGCAGCCGCGCCAGCGCGCCCAGCCCGTCACGCGCCATCGCCCGGTCCCGCCTCCGCCCCGTCCAGGGCCGCGGCCAGGGCCGCGAAGGCGGAGCCGATGCTGCCACGCTCGCCCTTGCCCTGCGCCAGCATCGCCTCGATCCGCGGCGCCAGGCGGATCGCCTCGTCCACCGCCGGATCGGTCCCGGCCCGATAGGCGCCGAGACGGACCAGATCCGCCATCTCCGCCTGCAGCGCCAGGATGCGCCGGGCGCGCTGCATCAGCGCCCGCTCCTCCCCCGTGAGGCAGCCGGGCACGGTGCGCGACAGGCTGCGCAGCACATCGACCGCCGGATAGCGCCCCGCCTCGCCGATGCGCCGGTCGAGCACCACATGCCCATCGAGGATGCCGCGCACCGCATCCGCCACCGGCTCGTCATGGTCGTCGCCCTCCACCAGCACGGTGAAGAGGCCGGTGATGGCGCCGGGATTGCCCTCCTCCCGCGGCCCAGCGCGTTCCAGCAGCCGCGGCAGCTCGGCGAAGACGCCCGGCGTGTAGCCGCGGGTCGCCGGCGGCTCCCCGGCGGCGAGGCCGATCTCGCGCAGCGCCATGGCGAAGCGCGTGATGCTGTCGATCAGCAGCAGCACCTGCCTGCCCTCGGCCGCGAAATGCTCGGCGACCGTCATCGCGGCATAGGCGGCCTCGCGCCGCATCAGGGCCGAGCTGTCCGAGGTGGCGCAGATGGTGACGGCGCGCGCCATCCCCTCCGGCCCGAGATCGTCCTCGAGGAATTCGCGCAGCTCGCGGCCACGCTCGCCGACCAGGCCGAGCACCGCGACATCGCAATCGGCGCCGCTCGCCAGCATCGAGAGCAGGGTGGACTTGCCGACGCCCGAAGCGGCGAAGAGGCCGAGGCGCTGGCCGCGGCGGCAGGTGGCGAAGGCGTCCAGCACCCGCACGCCGAGATCGAGCCGCGGGCCGAGCCGGGCGCGCCGACCGGCGGGGGGCGGCGGCGCGCGCAGCGGCCGTGGCCGCGGCCCCGGGCGCAACGGGCCACGGCCATCGATCGGCCGGCCAAGGGGGTCGAGCACCCGGCCGAGCCAGCTCCCATCCACGGCCAGGGTCGCGGGCGTGGCGAGCCGCGCCGGCGTGCCGATGCCGATCCCCTCCGGCGGTTCGAAGGCGAGCGCGGTGGCAGCGCCCTGGCGCAGGGCCACCACCTCCCCCGGCACGCTGCCGCCGGCGCCGCACAGGGCCAGCCTGGACCCCAGGGCAAGCCAGGGTGCGAGACCCTCGATCACGAATGAGACGCTGTCGGCCGATACAACCCTGCCGTGTCTCTCGACGGTCGGGAGGCGCCCAAGCCCCAGCCTGGCCGCCCACAATCTTGCAAGACCTTGATTCGATGGTTCTGTTGCCAGGGAAGGAGGAATGATCTTCGCCTTTCAAACCAGGAGTCTCGGAAAATAAGACAACTTTTGGGTGAATTTCTCCTTCACACAACGCGCAGAGATGATAGTTTTTGCACGCGGAACGTGTGGAGAACCCAAGGATGCGCGCTCTCTTGGTTGAGGACGATCTCACCGCCTCTCGCGGCATCGTCGCCCTGCTGAAGGCGGCCGCTATGGTCGTCGATGCGGTCGATACCGGCGAGGAGGCCCTCGAACTCGCCCGTCTCTACGACTACGACGTCGTCGTCCTCGATCTGGTCCTGCCGGACATGGACGGCTACGAGGTGGTGCGCCGGCTCCGGGCGGCCCGGGTGGAGACGCCCGTGCTGGTGCTCTCGGGCCAGACCCGGCCGCAGGCGAAGGTGAAGGCCTTCAGCGTCGGCGCCGACGACTTCATCACCAAGCCTTTCGACCGCGAGGAGCTGGTCGCCCGCATCCAGGCGGTGGTCCGCCGGACCAAGGGCTTCTCGCAGCCGAGCCTGACGGCCGGCCCGCTGATGCTGAACCTCAACTCCCGCGAGGTGACGGTGAACGGCCGGCAGATCCACCTGACGGGCAAGGAATACGCCATCCTCGAGCTGCTGACGCTGCGCAAGGGCGTCGTGATGACGAAGGAGGGCTTCCTCAACCACCTCTATGGCGGCATGGACGAGCCCGAGGTGAAGATCATCGATGTCTTCATCTGCAAGCTGCGCAAGAAGCTGGCCCAGGCGGGGGCGGACAACCTGATCGGCACGGTCTGGGGCCGCGGCTATGTCCTGCGCGAGCCGAGCGCGGCGGCGAACCGCCACGGCGCTGCCGATACGCTCGCGGCCGAGGCGGCCTGATACGAACGGCCGTTGCTGGCGACCCATCAACAGCCCCTCCGTCGCCGGGCGGCTTGCTGCGCAAACCTTGGCACCACGCCGTCGCGCCGTCAGGCGCGCCTGACGGCGCGACGCGCGGCGCCCATCCGGGCGCTCGGCAGGAATGAATCCTTCATGCCGTTGGTATGAGGGCGGTGGACCGCCCTCTGGATCACTGCCCCACGGCCGGCGCCGACGCCCCGCGGCCTCGTGGCGCGCCGGACCGGCGCGACATCGCGCCGCAGCGGGATCGGCGGCCTGCGCCTGGAGCGGATCCCATTCGGGTGGAAACGCCCGGACGGATGCAAATGCCCTGAAAACGACGCGCCGCAGCATCCGCCGCGCAGGCAGTTGAATGGAGGCTGCTCCAGCCTTCGGGCGCCTCGCCCCCGTCGGTGGCCCGGGGCCCCCGCCTCGCCCGCCCTACCCCGCCAGCGCGGCCATCCCGGCGCGCCGATAGGCGCCCCGCTCGCCGGGCAGCGCCACCAGCCTGTCCGTCAGGCCGAGGACGGTCTCCGCCCCGCCGAGATAGAGCACGCCATCGGGGGCGAGCTGCGCCGCCATCGCCTCCAGCACCCGCGCCTTGGTCGGGGCATCGAAATAGATCAGCACGTTGCGGCAGAAGATCACGTCGAACCGTCCGAGCGGCCGCAGATCGGCGAGCAGGTTCCAGCGCTCGAAGCGGATCATCTCCCGCAAATCGGGCGCCACCTGCCACCGCCCCTCCTCCTGGCGGAAATGCCGGACGAGCAGCCGCGCCGGCAGGCCGCGCTGCACCTCGAATTGCGAGAAGCGCCCCTGCCGGGCCCGCGTCACCACCGCCTGGGAGATGTCCGTCCCCAGGATGTCCGCCCGGCAGCCGCCGAGTTGCGGCGCCAGCTCGGCCAGGATCATCGCGATGGAATAGGCCTCCTGGCCGGTCGAACAGGCCGCCGACCAGAGGCGCAGCGGCATCCCGGCGCCGCGCGCGGCGGCCAATCCGGGCAGGAGGCGCCGCAGATGCTCGAAGGGCCTGCCGTCGCGGAAGAAGGAACTCTCGTTGGTGGTCAGCGCCTCGGTCACCGCCTCCGCCAGGCGATGCCCCCCGGGCCCCTGCAGGCGCTCGGCGAGCGCCTCGAAGTCCGCCAGGCCTTCCCGCTTGAGGATGGGGCCAAGCCGCGTCTCCAGCATGTAGCCCTGCTCGGCGGCGAGGACGAGGCCGGACCGGCTCTTCACCAGCGCGGCGATGAAGGCGAAGCTGCGCGGGGTCATGCCGCATGCCCCGCGGCAGGCCCCGTCCGGGCGCCGCAGGCGGCGAGCATCTGCGCGGCGAGGCCGGCCGGCGGCAGCAGCCCCTGCGCGAGCCCGGCCCGCGCGACCGCGCCCGGCATGCCCCAGACCACCGAGCTCGCCTCGTCCTGTGCCATCACCAGCCCGCCGGCGCCGGCCACGGCGCGGCAGCCGGCGAGCCCATCCTGCCCCATGCCGGTGAGGATCACCGCCAGCACCGCCCCGCCGCAGGCCGTGGCCAGGCTGCGCAGCATCGGGTCGACGGAAGGCCGGCAGAAATTCTCCGCCGGCGCGTCGGACAGCCGCGCCACCAGGCCGGCGCCGGCGCTCTCCGCCAGCAGGTGCCGGTCGCCGGGCGCCAGATAGAGGCGGCCCGGCCGCAGCGCCTCGCCGTCCCGCGCCTCGGCGCAGGGAAGCTGGCCAAGCCGGTCCAGATGATCCGCCAGCATGCCGATGAAGCGGGCGGGCATGTGCTGCGTCACCAGGAGCGGCACCGGCGGCGGACGGTCCAGCCCCTGCAGCAGCGCCGCCAGGGCAGCCGGCCCGCCGGTCGAACTGCCAATGCCGATCGCCTTCATGCCCCTGCGCGGCACCCTCGCCGGCGCGGCCCGCGCGCCGGCCGCGGCCGGGACGGCGATGCGCCCCACCCGCGCCCAGCCCCGCACCTTGGCCAGCACCTCGGCCCGGAACGCGGGATCCGCCAGGCCGCCGCCCGCGGCATCCGGCTTCGGGATGTAGTCGACGGCGCCGGCGCGCAGGGCCGCCATGGCCGTCGCGGCGCCGCGCTGGGTAAGGGCGCTGGCGACGATCACCGCCGGCCGCGGCGCCTGCCGCAACAGCAGGGGCAGGGCCGTCATGCCGTCCATCACCGGCATCTCGAGGTCGAGGAGGATGACCTGCGGCCGTTCCGCCGCCGGCAGGCGGGCGAGGGCCGAAACCGCCTCCGCGCCATGCCCGGCCCGCAGGGTGACGCGGATCGCGGGATCGGATTCGAGCAGCCGGGCCAGCGCGTTGCGGACCGTCGCGCTGTCGTCGCACAGCATGACGGAGAGGGGGGAGGCGGGGCCGTCGCTCACGCCGCGGGATCCGGCAGCAGCCCGGCCTGGATCAGCTTGTCCTGCAGCAGCGCCGCGTCGAAGGGCTTCATGACGTATTCCTGCGCCCCGGCCTCCAGCGCCTCGACGATGCGCTCCATCGCCGCTTCCGTCGTGCAGAGCACCACCACCGGCCGGTCCGGCCCGAATTCGGCGCGGGCGGCGCGCAGGAAGGCGATGCCGTCCATCACCGGCATGTTCCGGTCGAGCAGCACCGCCCGCGGCATCTCCGCGCGACAGGCGGCAAGGGCCTCGGCCCCGTCACCGGCCTCGCGCACCTGGAAGCCGAGCCCCTCCAGGATCCGCCGCGCCGCCTTGCGCACCACCCGGCTGTCATCGACGACCAGGCAGGTTCCCTGCCCCGCCGGCGCGGTCATGCGCCGATCGCCAGCACCTGCTCGACATCGAGCAGGATGAGGAGCTTCTCGCCCAGCCGGTGCACGCCCTGCGATACCCCGCGCCAGAGCGGGTCGAGCGTCGGCGGGTTGGGGGCCCGGTCCACGGGCGGCAGCGGCAGCACCTCGCCCACCGCATCGGCCAGCAGGGCGTAGAGCTCGTCCTCGCGCTCGACCACCACGCTCATCGCCCTCCCCGCCTCCCGCGGCGGCAGGCCCAGGCGGCGCCGGAGGTCGAGCGCGGTCACGATGCGGCCGCGCAGGTTGAGGCTGCCCGCGACCTCTGGCGGCGCGAGGGGGATCGGCGTGATCGCCTGCGGGCCGAGCACGTCGCGCACGGCCAGCACCGGCACGCCGCAGAGCTGCCCGGCGACGACCAGGGTCAGGAAGACCTCCGTCGCCGCGCCGGCGGGCCGGCCCTTCGGCCCGGAGGATGGGCTGCCGGCCGGGCCGGTCGGGTCCTGCTGCATGATGCCTCCTCCCCTGCTCAGGCCGCGACCGGTGCCGCGAGGCACTGGGCAAGGCTTTCCAGCAGCCCCGCGCGGTCGAATTTCGCCACGTAATCAGTGAAGCCGGCCTCGCGTCCGCGCTCGACATCCTCGGGCGCGTCGCGGCTGGTCAGCGCGATCAGCGGCAGGTCGCGCCAGGCGCCCGCGTGCCGCAGGGCGCGGGCGAAGGCGAAGCCATCCATGCCCGGCATGGTGATGTCGGAGAGGATGATGTCGAAGGCGCAGCCGGCATCGCGCAGCCGGAGGGCCTCCGCCGCATCGGGCACCGCCGTCACCGCATAGCCCGCGGCACTGAGCGCCGGGACGACGAGGTTGCGGAAGAAGCCGCTGTCCTCCACCAGCAGCACCCGGTGGCCGCTGCCGGCCGTCGCGGCGCCGCCGAACCAGTCCTCGCCCGCCTCGCGCAGCCACCAGGCGGTGTCGAGCAGCTCGGTCACCCTCCCGGCGACGACGATGCTGCCGAGATAGCCCGGCCGCTCGCCGGCGCTGTCGATCGCCAGCGGCGTCTCCACGACGTCGAGGATCTCCTCGACCATCAGGCCCATGCAGCGCTCGCCATCGCCGAAGACGAGCACCGGCTGCCGCGCCGGCGCCGCCGCCGGGTCCCAGCGGCCGGACAGCGGCAGCAGCGGCATCAGCCGGCCGCGATACTGCACCAGCGGGCGACCGCCAACCTGCTCGATGCGCCCGCTCTCGACGGATTCGAGCCGCGCGACGAGGCCGAGCGGCACCGCCTTCGGCGTGGCATCGCCGGCGCGGAAGAGCAGCAGCGCCGTGCCTGCCTCGGACATCGCCCCGACCTGCGGCACCGCCTCGCGCCCGGCCTCGGCTTCGGCGGCATCGGCGCCGAGGCCGGTCGCGCGGGCGATCCCGTTCGGGTCGAGGATCATGATGACGCTGCCATCGCCGAGGATGGTGTTGCCGCCGAACATCGTCACCTGGCGCAGGATCGGCGCCACCGGCTTCACCACGATCTCCTCGGTGTCGAAGACGCGGTCGACGATGAAGCCGAAGACATGCGCGCCGACCTGGGTGACGACGACGAAGCGGCCCGCCGCTGCCTCCATTGGCCCGCCCGCCGCCTCGGCGCCGGTCCGCAGCCGCAGCAGCACGGCGAGGTCGATCAGCGGCAGCAGCCGGTCGCGCAGCCGCAGCACCGGCGCCTCCTTGATGTGCTCGATCCGCGCCGCCCCCTCGCCGCCGACCCGGACCAGCTCGACGACGCCGATCTGCGGCACGGCGAAGCGCTCGCCCCCCGCCTCGACGATGAGGGCGGAGACGATGGCGAGCGTCAGCGGGATCTTGATGACGAAGCGGGTGCCGCGGCCCTCGCGCGCCTGGATGTCGATGGTGCCGCCGATCCGCTCCATGTTGGTCTTGACCACGTCCATGCCGACGCCGCGGCCGGAGACGGCGGTGACGGCGTCGGCGGTCGAGAAGCCGGGGCGGAAGATGAAGCGCTGGATCTCGCGCTCCGGCAGGCCGGCCAGCTCGGCCTCGCTGGCCAGGCCCTGCGCCAGCGCCTTCTGGCGGATGCGCTCGGCATCCAGGCCGCGGCCGTCATCGCCGATCTCGATGACGATGTGCCCGCCCTCGTGCCGCGCATCGAGCGTGATGCGGCCGGTCTCCGGCTTGCCCGCGGCCAGCCGCTCCTCCGGCCGCTCCAGCCCATGGTCGGCGGAGTTGCGGACCATGTGGGTCAGCGGGTCCTTGATCAGCTCCAGCACCTGCCGGTCGAGCTCGGTCTCGGCGCCGCGCATCTCGAGCGCGATCCGCTTGCCGAGCTCGAGGCCGAGATCGCGCACCAGCCGCGGCAGCTTCGCCCAGGCATGGCCGATCGGCTGCATGCGCGTCTTCATCACCCCTTCCTGCAACTCGGTGGTGATGTGCGAGAGGCGCTGCAGCGGCACGGCGAAGGGGCTGTCCTCCCGGCTGCGGGCGAGCTGCAGGAGCTGGTTGCGCGTCAGCACCAGCTCGGAGACCAGCATCATCAGGTCCTCGAGCACCTCGACCGAGACCCGGATGGTCTGGGGTGGCGCGCCGCCGGCCGGCAGCCGGGACGGGTCGGGCTCGGGCGGCGGGGCGGCCGCCGGCCCCGGCCCCGGGTCGGCGCCAGGCGCGCCGTCCGCCTCGGCATCCAGCCGGGCGATCAGCGGCGCGTCCTCGCCGGGCGGCTCCTGGCCGGTGGCCTCGAGGCCGGCGACGATGCCGCGGATGGCGTCCAGCGCCGCGAGGATCAGCGAGATGCCGCCCTGCGTCACCGGCCGGCTGCCGTCGCGGTAGCGGCCGAGGAGGGTCTCCGCCGCATGCGCCACCCGCTCGAGCCGGGCGAGGCCGAGGAAGCCGCAGGTGCCCTTGATGGTGTGGACGATGCGGAAGACCTCGGCGAGCGTCGCGGCGTCCTGCGGCGCCCGCTCCAGCCGCACCAGCGCGGCATCCAGGGCGAGCAGCCCCTCGCTCGTCTCGGTCAGGAAGTCGGCCAGCAGGTCGTCCATCCGCATCCCCCGCCACGGCCTCGCCAGGCCAGCCGGGCCTGGCGACGATGCCAGGGCCCTTCGTTGCCGGAGCCGCTGCGCCCGTTCGGGCGTCGCCGCCCGGACGGGAGTTGCTCCGGCGCGCCGCGGCAACGCCGGGCGTCCCGTCAGCCTGGGGGATGCGGGCGAAGATTCCGTAAAGCGCCGGGAAAGCGCCGGGGTCGGGCGGGGCGGCGGGCGGGGCCGGAGGACGGTCAGCGCGGGCCCTGCGGCGGCTCCAGCCGCAGCGCCGGCGGCCCCGCCGCCACGGGGGTGCCGAAGCCGACCTGCCAGCCGCGTTCGGTCGCCAGCCCCAGCAGCAGCGGCGCCAGGATGCCGCGCGGCCCCTCCGGCGGCGCCGTGCCCTCGCAAAGCGCCCGCAGCCCGGCCGGCCAGGCCGCGTCGCGACCCGCCGGGCTGACGACCAGGCCGTCCTCGGCCGAGCCGGCGAGCAGCACCGTGCCGCCGCGCGGCAGGGCCTCCGCCCCGAGCAGCGCCGCGTTCAGCGCCAGCGGCACCAGCGGCGCCGGCAGGACCGAGCCCGGCGCCAGCGCGGCCAGGCGGAACTCGACCCGCCCGGCGGCGGGGGCGCCGGCGAGCAGCGCGGCGAGGTCCTCGGCCCCGAGCGCGGCCGAGACGCCACCCCAGGCGGCGGCGAAAAGACAGAGCCGCTGGCGCAAGCCGATGGCCGTCTCGCGCGCCAGGTCGAGCAGGCCGGTATCGCCCTCGCTCACGAGGTCGAGCGTGCCGGCGAGGGTGCCGACGGCGCCCCCCAGGTCATGGCACAGACGCGCGGCAAGGGCCTCGGCAAGCCTGGTTTCCGCAACCATATGCAGTTCCTGTCCGGCCTTGGGCGGCGCCGACGGCCTCCGCCGTGCCCCCCCGATCCCACCTTCCCGGCCAACCGCAAAGCGGTTCTGGTGGGATCATATCCCACCAATTTGGGCCAGAGCGTGATCGCTTGAGGCGGACTCACCGAAAAGCGTGAAACACGCGATCAAACAACGACCTAGACCATGGTCCGCGAGCCTGTGTGAGTGGAATCAGGGTGCAGAGCAGATCCTGTCCGGATGGCCTCATCCGGACAGGTGAAGATGCTCGTAAAAACAAATACCTAGAGCATTGCAGGTGAACGGAAGTTCGCAGGAAATGCTCCAGAGTGCCGAACTCCGCCCGCCGCTGTCATCATCCGTGAACCAGGAGGGGACGTGTCCAGCATCATCGAACCGGGCATGCGCGTGCGCCACCCGGAACGCCCGGACTGGGGCGAGGGCCAGGTCCAGTCGGTCATCGGCAACCGCATCACGGTCAATTTCCAGCATGCCGGCAAGCTGTTGATCAACGCGGCGCTGGTCGAGCTCAAGGTGGTGGAGGCCGACGACTGAGCCCGGCGCGGGGCAGCCCCGCGCCGGATGGGCCTGGCCAGGGACTTGCGGCGCGCGGGGGGCGGGGCCCAAATGCCTGGCAGCGCACCGAAACCCCTTGTCCTGGGAATGCTGTCCATGATCGATCCGTTCGGCCGACGGATCTCCTACCTGCGCGTTTCCGTCACCGACCGGTGTGACCTTCGCTGCGTCTATTGCATGGCGGAGGACATGACCTTCCTGCCGAAGCGGGAGGTGTTGACGCTCGAGGAGCTGGACCGGCTGTGCGGCGCCTTCATCGGCCTCGGCGTCGAGAAGATCCGGCTGACCGGCGGCGAGCCGCTGGTCCGCAAGAACGTCCTGTCGCTCTTCCGCAGCCTTGGCGCCCGACTCGGCGGGGGCGGGCTGCGCGAGCTGACCGTGACCACGAACGGCACCCAGCTCGGGGAGATGGCCGAGGGGCTGCACGCGGCCGGCGTCCGCCGGATCAACGTCTCCCTCGACACCCTCGACCCCGGCGTGTTCCGGGCCGTCACCCGCTGGGGGGCGCTGGAGAAGGTGCTGGACGGCGTCTTCGCCGCCAAGGCGGCCGGGCTCGCGGTCAAGATCAACGCCGTCGCCCTCAAGGGCGTGAACGAGGGCGAGTATGACCGCATGCTGGCCTGGTGCGGCGAGCACGGCTTCGATCTCTGCCTGATCGAGACCATGCCGATGGGCGACATCACCGGCGACCGCACCGACCAGTACCTGCCGCTGTCCCTGGTCCGGTCCCGCCTGCGCGAGCACTGGACGCTGGAGGAGAGCGACTACCGCACCGGCGGCCCGGCCCGCTACTTCACGGTGCGGGAGACCGGCGGCCGCATCGGCTTCATCACGCCGATGACCCATAATTTCTGCGAAAGCTGCAACCGCGTGCGGCTGACCTGCACCGGAACGCTGTATATGTGCCTCGGCCAGGAGGATGCGGCCGATTTCCGGGCCCTGCTCCGCGACCCCTCGGTGGACGAGGCCGGGCTGCGGGCGGCCATCGAGGCGGCGATAGCGCGCAAGCCGAAGGGACATGACTTCATCATCGACCGACGGCATAACCGACCCTCGGTCGGCCGGCACATGAGTGTGACCGGCGGTTGATCCTGCCGGGGCGGCAACCCCGGCGCCCCATGCCGAGGTGCAACGCCCATGGCCCTGCTGCAGGAACTCGCGTCGCGGCTCGCCATTCCCGGCCTGCCAGGCTGGACCGGGCTGCTCGCCCTGCTCCTGCTGCTGCTCGCCGGCCTCGCCTATCTCCTCATGCCCTTCAGCGTCTTCGGCCTGAAGGGCCGGCTGGACTCGCTCGAGGCGCAGCTCGACGAGATCCAGGCCGAGATCCGCAGCCTCTCCCTGCAGCTTTCCGGGGCGCCGCGCCACGCCGTGACCGATGACTGGGTGGAGCTGCCGCGGCGGAACCGGGTCGAGGAGGAGCCGCCGCGGGTGACGCCGCCGGTGCCGCCGCCCGCCGCCTGGCCGGACCCCGCGCGCGGCGGCCGGGCCGAGCCGCGGCTGGACTGGCCGGGCGACCGGCGGCGCTGAGGCATCGCCCGGGGCCGCCGGCGGCGGCACCGCTGGGAGCCTGGCGCCCTGGCACGGCTTGCCGCGGCGCGGCCGCCGGGGCTTGATGCGGCACCGGCGGAGGGGCTCGCATGCGCGTCAGCGTCATCCAGATGAACCAGGGCAGCGACAAGGCCGCCAATCTCGACCAGGCGCATCGGCTGGTCACGGCGGCGGTGGAGGCCGACCGGCCGGGCCTCGTCACCCTGCCTGAGACCTGGACCAATCTCGGCGGCGGCCGGGACAGCCGCCGGGCCGCGGCCGAGATCCTGCCGCCCGAGGGGTCCGGCGAGCCGGGCGGCCCGGCCTACGAGCTGCTCCGCGGCCTCGCCCGCCGGCACGGCATCCATGTTCATGGCGGCTCGATGATCGAGGATGGCGGCGAGAAGCTGTTCAACACCACCGTGGTCTTCGACCCGGCGGGCCAGGAGATCGCGCGCTACCGCAAGATCCACCTCTTCGACATCACCGGGCCGGACGGCACCGGCTACCGCGAGAGCGCCCTCTACGGCGCCGGCGACCGGCTGGTGACCTTCGCGGCCGGCGGCATCACCTTCGGCTGCACCATCTGCTACGACATCCGCTTCGCCGAGGCGTACCTGGCGCTGCGCCGGCTCGGCGCCGAGGCCATCTTCGTCCCCTCCAATTTCACCCTGCAGACCGGCAAGGACCATTGGGAGGTCCTGATGCGGGCGCGGGCGATCGAGAGCCAGTGCTGGATCCTCGCCGCCGCCTCCACCGGCCAGTATGAGGAGCGGGGCGCCGCGCGCTCGGTCTACGGCCATTCCCTGGTGGCCGATCCCTGGGGGCATGTGGTCGCCAGGGCCTCCGACGGCATCGGCTGGGCGACGGCGCGGATCGATCCCGCCCTCACCGCCCGGGTCCGCCGCGACATGCCGGTCCTGGAGCATCGCGCCGCGAGGCGCCTGGACTTCGATGCCGCCAGGCGCGCGGACTTCGATGCCGCCACGCGGCCGGACGCCCCGTGAGCCTGGCGTGAGCGACGTCCCGGTCCCCCTCCCCTTTCCGCAGCCGGTCGCCCTGCGGGCCGAGGATGTCCGCGGCCGCATCGCCTTCCACGCCGCCGCGACCGAGGCGGCGCGCGCCGCCCGGGACCGCCTCGTCGCCCGCTACGGCGAGGTGCCGCCGGAGCAGGCGGCGGCGATCGTCGCGCTCGGCGGCGATGGCGGCATGCTGGAGACGCAGCATCGCTGGCTCGGCCACAACATCCCGGTCTACGGGATGAATTGCGGCAGCGTCGGCTTCCTGATGAACGAGTACCGCGAGGAGCGGCTGGAGGAGCGGCTGGCCGAGGCGCAGGCCGCCGTGCTGCACCCGCTTCGCATGCGCGCCGCCACCGAGATCGGCGGCATCGCCGAGGCGCTGGCGATCAACGAGGTCTCGCTGCTGCGCGAGACCCGCCAGGCGGCCAAGGTGCGCATCCTGGTCGATGGCAAGGTGCGGCTGCCCGAGCTGATCTGCGACGGCGTGCTGGTGGCGACGCCGGCCGGCAGCACCGCCTACAACCTCTCGGCGCATGGGCCGATCGTGCCGCTCGGCGCCAACCTGATGCCGCTGACGCCGATCTCCGCCTTCCGGCCGCGGCGCTGGCGCGGCGCCCTGCTGCCCGGGGAGGCGGCGGTGGTGTTCGAGATCCTGGAGGCGGAGAAGCGCCCGGTCGCCGCCGTCGCCGACTATACCGAGGTGCGCGATGTCCGCCGCGTCGAGGTGCGGGAGGATCGCAGCATCGCCCTCACCCTGCTCTTCGATCCCGATCACGGGCTGAGCGAGCGGATCATCGCGGAGCAGTTCACCGTCTGATGCCAACGGCATGAATGCTTCCTTCATGCCGAGCGCCCGGATGGGCGCCGCCGGTCGCGCCGTTCGGCGTGCCTGTCGGCGCGACGCGGCGCAGCCAAGCAAACCGGCGGTTTGCACCAAGCGCCTGAGGGACCGTTGATGGGCCACCCGCAACGGCCGTTGGTGTGATCGCCCCAGCCGGCGCGTTCGCGGCTGCGGGCGGCATCGGGCGCGACCTCCGCGGACGCGACCGATTGGCGCCTGGCCCCTGCGCCGCTACGAACGGGAGGCGCCCCGGGCCCAACCGCACGCGGCCCACCGAGGCAGAGCCGCCGCCAGCCCGATGACCATGCCGCCCGCCCGCACCGCCTCCCCCGGCACCCGGCCGGACGCCGCGAAGCCCGACGGGGACCTGCGCCTCGTCCTCGGCATCGCCAGCGGCCAGATGATCGGCTGGGGGACGCTGTTCTCCGTCTTCCCCCTCTTCGGCGCGCCGATGGAGGCCGAGCTCGGCTGGTCCCGGGCCGCGATCAATGCCGGGCTGACGCTGGCCCTGCTGGTCTCGGGCATCGCCGCCATCCCGGTCGGCCGGCATGTCGACCGCCATGGCGGCCGTGGGCTGCTCGCGTTCGGCGCCTGGCTCGGCGCGGCGCTGCTCGCCCTCTGGGCGGTCACGGACAGCCTGCCGCTCTACTGGCTGCTCTGGACGACGATGGGCCTCGCCCATGCCATGGCGCTCTGGGGCCCGGCCATGGCGGTGGCGGTCGGGGCGGCGCGCGACCCCAACCGCTGCATCGCCGGCATCACCTTCATCACCGGCTTCACCGCCACGGTCTTCGTCCCGCTCGGCGCGGCGCTGATCGCGGCGCTCGGCTGGCGCGGCGCGCTGCTCGCCCTGGCGGCGCTGCAGCTCCTCCCCGGCCTCCTGGCGCTCTGGCTGTTGCCTTCGCCGCCGCCGCGCGATGCCGCGCGCCCGCCCCCGGCCTTCCGGCTGGGCCCGGCGATCCGGCAGCCGGCCTTCCTGGGCCTGGCCGCCTGCTTCGCCGCGCATGCCTTCATCAGCACCGCCCTCGGCGCGCATGCCATCCCGCTGCTGCGCGAGCGCGGCCTGCCGGAGGCGAGCGTGCTGCTCGTCGTCGCGCTGCACGGCCCCTTCCAGGTAGCGGCCCGGCTGGCGCTGTTCGGCCTCGGCCGGCGGGTGACGATGCGCGGCGTCGGCCTGCTGGCGACGCTGCTCGCGCCGCTCGGCATGCTCGTCCTGGCGCTCGCTCCGCCGGACCTGGCCTGGCTGACCCTCTATGCCCTGGCCTGGGCGGTGGCCGATGGGCTGATGACCATCGTGCGGGCGGCGGGGGTGGCGGAGATCCTCGGGCGAGAGGGCTATGGCGCCATCACCGGGGCGCTCAGCCTCGCCACCATGCCGCCGCGCACCGCGGCGCCGCTGCTGATCGCCCTGCTCTGGGAGGGGGCGGGCGGCTATGCGCCGGTGCCCTGGCTGCTGGCCGGGCTGGCGCTGCTGGCCGCCGCCGCCTTCGCCCTGGCGGCCCGGGCCCGATAGGCCGATGGGCGAGGCGGCGGAACGGACCGCCGGAGCCTAGCGGTCCCGCGCCGGGCTGCGGAGGTTGCCGCCGAGGCCGCCGCCGACATAGGGCCCGCTCGGCCCCTCTCCCGCGGCGCAGGCGGCGAGTGCGAGCAGCAGGAGGCAGGCGAGGAGGCGGGTCATGCGGCTATCCCGGGCCGTCATTGAGATGGCAGGCGGCGCGGTGGCCGGGCGCCACCTCCTGCAGGGCCGGCCGTTCCACCTGGCAGCGCGCGAAGGCATGCGGGCAGCGCGGATGGAAATGGCAACCGGGCGGCGGGGTCAGCGGCGAGGGAATCTCGCCCTTGACGCCGGAGAAGGCGCGCTTGCGGGCCTCGATCCGCGGCACCTCGGCCAGCAGGGCGCGGGTATAGGGGTGGTTGGGCCGGCGGAAGACCGCCTCGGTCGGCGCCTCCTCGACCACCCGGCCGAGATACATGATCACCACCCGGTCGGAGAGATGCTCGACCACGCCGAGATCGTGGCTGATGAACAGGTAGGTCAGGTCGAGCTCGCGCCGGAGCTTCATGAAGAGGTTGAGGATCTGCGCCTGGATCGAGACGTCGAGCGCCGCCACCGCCTCGTCGCAGATCAGGAAGTCCGGCTGCACGGCGAGCGCCCGGGCGATGCCGATGCGCTGGCGCTGGCCGCCGGAGAACTGGTGCGGGTAGCGCCGCTTCAGCGCCGGGTCGAGGCCGGCGCGGCGGAGCTGCTCGTCGACATAGGCCTCGAGCCCGGCGCGCCCGACCAGCCCGTGGTAATGCGGCGCCTCGCCGACGATCTCGGCCACCTTCAGCCGCGGGTTCAGCGAGGCATAGGGGTCCTGGAAGATCATCTGCGTGCGCAGCTTGGCCTGTCGCGCCTCCCGCCCCGAGAGGCTGCCGAGGTCGCGGCCATGCCAGTGCACGCTGCCCGCGCTCGGCGGCAGGATGCCGGCGGCCATGCGGCCGAGGGTCGACTTGCCGCAGCCGCTCTCGCCGACCAGCCCCACCACCTCGCCCTTGTGGATGCGGAGATCGACGCCGTCCACCGCATGGACGACCTCCTCCCGCACCCTGAGGCCGAGCCGCCTGGCCAGCCTGCCGGCGAAATCGAGGCTGCTGGCGAAGCGCCGGGAGACGCCGCGCAGCTCGATGATCGGCGGCGCCACCTGCGCGGCGGGACGGGGCGGCGCGACGGCCTCGCTCATGCCGCGATCGCCTCCCCATGCGGATGGATGCAGCGGGCGAAGCGGCCGGGCCGGTACTCGGCGAAGGGCGGCGGCTCGGCGCAGCGCGCCTCGGCGCGCGGGCAGCGGGCGCGGAAGGCGCAGCCCGCGGGCAGGTTCAGCAGCGAGGGCGTCATGCCGGGGATCTGCCGCAGCGGCTCGCCGCGGCGGTTGCGGCTGGGGACGCTGCCGATCAGCCCGACCGTGTAGGGGTGCAGCGGCGCGTCCAGCACCTCGGCGACCGGCCCCTGCTCCACCACCTTGCCGGCATACATCACCGCGATGTCGTCGGCGAGGCCGGCGACCACCGAGAGATCATGGGTGATCCAGATCAGCGCCGTGCCGCTCTCGGCGCAGAGCTTCTGCGCCTCGGCCAGGATCTGCCCCTGGATCGTCACGTCGAGGGCGGTGGTCGGCTCGTCCGCCACGATCAGGTCGGGCTTGTGCAGCAGGGCGATGGCGATGGCGACGCGCTGGCGCATGCCGCCCGAGAATTGGTGCGGATAGGCGCGCAGCCGCTCCTCCGGGCTCGGGATGCCGACCTGGCCGAGCGCGTCCCGCGCCCGCTGCCGCGCCTCCTCCCGGCTGACCTTCGCATGCGCCAGCACCGTCTCGATCATCTGGGTGTCGATGCGGAGCACCGGGTTCAGCGTCATCATCGGGTCCTGGAAGATCATGGCGATGCGGTTGCCGCGCAGCCGCCGCATCGCCTCCTCCGACAGGGTGGCGAGGTCCTGGCCCTGGAACAGCACCTGGCCGCCGACGATCCGGCCGGGCGGATCGACCAGGCCGAGGATGGAGAAGCCGGTGACCGACTTGCCCGAGCCGCTCTCCCCCACCAGCCCCAGCACCCGGCCGCGACCGACGGTGAAGGAGACGTCGTCCACCGCCCGGACCACGCCGGCGCGGGTGAAGAAATGCGTCCTGAGGTTCCGCACCTGCAGGGTCGGCGGGCTCACTTCTTCAGCCTCGGGTTCAGCACGTCGCGGAGCTGGTCGCCGACGAGGTTGATGGCGACGATGGTCACCAGCAGCGCGATGCCGGGATAGAAGCTGATCCAGTATTTCCCGCTCAGCATGTACTCGTAGCCATTGGCGATGAGCAGGCCGAGCGAGGGCTCGGTGATCGGCACGCCGAGGCCGAGGAAGGAGAGCGTCGCCTCCAGCGCGATGGCGCGCGCCACCTGCATGGTGCCGACGACGATCAGCGGCGGCAGGCAGTTGGGCAGCAGGTGGCGGAAGATGATGCGCCGCGTCGGCAGCGCCAGGCATTGCGCCGCCTCGATGTACTCCCGCCGCCGCTCGACCAGCGCGGTGCCGCGGACGGTGCGGGCGTAATAGGCCCATTCGACGACGACGAGGGCGATGACGACGTTGAGGACGCCCTTGCCGAGGAAGGCGAGGATCATCAGCGCCGCGAGGATGGCGGGGAAGGAGAGCTGCAGGTCGACCAGCCGCATGATCAGGCCGTCGGTGCGGCCGCCAGCATAGGCGGCGAGCATGCCGAGCGAGGCGCCGACGAGGCAGGCGAGGATCGCCGAGCCGGCGCCGACGCCGAGCGAGATGCGCAGCCCGTAGAGGATGCCCGAGAGCATGTCCCGGCCCTGGTCGTCGGTGCCGAGCCAATAGGTCATGCGGCCGTCGCCGCTCGGCGAGCCGGGCTCGAGCCGCCCATCCATGATGTCGAGCTGGGCGAGGTCGTAGGGATCCTGCGGCGCGATCCAGGGCGCGAGGAGGGCGGCGGCGGCGATGAGCAGGAAGAGGCCGAGGCCGAAGAGCGCGAGGCGGCTCTCGGCGAACTCGGCGACGAAGCGCCGGAACGGCGTCTCGACCGCCGCGGCCTGCGGCGGGCTCGTGGCCGGCGTGCCGGCCGTGGCGCTGCTCATGACTTGCCCTCCAGCCGGACCCGGGGATCGAGCAGCGAATAGGTGATGTCGACCACGAGGTTGATGGTGATGAACATCAGCACGATGATCATGAGGTAGGCGACCATCACCGGCCGATCCAGCACGTTGATGCTGTCGATGATGAGCTTGCCCATGCCGGGCCAGGCGAAGACGCTCTCGGTCACCACCGAGAAGGCGATGGTGCCGCCGAATTCCAGCCCCACCACCGTCACGACCGGGATGAGGATGTTCTTGAAGACGTGCACGAAGGTGATGCGGGCCGGCGAGAGCCCCTTGGCGCGGGCGAATTTCACGTAGTCCATCAGCATCGTCTCCCGCACCCCGGCGCGGGTGAGGCGGATGACGAGGCTGGTCTTGAACAGGCTGAGGTTGAGCGCCGGCATGACCATATGCGCCAGCCCGTCGCGCGTCAGGAAGCTCCAGCGCATGCCGAGCACGGTCACCGTCTCGCCCCGCCCGGTGCTCGGCAGCCAGCCGAGCTGCACCGCGAAGACCATGATGAGCATCAGCCCGACCCAGAAGGTGGGCAGCGAGAAGCCGAGGATGCTGCCGGCGAGGATGCCCTTGGCGACCGGCGCGTGCGGCCTGAGCCCGGCATAGAGGCCGAGCGGCAGGCCGATCACCAGCGCGACCAGCGTCGCCCCGACGGCCAGTTCCAGCGTCGCCGGCATGCGCTGCAGGATGAGCTGCAGCGCCGGCTCGTTGAAGACGAAGCTGCGGCCGAGATCGCCCTGCAGGGCCCGGCCGAGGAAGACGAGGTATTGCTGCCAGAGCGGCAGGTCGAGGCCGAGCGCCCGGATCGCCCGCTCGCGCTCGATCTGGTCGGCCTCGGGGCTGATCAGGATCTCGACCGGATCGCCGATGGCATAGACGCCGAGGAAGACCAGCAGCGACATGACCAGCACCACCGCGGCGGCCTGCAGCAGCCGGCGCAGCAGGAAGACCGTCATCGCGCCGCACCGGCCGGGCGGATGTCCTGCGCCCGCGTCAGCTCATCCGCCCGCGCGTCATGCGCCAGGCCCTTGCGCATGGCCCAGCTGTTCTTCTGGATGTGCAGCGGCAGGATGCCGACATCCTCGAAGGCCAGGCGCGTCGCCTGCTGCAGCAGCGCCTCGCGCTTCGCGTCGTCGAGCTCCTGCATCGCCGCGGCGAGCAGCCGGTCGAGCTCGGGGTTCGAATAGCGGCCGCGGTTGGAGGCGCCATAGCCCTTCTCGCGGTCGGGCGTCGCAACCAGGTTGCGGAGCGGGTTGGACCCCTCGCCGGAGCTGCTGCCCCAGCCCTGCAGGAAGACCGAGAATTCCTGCCGCCCGGCCCGGGCGACGAAGCTGGTCCAGGGCTGCGCCTCGACCGCGGTGCGCAGCCCGGCCCGCGTCCACATCTGGCCGATCGCCTGGATGATGCGGGCGTCGTTCGGATAGCGGTCGTTCGGCCCGTGCAGGGTGAGGCGGAAGCCCTGCGGGAAGCCGGCCTCGGCCAGCAGCCGCTTCGCGCCCTCGGGGTCGTAGGGGGTCGGCGCCAGGTCCGGCACATGGGAGAAGCTGCCCTCGGGCAGGAATTGCCCGGCCGGGATCACCGCGCCCTCCATCACCCGCTCGACGATGGCGCCGCGGTCGATCGCCATCGACAGCGCGCGCCGCACCCGCGGATCCTGCAGCGGGTTGCGCGGCAGCGGCCTGCCCTCGCCATCGGTGGCGAAGGGCGTGGCCTCGCGCCGCGCATGGTCGAGGGCGAGGTAGATCAGGCGCAGGCCGGTGATCTCCGACAGCGCGAGGCGGGCATCGCCGCGCAGCTTCGCCAGGTCGCTGGTCGGCACCTGGTCGATGACCTCGACATCGCCGGCGAGCAGCGCCGCGGTGCGCGCCGCGTCGTTGGTGATCATGCGGTAGGTGACGCGCTGCCAGGCCGGGCGCGCGCCGAAATAGTCGTCGTTGCGCTCGAAGGCGATGCGGTCGCCGTTGCGGTGGCTCGCCATGCGGAAGGGGCCGGTGCCGATCGCCATCGGCCCGGCATTGAAGCCTTCCGTCGTCGCCTGCGCATGCGTCTCGGCGTCGAGGATCATGACGCTGGCGAGGTCGGTCGGCATCAGCGGATAGGGCGATGCCGTCGTCAGCCGCAGGGTCAGGGGGTCGACGACCTGCACCTCGCGGATCGGCCGGGTGTAGATGGCGTAGGAGGAGGGCGAGTTCGGCACGTTCGGCACGCGCTGGAAGGTGAAGGCGACATCCTCGGCGGTGAAGGCGCTGCCGTTGTGGAAGCGCACGCCCGGACGGAGCCTGAACTCCCAGGTCGTCGCATCCACCGGGCGCCAGCCCTCCGCCAGCTCCGGGACGAGGCGGGCATGCCCGTCCGTCGCGGTCAGGCCGCTGAAGATCATCTGCGCCACGGCGGTGTTGGGCGAGAGCTGGTGGTAATGCGGATCGATGGAGGTGACCGGCGCCCCGACCGCGATCGTCAGGGTCTGGGCCCGACATGGCGTGGCGGGCGTCAACCCGCATGCCAGGATGGCGCCGCACAGCGCCGCGCGAAACCACCCGACCATGTCGCCTCCCGGAAGCCCGCAGCGGGGATGCTAGCAGCGTGCCTCTGCCGCCGAAAGGCGCAGGACCGGGGTGGCCGGTCCGGGCCCGGCCTCGCCCTGGACAGGCCTGCCCGGTTTCGCGCCAGCGCTTGCCCGATCCGCCGCCAGGGGCCGTTGCCGGCCCGGGGATGGGGCGCCGCTGGAGCAGATCCCGATCAGCTGGACTCACCCGATCGGGTGCAGATGCCCTGAAACCACACGCCTTCGCTGATTCCACCTCCGGCGATCACACCCTAGGCTCGGAGCAGCCGAGGAGACCCCGCATGCACCGCCGATCCGCCCTGCCCCTTGCCGTGGCCGCCTTGCTCGGCGCCGCCCTGCTCGGGGCCGCCGCCCCCGCCGCCGCGCAGCCAGAGGTGGTGCTGAACATCGGCATCGGCGGCGCGGTCACCTCGGTCGATCCGCATTTCTACAACGCCTCGCCGAACAACAGCCTGTCGATGCATCTCTTCGACCGGCTGGTCGAGCGCGATGCGAAGGCGCAGCCCTATCCGGGGCTGGCCGAGAGCTGGCGCGTGCTCTCCGACACGGTCTGGGAGTTCCGGCTGCGGCCCGGCATCACATGGCATGACGGCCGCGCCTTCACCGCCGACGACGTCGCCTTCACCATCGCCCGCGCGCCGAACGTGCCCGGCAGCCCGGGCGGCTTCGGCGGCTTCGTCCGCGCCATCGAGCGGGTCGAGGTGGTCGACCCGCTGACGCTCCGCTTCCACACCGCGCGGCCGCATCCGCTGCTGCCGACGGAGCTCGCCTCGGTCGCCGTCATCGCCCGGCATGCCGCCGAGGGCGCCTCGACCGAGGATTTCAACAGCGGCAAGGCGGCGATCGGCACCGGCCCCTATCGCCTGCTGGCCTACCGCCCGGGCGACCGCAGCGAACTCGCGCGCAACGAGGCCTATTTCCGCGGCCCGGAACCCTGGGCGCGGGTGAATTACCGCTTCATCGGCAATGACGGCGCCCGCACCGCGGCGCTGCTCGCCGGCGATGTCGACCTGATCGACCAGGTCCCCTCCACCGATCTCGGCCGGCTGAAGCGGGAGAGCCGGGTCACGGTCTCCGAGATCCAGGGGCTGCGGCTGATCTACCTGGCGCCCGACCGCTCGCGGCAGGGCGAGGTGCCCTTCGTCAGCGACAACGAGGGCAAGCCGCTGCCGGCGAATCCCTTCAACGACCTGCGCATCCGCCGCGCCCTGTCCATGGCGATCAACCGCGAGGCGCTGGCCGCGCGGGTGATGGAGGGGACGGCGCAGCCGAGCGGGC
Source organism: Roseicella frigidaeris (assembly GCF_003258945.1). GTDB lineage: Bacteria > Pseudomonadota > Alphaproteobacteria > Acetobacterales > Acetobacteraceae > Paracraurococcus > Paracraurococcus frigidaeris. Next base: position 76,776 of record NZ_QLIX01000008.1, on the reverse strand, counting down.
AATGGCTGCCCGAGGGCACCTTCGGTTACAATCCCGAGGTGAAGCCGCCCGCCTACGACCCCGAGGGCGCGAAGCGGCTGCTGGCCGAGGCCGGCTTCCCGCAGGGATTCCGCCTCACCCTGCACAGCCCGAACGACCGCTATCCGAACGATGCCAAGGCCGCCCAGGCGGTGGCGCAGATGTTCACCCGCATCGGCCTGCGCACCGAGGTCGAGGCGGTGCCCTGGGCCAGCTTCTCGCTGCGCTCCAACCGGCAGGACTACGCCCTCCGCCTGGCCGGCTGGGGCAGCGTCACCGGCGAGGCGAGCTATGCGCTGGTCAACATCCTCGGCACCTTCAACCGCGAGACGCGGCTGGGGGCGAGCAATTCCGGCCGCTATGCCAATCCCGAGCTGGATGCGCTGACGGCGCGCGCCGCCGCGACCATCGACGACACAACCCGCGAGGGCCTGCTGCGGCAGGCGGTGAAGATGGCGATGGACGACGTCGCCATCATCCCGCTCTTCCAGCTGGTGAACAGCTGGGCGCTGCGGAAGGGCCTCGCCTACGATGCGCGGATGGACGAACGCACCCTGGCGATGGCGACGCGCCCGGCGAAGTGACGTGCCCTCATTCCTCCGGGTCGGCCGGGGCCACGGGCAGGATCGAGCTCTCCTTCACCGTGGCGATGGTGAGCAGCGTCTCCACCCGCTGCACGCCGGGCAGCAGGCGCAGCTCCTCGTTCAGGAACTGGTCGAGCGCGGCGAGGTCGGGCAGGCGCAGCTTCAGCAGGTAGGTCCAGCTGCCGGTCACGGCATGGCATTCCAGCACCGCCTCCTGCCGCCGGACGGCCTTGCGGAAGCTGGCATCCTCTCGCCCCGGCGCCACGGCGGCGAGGACATGGGCGAGCAGCGGGCAGCCGACCTGGGCGGGATCGAGATCGGCCCGCCAGCCGCGGATCACCCCCCGTTCCTCGAGCCGCTTCACCCGCTCGGCCGTGGCCGAGACCGAAAGCCCGGCGACCTTGGCGAGCTCGGCCAGCCCGGCACTGCCATCGAGCTGCAGGGCGACGGTCAGGTTCCGGTCGATCTCATCCATGACGGGAGCTTAATCGTCCCGGCACGGCTTGTGAACGGAAGGATTTTGGTCCCGGCGGGGCAGGACCCCGCCTGCCCTGGCCATCGCTCATCCCGGGCGCAGGAAGCGCCGACCTGCGGCCCGCAGGGCCGGGCGCCCGAATGGGCGCCGCGGCTTGTGCCGCGCCGCCAAGCAAACCGGAGCCTCGCGCCCGGCGCTTGAGGGGCAGGACGGTGAAACCGGCCTGCGCCCCGTATCAGACGTAATGCTCGGTCAGCGGGCGGAAGCCGTTGAAGGCCTGGCTCGCATAAGTGGTGACATAGGCGCCGGTCGAAAGCAGCTCGATCCGGTCGCCGCTCTCGAGCGCCAGCGGCAGCCGGTAGTTCGACTTCTCGTAGAGCGTGTCGGTGCTGTCGCAGGTCGGCCCGGCGATGGTCACCGGCCCGTCCGCATCGCCGTCATGCGGCGTGCGGAAGGCGTATTTGATCGCCTCGCCCTCGGTCTCGGCCAGGCCGCCGAAGCGGCCGATATCGAGATAGACCCAGCGCACCGGATCGTCCTCGGCCTTGCGGGAGACCAGCACCACCTCGGCCGAGACGATGCCGGCATCGCCGACGATGAAGCGGCCCGGCTCGATCACCAGCTCCGGCAGCGCATTGCCGAAGGCGCGCGCCATGGCGCCCATGATGGCGTCGCCGATCGCGTCGATCGCGGGCACCTCGGAGCGGTAGCGCACCGGGTAGCCGCCGCCGAGATTGACCATGCGGAGATTCACGCCCGCCTCGCGCAGATCGGTGAAGAGCATGCCGACGCGGGCGATCGCCGCCTCATAGGCCGCGGTGCGGGTCTGCTGGCTGCCGACATGGAAGGAGATGCCGTAGGGGTCGAGGCCGAGCCGCCCGGCCTGCACCATCAGCGCCTTGGCCATCTCGACCTCGCAGCCGAATTTGCGGCTGAGCGGCCATTCCGCCCCGTCATTGCCAACCAGGATGCGGCAATAGACGCGCGCGCCCGGGGCGCTGCGGGCGAGCTTCAGCAGCTCCGGCTCGGAATCGAAGGCGAACATGCGCACGCCGGCCGCATAGGCGGCGCGGATGGCGCTCTCCTTCTTCACCGTGTTGCCGAAGGAGATCGCCTCCGGCCGCGCCCCGGCGGCGAGGCAGGCCTCGACCTCCTCGAGGCTGGCGGCATCGAAGGAGGAGCCGAGCCCGACCAGGCGCGTCAGCACCGGCACCGCCGGATTGGCCTTCACGGCATAGTAGACGCGGGCCAGGGGCATCGCCGCCATCAACCGGCGATAGTTTTCCTCGACGCGATCCACGTCGAGGACGAGGCATGGGGTAGCGGGCGCGACGTCGCGCAGATAGCGGGCGACCTTCGGGGTCATGCCTCACCCTCCAAAAACGGACAGGACCGCCCCGGAAAGGGTTGCGCGGCCCCAAGTTGACGAAACGGTCGAACGAACCAGCGACCAAAGGAGCCACCCGGCTTGCGTCCCTGGCGGGATGGGCCGGATGGGGTTGCCAGAACGCTTGACGTCGTTGCGTAAACCTTGCGCCGCGGTGATCCCTAAGCGGGCGCCGTTGTGGAGGAGCGCCGGGATTCCGTGGGCCTGGGGCCAGAGGCACGTGCGTACTGCGTCTGGCGCCGCATATAAGCGTCGCCCCCAGGGCTGCAAAGCGAAAAAGCGCCGCCAGCCGGATATTTTTCCAGGAACCATCGCTGCCGGCCGGAATCTCCCCCGGGGCGGCGCTTGCCCTCAGGCTGAAAGCCCTGCGGGAGGCCCTTGCGGCCGGGAATTCACCGGCCAGGGCGAAGCGCCGATTCGGCAGCGGCAACGGCGCCGGCCGGAGCGGCGGCGCCGGAACGCCTCCGCCTCCCCGGCGGGAGATCCCGCCGGGGTGGGGAAGGCAAGCCAGGATATGGATTGCGACAGCTGGGCAGGGAGGCGCGGCGCCGCGGCCGCGCCGCTCCTCAGCGGGTGATCAGCCCGCTCTGCAACGGGCTCGAGGGATCGGCGGCGTATTGCCGCGGCATCCGCCCGGCCAGGAAGGCATGCCGCCCGGCCTCCACCGCCGCCTTCATCGCCCGGGCCATGCGCACCGGGTCCCGGGCATGGGCAATGGCGCTGTTCATCAGCACCGCGTCGCAGCCGAGCTCCATGGCGAAGGCGGCGTCGCTCGCGGTGCCGACGCCGGCATCGACCAGCACCGGCACCTTGGCGTTCTCGATGATCGCCCGGATCATGACCGGGTTCTGGATGCCGAGGCCGGAGCCGATCGGCGCGCCGAGCGGCATGACCGCGACCGCCCCCATCTCCTCGAGACGCTTGGCGGCGATCGGGTCGTCCGAGCAATAGACCATCACCTGGAACCCATCCCGCAGCAGCGCCTCCAGAGCCTCGAAGGTCGCGCGCATGTCCGGGTAGAGGAAGGGCGGCGGCCCGAGCACCTCGAGCTTCACCAGGTTCCAGCCGCCGGCCTCCCGCGCCAGGCGCAGGGTGCGCACCGCATCCTGGGCGGTGAAGCAGCCGGCGGTGTTGGGCAGGTAGGTGTAGCGCTTGGGGTCGACGTAATCCTGCAGCATCGGCGCCTTCGGATCGCCGAGATTGACCCGCCGCACCGCGACGGTGACGATCTCGGCGCCCGAGGCCTCGATGGCCCGGCCCGTCTCCTCCAGGTCCTTGTAGCGACCGGTGCCGACGATCAACCGGGAGCGGAAGCGCAGGCCGGCCACCTCCCAGGCGTCGTCCTGGGCCGCCGTCCCCGTCGGGATGCCATCCATGTTCAGCCTCCGCCGATGAAATGCACGATCTCCAGCCGGTCGCCGGCGGTCAGGGCCGTCGCGGCATAGGTGGAGCGGGGCACGATCTCGAGGTTGCGCTCGACCGCCACCTTGCGCGTGTCGAGGCCGATCCGCGCCAGCAGGTCGGCCACCGTGGCGGGGCCGGGGATCTCCCGCGGCTCGCCATTCACCATGATGGAAATCCTATCCTCCATGGGCACGAAGATGGCGAAGCCGGGGCCCGCCGACAAGGCGGCGGGGCGCTCCGGGCATCCCGCCGCTTGCGGCGCGAAAACCCCCCGTGCTAGCCCCGCTCTCCTCCCCGACAGGACACCCTGCCGTGAACCCGCCGCTCATTGCCGTCCTGAACGGCCCGAACCTGAACATGCTCGGCACGCGCGAGCCGGAGAAATACGGCCATGCGACCCTCGACGACGTCGAGGCCCTCTGCGCCGAGACGGCCGAGGGGCTGGGGCTGGCGATCGATTTCCGCCAGACCAATGGCGAGGGCGAGCTGATCACCTGGGTCCAGGAATGCCGCGGCCGGGCGGCGGGGATCGTCATCAACCCGGCGGGCTACACCACCACCTCCATCGCCCTCCTCGACGCCCTGCTGGCCGTCGGCCTGCCGGTGATCGAGGTGCACATCACCAACATCCATCGCCGGGAGGAATTCCGGCACCACAGCTATGTGTCGAAGGCGGCAACCGGCGTCATCGCCGGCCTCGGCATCCGGGGCTACGCCCTGGCGCTGCAGGCCATGGCGGGGCTGGTCGAGGACGCCGAGGACCCGGACGACGACGAATGAGCAATGGCATCCAGTTCGATCCCGAGGCGATCCGCGCCCTGGCGCAGATCCTCAAGGACACCGACCTGACGGAGATCGAGCTGGTCGAGAAGGACAGCCGGATCCGGGTGGCGCGCACCCTGCCGCCGGCGCCGGCGATGCAGATGGCCTGGCCCGCCGGCCTGCCGCAGGCCGCGCCCGCCCCGGCGGCGCCCGCTGCCATGGCCTCCCCGGCGCCGGCGGCCGAGGAGAGCATCGACCTCGCCAAGCATCCGGGGCTGGTCGCCTCGCCCATGGTTGGCGTCGCCTATCTGGCGCCGGAGCCGGGGCAGCCCCCCTTCGTCGCGCTCGGGAGCCGGGTGACGCAGGGCCAGACCCTGCTCCTCGTCGAGGCGATGAAGACCTTCAACCAGATCAAGGCGCCGCGCGCCGGCACCGTGACGCGCATCCTGATCGAGACCGGCACGCCCGTGGAATATGGCGAGCCGCTGATGATCGTCGAATGATGCCGTCCGGCGGGCGGATGCGCCGCATGAGGGCTGCATGAAGATCGGAAAGGTGCTGATCGCGAACCGCGGCGAGATCGCGCTGCGGATCCACCGCGCCTGCCAGGAGATGGGCATCCGCACCGTCGCGGTGCACTCCACCGCCGATGCCGCGGCGATGCATGTGCGCCTGGCCGATGAGAGCGTCTGCATCGGCCCGCCGCCGGCGCGGGAGAGCTACCTGAACGTCGCCGCCATCCTCTCGGCGGCGGCGATCACCGGCGCGGACGCGATCCATCCCGGCTATGGCTTCCTCTCGGAGAACGCCAATTTCGCCGAGATGGTGGAGGCGCACGGCTTCGTCTTCATCGGCCCGCGTCCGGAGCACATCCGGATGATGGGCGACAAGATCGCCGCCAAGGACGCGATGCGCCGCCTCGGCGTGCCGCTGGTCCCGGGCAGCCCCGGCGCCCTCGCCTCGCTCGAGGAGGCGCGGCAGGTGGCGGCGGAGGTGAAGTACCCGGTGCTGATCAAGGCGGCCGCCGGCGGCGGCGGCCGCGGGATGAAGGTGGCACGCGACGAGTCCGAGCTCGAGGAGGCCTGGCGCGTCGCCCGCACCGAGGCCAAGGCCGCCTTCGGCGACGATGCCGTCTATCTCGAGAAGTATCTCGACCGGCCGCGGCATATCGAGTTGCAGGTGCTGGCCGACACGCATGGGCATGTCGTGCATTTCGGCGAGCGCGACTGCTCGCTGCAGCGGCGCCACCAGAAGCTGGTCGAGGAGGCGGGATCGCCGGTGCTCGACGCGGCGCAGCGCAATGCGCTCGGCGCGCAGGTCACGCGGGCGCTGCAGCAGCTCGGCTACCGCAATGCCGGCACCCTGGAATTCCTCTGGCAGGACGGGCAGTTCGCCTTCATCGAGATGAACACCCGGCTGCAGGTCGAGCATCCGGTGACCGAGATGGTCTGCGGCATCGACCTGGTGAAGGAGCAGCTCCGCGTCGCCGCCGGCGAGCGCCTCGGCTACGGCCAGTCGGAGATCCGCTTCCAGGGCCATGCCATCGAGTGCCGGATCACCGCCGAGAACCCGGACACCTTCCTCCCCTCCCCCGGCCGCGTCACCACCTATCACGCCCCGGGCGGGCTCGGCGTGCGCGTCGACAGCGCGCTCTATTCCGGCTACGCGGTGCCGCCGCATTACGACAGCCTGATCGCCAAGCTGGTGGTGCATGGCGCGACCCGCGCCGAGGCGATCGCCCGGCTGCGGCGTAGCCTGGCCGAGATGGTGGTGGACGGCATCGAGACCACCCTGCCGCTGCACCTGGCGATCATGGAGGACCCGGAATTCCAGGCCGGGGACTACACGATCCACTGGCTGGAGCAATTCGTCGCCCGCCGCAACGCCGGCGGCTGAACGGGGCGCGCCGGGGCCGGTTGCCGCCGCCCCGACGCTCGCCGTGGCGTGCCGGGATGCTGCTGGCTATACTTGCCGCATGCCGAGCCATCGTCCGGCCCCGCGGCGGGACCGCCCTCCCGCGCCAAGCCCGCCCGCGCCGCCCGGCACCGGGACGGGGGCAGGCGCCGCATGAGCCGCCGGCAGATCGACATCACCCCGGACCTGATGCTGCGCGCCTATCGCGCCGGGCTCTTTCCCATGGCGGAGAGCCGGCGCGGCGACCGGCTCTACTGGCTCGATCCGGAGCGGCGGGGCGTCATCCCGCTCGATGCCGGCTTCCACATGCCGCGGCGGCTGCTGCGCACCGTGCTCTCCGGCCCCTACCGGGTGACGGCGGATGCGGATTTCGCCGCCGCCATCGCCGGCTGCGCCGCCCCGGCCCCGGGGCGCGAGGACACTTGGATCAACCCGGAGATCGAATTCCTCTTCCTCTCCCTGCACCGGCAGGGCCATGCGCACTCGGTCGAGGTCTGGCAGGAGGATGCGCTGGTCGGCGGCCTCTACGGCGTGGTGCTGGGCGGCGCCTTCTTCGGCGAGAGCATGTTCAGCCGCGCCCGCGACGCCTCGAAGGTGGCGCTGGTGCATCTGGTGGCGCGGCTGCGCCTCGGCGGCTTCACCCTGCTCGACAGCCAGTTCCTCACCGAGCACCTGGCCCAGTTCGGCGCGCATGAGATCCCGCGCGCCGAGTACAAGCGCCGCCTCGCGCATGCGGTGAACGCCGTGGCGACCTGGCAGGCCGCGCCCGACCCGGCGGCGCTCGAGACGGCCATCCGCAGCTTGCGGGCCGGGAGCCAGGACGGCGCGTGAGCGAGGCCGGGGATGCGCCCGCGGCGCCGCCGGCGCCGCGGAAGCGGCGCGTGCAGGGCGGCCTGGCGACGGCCGATGTGGTGCTCTCCGCCCATGCCGGCGGCAATGCCGCGCTGTTCCCGCAGATCCTCGCCCTGCATGTGCCGGCCGGGTCGCTGGTCGCCGATGTCACCTTCGGCCAGGGCGTCTTCTGGCGCGAGGTGCCGCCGGGCCGCTACCGGCTGCTGGCCAGCGACCTCGCCACCGGCACCGATTGCCGCGCCCTGCCGCATGCCGATGCCAGCCTGGACGCGCTGGTGCTCGACCCGCCCTATATGGAGGGCCTGCTGCGGCCGAAGCCCGAGACCCGTGGCGGCCTCGGCAGCCATGCCGCGCTCCGCCGCTACTACGATGCCGGCGGCGGGCGCGCGGGGCCGGGCGGCGGGCGCTGGCACCAGGCGGTGCTCGACCTCTACCTGGACGCGGCGCGCGAGGCCCGGCGGGTGCTGCGCGACCACGGCATCCTCATCGTCAAATGCCAGGACGAGGTCAGTGCCAACCGGCAGGAGCTGACGCATGTGCAGATCGTCACCGGCCTCGCCGCGCTCGGCTTCTATGCCCGCGACCTCTTCGTGCTGATGCGGCCCAACCGGCCGGGCATCGCCCGGCTGCTGCGGCAGGTGCATGCCCGGAAGAACCACAGCTATTTCCTGGTCTTCCAGAAGGTGCCGGCCGGGCAGGAGGTCGCCCGCTATCGCAGCCGCGGCCCGGTGCCGCCCCGGGCGGGCTGATACGAACGGCATGCAGGATTCCTTCATGCCGAGCGCCCGAACGGGCGCCGCGGGTCGCGCCGTCAGGCGCGCCAAATGGCGCGACGCCGCGAAGGCCCAGGCAAAAACCGGAGGTTCGCGCCCGGCGCCAAAGGGACTGCCCAATGGGGGCCGCTGATGGGTCGCCAGCAACGGCCGTTGGTATGAGGCGGGCGGAACGGCCGGCCAGGGAGGCGCCGCCAGCCTCCCGGCTGGCGCAGGCCGGGGGTGCGCGCCGCCGGCTTCCGCCGGCCGGCGATCCGGCCTAGAGCGTGCGCGTCGTCCCCTGCCGAACCCGCCAGGAGGCCGGCCTTCCGGAGCCCCGCATGTCCGACCGCATCTCCCTGCCCAAGGAGCGCATCCGCGTCCTGCTGCTGGAAGGGATCTCCGAGAGCGCCGTCGCGCTGCTCGCCGCCGCCGGCTACGAGAACGTCACCCGCATGACCAAGGCGCTGGACGGCCCAGCGCTGGCCGAGGCGCTGCATGGCGTCCACATGCTCGGCATCCGCTCCCGCACCCAGCTGGTGGGCGAGGCGCTGGCGGCGGCGGACCGGTTGATCACGGTGGGCTGCTTCTGCATCGGCACCAACCAGGTCGATCTGGAGACCACCCGGGCCCGCGGCATCCCGGTCTTCAACGCGCCCTTCTCCAACACCCGCTCGGTGGCCGAGCTGGTGATGGGCGAGATCGTCATGCTGCTGCGCGGCATCCCGGACCGCTCGCGCGCGGCGCATCAGGGCGGCTGGGACAAATCGGCCGAGGGCAGCTTCGAGGTGCGCGGCCGCACCCTCGGCATCGTCGGCTACGGCAATATCGGCAGCCAGCTCTCGGTGCTGGCCGAGGCCTTCGGCCTCCGGGTGCTGTACTACGACCACACCGCCAAGCTGCCGCATGGCAATGCCCGGCCTTGCGCCTCGCTCGGCGAGCTGCTGGCCGAGGCCGACATCGTGACGCTGCACGTGCCGGAGACGCCGGCGACGATCGGCATGATCGGCGCCGCCGAGATCCGCGCCATGAAGCCCGGCAGCATCCTGATCAACAATGCCCGCGGCACGCTGGTCGATCTCGATGCGGTGGCGGCGGCGCTGCGCGGGCGGCACCTGCTCGGCTTCGCCGCCGATGTCTTCCCCGAGGAGCCGGCCCGCAACGGCGAGACCTTCCACAGCCCGGTGCAGGGCCTGCCGAACGTCATCCTGACGCCGCATATCGGCGGCAGCACCCAGGAGGCGCAGTCGCGCATCGGCCAGGAGGTGGCGCGCAAGCTGATCGAGTACAGCGACAGCGGCTCGACGGTCGGGGCGGTGAACTTCCCGCAGGTGCAGCTCCCGGTGCGGCCGACCGGGGCGCGCTGGACGCATGTGCACCGCGACACGCCCGGCATGCTCTCGCGCATCAACGAGGCCTTCGGCCGGCGCGGCCTCAACATCGCGGCGCAGTACTACCAGACCTATGGCGAGCTCGGTTACGTCGTTGTCGAGAGCGTCGAGGCGCGCAGCGAGGCGGAGGCGATCCTCGCCGAGCTGAGGGCCCTGCCCGGCACGGTGCGGGCCCGGCTCATCTACGAGCGGGAATAGCCGCCGGCCGCTGCCGGCGGCGATCCCCGGCAGGCAGGCCGGGGCGCGCGGAGACGCCCGGCCCGGCCGGGTTGCGTCAGGCGGCCTCGGCCGCGCGTTCGCGCCGGGCGGCCTCGCGGCCGCGACGGCGCGCCAGCACCTGCAGCCGGGCGAGGTCGGCGCCGGCGATGCCGAACCCTTCGAGCGCGGCGTAGCAGCGATGGGTCTCGGTCATCGCCGCGAAGAAGCCGCGGAGGTCGCCCGAGCGGCGGGCGAGGGCCGCGGCGGTCTCGGCCGCCTCGTATTCGGCGAGGGCAGCGCGGAAGGCGGCCTGGCGCGCCGGGCAGCCGGCCAGCCGGAAGACGCCGCTGCGGCGGGGCCATTCCAGGCTCAGGGGCTCGGGGGCCGCCGGATCACGGGGGGGTGCGAAGAAATCGGCCGGCAAACGCGGCAGGGCCAGCGGGCGGATGCCCGGGAGGCTGGTCACACGTTCCATCCCAAAGTCTCGCTTCTTTTCGTCCAGCGGAGCAGAGGGGGGTCGCCCCGCGCGCCGGGTTATAGCCTGATCGCCATCGTTTGGGGAGCGGGGCGATGATGGATTCGGGTGCGTTTCAGAAAGAATTTCGCGCCTGACGTGTGGCACCGCAGCATGCGCCGACCGGACGCGGGTCATTCCGGACCATACTTAATATCGCATGCTGGCCCGATCCCGCCATGGGTTTCCGCGCCGGGATCGCGCGCCTGCCCTTGCCAGGCCGTTCCGATTGGATATTGGGTCCATCCGTGGCTGGAAGCCACCGGGCTGCGGCCTTTCCGCCCGGGCGAGCGGGTGTCCGCGCCCTTGTCCTCTCGATGACGTGACGCGTCCCCCGGCCGGCAGGGGTCCCCTGGCATCCGCATCGTTGCGCCGGCCGGCCACCGGCAGGGGGGCCCCTCTTCACGGAATGGCGCCGTTTCCCAATGGTGATGTTCCGCCGTCCGCGGATTGTGGCACCAAGCCCACCGGTGGATGGAGGCGAGCCATGCGTGCTGTTGTTCTATCTCTAGGCGCCATCCTGGCCCTGGGCGCGCCGAGCGGCCCGGGCCGGGCCCAGGAGGGCGTCCGCTTCGACCGCCCCGTCTTCACCACCGACGCCACCGCCCTCTGCCGCCGCCAGGACCAGGTCGCGGCGCTGCGCCGCGCCCTCGACGACAACGACCGCGCGGCCATCGACCGCCTCGTCGCCGAGAGCTGCCGGTTGGTCGGGCCGAATATCCGGCTGAGCGTGGTCGCCAGGCCGGGCCTCTACGATCCCGATGTCGAGGTCCAGGTGGCCGGCGGCCCCGCCGTGCCGGCCAGCCTTGCCCGCGGCACCGCCTGGACGCTGAAGGCGCTGGTCCGGAACTGAACAACCGGCAGCCCGGGGGCCGGCGGCGGCAGCCGCGCCCCCTTCCCTCGCCGCGCCCGACCTCCTAAAACCCGGCCCCTTGCCGCACCGCGCAGGCCCTGCCGCCGCAGGGCGCCGCGGCGCGCCCGCTCATTCACCCACCGGACAGGTCGCCCACCCATGGCAAAGATGCAGGCCAACCAGATGCGTGCCGGCATGGTCATCGAATTCGAAGGCCAGCGCTACACCATCCTCAAGCAGAACATCATGATCCCGGGCAAGGGCGCGGCCGTCATCCAGGTGGAGATGCGCAACGTCAAGACCGGCGCCAAGAAGGACCAGCGCTGGCGCACCGCCGATACGGTGGAGCGGCTGGAGACGGCCGACGAGGAGTTCACCTTCTCCTATGCCGAGGGCGAGCAGCTCGTGCTGATGCATCCCGAGACCTATGAGCAGACGCATGTCTCGAAGGATATCCTCGGCGACCGCCTGCCCTTCCTGGTCGAGGGCATGACCGTCAATGTCCGCCTCATCGAGGGCGAGCCGGTGGCGATGTCCCTGCCGGAATCGGTGGTGCTCGAGGTGACCGAGGCCGATCCGGTAGTGAAGGGCCAGACCGCCTCCTCCTCCTACAAGCCGGCCCTGCTGTCGAACGGCGTGAAGACCATGGTGCCGCCCTTCGTCACCGCGGGCGACAAGATCGTGGTGAAGACCGAGGACGCCTCCTACGTCGAGCGCGCGAAGTAGCGCCACGCCCTGCCGCGGCGGCCGCGCGGCCCCCCGGCCGTCCGCCCGTCGCCCTTCCTTCTCGTCCTGCCGCCGGGATTCCCATGGCCCCCTCCCCACGCCTCTCCCCTGCCCTCAACGTCGTGGTGAACGCCGTCCAGAAGGCCGGCCGCCGCCTGCTCCGCGATTTCGGCGAGGTCGAGCAGCTGCAGGTCTCGGTGAAGGGGCCGGGCGACTTCGTCTCCGCCGCCGACCTGCGGGCGGAGGAGACGCTGCGGGCCGAGCTCTCCCGCGCCCGGCCGAATTTCGCCTTCCTGATGGAGGAGAGCGGGGCGCAGGGCGCCGAGGACTGGGAATGGCGCTGGGTGGTCGATCCGCTCGACGGCACCAGCAATTTCCTGCACGGCATCCCGCACTGGGCGATCTCGGTCGGCATCGAGAAGCGGATCGAGGCCGACCGCACCGAGATCGTGGCCGGCGTCGTCTACAACCCCGCCGCCGATGAGATGTTCTGGGCCGAGAAGGGCGTCGGCGCCTTCCTCAACGATCGCCGCCTGCGCGTCTCCGCCCGCCGCGACATGAAGGAGGCGCTCTTCGCCACCGGCATCCCCTTCGCCGGCGTGCCGCGCAAGGCCGAGTTCTCGCAGATCCTGGCGCGGCTCATGCCGCAGGTGGCGGGGGTGCGCCGCTTCGGCGCCGCGGCGCTCGACCTCGCCTGGACCGCCGCCGGCCGCTACGACGGCTTCTGGGAGCTCGGCCTGAAGAAGTGGGACATCGCGGCGGGGCTGATCCTGCTGCGGGAGGCCGGCGGCTTCGTCACCGATCCCGAGGGCGGCGACCCCTATGCCGAGGGCATGGTGGTGGCCGGCAACACCGCGCTGCAGCCGAAGCTGCGCGAGGTGGTGCAGGAGGGCATTGCCGCCGCTGGTGCCGCCCGCGGTCGCAGCGCCGAGGCGCCCCCTGCCGCGGCCCCCTCCGTGGGTTGAGTTTCCAAGCCGGGGCCGATCCCCTACCCTGACGGGCGGGATCCGCCGGCGCGTGCAGCGCCCGCCGGCGACAGGAGCGGGGGCGATAACGGGCGTGTCGCGCAGCAAGCCAGTCCGGACGGGATGGCCGCCTGGGGTGATCCTCCTCGCGGCCCTGCTCCTCGCCGCCCCCGTGGACGCCCAGCCGGCGCCCGCCACGACCGAGGACATGCCGGCGGAGCCGGCGCCGGCGCCGCCCCGCCCCGCCGACCTCTCGCGGGGCCCGGATCGCGGCCGGGCGGCGGGGCCGTCGGCCGCGGTGCTCGCCATCGCCACGCCCGCCGGCCTGGAGGCGCTGCCCGAAGGCGGCTGGCGGCTGCGCTTCCCGCCGGAGCAGGAGGCGCCGCCGGCGGCGGCCGAGGCCGCGCTCGCCACGCTCGGCAAGCGCCTCGCCGCCCTGCCGGAGGGGCGGGTGACGCTGCTCGCCCAGGCCAGCGGCCCGGCCAAGGATGTCTCCATGGCCCGCCGGCGCAGCCTCGCCCGCGGCCTGGCGGTGAAGGCGGCGCTGGTCTCGGGCGGCCTCGCCGCCACCCGCATCGACCTGCGCCCGATGGGCCGGACGCCGGAGGCGGCGGATGCCGTCGATGTGCAGCCGCCCGGGCTCCGGCCCGCCGCCCCGCAGCGCTGACCGGCAAGGCAGGGACGATGACCCCTCCCCTCCGCTTCCTCTGGCGCATGCTCGGCTTCCTCGCCGTGGTCGCCGGCCTCGCCGCGCTGCTCGCGCCGCAGCTCGCCGCCGCCTTCGCCACCAACCTGGTGCTGAACAGCCTCATCCTCGGCGTGCTGTTCATCGGCATCCTCTGGAACCTGCGCCAGGTGCTGACCCTGCGGCCGGAGGTGGACTGGCTGGAGCATTTCCGCAGCCCCCGGCTCGGCGCGCCGGCGATGCCGGTGCCGCGCCTGCTCGGACCGATGGCGAGCATGTTCCAGGCCCGCCGCTCGGAACGCCTCAGCCTCTCGGCGCCGGCGATGCGCAGCGTGCTCGACGGCATCGCCTCGCGGCTCGACGAGAGCCGGGAGCTGTCGCGCTACATGACCGGGCTGCTGATCTTCCTCGGCCTGCTCGGCACCTTCTGGGGCCTGCTGCTGACCATCGGCTCGGTCTCCGACGTCATCGGCAACATGTCGGTCGGGTCGGGCGACCTGAACCAGCTCTTCACCCAGTTGAAGAGCGGGCTGGCGCAGCCGCTGAAGGGCATGGGGACGGCCTTCTCCTCCTCCATGCTCGGCCTCGCCGGCGCCCTCGTCCTCGGCTTCCTCGACCTCACCGCCGGGCAGGCGCAGAACCGCTTCTACTACGAGCTGGAGGAATGGCTGGCCGGCATCACCCGGCTCTCCTCCGGCGTGCTCGGCGACGGCAGCGGCGAGGGCGGCAACGTCCCCGCCTATGTGCAGGCGCTGCTCGAGCAGACGGCGGAGAACCTGGAGGGGCTGCAACGCATCCTGGCGCGCGGCGAGGAGGGGCGGGCGCAGACCAGCCAGGCGATGATGACGCTGACCGAGCGGCTCTCGGTGCTGACCGACCAGATCCGCGCCAGCCAGTCGCTCATGCTGCGCGTCGCCGAGCAGCAGGCCTCGCTCGGCCCGGTGCTGCAACGCCTGGCCGATGCGCAGGCGGCCGCGCCGGCCGGCGACGAGGTGGTGCGCGGCCATCTGCGCAACACCGAGATCTACCTGGCCCGCCTGCTGGAGGAGCTGACCCAGGGCCGCGCCCAGGCGACGGCGGAGCTGCGCAGCGAGATCAAGCTGGTCGCGCGCACCATCGCCGCGCTGGCCGAGGAGGCGCCGCGATGAGCCGCCGCGCCGCGCGGTGGCGCTGAACTCGCGCCGCAACCGCGGCAGCGGGCTGGATGCCTGGCCGGGCTATGTGGATGCGCTGTCCACGCTCCTCATGGTCATCATCTTCGTCCTGCTGGTCTTCGTCCTGGCCCAGGGCTTCCTCAGCGTCGCGCTCTCCTCCCGCGACCGGGCGCTGGACCGGCTGAACGCGCAGGTGGCCGAGCTGGCCGAAATGCTGGCGCTGGAACGCGGCCAGGCGGCCGAGCTTCGCAGCACCCTCTCGCGCACCGCCGAGGAGTTGCGCGCCGCGGCCAGCGCCCGCGACCAGCTCACCGCCCAGCTGCGGGAGGCGCGCGAGGAGCGCGACCGGGCCGGCGGCGAGCGCGACGCCGCCCAGGCGGAACGCGAGCGGCTGGCGGCGCGGCTGGTCGATCTCGAGCTCGCCGGCCGCGGCAATGCCGAGCGGGTGGCCTCGCTCGAGCAGCAGCTCGCCGAGGCGCTGCGCCGCGCCGAGAGCGTCGGCGGCGATGCCGCGCAGACGGTGCGCCGCCTCGCCGAGACCGGCCGGGGCCTCGCCGCCGAGCAGGCGGCGCGACAACAGAGCGAGACCCGCGCGGCGGCGCTCGACCGGCAGCTCGCCGAGAGCCGCGGCGCGACGGAGACGGCGCGGCAGGAGCTGGCCGGCCTCGCCCGGCAATTGCAGGACGCCCAGGCGCAGCTCGCCCAGACGCAGAAGCAGCTCGCGGCGATGCAGGCGGAGATGGCGACGCTGAACCGCACCGTCACGGCCGACAAGACGGTGATCGAGGCGCGGCTGGCCGATATCGCCCGGCTGTCGGAGCAGGTGCGGAGCCTGGCGGCGCTGCGCGACCAGCTCGAGCGGCAGGCGCAGGAGGCGATGCGGCGCGCCGAGGAGCAGGGGCGCGCCCGGACGGCCGCCGAGGGGGCCGCCGCGACGGAGGTCCAGCGCCGCGAGGCGGCCGAGCGCAATGCCGCGGACCAGGCAAGGCTGGCCGAGAGCGCGCGCGCCCAGGTGGCGCTGCTGACGCGGCAGGTGGAGGAGCTGCGCAACCAGATCGGCCGGCTGGCCGCGGCGCTCGATGCCGCGGAGACGGCGGGCCGCGACAAGGATGCGCAGATCGTCACCCTCGGCGCCCGGCTGAACGCGGCGCTGGCGGCGCGGGTCGAGGAGCTGCAGCGCTATCGCAGCGACTTCTTCGGGCGGCTGCGCGACGTGTTGGGCGACCGGCCGGAAGTGCGGATCGTCGGCGACCGCTTCGTGTTGCAGTCGGAGGTGCTGTTCCCGCCGGGCTCCGCCGATCTCTCCGCCGCCGGGCAGCAGCAGATCCGGTCCATCGCCCGCGTGTTGCAGGAGATCGCCCGCAAGATCCCCTCCGACGTGAACTGGCTGCTGCGGGTCGATGGCCATGCCGACCGCACGCCGATGCTGCCCGGGGCCCGCTATGCCACCAATTGGGAGCTTTCGGCGGCACGGGCCATCGCCGTGGCGCAGTTGCTGATGGCGGAGGGCCTGCCGGCCAACCGCGTCGCCGCCACCGCCTTCGGCGACAACCAGCCGATCGACACGGGCGATTCGCCCGAGGCCCTGGCGCGCAACCGGCGGATCGAGTTCCGGCTGACCGATCGCTGACCGGCCCCGGCGGCGAACGTGAAAGGGCCGCGGCATCGCTGCCGCGGCCCCCATCCGGCTCGGGAGGCGGTGCCGGTCAGGCGGCGCTGGTGCCTGGCTCGAGCTTGTAGCCGCCACCCTCGGTCAGCAGCAGCCGGGCGCGGGTCGGGTCCGGCTCGATCTTCTGCCGCAGGCGGTAGATATGGGTCTCGAGGGTGTGCGTGGTCACGTTGCTGTTATAGCCCCAGACCTCGTTCAGCAGCACCTGCCGCGGCACGGGCTTGCCGCCCGCCCGGTAGAGGAATTTCAGGATCGCGCTCTCCTTGTCGGTGAGGCGCACCTTGCGGTTCCGGGTCGGCTCCAGCAGCACCTTGGCCGAGGGCCGGAAGAGATAGGGCCCGATGGTGAAGACCGCGTCCTCGGAGTTGTCGAAGACCCGGAGCTGCGCCCGCACCCGCGCCAGCAGCTCCGGCAGGCGGAAGGGCTTGGCGACGTAGTCGTTGGCGCCCGAATCGAGGCCGCGGACGACATCCTGCTCGGCATCGGCGCCGGTCAGCATGATGACCGGCATGCGCATGCCGTCGCGTCGCAGCTTGGCGCAGAAATCACGTCCATCGCCATCGGGCAGGCCGATATCGAGCAAGATCGCGTCGTAGCGGCCATCGGCATCGGCCAGCTTGGCCGCCGCCTCGGTCGCGCTCTCGGCCTCGTCCGCGGTGAAATCGCCTTCGAGGGCGATCTGCTCGGCGAGGGTCGCGCGCAGGGCGGCATCGTCCTCGACGATCAGGATGGGGCGGGGCGTTGCCAAATCGACCTCCGGAATGTGATGGGCAGAACGCCCGGGACGTGTCGCAAACCTGCGCGATTCCCGGTGTGCTTCGCACAATTGAAACTGTCGCGCGAAAAAACGCATCTCACGGAAGCGTTGGATCGACAACACAATGTTGCGATTCGGGATGGTCCCGTGCTGGCCGGCCTCCGCCAGGGCTCCGCTGTGGCGTCGCTAGAGCATGCGGCCCTCGAAGGGCGGGACGAGGTCGGGGGCCTCGAATTCCACCACCCAGAGATCCGGGTCGCGCTTCACCTGCCGTTCCACATAGGCATCGGCGGCGGCCTGATCGACCGGCTGGGCGCCGCTGCCGCGCAGCCAGGCGGGCCGTCCCTCGGCATCCCGCACCTGGCTCAGCACGACGAGGCCCTCCCTGCCGCGCAGGACGCAGAGGATGCCGCCGGAATCCGGATCGCCCTTGCGCAGCACGGCCCCGCTCCGCCCGGCGATGTCCGCCAGCCGCAGGGCCATCGAGACCCAGATTCCCGCCTTCACGCGCGCTTCCATGCGTCGCATAGGGGCGCGATCCTCCCTCGGCATCAAGCCCCTGCTTGCCGAGCGGCGGGGTTGCCGGCACATCTGCCGGTGCCGATGAGGGTCCCATGGATCAACGCAAGATGACCGAAGCCCAGCGCGCCTATGAGGCGAAACGGGCTGCCAAGGCGGGCATGAGCCTGGAGAAATGGCTGTCCAACAAGGAGAAGGATGCTGCGCTGGAGCGGGCAGACCTGGCGAAGGCCCGCCAGCCGGTGCCGGCCAAGAAGCCCGGCCTGCTCGCCCGCCTCCTCGAGAAGGCGCAGAAGCCGCTCTGAGCCGGCCCGCCCGGCACCGCCGCCATGGGCCACCGGCCGGCGCCGTGCCGGCCATCAGATCATCCGCAGCAGCGTGCCGTCCCGGCGGATCGCCTGGTGGAAGACCACGCCGGCGACATGCAGCACCAGCAGCACCAGGATCGCCCAGCCGCCGATGGTGTGCAGGGTCTGCAATACCTCGGCGAGCCCCTCGTTTTTCTCCATGATCTGCGGCAGGTCGATGAAGCCGAGATAGGCGCTCTCGCCGCGCAGCGGGAAGCCCCAGGCATTGGTGGCGACGAAGCCGAGGATGGGTTGCAGGATCAGCAGCGCGTAGAGGCTGTGATGCACCGCCGCGGCGACCCGCTGCAGCAGCCGCGGCACCTGCGCCGGCAACGGCGGCGGCGGATGCCGCAGCCGCCAGGCCAGCCGCGCCAGGGCGACGAGGAGGATGGTGAGGCCGGCCGATTCGTGCAGGGTGTAGAAGATCGTCTTGTCGCTGTCCTTGATGTGCTGGATGACGAAGCCGACCGGCAGGGCGATCGCCAGCAGCGCCGCGGTGATCCAGTGGAACCACTTGGCGCCGGCGCTGTAGCTCGCAGGCGCCACGCCCACCGGCCTCCGGAGGCCAAGCTCAGCCATTCCCGCCATGACGCCATCCCTCCCCGCCGGCCGCGATCCGCGTGATCGCCCTCCGCTGGACGGCGGCATGCCGCGCGCCGCCTGGCGGGGTGACATGATCGCCGCCCATGCGGATTGGAGCACCGATCCGCGCAAGCGTTGGCTGACTTGGGCCCGTCGCGCGGAAGGACAATGGCGGGCCGGCGCCCCGGAGCCGGTCGGCGACCTCGCGGCGCTGCTGCCGAGGCTGCTCGGGCCTGGCCTGCCGGTCGCGCTCGGGCTCGACCTGCCGCTCGGCCTGCCGCGGGCCTATGCCGCGACGCGGCCGGAGCCGGGCTTTCCGGCGTTCCTGCGCGGGCTCGCGGCGCGGCCGGAATTCTTCGTGGTGAATGCCGGGCTGGAGACGGTCGCCGCGGCCAGCCCCTTCTACCCGGCCCGCGGCGTCGCCGGCATGACGCGGGCGGCGCATGCCGCGGCGCTCGGCCTCGCCGGGCCGCAGGAGTTGTCCCGCTGGTGCGACCGGGCGACGGCGGAGCGGCCGGCCGGCGCGCCGCTCTTCTGGACCCTCGGCGCCAACCAGTCGGGCAAGGCGGCGATCGCCGCCTGGCGGGACTGGCTGATCCCGGCGCTGGAGGGGGCGGCGCCGATCCGCCTCTGGCCCTTCGAGGGCGGGCTGCACGCGCTGCTCGCGCCGGGCCGGGCGGTGCTGGCCGAGGTCTATCCGGCCGAGGCGCTCCGCCAGTGCGGCCTGCGGCTGGCCGGCAGCAAGCGGGCCGAGACAGCGAGGCGGGCGCTGGCGCCGGCCCTGCTGGCCGAGATGACGGCGCGCCGCGTCCAACCCGACGCGGCCCTCCTCGCCGCTGCGACGGCCGGCTTCGGACGCGACGCGGCAGGCGAGGACCGCTTCGATTCCGTCATCGGCCTGCTCGGGCTGATCGGCGTGCTGGATGGGCTGCGGCCGGATTTCGTCCCCGACGATCCCTGGATCCGCCGCTGGGAAGGCTGGGTGCTGGGCCAGACCGCCCTGCCCCGTCCGCCTGCGCCGCCCGCGCCGGCGAGCGGCTGAGACGGAGGGGAAGGCGGCCATGCCGGCGGCCTTCCCCGGGGCGGCTCAGCGGCCGCGCCGTGGCTGCCGCCGGATGCCGGCGAAATCGGCGATGGCGCGAAAATCCGCGACATCGAACACCGCCTTCCGGCGGTCGCGCCAGGGACGGTCCTCGGCGGACGGGCGAGGGCCCGCGCTCGCATCCTCGCGGGGCGGCGGCACATCCCGGCGGCCTATCGTGTCGTTCATGCGGTTCTTCGGACTCAGATGCAGATCCATGCAGCGCTCTTCCTCGCCTCGGACCAGGCCCGCGCGGGACTACAGCGGCGCGCGACCAGGACTGTCCGCCGCACCGATGCAGGGTGTCGTTTTCGGAGTGGATTCACGCACCTCGGCGTTCACGCCCTGGCGCGATCCGCTCCGCAGGGAAGACGCCTAAGGCATGCGTCGCGTTCCACGGAAAAGCGGCGTGCATCACGAGAAGTCTCGACCGCGGCGCCGGCGCAACGGAAAGATCAGGCGATGAAATCGACCACGGCGTTCAAGGCCGGCTCGGCCGGCACGCGCAACCCCGTCGGCGTGGAGTCCACCGCGATGCCGCGGCTCCGCAGCAGGGCCACGGTGTCGGCAAGGGCCGTCACCCTGAGCGCGACGAGCACCAGATGATCGCCCCGCCCGGCGGGATCGGGCGCCGCCTCGCCGAGTTCGGCCGCCACCGCGGCATGCGGCGCGATCTCCACCTGCACCGGCCCGCAGGGCAGGACGACGCGGCCATCCTCGCCGGCCTGGACGGCCGCCGCGCCGTGGATCCGGCGGAACATCGCCGCCTGGCGCTGCGGGTCGCGCGCGGCGAGCAGCACGCGGGCGATGGCACAGGCGCCGTTCGGATGGCGCTGCCATTCCGGGCGCCAGACATGCTGCGGCGTCAGGTGCTCGCACCAGTAGAGCCGGCCATCGAAGGCCGCGGCCCGGTCGAGCCGCACGGTGCGAAAGCGGGCCTCGCCGCGGCCGCCATCCGGCAATTCCACCGGCCGGTGGAAGCTCTGCGCCGGCAGGGCCGGCACACCGCGCGCCAGCAGCGCCGCGGACAGCGCCTCGGCGGCATCGGTCTTGAAGACCAGCCCGTTCAGCCCGACGGGGTCGGCGGCGATGTCCGGCCGCAGCGGCCCGCCCGGCACATCCGTGCCGAGCAGCTCGAGATAGTCCTCGCCGAGGACGGCGAGATGGTTGGCCGAGCCGAGACTGTGGCGCCCCAGCGGGGTGAGCTGGAAGCCGAGCGCCGCCAGCCGCGCCGCGCCGGCCGCCATCCGGTCCCGCACATCGATGACGAGGTGGTCGAGGAGGGGCGCCATGCTCAGCCCCCGGCGCGCCGGTAGAGGCCGGCCGCCTCGGCGGCCTGCGCCGCCATCGCCACCAGCAGGGCGAGGGTCGGCGCCGGGACGCCGCGCTCGCGCCCCAGGCGGAGCACCACCTGGAACAGCGAGTCCATCTCCATCGGCCGCCCGGCCTCGAGATCCTGCAGGATGGAGGGCTTGTGCGGGATGTCGGCCGAGAGGGTGACGCGCTCCTCCGGCGCGCCCGGCACCGCCTGGCCGAGGCTCGCCGCGATCGCCATGCCCTCGCGCACCACCTGCACCGCCGCCTCGCGCAGCACCGGGTCGCGGAAGGTCGCGCGCATGTCCTGGCGCGTCAGCAGGCAGAGCGGGCCGTTGGAGAGGTTGTTCAGCAGCTTGCCCCAGACCTCGGTGCGGATCGTCCCGGAGACGCTGCAGGGCATGCCGCCGGCCTTGAAGGCCCCGGCCAGCGCCACGGCGCGCGCCGAGCGGCTGCCATCCGGCTCCCCGAGGATCAGCTTGCTGCCCTTGCTCGTCACCTCGATCACGCCCGGCTCCGGCACGTGGCAGGCGGAGTAGATGACGCCGCCGATGGCCCGGCCCGGCCCGATCCGTTCCCAGACGCTGCCGTCGGGATCGGCCTCCGGCACGCGCTGCCCCTCCTCCGGCCCGCCATGCCCGGCGAAGTACCACCAGGGGATGCCGTTGGTGACGAAGAGGACCGGCGTCTCCGGCCCGAGCAGCGGCGCGATGGCCCGCGCCACGCTGCCGAGCGCCGGCACCTTGGTGCAGACGATGACGGCATCCTGCGGGCCGAGCCTGGCCGGGTCGTCGCTGGCCTGCGGCCGCAGATGCATCTCGCCGTCACCGGCGCGGATCAGCAGCCCGCGCTCGCGGATCGCCGCGAGATGCGCGCCGCGGGCGACCACCGAGACCTCGGCGCCGCCCTTGCCGAGCCGGCCCGCCAGATGCCCGCCGATCGCCCCGGCGCCGAAGATGCAAAGCCGCATCGCCTTCTCTATCCCATCCCCGCCGGCGCCACGTAGAGCCCGGCCCCGGTCGCGGCCTGCGTGGCGAGCGCGACCATCAATTCCAGCATCGGCACCGGCACCCCGGCGGCGCGGGCCAGCGCCAGCGGCGCCTGGAACAGCGCCTCCACCTCCATCGGCCGCCCGGCCTCCAGGTCCTGCAGGATGGAGGGCCGGTGCCGCAGCCCGGCGGAGCGGGCGATGCGCGCCTCCGGCGCGTCGCCGGCGATGGGCTGGCCATGGGCGGCGGCCAGCGCCATCACCTCGCGGGCGATGGCGATGGCGGCCTCGCGCACCGCCGGCGCCGCCAGCACCTCCTGCATCGAGGCGCGGGCGAGCAGGCAGAGCGGCCCGGTCATCAGGTTGCCGAGCAGCTTGGTCCAGACCGCCCGGCGGATGTCCGGCACCGCCTCGCCGCGCATGCCGCCGGCCGAGATCGCCGCGGCCAGCGCCGCGAGCCGCGGCGTCATGGCGCCGTCGAGCTCGCCGAGCAGCACGCGGCTGTCGGGCGCGAGGGCCTCGATCCGCCCCGGCGCGGTGACGCTGGCCGCGGCGTAGACCACGCCGCCGAGGGTGCGCGGGATGCCGACGGCCCGCCGCAGCGCCTCGCCGGGATCGAGCGCCGGCAGCCGCTCGCCCTCCCGCGCCGTGCGGTCGAAATACCACCAGGGGATGCCGTTCATGACGAAGGCGACGGCGGTCTCCGGCCCGAGCAGCGGCGCGATGCCGGCGGCGACCTGCGGCAGGGCCGGCGCCTTGACGGTGACGATCACCGCATCCTGCGGGCCGAGATCGCGCGGGTCCTCGCTCGCCCGGGGCTGGCAGTACAGCATCCCATCGGCCGCCGCGACCGTCAGCCCCCGCTCGCGGATCGCGGCCAGATGCGCGCCCCGGGCGACGACCGAGACCGCCGCCCCGCCGCGCGCCAGCCGGGCCGCGACATGGCCGCCGATGGCGCCGGCGCCGTAGACGCAGACCCTCATGCGCCGGCGGCGCCCCGCACCTGTCTCATGCCCGTGCCTGCCTCATGCCAGCATGTCGAGCGCGATGCGCGAGAGGGCCTGCACGCCGAGGCCGATGCAGCGCTCATCCGGCTGGTAGCGGTCGTTGTGCAGATGGTCGTCGCGGCCGGGGGCGCCGCTGCCGACGCGGAGATGGAAGGCCGGCACCCGCTCGGCGAACTCGGCGAAATCCTCCGCCCCCATGCTCGGCCGCCCCTCGGCCAGCACCTCGCCGAGCTGCCGCCGCACGGCGGCGACGGCCGGCTCGAGCACGCTCTCGGCATTGATCAGCGGCGGCACGCCGCGGCGGAAGTCGAGCGCCGAGCGCGTGCGGTGCATCGCGTCCAGCCCCGCCGCCAGCCGGCGCAGCGCCGCCTCCGCCACGTCGCGCGCCGCGGGCTGCAGCGTGCGCACCGTGCCCTTCAGCGTCACCGTCTCGGGGATGATGTTCGGGGCGGTGCCGCCCTGCACCATGCCGATGGTGACGACGGCGGGCAGCAGCGGGTCGATCTCCCGGCTCACCACGGTCTGCGCCTGGCCGATGAAGGCGCCGGCGGCGACGATGGGATCGATGGCGAGCTCCGGATGCGCGGCATGGCCGCTGCGGCCGCGGATGACGAGGTCGAAGCGGTCGGCCGCCGCCAGGGTGGAGCCGCGGACATAGGCGAAGCGGCCGACCGGCATGTCCGGATGGTTGTGGAAGCCGAGCGCCATGTCGACGCCCTCCAGCACGCCATCGGCGATCATCGCCGCGGCGCCGCCCAACGCCTCCTCGGCCGGCTGGAAGACCAGCACCACGCGGCCGGCGAGCTGCGGCGCCAGCCCCCGCAGCACCTCGGCGACGCCGAGCAGCGTCGTCGTGTGGATGTCATGGCCGCAGGCATGCATCGTCCCGGGCACGGTGGAGGCGAAGGCGAGCCCGGTCTCCTCCTGGATCGGCAGCGCGTCCATGTCGGCGCGGATGGCCAGCGTCGGGCCCGGCCTGCCGCCCTCGATCACCCCGACCACGCCGGTGCGGCCGATGCCGGTGCGGTGCGGGATGCCGAGGCGGGCCAGCTCGGCGGCCACGATGCCGGCGGTGCGCATCTCCTCGAAGCCGAGCTCGGGATGGGCGTGGATGTCGCGGCGGATCGCCACGAGGCCCGGCTCGATCGCCGCGACCGCCTCCCGGATGCGCGTTTCCGGGTCGTTTTTCAGTCGTTCGGAATGGGCGGCCGACATGGTGCGATCCCAGGCAGCAAGTCCCGGAGGATTGCGGGAAGCCCCTTCCCTGTCCAGGGCGCCGCCCGGCGCCGGGGCGCGGCTTGCCGGGCCGGCATCCGGCATGCGATACGCAACCCGCCCGTCCGGGGAGGAAAATGTCCGGGATCCCGTCACGCCGTGTCCTGCACGCAGGCGGCGCCACCTTGGCGCTGCTTATGGTTGCGCGTGTCCGGACGGTGCGGCGGCACCCGGCGTCGCATCGCGCCCTGCCCGTTCCTCGCAGCGCCCCGCGCTGCCGTGCGACGCGATCGGATGGCTCCGCCGTCGCATATGTGAACCGCCGGCGCGTGCCGTCCCGGCCTGCTCGCCACCCCACGCCGACACCCGCCCGCCACACCGGTCTCCCTGGACCGGCGCGGGCCGCTGGCCCGTCGCCCGCCGCGGCGCCGGCGGCCGACGACGCGGCGCGCGCTCTTGCACTTTTGGCCGAGACGCGGCACGCAGCGCTTCCGGCCGTGCCGGTGCACCGCGAGTTGGAGGCTGATCCCGTCGGCATCCGCTCAACCGGGCCGGCCAGCCTGATGGCTGCCTGCCAGGCGCGGATCATCGCCGCGGCATGGGCCGAACGGGTGCTGCCTGTCCGTTGCACCGGCGATGCGTCCGGCGGGCCCGACGTCTCCGCCCATGCAGAGTTCCTGCGGGCCGGTGGTGCCCGCCGGGCGCCGGTGGCCAGGGCCGCCGGCGCGCAGGTCGCTTGAGGCCGGCCGCGCGTCCTGCGCCGCCTGCATCAGGCATCGGTCCTGTGGCTGGGCGGTGTCCCGCGCGGCCATGGGATGAGTCTGCCGGGCGCTGGCGGGCTGACTGTTGGACTGACAATGCCCGGAGGATCGTGCCGGGATGGTGGGAGCCGAGAAAGGTCGCCGCATGAAACTGAACGCGAAGGACATTGCCGCAGGCTTGTTCCTGATCCTGCTGGCGGCAGTCGGCCTCTGGCTCAATCAGGACCATGCGCTCGGCAGCGCCCGGCGGATGGGGCCGGGCTACATGCCGATGCTGGTCTTCTGGATCCAGATCGGCCTCGGCTTCCTGGTGCTCGGGATCGCCTTCTTCAACGGGCCGGACCCGCTGGAGAAATGGACCGGCCTCGAGATCGGCAGCCTCGTGCTCGGCATCGCCGCTGGCACGGCGGCGATGCTGGTGGCGCCGCATCTCAGCAGCTTCTTCACCACCTCCTATGCCGATCTCGGCTTCGGCATGCTGGTCGGCTTCCTGGTGATCTGCGTCGCCAAGGGCTGGCGGCTGATGGGCTATATCTGCGCCGCGATGTGCGCCTTCTGCCTGCTGCTCGAGCGCGGCGGGCTGATGCTGGCGCTGATCGCCACCATCGTCCTCTCCGCCATGGCCGAGCCGGAGCACCGGCAGCGGCCGCTCGGCGTGCTGGGCATGGCGGTGTTCCTGCTCGCGCTCTGCTGGTGGGTCTTCATCAAGCAGCTCGACATCCGCGTGGCCGTCTGGCCGCAATTCTGAACCAGGCGCCGGGAGGGAGCCACACGGACCATGGATATCCTAGGCAATCTGGCACATGGATTCAGCGTCGCGCTGAGTTTCCAGAACCTGCTCTTCGCGCTGATCGGCGCGCTGATCGGCACCGCCATCGGCGTGCTACCGGGCATCGGGCCGGTCGCCACCATCTCGCTGCTGCTGCCGATCACCTTCGGCCAGCCGGCGACCACCGCCATCATCATGCTCGCCGGCATCTACTACGGCGCGCAGTATGGCGGCTCGACCACCGCCATCCTGCTGAACCTGCCGGGTGAGATCAGCTCGGTGGTGACCACGCTCGAGGGCTACAAGATGGCCCGCAACGGGCGGGCCGGCGCGGCGCTGGCCACCTCGGCGCTCGGCTCCTTCTTCGCCGGCTCGGTCGCCACCATCCTGGTCGCCGCCTCCGGCCCGCTGCTCACCTCGGTCGCGCTCTCCTTCGGCCCGGCCGACTACTTCTCGCTGATGCTGCTCGGCCTCATCATCTCGGCGGTGCTGGCGCAGGGCTCGGTGCTGAAGTCGGTGGCGATGGTGGTCATGGGCGTGCTGCTCGGCCTGGTCGGCACCGATGTGCAGACCGGCCAGCAACGCTTCACCTTCGGCATCCCCGAGCTCTCGGACGGCATCAGCTTCGTGGCGCTGGCCATGGGCATGTTCGGCATCGCCGAGATCATCCTGAACCTCGAACGCCCCGAGGCGCGCTCGGTCCTGAAGACCAAGGTCGACAGCCTCTGGCTGACCAAGGAGGAATGGAAGCGGGCGACGCCCTCGGTGCTGCGCGGCACCATCGTCGGCTCGGTGCTCGGCATCCTGCCGGGCGGCGGCGCCTCGCTGGCGGCCTTCGGCTCCTACATGATGGAGCGGAAGATGTCGAAGGGCCGGCACATGTTCGGCCAGGGCGCGATCGAGGGCGTGGCGGGGCCGGAAGCGGCCAACAACGCCGCGGCGCAGACCAGCTTCATCCCGCTGCTCACCCTCGGCATCCCGGCCAACGCCGTCATGGCGCTGATGGTCGGCGCGCTGATCATCCAGGGCATCCAGCCCGGGCCGCGCATGGTGGAATCGCAGCCCGACCTGTTCTGGGGCCTGATCTGCTCCATGTGGATCGGCAATGTGATGCTGCTGGTCATCAACCTGCCGATGATCGGCATGTGGGTGAAGCTGCTGCAGGTGCCCTACAAGTTCCTCTACCCGTCGATCCTGGTCTTCTGCTGCATCGGCGCCTACTCGGTGAACAACAACGTCTTCGACGTCTACTCCACCGTGCTGTTCGCCATCTTCGGCTACTTCTGCAACAAGCTGCGGATGGAGCCGGCGCCGCTGCTGATCGGCTTCGTGCTCGGCCCGATGATGGAGGAGCATCTGCGCCGCGCCATGCTGCTCTCGCGCGGCGACCCGATGGTCTTCCTGCAGCGGCCGATCAGCGCGACGCTGCTGGCCATCGCGGCCATCGCCCTGCTGGCGATGATGCTGCCCAACCTGCGCAAGGGGAAGGAAGCGGCGATGGCGGGCTGAACGCCCCGCCCGCCCCAGGTCTGGAAGGCCGCCCCGCCTGTCGGGGCGGCCTTTTCTTTTCCGCCGCCGCGCCGCAGGCTGCGCCACCGGATGCGGCGGGTCTGGCCCTGGGCCATCGCGCCGCGCCCAGGGCGGGCGGCCCGGGGACCGGCAGAGCGAGGAGAATGCCATGTTCATCGCCATGAACCGCTTCCGCGTGGCCCCGGGCTCGGAAGCGGAGTTCGAGACCATGTGGAAATCCCGCGACAGCCAGCTGCAGAGCGTGCCGGGCTTCCTGGAATTCCACCTGCTGAAGGGGCCGGCCAAGGAGGACCACGTCCTCTATTCCTCGCACACCACTTGGCGCTCGCGCGACGATTTCGAGGCCTGGACCCGCTCCGAGGCCTTCCGCATGGCGCACCGCAACGCCGGCACGACGCGGCCGCTCTATCTCGGCCATCCCGAATTCGAGGGCTTCGAGCCGGTGCAGACCATCACGCGGGACCGTGCCGGCTGAGATGCGCCGGCAGCAGACCGGCGGGAGCCTGGACGGTGCCGGCTAGGATCCTGCTGGTCGCGGCCGGCGCCATCACCGCCCTCTTCGTCGCCCGCGACGCGCCGAACTTCCAGGTGATCGAGGGCATGGTCGGCATCGCCATCATCGCCGTGGTGGTCGGCGTGCTGGTGCTCCTGAACCGGCGCGGCTAGGGCAGGTCCCGATCAGGTGGACTCACCTGATCGGGTGACGATGCCCTGGAACCAGTAGACTAGAGCAGATCCTGTCCGGATGACCTCATCCGGACAGGTGAAGATGCTCGTAAAAACAAATACCGAGAGCATTGCAGGTGAACGGAAGCTCACCGGAAATGCTGTGGGGCGCTGTTCGATCGCGGGACGCGCCCGGATGCCCGCCCGCAGCGGTGCGGGCCGCCCGGGGCGCGCCGCTCAGGGTCGCTCCTCAGGGCCACTCCTCAGGGCCGCTCGGCCGGCACCACGCGCAGCCGCCGTGGATCGCCCCGCCGCAGCACCAGTGCCTCGGCCGGCCGCCCGACCCGCTCCCCGGTGAGCCAGCGCAGCAGGGCATCCACCCCGGTCACCGGCTCGCCGGCGATGGCGAGCAGCAGGTCGCCGCGCTCGATGCCCGCGCGATCGGCCGGCCCACCCGGTTGCACGGCGGCGACGAGCACGCCATGCGCCTGCTCGATCCCGAGCGGGCGGGCGAAGCGCCGCGGCACCGCCTCGCGCTGGCCGGTCAGGCCGAGCGCGGCGCGCCGGACCCGGCCGAAGCGGATGAGCTGGCCGAGGACGAGCTGCGCGGTATTGGCCGCGACCGCGAAGCAGAGCCCCTGGGCGCCGGCGATGATGGCGGTGTTGATGCCGATCACCTGCCCGCCGCTATCGACCAGGGCGCCGCCGGAATTGCCCGGGTTCAGCGCCGCGTCGGTCTGCACCAGATCCTCGATGGGCCGCCCGCCACGCCCCGGCAGGCTGCGGCCGAGGGCGCTGACCACGCCGGCGGTGACGGTCGAGGAGAAGCCGAGCGGGTTGCCGATGGCGATGGCGAGCTGGCCGACCCGCAGCGCCGCCGAATCGCCGAGCCGCGCCGCGGGCAGCGCCGCCGCGCTCTCCGCCCGCAGCAGGGCGAGGTCGGTATCGGGATCGACGCCGAGCACCCGCGCCGCCATGGGCCGGCCCTCGGCCGCGGTCACCTGCACCGTGCCGGCGCCGGCGACGACATGGGCATTGGTCAGGACGAGCCCGTCCGGTGCGACGATGACGCCGGAACCGGCACCGGCGCTCCGCTCGCCGCGCACCGCCACATGCACCACGGCGGGCCCCACCCGCTCCACCGCCGCGGTCACGGCGCGCGAATAGGCATCGAGCAGGGGTGCGTCCTCGGACGCCTGGGGGATATCCAGCATGGTGACATCCAGTTGGGCGCCCGGCGGCGCCCGGGCCACCTGGCCGTTCGGGCAGGGCACGCGCCGCATCGGGGCATTTCCGCCCGGCCGCCATCCGCGGTAGGAGGCCGGCTGCACCAGGGCCGATGCGCGCATCGCGGCGCGATCGGCCCCGAGGATGCGTCCGGGGGCGTTGCATGGACCTTGTCGACACGCTGCTGGTCCTGATCGCCGCCTGCATCGGCTTCGCCCTGCTCTCCCGCCGGCTCGGCCTGCCCTATGCCGTGATCCTGGTAATCGGCGGCATGCTGCTGGCGCTGGTGCCGCAGCTGCCCACGGTCCGGCTCGATCCCGACCTCGCCCTCGCCCTCTTCCTGCCGCCGCTGCTGCAGGCCAGCGCCTGGCGCACCGACTGGAGGTCCTTCCGCAGCAACCTGCGCTCCATCCTGGCCCTGGCGCTCGGCGCCGTGCTGTTCACCGCCTTCTGCGTCGCCCTGGTCGCGCGGCAATTCCTGCCGGACCTGCCCTGGTCGGTCGCCATCGCGCTCGGCGCCATCGTCGCCCCGCCCGATGCGGTGGCGGCGGAGGCCGTGCTGCAGCGGCTGCGCCTGCCGCGACGGATCGTCACCGTGCTGCAGGGCGAGAGCCTGGTGAACGACGCCTCCTCCCTGGTGCTCTACCGGCTGGCCGTTGCCGCGGCCGTGGCGCAGGGCAGCATCGCGCCCCTCGATGGCGGCCTCGCCTTCCTCGCGCTCGGCGCCGGGGGCATCGCCACGGGCTGGGTGGTCGGCCGGCTGACGATGATGGCCCTGCGCCGGCTCGGCGACCCGATGCTGGAGGTGACGACCAGCTTCCTCGCCGCCTATGCCGCCTACCTCGCCGCCGAGAGCATCGGCGTCTCCGGCGTGCTCGCGGTGGTGACGGCCGGCCTGCATATGGGCCAGGCGCAGCACGCCCTGCTCACCTCCCGCAGCCGGCTCAGCGCCCAGGCCGTCTGGGGATTCGTCGAATTCGTGCTCACCAGCCTGATCTTCATCCTCATCGGGCTGCAGCTCCGGCAGGTGCTGTCGAACATCGCCGACCGCGGCATCGGACAGTTGCTGGCGCTCGGCGGCGCCGTCGCCGCGACCGTCGTCCTGTCGCGCTTCCTCTGGATCTTCCCCACCCTCTGGCTGGGGCGGCTGGCGCCGGCCCTGGCCCGCCACGCGCCGCTCTCCTCCTGGCGGCAGGCCACGATCCTCTCCTGGGCCGGCATGCGCGGCGTGGTCAGCCTGGCCGCCGCCCTCGCCCTGCCCTTCGAGGTGCCGGAACGCGACCTGCTCGTCTTCCTCGCCTTCGTGGCCATCCTGGCGACCCTGGTGCTGCAGGGCACCACGCTCGAATGGCTGATCCGCCGGCTCGGTGTCGAGGAACCGGCGCCGGAGGGCGGCATCGATCCGGACGAGGCCGAGGGGCGGCGCCTCATGGCGACCGCCGCCCTGGAGGAGATCGAAGGCCGGGTGGAGGATCCGCTGGAGGGGGCGATCGCCCGCGAGATGCTGCCGGAATTCCAGGACCGGGCGGAGCATCTGCACCGGGTCGCGACGCATGACGCGGCGGCGACGGCCGAGCGCGCGGCGCGGCGGTCCCTGCGCCTGGCGGCGCTGGAGGCGGCGCGGACCAAGCTCATCGCGCATGCCCGGGCCGGGAATCTGCATGCCGACATCCTGCAGAAGCTGGAGCGGGAGCTCGACCTGGAGGAGCTGCGGGTGCGCGCCGTCCTCGGCGATCCGCGGAGCCCGGCGGAGCGGGCGGCGGATGCGGCGCGGCGGGCGGCGCAGGGCCCGGGCTGAGGCCGGCGCCGGCTTGGACAGCGGGCGCTGGCCTCCCACCTCTTCGGCCGCGCGGTTCGGGCTTGACCCGGCGCAAGGCAGCCTGCCGAAAGTTCCGGCAGGTTCACCGCATGGGGCGGGCGACCGCCGCGCCTCCTAGGGCATTCTCCGTTCACATGCGTTCACGGCAAATGCTCTAGCCTATTGTTCTCAGAGCATCTTCACCCGCTCCAAGGGAAGGGCAAGACCATGCAGGTCCGCGATGTCATGAGCCGGAAGGTGATCTCGGTCCCCGGCGACACCCCCGTGATGGCCGTGGCGCGGCTGCTGGCCGATCGCGGCATCTCCGCGGTGCCGGTGACCGATAGCTGGGGCCTGCTGCTCGGCGTCGTCTCCGAGGCGGACCTGATCCGCCGCCTCTCCACCAGCGACGAGCCGGAGCCGGGCTTCTGGCGCGCCCTCTTCTACGACCGGGAGAAGGCCGCGGCGCGCTACGCGGCGGGGCATGGCGCCACCGCCGGCGACATCATGACCCGCAACGTCATCACGGTGACCGAGGAGGTCCCGATCGAGCATGCGGCGCATATGCTGGAGACGCACAACATCCGGCGGTTGCCGGTGGTGCAGGATGGCATGCTGGTCGGGATCCTCTCCCGCGCCGATCTGCTGCGGGCCCTGCTCGCCCCCGCCACCGAGACCTCGGACCAGGCGATCCGCAGCGCCGTGGCGGCGGAGATGGCGCGGCTTCCCTGGGCGGACGCGCCCTATGTGTTCTTCGAGGTCGCCGAGGGGGTCGTGACCCTCTACGGCTTCTGCCACTCCCAGGCCGTCCGCCGCGGGCTGGAGGCCATCGCGGCGGGGGTTCCGGGGGTGCGGAAGGTTGAGGACCGCATCACCGATGCGAGCCCCGGCCGCTGGGCCTGACGCCCCGGGGCGCAGTCGGATCGCGGGCCGAGGTGATGGCCTGGCGGCGTGGATGGCGCCGGTACCGGTAAGGGCCGCGGCCGGCGCAGCGTCGGCCGGGCCGGGATGCAACCGGGCCCGGCCGGCCAGCGGCCTTGCGGAGGCTGCCGCCCCGCCAGGTCGCATGCGGGCTCGGCCCCGATGCGGCGGCCCTGCCTGAGGACCAGGCCCCGGCGCGTCGCCGCCGCACCGGGGCCCGCTGTCAGGCCGGCGGCCTGGGCGTGGCCACGGCGGCGCCCGGCAGGCCGCGCTGCACCTTGAGCTCATCGCGGATCTCGGCGAGCAGGCTCTCGGTCGGCGTCGGGCCCGGCGGCGGCGTCTCCACCTTGCCCAATTCGCTGACCCGCAGCTTCGACAGCGCCTTGACCACCCAGAAGATGGCGAAGGACACGATCAGGAATTTGATGATCGTGTTGATGAAGCTGCCGACCGCCAGCACCGCGGCGCCGCCGTCGCGCGTCGCCTGCAACGAGGCGCGGCGCTCGCCGCTCATGACCACGAAGATGTTCGAGAAATCGACGCCGCCGATGAGCAGGCCGATCACCGGGTTGATGATGTCCTCCACGAAGGAGGTGACGATCGAGGTGAAGGCGGCGCCGACCACCAGGCCGACCGCGAGATCCACCACGCTGCCGCGCATGATGAAGGCTTTGAATTCCCGCAGCCAGGCGGGCTCGTGCATGGAAATGGGTGGCTGCATGAGGTCTCGACTCCGCGCATGGTAGTGGACCCGGGTCGGAGAAGGCGCCGGCCGGCGATCCGTCGCTATGCAAGACGTGCAACGGACCGGCGTCCAGAGCCTCCGTGCCGGTCCGCGCGGAGCGTCGCAGCCCTCCCTGCGAAGCGTTCCGCCGGGAACACGCCCGACGCCCGCGCCCGGTTGCATCCGCGCCGTTCCCGCTGTCCCCGGACGCGATCACAACGCTGGGTGGTCATCGGATGCGCAACCAAGCCAGCGGGGCGACGTTGCGCCGTTGCGGGCGGACGATGGTTCCCTCCGACACGCCGGAGAGTATCCGCCCCGGATTCGAGGAGGAGAGGCGAGGATGATGGGCAGATTGCTCGGGGCCGTGGCTTTGGCGACGAGCCTGGCCGCCTGCGGCACCAACAGCACGGACCGGACCACGGGCGGCGCCGCGGCGGGCGCGGCCACGGGTGCCGGAATCGGCGCCCTCGGCGGCCCGGTCGGCGCGCTGGCCGGCGCGGCCATCGGTGGCGGCGCGGGCGCGGTCACCGGTGCCGCCACCTCGCCGAGCGACGTCAATCTCGGCAAGCCGGTCTGGAAGAATCCCGAAGTCCGCACCCCGCTCGACGAGAAGGGGAAGAAGAGCGCCAGCCGCCGCAAGGCCACCGCGACCCAGACGGCGCGGCATGAGCCGCGCGACGAGCGCGACCGCGCCTATATGGGCGGCGGCGTGGTCGGCCCATCCACATCCGGCGGCAGCGCGGCGACGAGCACGGGCACCGGCGCCACCACCCCCGCCGGCTCCTCGACGGCCGCCCCGGCGCGCTAGAGCATTGTTTGGTCGCGTGATGCACGCTTTCGGTGAGTCAACCTCGAGCGATCACGCGCCAGAGCAGAGCCCGATCAGGTGGGCTTACCTGATCGGGTGAAGATGTTCTGAAAACAGTGTCTGGGGCGCTTCCCGTGAACGCCGGTTCACGGGAAGCGCCCAGCATAGCGAGCAGGCAAGCGCGAAGGCGCGCCCCTGTCGTCAGGCTGTCCTATCGCGCCAGCAGCCAGTCCGGCAGGCCGGTGACCAGCGTCACCGGGAAGACGGTGCACAGCACCACCGTCAGCACCAGCATCAGGAAGAAGGGCAGCGAGGCCATGGCAACCTCGGTTTGCTCCTTGCCCGTCATCGTCTGCATGACGAACAGGTTGAAGCCGACCGGCGGCGTGATCTCGGCGATCTCGACTAGCAGCACGATGAAGATGCCGAACCAGACCAGGTCGAACCCCGCATGCTGCACCAGCGGGATGACGATGGAAGTGGTGAGCACGATCATCGAGACGCCGTCGAGCGCGGTGCCGAGGATGACATAGACCACCGTCAGCACCGCGATCAGCCCGTAGGGGCCGAGATTCATCGCCGCCACCGCCTCGGCCAGCGCCGCCGGGATGCCGGTCAGCGCCATCGCCTTGGTCAGGAAGGCGGCGCCGGCCAGGATGAACATGATCATGCAGGAGAGCCGGGTCGCGCCCTTCACGCTGTCGAGGAAATTCTCCCAGGTCAGGATGCGCTCCCCGGCGGCGATGCCGAGCAGGGCGAAGAAGGCGAAGGCCATCGCCTGGTGGAACACGATCACCCCACCGATCCAGAGCAGGGCACCGAGCGCCAGCACGCCCCAGCCGGTGCGCCGCCCGAGCGCCATGAGCAGGGAGCCGAGCACGCCGAAGGCCGCGGCCTCGGTCGCCGTGGCCCAGCCGGCGAACATGGTGCCGATGACGACGATGATGAGGATGGTGCAGGGGATGAGCTGGGCGCTCTGCCGCAGCTTGGCGGCGAGCGGCATCCGCGGCTCCGGCGGCGGCTGCTTGTCCGGGTTCAGCATCGCCCAGATGGCGATATAGGCGCTGAACAGCAACATCACGATCAGCCCCGGCAGGCAGCCGGCGATGAAGACGCGGATGATCGAGACCTCGGCCGCCACCGCATAGACCACCATGATGATGGAGGGCGGGATGAGGATGCCGAGCGTGCCCGAGGTGGCGAGGCTGCCGACCGCGACATCCTCGTCATAGCCGCGCCGCTTCAGCTCCGGCAGGGCGATCTTGGAGACGGTGGCGCAGGTCGCCGCGCTCGAGCCGGAGACGCTGCCGAAGATGCCGCAGGCGAGGATGTTCACGTGCAGCAGCCCGCCCGGGATGCGCCGCACCCAGGGGGCGAGGCCGTTGAACAGCTCCTCCGACAGCTTGGTGCGGAACAGGATCTCGCCCATCCAGACGAACATCGGCAGCGCCGCCAGCGTCCAGGAGCCGGTCGATTCCCAGAAGGCCGAGGCAAGGAAAAGGCCGGGCGTCGGGTGCACGAAGGTCATCGCCACATAGCCGACGGCGGCGAGCGACATCGAGATCCACAGCCCGGCGCCGAGCAGGATGCAGAGCAGGACCAGCAGCAGCAGGGCGAAGGTGAGGAGATCCACGGCTCAGACCTCCGCCGAGAAATCGCCGGCGGCGGCGCGTTCCTCGGCCGCCACCACATAGCCTGGCTTCCGGCCGCGCAGCACCGTCACCAACTCGTCGAGGATCGCCACCAGCAGCAGGCCGGCGCCGATCGGCATGGCGAGCTTCGGGATCCAGAGCGGGATGGGCACCGTGCCCTGCGCCACCTCCTCGATCTCGTAGGAGAAGAGCATGTCGGAGAAGGTCCAGCGGGTGACATAGGCCATGATGACCGCGGCCAGCACCAGCACCGTGGCCTCGGCGACGCGCCGGGCGCCGGGACCGAGGCGCTCGATCAGCATGCCGACGCGGATCAGCTCGCCGCGGCGGAAGGTGGCAGCCAGGGCGAAGAAGGTGGTGGCGACGCAGAGATAGGCGCTGACGTCATCCGCCGCGGGAAGCTGCCGCTCCATCTCGCGCATCGCGACCTGCGCCATCATCACGAGGAAGATGGCGAAGAGCGACAGCGCGGCGAGCGCAGCCCCGAGGGCGTAGAGGGCATCGAGCAGGCGGCGCATGCGGAACGCCCTTTCCGGAAAGCGACGGCCGCACGATGCGGGCGGCCTTCCGGCCAGGCAAGGGGCCCTGCCCCCTCCTTTGCGGCGGCGCAGGCCGGGCTTGCCGCGCGCTTGGGCAGGCCGTGCCGCTTGCCGAGGCTGCTCTCGCCGGCCGCTACCCCGCCTGCAGCGAATCGATGAGCTTGCGCCCGTCCGGCCCAGCCTTGGCGACCCATTCCTCGGCCATGGTCGCGCCGATCTTGCGCAGCGCGGCGAGGGCATCGGGCGGGATGCTGCCGATCGTCATGCCCTTCTCCGCCAGCCGCGCCTGCGTCGCCTCCTGCGCGTCCCTGGCATAGCCCCAGCCGCGATCCTCGGCGCGCAGGGCGGCGGCCGCGACGGCCTCCTGCACATCCTTCGGCAGCGCCTCCATGGCGCGGCGCGAGACCATGACCGCATTCTTCGTCATGGAGAAATTCGCGGGCGTGAAGACCTTGCAGTAGTCCCAGGCGGAGGTGTCGACGCCGGTCTGCGCGCTCGTCACCATGGCGGTGGCGATGCCGGTGGCGAAGGCCTGGGCCAGCTCGGCCTGCTGCACCAGCACCGGATTCGCCTGGATGAGGGCGGCGAAGCGGTTGGTCATCGGGCTGAAGGTGCGGAAGCGGCTGCCCTTGAAAACGTCGAGGCTGGTGATCGGCACCTGGGTGTAGAAGCCCGCGGCCGGCCAGCCCACCGTGTAGAGGAGCGAGACGCCCTGCTTGGCGAATCGCTGCTCGATATAGGGCCGCTGCAGCCCGGCCAGCTTGCGGGCGCCGGGGAGGTCGGGCGCCAGGAAGGGCAGCGAATCGGCGTCGAAGAAGGGGTCCTCGTTGGAATAGGCCGCGAGCAGGACCTCGCCGAGCTGCACCTGGCCGGTCTGCACGCCGCGCTTGATCTGCGGCATGGGCAGCAGCGAGGCGTTGCTGTGCACCGAGATCGCCAGGCGGCCGCCCGTCGATTTCTCGATGTCCTCGGCGAATTCGCGGATGTTGCGGGTGTGGAAATTCCCGTCCGGATAGGGCGTGGCCATCTGCCAGCGGGTCGCGCCCTCGGCGCGGGCGCCGCCGGCGAGGACGAGGAAGGCGGGCGCCGCGAGGGCGGCGCGGCGGGAGATCGGCATGGTCGGTACCCCGGGTCTGGCTGCCGCGCCATCAAGGCGCGGCGCGCCCGGCCCGGCAAGCCCCATGCCATGGCCGGGCGGCCGGGCTCAATGCCGCGGCGGCTCGACCCCGGCGCCGAGCAGGAACTGGCGGATCGCCACCACCTCGTCCTTCGAGAGGCTGTGCCGGCTGTCATGGAAGCCGTGGGTATGGCCGTTGAGGCTGACGATGATCTGGCCATGGCCGCCATGCGTCACCTCGGCGCCGAGATCCTCGATCGCCGCGAAGACGTGCTTCGGGTCGAGATTGGCGCTGACCGGATGGGCGAACAGGGCCTGCAGGGTCTTGCGGTTGCTCATCGGACTCCTCCGCTTGCGATGGGGGGAGTGTCCGCCCAGCCCGGCCGGCCGTCCTTGCGGCAGGTCAAGCTGGCCGGCGCCGGGCCTCCCGCGGCCTATCCCGCCGCGGCGACATAGGCCTTCAGCTCCTCGGCCTCCTGCTCCGCCTCGTCGATCCGCGCCTTCACCAGGTCGCCGATCGAGACCAGGCCGACCAGCCGGTCGCCGTCGAGCACCGGCAGGTGGCGGATGCGGCGGCGGGTGACCAGGGCGAGGGCGTGCGTCACCAGGGTCTGCGGCGCCACCGTGACGAGATCGCGCGTCATGAACTCCTCGACCGAGCGACCGGTGGTGCCCGGGCCATGCGCCGCCATGCCGCGCACGATGTCCCGCTCGCTGACGATGCCGAGCAGCGCGCCGCCGGCATCGCGCACCAGGGCGGCGCCGATGCGGCGCTCGCTCAGCACGCGGGCGACGGACAGCACCGTATCGGCCGGGCCCACCGAGATCACCTCGGTGCCCTTGCCCTTGAGGATCGCGCCAATGATCACGTGCCTGCCCTCCCGGAGCCGTCCTTCCGCGGCGCGGAGCGGGGGCGACGAGGCTCCCCCGCGCCCGCTCCGCGCCTTGTCGGAAGGCTGCGCCCGCCGGCCGGCCGGTTGCAAGGAAAACGCGCCCCGCAACCTGTCCCGCCGGCGGCGGAGGGCTATTCGGCGGCCTTCACCGCCTCGTTCATCGGCTCGGTGCTGGTGAGCTGGGTCCGCACCAGCTCGGCGAAGCGGCCACCCTGGCGAACCAGGGCATCGAAGGTGCCGCGCTCGACGATGTGCCCGGCATCGAAGACCATGATCTCGTCCGCGTCGCGCACGGTGGAGAGCCGGTGGGCGATGATGAAGGTGGTCCGGCCCGCCATCAGCGCCTTCAGCGCCTTCTGCACCCGGGCCTCTGTGGCGGCGTCGAGCGCGCTGGTCGCCTCGTCCAGGATCAGGATCGGCGGGTCCTTCAGCAGGGCGCGGGCGATGGCGAGCCGCTGCCGCTGCCCGCCCGAGAGGCTGGCGCCCCGCTCGCCCACCATCGTGTCGTAGCCGCGCGGCTGGCGGGTGATGAAGTCATGCGCCTCGGCCATCCGGCAGGCGCGCTCGATCTCGTCCTGGGTCGCGCCGGGCCGCCCGACCAGCAGGTTGTCCCTGATCGTCCGGTTGAAGAGCATGCTCTCCTGGAAGACCACGCCGATATTCTGCCGCAGGCTCTCGATCGTGATGTCGCGCAGGTCGTGGCCATCGATGGTCACCCGCCCGCCGACCGGGTCCCACAGGCGCTGCAACAGGGCCATGGCGGTGGACTTGCCGGCCCCGGTCTGGCCGACCAGCGCCAGGGTGCGGCCCGGCGCGGCACGGAAGGAGACATCGGCCAGGATGCGCGGCCCGCCCGGATAGGCGAAGGAGACGTTCTCGAAGGCGACCTCGCCCTGCACCGCCGGCAGCGGCACGGCGCCGGGCTTCTCCGGCACGCTGGTCTCGGCGTCCATCACCTCGAAGAATTGCTGGATCGCCGGCGCCTGGAAGACCAGGCGCGAGACGAAGGCGACCGCCGCCTCGAGCTTGCCGATGACCAGGTTGGCGAAGCCCATGAAGCTGACGATCTCGCCGACCGAGGCCTTGCCGTCGAGGTGCAGCACCGTCCCCAGCATGAAGATCGAGATGGTGGTGATGGTGCTGGCGGCGCGGGTCAGCACCGAGACCAGCGCCCACCAGTTGAGCACGGGGAATTGGTGGTCCAGCACCTGCCGGACGATGTCGCCGAACATCCGCGCCTCGGAGTTCAGGCGAGTGAAGGACTGCACGACGACGACGTTGGAGAGCGCATCCTGGGCGTTGCCGGCGAGCTGGGTCTGGAAGCGTTCCACCTGCGCCTGGGCGTTCTCGGTCTTCTGGATGATCAGGGTGATCAGCGTCGCGAAGACCACCACCAGCACCACCAGCAGCAGGCCGAGCCGCCAGTTCATCGCCAGCGTCAGCGGCATCAGGATCAGCGCCGCGATGAAGGTCGACATGTGGTCGCGGAAGAAGCTCAGCCACATGCTGAACAGGTTGTCGGTGCCGGTCAGCATCACCTTCATCAGCCGGCCCGACTGGATGTCGCCGTGGAAGGAGAGCGGCAGCGAGAGCACGTGCTGAAAGTAGCGCGCCATGGCGGCCAGGCGGTTGCGGTGCGCCATGCGGTCGGCGAGCAGCGAGACCGCGACATTGGCGCCGATCCCCGAAAGCCCGACCGCAGCCCAGAGGGCGAGCAGGGCCAGCGCCTCGTTCCAGACCGCCTCGCGCGTCATGTAGACGGCGCGGGTCAGCACATCGACCACCCGGCCGAACAGCACCGGCTCGAGGAAGACGAGCCCGGCCATGGCGACATTGGCGACCGTCATCCCGATCGCCACCCATTTGTCGGGCTTCAGCAGTCCCAGGACGCGTCCATACAGCCTGACAAGTTGCATCCGGCGGTGCCCCCGTCTGCCCCGATCACCCTCTGCCCATCATGCAGCGGCCACAGGACTTCGTCGCGCGCTGCGTACAGGCGGCCCCACCCTTCGGGCAAGCCTCTGCCGCCGGGCGTCCCCCGGCAGGCCCTGGGGTGATCGGCCGGGCGGCTGCGGAGTTCCCCGCGGCCGGGGCAGCCTGGGCGGGCCGCCCGGGTCCGGCCCGGGCCGCTCGCGCCGGCGTGGCAAGGGCGGATGGGCGGCGCGGCTCATCTGCCGAATGTGATCGTGCCCTGGCCCGGCCCGCTGGCATTCACCGGCCATGCACGTCCTGGCGGCCAGCATCCCCGCCGCGCCCGGATTGATCGGGCGGGCCGGCCGGGCGATAGGCTGGCGGCGGCCTTCCGGGCCTCGCCGGCATGGCGTTCCGGAATGCGAATGATACTACAATGCGCCGGCGTTCGGCTGCCGCCAGCGGCCGCGAACCGGAGACCGGGAGGAGACCTGAGCCATGATCACCCGCCGTGCCGCGCTGGCCGCCAGCGCCGGGCTGCTCGCCATCCCCGCCGGGGCCGAGGAGGCCTGGCCCTCCCGGCCGGTGCGGATCGTCGTGCCCTTCACCCCGGCCGGCACCACCGACATCGCCGCCCGCATCCTCGCCGAGCGCCTGACGGCGCATCTCGGCCAGCCCGTGGTGGTCGAGAACCGCCCGGGCGCCGGCGGCAATGTCGGCTCGGACTATGTCGTGAAGGCCGAGCCGGACGGCTACACGCTGCTGATGGGCACCGTCTCCTCCGGCGCCATCAACTACAGCCTCTACGGCGCCAAGATGCCCTACAAGCCCGACGACCTGATCGATGTCGGGCTGATGACGCAGGTGCCGAACCTGATCTTCGTCACCAACGCCCTGCCGGTGAAGACGCTGCGGGAGCTGGTCGACCTCGCCAGGAAGAAGCCCGGGCAACTCAATTACGGCAGCTCGGGCGCCGGGACCTCGCTGCACATGACGGGCGAGCTGCTGAAGGCAGTGGCCGGCATCGACCTCATCCATGTGCCCTTCCGCGGGGCCGGGCCGATGCTGCAGGAGGTGATCGCCGGCCGGATCGAGGTCGGGGTCGACAACCTCCCCTCGGTGATCGGCCATATCCGCGACGGCAGGCTGCGGCCGCTCGCGGTCACGACGAAGATCCGCTCGCCCGCCCTGCCGGAGGTGCCGACCACCGCCGAGGCGGGCTTCCCGGAGGTGCTGGCCACCGCCTGGTTCGGCCTCCAGGCGCCACTGAAGACGCCGCAGCCGATCATCGACCGGCTCGGCCGCGAGATGGATGCGATCATGAAAGAGCCGGGGACGCGCGAGAAGGTCGGCGATCTCGGCGGCATGCCGCCGGGGCTGACGGCGGATGGCGGCACCAGCCCGGCCGCCTTCAAGGCCTTCGTCCGCGCCGAGGTCGCCAAATGGGCCGAGGTGGTCAGGCGATCGGGCGCCTCGGCGGAATGAGCCGCCGGCGCGGCGCTCCCCTGCACCACGGGGAGCGCCCGCCGCCATCCCCGGCCGGCGCGGCCTTGCCGCCGCCGCCGCCGCGGGCTAACCGCCCCGCCCCATGAGGACCCCCCGCCGCACCCTCCTGGGCGCCCTTCCCCTCCTCGCCGCGCCGCGGCTGCTGCAGGCCCAGCCGGCCGCGACCGGCGCCTGGCCGAACCGCCCGATCCGCCTCATCGTGCCCTTCCAGGCCGGCGGCGCCACGGACGTGACCGCCCGGGTCATCGCCGAGCAGATCGGCACCCTGCTCGGCCAGCCGGTGGTGATCGACAACCGTGCCGGCGCCGGCGGCAATCTCGGTGCCGATGCCGTCGCCAAGGCGGAGCCGGACGGCCACACCCTGCTGATGGCCACCATCGGCACGGCCAGCATCAACCAGTATCTCTACCAGAAGCTGCCCTACGATCCGCAGAAGGACCTGGCGCCGATCGCCCTGGTGAACGAGGTGGCGAACGGCGTCATCGTCGATGCCC
The DNA here is from genome assembly GCF_003258945.1 of Roseicella frigidaeris. GTDB lineage: Bacteria > Pseudomonadota > Alphaproteobacteria > Acetobacterales > Acetobacteraceae > Paracraurococcus > Paracraurococcus frigidaeris. The sequence continues at coordinate 35,344 of NZ_QLIX01000008.1, read as the reverse complement.
GGGTGCCGGCGCAAAGCCTGGCGGAGCTGGTCGCCCTGGCCAAGGGCGATCCGGGCGGCATGAATTACGGCACGCCGGGCAACGGCACCTCCGGCCATCTCTGCGGCGAGCTGCTGAAGGCCCGCGCCGGCATCGACCTGCAGCACGTGCCCTATCGCGGCACCGGCGCGGTGATCCCCGAGCTGCTCGCCGGGCGCCTGCAGGTGGCGGTGGACAACCTGCCGGCCTATCTGCCGCACCTCGCCTCCGGCGCGCTCCGCCTGCTCGCCGTCACCTCGAAGGAGCGCTGGTTCACCGCGCCGGAGACGCCGACCGTGGCCGAGGCGGGCGCGACGCTCGGCCTCAAGGGCTTCGAGGCGGTGGCCTGGTTCGGCCTGCAGGCGCCGGCCAAGGTGCCGCGGCCGGTGATCGAGGCGGTGGCCGGCGCCACCCTGCGCGCCCTGGGCGAGGCCTCGGTGCAGGCGAAGCTGCGCGAGATCGGCAGCGCGCCGCGGCCGATGGGCCCCGAGGACTTCGGCCGCTTCATCGCGAGCGAGAACGCGAAGTGGTCGGAGGTGGTGCGGATCTCGGGGGCGCGGTTGGAATAGCCGCCGCCTGGAAGCAGGGGTTGCGCTGCGCGAAGTCGCGCAGCCGCGGCGGCAGCGGCGCCACCACATCCCCGGCCGCCAGCCGGGCCCGGCCATCCGCCGACCAGCTGGCCGGCCGGATGCTCGGATCGCCGAAGCTGCCGAAGACCCGCACCGGGATGTCGAGCGCCCAGAAGCTCGTCGTGCTGCGCAGGCTGCCGATCACCAGGTCGAGCTGCCGGCGGTTCAGGTCGAAGCTGGCCGTGCCCGCCACCTGGCCCGTGGCGGCGCGGATGCGCAGCGGCGCCACCTCGCCCACCCCCGCCCGCATCTCCAGCATGCCGAGCAGGCAGGTGACCGGCACCATGCCGCGCGGCGTGCGGAAGAGCAGGCGGATATCGGTCGAGGCCATCTCGATCACCTCGCGCGCGATCTGCCCCTGTTGCATGGCCAGCACGGCCGAGACCCGCGCCCCGCGCGCCGCGGCATTCAGCCGCTCGCCCTCGCCCTGGGCCGTGACCCAGCCATCGAGGCGCCCGGCGAGCGGCAACGGCCGCAGGCCGAGGACGCGGCGCATGGTCTCGACATCGCCTGCCTCCATGCGGACCTCGGCGGCGACCACGCCGCCCTCGCCCTTCGCATCCACCCGGCCGCTGGCGCGCAGCCGCGCGCCGCTGGTGCTGAGCGCCAGGGTGGAGACGGCGATGTGGCGCGGCTCGAGCGAGCCCTCGAAGACGACGTCGCGCGCTTCCAGCCGCGAATAGAGCAGCTCCTCGACGGTGATCCGGGCGGTGAGCCGCGGGTCCGGCGAGGCGCTGACCGCCAGCGGCAGATCGGCTTCCGGCTCGCGCGACCGCGACCCGGCGGCAAGCCGGCGGTTCAGGTCGAGCCGGCCAAGCCCGAGATCGAGGGCGACGGCATCCGGCTCGCCCCTGCCCCCCTCGGTGAACTTCGCGCTGCGCACCGTGACCGCCTCGCCGGCCAGCCGCCCCCGCCCTTCGCTCAGCCGCCAGACCGCGCTGCGATGCACGAGCCGGCCCTCCAGCTCCAGGCCGCCCGCGATCGCCGCCTCGGCGCCGCCCAGCGCCAGCAGCCGGTCGAGCGTCGGCGCGCGCAGCTCGGCCCGGCCGTCGGCGCCGTCGATGTCGAAGGGATCCTCCATGTGCCCCGTGAAATCGAGCCGGGTATCGCCGGAGGAGAGGCGCAGCCGGGTGCCGTAGGGGCGGCTGACGTCGCGCAGCCGGGCGATGGAGTCGAGATCGCCCTCAAGGGCGATATCGAGGTCGTTGTAGGTGCCGGCGGCCTCGATGCGGACCGGGCTCTCCAGGTCATCGGTGCGGATGCTGGCCCGGTGCAAGGCGGTGCGCAGCCGCTGGCCGCTGCTGGTGCGGACGATGACCTCGCTGTCGCGCAGCGCCGCGTCGAGGAGCAGCGGGGTGCCGGCGCGGCCGGCCGGCGCCTCCCCGGCCTCCCGCGCCGGGCCGAATTGCCAGTTCTTCCGGCCGGCCCCGACATGCTCGAGATGCAGGCTGAAGCCCTCGACCTCGACCGCCCGCAGCCGCGGCGGCCCATCGACCAGGGAGAGCAGGTCGAGCTGCAGGCGCGCATGGCCGAGGGTCAGCATCTCCGGCCGCGTGCCGCCCGCGAGATTGGCGATGCGCAGGCCCCGCAATTCGAGCTGCAGCCAGCGCCCGGGCGCGAGGCGGAGCGAGTCGATCGCCACCTCGCGGCCCAGCGCGGCCGAAGCCCGGGATGCGGCGAGGGCGGCGACGTCGAGATGCCCCAGCGCGAGATAGCCGGCGAGGCCGAGGGCCGGCAGCCAGAGCAGCGTGCTGAGGCCGGACAGGACAGGACGAAGCAACGAACCTCCCGCGGCGGGCAGCGCCCAGCCATGGCCGCGGCCGAGAATCGGCCGCGCGAATCGCCCCTGTCAACACGCTCGGTTGCAGCGGCCTTCCCGCTCAACCATCGCGCAGCAGGGCGGCGAGCGCCGGGTCGAGGCCGAGGCTCTCCCGCCCCCGCGGCGCGGCGTAGCTGCCGGTCCGCGGCTTCGGCGGGCGGAGCGCGACCAGCATCTCCAGCAGCTTGACCCCACAGGCGATGCCATCGAGCAGCGGCACCATGGCCGCGCGCTGCAGCCGCGGCCCCATGCCGGCCAGCGCGGCGCCGCCGAGCACCACGGCATCGGCCCCCTCGGCCACCACCTCGGCGATGGCAGCGTCCATCTGCCGCGCCACCGCCTCCGGGTCGCGCACCGCATCCTGCGGCGTCAGCGCGATGCCGCGCAGCGCCGCGAGGCGGCCGGCGAGGCCGTGCTGGGCGATCCGCTCGCGGTAGGGATCGACGCTGCCCATGGTCACCAGCCCGAAGCGGCCGCCGAGCAGGCAGGCGGCGAAGCAGGCGGCCTCGGTCATGCCGACCACCGGGCAGGGCAGGAGCTGCCGCGCCGCCTCCAGCGCCGTGTCATGCGAGACGGCGAGCAGCACGCCATCCACGGCGCCGGCATGCTCGGCGAGCAGGGCGAGCAGCCCGTGCGCGGCGATCGCCCCCTCGGCGCGGGTGGCGATGACGGCCGGGCCGAAGCGCGGCGTCGCCGGGACGATCTCGGTGCCCGGCGCGGCGGCGGCGCGGGCGGCGGCGGCGCAGAGATCGGTGATCGCCCCGGTGGTGTTGGCATTGGCCACCAGGAGGCGGATCGGGGCGGGCATGGGGCGGACTCCTCAGCATGTTGACCGGGGGATGCCGACCGGGGCGCATCGACCGGCGGCTGCGATCGGCCCCTCGGGGCATCGCCGGTGGCTGCCTTGCAAAGGCCGCACCGCGACCCAGGCCGCGCCGGCTCAGCCGCCGACCAGGCCCTCCGCCTGCGGCACGCCGCCGCGCGGCGCCCCGGCCGCGGTGGTGCCGAAGACCGCGCCGAAGCTCTCCGGCAAGGCGCGCGAGCCGGGCGTCGCCAGCCAGAGCCGCAGCATCGCGCGGGCCGCCACCGCATCGGCCGGCGCCTCCCCGGCGACGACCTGCTTCCAGACGAGATGCGGGTTGTAGAGCAGCAGGTCCCCCGCATGCAGGGCGAGGGTCAGCGCCTGGCCGGGCAGCGCCGCGGCGGCATCGAGCGCCGCCAGGGCCCGGAGCTGCGCCGGCTCCAGCGCCGGCTCGAACAAGGCCTCGCGGTCGTAGCGGCCGACGAAGCTGCCGCTCGCGGTGCTGAAGACCGGCATCTGCGCCGGCGCGCCCTCGCCGTTGCGGTGCGGCAGGCCGGCATGCAGCGCCGCCAGCGCGGCGCGGTCGGATCGCAGCAGCGCGTTGTGCAGCGCCGGCGCCGAGACCAGCGTCACCGCGCCGCCCTCGCGCCGCTGCCGCAGGCAGAGCAGCATGACCGCATCCGCCGGATCGGCATGGAAGCGGGGCACCGACGCGGCCCCGGCGCCGGGGCTGGCGAGCCGGCCGACCAGGCCGCCCGCCGCGTCCTGCGGCAGGCTGGTGCCGAGATGCGCGCCGAGCAGCAGCAGCGCCGCCTCCGCCGCCGCGCCCGGCAGCCGCTCCAGGTCGAGGCCGCGCAGCAGCACGAAGCCGCGGCCATGCTCGAGCCGCCCGGCCACCGCGTGCAGCATCGGCGCCAGGCGGGGCAGCGCGGCATCGCCCGGGCCGGCGGGGAGCCTGCCATCGAGGGCGGCGAGGGCGGCGACGAGCTCGGCCGTCGCCTCGACGCCGATCGGCAGCATCCAATCGGCCGGGGTGAGGGCGGCGCCACTCCAGACGGAGAGGCCGGCTTGCGGCACCAGGCGGGGCGGGGGGGTCATCCCGCCAGTCTAGAGCAACCGCACGCTGACCGTGCAGCGGGCAAATGCTCCCCCGCATTGATCCCCGACATCGATCCCAAGCATCGATCCCCAGCATCAATCCCTCGGGGGCGCTCCCCGCCGATCCGCCCCTTGATGCACCGGCCGGGTCGCGGGAGGCTTGGCGCGACGACCCAGGAGACCGCCATGGACGCGCCCGCCCTCGACCTGCCCTTCGATGCCGAGGCGATGCTGCCCGGGCTGCGCCGCTGGGTGGAGTGCGAGAGCCCGACCTTCGACGCCGCCGCGGTCAACCGGATGATGGGCATCGCCGCGCGCGACCTCGCCCTGATGGGCGCCCGGGTCGAGACCATCCCCGGCCGCATGGGCTTCGGCGACTGCGTGCGGGCGAGCTTCCCGCATCCGCGCCCGCAGGAGCCCAGCATCCTGGTGATGGGCCATCTCGACACCGTGCACCCGGTCGGCACGCTGGCGCCGCTGCCCTGGCGGCAGGAGGGCAACCGGCTCTACGGCCCCGGCGTCTACGACATGAAGGGCGGCAACTGGATCGCCATCGAGGCGATCCGCCAGCTGCTGCGCGCCGGCATCGCCACCCGCCGGCCGGTGACGGTGCTGCTGACCAGCGACGAGGAGGTGGGCAGCCCCTCGACCCGCGACCTGATCGAGGCCGAGGCGGCGCGGCATGCCGTGGTGCTGGTGCCGGAGCCGGCGCGCCCGGATGGCGGCGTGGTGACGGGCCGCTACGCCATCGCCCGCTTCAACCTGCGCGCCACCGGCCGGCCGAGCCATGCCGGCGCCCGCCTCGCCGATGGCCGCAGCGCCATCCGCGAGATGTGCCGCCAGGTGGTGGCGATCGAGGCGATGACGAGCGATGCCGTCACCTATTCGGTCGGCGTCATCCATGGCGGGCAATGGGTGAACTGCGTCGCCACCCATTGCGATGCCGAGAGCCTCTCCATGGCCAAGCGGCAGGAGGATCTCGACGAGGCGGTCGAGAAGATGCTCTCGCTGCGCCCGACCGGGAACGACGTGCAGCTCAGCGTCACGCGCGGCGTGACGCGGCCGGTCTGGGAGCCGGACGAGAAGGTCATGGCGCTCTACGGCACGGCGCGGCAGATCGCCCAGCGCATCGGCTTCGACATCCCGCACCAGAGCGCCGGCGGCGGCTCGGACGGCAATTTCACCGGCGCCATGGGCATCCCGACGCTCGACGGCCTCGGCGTGCAGGGCGCCGGCGGCCATACGCTGGAGGAGCATCTGCTGATCGACAGCCTGGTGCCGCGGGCGAAGCTGCTCGCCGGGCTGCTGCAGCTCGCCTAGGGCACGTCCCCTGAGCACCGGTTCAGGAGAAGTGCCCTAGGCTATTGTTTTCAGAGCATCTTCACCCGATCGGGATCTGCTCTAGGCCATTGCTTGATCGCGCGAGTCACGCCTTCGGCGAGTCCGCCTGATCAGGATCTGCGATGGGCGCGGGCAGCGGCCCGGGCGGCGCCGGATGGGAGGAAACGGGATGTGGCAGGCGGCAGGGCCGGGACCCGGGCGGCGCCCCGGCGGCGCGGACGCTCACCCGCCGCGGGCGAGCGCCGCCTCCAGCGCCGCGGGATCGAAGCCGAAATCCCGGTAGCCATGCCGCAGCCGCTCGACATAGCCGGGGGCCGGCGGGCCGGGCCGGTCCACGCGCTCCAGGTAGATCCAGGCCGCGCGCCCATCCGGCAGCGCCAGGCGCCGGCGCTCATAGACCTGCGGCACCCCTTCGTGCCGGTCCAGCACGGCGAGATGCGCCGGCGTCACCCGCCACAGCCCGACCGGGCAGGTGGCCGCCGGATCCGGCTCGATCCGGGCATAGCGCCGCAGCACCAGCCGCCAGCCGGGCAGCGACAGGCCGCCCGCCGGCTCGGCGCCGGGACAGCGCTGCCGCATCTGGGCATGCGAGAGGTTGCTGCCATAGGCGGCGTAGAGATCGCTCATCGGCGGCGAGAATCCCGCTCCGCGCCAGGGCCGGCAAGCCGGTGACGCTGGCGCTGCAGGCCCTGCCGCTCCTGCTGCTGCTCGCCCTGCTCGGCAGCGGCCGGGCGGGGCCGGTCGTGGCCTGCCTGGTCGCGCTGGCCGCCACCCTGCCGGCCACCCTCCTCGCCCTGCCCGATCCCGGCGCCCTGCCCGGCTTTCTCGGCGACCAGGCGGGGCGCTGGCTCTTCCTCGGGCTGCAGCCGGTCGCGGTGGTGAGCGGCGGGCTGCTCTTCCATGCCGCGGCGACGCCCGCGGCCGAGGACGCGGCCGGGCCCCTGCCCGCCAGCCCGGCCCGGGTCTTCGCCGTCTCCCTGCCGATGGGCGCCTTCCTCGAGAGCGTTACCGGCTTCGGCATCGGCATGGTCTTCGCGCTGTCCGGCCTGCGGCGCCTCGGGCTCGGGGGGCCGGTGGCCGGGGCGCTCGCCCTGCAATCCCTGGTCATGATCCCCTGGGGCGGGCTCGGTCCAGGCACCGCGCTCGGCGCCGCCCTGGCCGGGGTGCCGGCGCAGACCCTGTCCTGGCTCGCCGCCTGGATGACGGCCGCCTGGCTGCTGCTGCTGGCGCCGCTCCTCTGGTCGCTCTCGGCGCGCGCCGGGCTGCCGGTGCCGGGGCGCGAGCGGGCGGCGCAGCTCGCCATGCTCGCCACGCTCGGCGGCCTGCTGCTGCTCGCCGCCGCGACCTTGCCCTTCGAGCTCGCTGGCCTGCTCGCCGCCGGCCCGGTCATGCTCTGGGCGCTCTGGCGCGCCAACCCGCCGCGGAGCCCGCGCGCCACGCTCGGCCGCGCCGCGCCCTATCTGCTGCTCACCCTCTGCCTGCTGGCGGCGCGGCTCTGGCCGGGCGCACCGGCGCTGCACCCCTACCCCGACTATCCCGGCCTGCCGCTGACCCATGTCGCCGTGGTGCTCTGGCTGGTCTCCGGCGGGCTCCTGCTCGCCCGCCGCGACGGGCCGGCCCGCGCCGCCGCGGCGCTCCGCCGGGCGGCGCGGCCGGCCCTCGCCCTGCTCCTCTACGTCCTGCTCGGCCGGCTGCTGACGGCAAGCGGCGCCGCCGCGGCGCTGGCCACCGCGGCCGCGGCGGCGCTCGGGCCGCTGGCGCCGCTCGCCATCGCGCCGGTGGCGCTGCTCTCCGGCCTCGTCACCGGCAGCAATGTCGGCTCCAACGCGGCGCTGATGCCGGTGCAGGTGGCGCTCGGCGCCGCCGCCGGGCTGCCGCCTCCGCTCGCCCCGGCGGTGCAGAATTTCGCCGGCGCCGGCAGCGTGCCGGCCAGCCTCGGCGTCACCGCCCTGGCCTGCGCCCTGCTCGCCGACGGCACCCGGCCGGCCCAGCTCTGGCGGCTGCTCTGGCCCTCCCTGGCCATGGTGCTCGGCCTCGGTTGGGCGGCGACGCTGTTGCTGCGCTGAAGGCCGCTTGCTACAGCGACGATGCGTTCGCCCCTGGACGCCAGGATGCCGCCCCGTCCCCGTCGTGCCGGCCCCGGTCCTGCTGCCGGGCGGCACCGCGCGGCCGGGACGGGACCACCGCCCAGCCAGGATCCCGCCGATGCTCACCCGCCGCGCCGCGCTCGGCACCGCCGCTGGCCTGCTGGCCGCCCCCGGCCTTCCCCGGACCGCCCGCGCCCAGGCCGGCTTCCCCGACCATCCGCTGCGGCTCGTCGTCGGCTACCCGCCCGGCGGCGTCACCGACATCGTCGCCCGGATCCTCGCCGAGCCCTTCGGCCAGCGGCTCGGCCAGCCGGTGGTGGTGGACAACCGCGCCGGCGCCGGCGGCAATATCGGCGCCCAGGCGGCGAGCAACGCCGAGCCGGACGGCTACACGCTGCTGGTCGGCACCGCCGCCATGTTCGGCGTGAACCCGCTGCTCTACGCCAATTCCGGCGTCGACCTGATGCGGGACTTCCTGCCGCTCGGCACCATCAACGACATGGCCAACGTCCTCTCGGTCAACCCGAAGCGGCTCGATGTCGGCTCGGTGTCCGAGCTGGTGGCGCGCGGCAAGAAGGGCGGGCTGATCTTCGGCTCGGTCGGCAATGGCAGCTCCTCGCATCTCTGCGCGACGTTGCTGCAGCGCCTGGCCGGCTTCGAGGCGGTGCACGTGCCCTATCGCGGCTCCTCGCCCGCCGTCGCCGCGCTGCTCGCCGCCGAGGTGGATTTCCTCTTCGACACCACCGCCACCTCGACGCCGCAGATCCAGGCCGGCAGCTTCCGCGCGCTCGGCGTCAGCACCGCGACCCGCGCCTCCGCCCTGCCCGAGGTGCCGACCATCGCCGAGGCCGGTGTGAAGGGCTATGCGGTCTCGGTCTGGAACACGCTGCTGGTGCATCGCCGGACGCCGGAGCCGGTGGTGGCGCGGCTGCGCCAGGGCTTCACCGCGGCGATGGACGCCGCCACCCAGGCGAAGCTGCGCGCCAGCTTCGTCGATCCGCTGCTGGTGCCGCCGGCCGAGCTGCCGGCCTGGCTGGAGCGCGAGCAAGCCACCTGGCTGCGCATGGCCAGGGAGGCCGGGGTTTCGGTCGACTGATGGTCGAGATCGTCGGCACCGGCGCGGCGCCGGCGAGGCCCGGCCCGACTCCCACTCCTCGGGCGCCCGGTCCTTGGGCGAAGGCGGAGCGGCACCTGCGCAAGGACCCGCGGCTGAAGCCCTGGATGAAGCGGATCGGCGCCTGCACCCTGGTCGCGGTGGAGCGCGAGCCCTACGAGGCGCTGGTGCGCGCCATCGCGCATCAGCAGGTGCATGGCCGCGCCGCCGAGGCGATCCTCGGCCGCTTCATCGCCCTCTATCCGGGGCAGGGTTTCCCGCCGCCCGAGGCGGTGCTGGCGACCGATGCGGCGGCGCTGCGCGGCTGCGGCTTCTCGCAATCCAAGGTCGCCGCCATCCGCGACATCGCCGAGAAATCCGCCGGCGGGCTGGTGCCGGTGCGGGCGGGCTGCGCCCAGCTTTCGGATGCGGCGCTGATCGAGCGGCTGGTCGCCATCCGCGGCGTCGGCCGCTGGACGGTGGAGATGCTGCTGATCTTCACCCTCGGCCGGCCGGACATCCTGCCGGTCGACGATTTCGGGGTGCGCGAGGGCTGGAAGGTGGCGGCGGGACTCGAGACCCAGCCGAAGCCGAAGGAGCTGGCGGCGATCGGCGAGGCCTGGGCGCCCTGGCGCAGCATCGCCGCCTGGTATCTCTGGCGCATCGCCGATGCCGCCAAGCGCAGCGCCTTCAAGCCGCAATAATACGAACGGCCGTTGCGGGCGACCCATCAACGGCCCCTCCGTCGCCGGGTGGTTTGCTCCGCAACCCTGGCTACGCGCCACCTGGCGCGGCCTCAGCCCGGCAGCACCGCCTCCAGCACCCGGGCGTAATTGCCGCCCAGCAGCAGCGCCGCCTCATCCGGGGCGAAGCCCTGCGCCAGCAGCGCCGCGGCCAGCGCCGGCGTCTCGCGGTAATCGCCATAGGCCGGGGTGCCGAGCAGCCCCAGCATGTCGCTGCCGATGCCGACATGGGCGATGCCGACCGCATCCACCATGCGGGCGATGCTGGCGGCATAGGCACGGAGCGTCGGCGCCTCCGGCCCGGTCAGCGGCCAGACGCCGATCACCCCGCCGGTCCCGGCCACCAGCCGCGCATGCTCGGGCGTGATCCAGCGGCTGCGCAGGGAGGGGCGCGCCGAAAGCGCGGTGTGCGACAGCACCAGCGGCCGCGTCGTCACCTCGGCGGCGCGCTGGGTGAGCCAATAGGTGCCATGCGCGACATCGACCACCACGCCGAGCCGGTTGCAGCGGCGCACGACCGCCGCGCCGAACTCGGTCAGCCCGCCATGCACCGGCGCCGCGGTCTGGATGTCGCCGAGCTCGTTGACGCGGTAATGCACGAGCTGGAGATGCCGCAGGCGGTGCGCCTGGATGGCGGCGTCCAGCCGCGCCTCCTCGCCCTCCAGCCAGTCGGCGCCCTCCGAGGCGACGATCACGGCGGGGCCGGCCCCAGGCTGGCGGGCGGCGCGCAGCCCGGCCTGGTCCGTCACCACGGCGAGACCCTGCTCCGCGACCAGCCCGGCGAGGCGGGCGAAGGCGGCCTCGGCATGGGCGCGGAGCTCGCCCGGCAGAGGCGTGCGGTAGGCCTCGATCCGCCGCTCCGGCGTCACCATGGTGGTCGGCGTGTCGGCCACCATGGCCAGCGCGACGAGCCGCATGCCGCCCTCGCGCATCGGCCCCGCCAGCGGCTCGGTCGGCCGTGGCCGGTTGCGGCCGAGGATCACACGGCCGGCATGGCTGTGCAGGTCCATGGGCGCGGCGCTGGCGAGCAGCGCCTGCGCCGCGGCGGAGGGCGGCGCCTCGCCCCTGGCGCAGCCGCCGGCGGCGGCGCAGAGCAGCGGCCCGGCCGCCAGCAGGGCCCGCCGCCGCAGCCAGGGGCCCGGCAGCCAGGGGTCCGGGGGCGTGCCGGCGGCGGCCGGCTCCCACCGCGCCTCCCGAAGCTGCCAGCGCCAGCCGGCCGAATCGTCGGCCGGCAGCGCCTGCCAGGTCCCGCGGACGCGCTGCGGCCCGGCGCCGGGCCGGCCGGCGACGCCCAGGACCTCCACCGTCATCGCCGGGTCGGGCGGGCAGGCGCCGCAGCAGCCGGCCTCGGGCAGCAGCAGCGCATAGCCGGGCGGGGTGCCTGGCAGGGTGAAGGCGGCGCCCTCGATCACCACCGCCGCGCCCGGCGCCGGCAGCCCCTGCCCCAATGCCAGCGCCGTCCAATCGAGCCGCACGCGCCGCCCTCACCCCATGGTCCGCCCGGCAGTCCATCCTAGAGCAGATCCCGATCAGGGGGACTCCCCTGATCGGGCGAAGATGCTCTGAAAACAATAGTCTAGGGCACTTGTCCTGAACCGGTGTTCAGGGGACGTGCCCTGGAGCGTGATCGCTTGAAGTGGCCTCACCGAAGGCGTGACCCACGCGACCAAACGGGACGCAGCGGCCCCTCCGGCCAGGGGAGGGTCGCGGGAGCCGGTTCCCAGGACCGTGCGGCACGCGCATGCTGGCGCCGCAACGAGCCACCAAACCGGGAGCGTCCTCCATGACCCATGCCATCACCCGCCGCGGCCTGGCCACGGCCGCCGCCGGCCTCGCCCTGCCGCTCGGCCGCGCCCAGGGCCAGAGCCAAGCCCAGGGCCAGGCGCCGGTGATCCGCCTCGGCGTGCTCTCCGATTTCTCCGGCCCCTATCGCGACTGGTCCGGCCCGACCACCCTCGCCTGCGTGCAGCAGGCCGTGGCCGAGGCGATGGCGGCGCATCCCGGCCTGCGCGTCGAGCTGCTGCAGGCCGACCACCAGAACAAGACCGATATCGGCGCCAACACCGTGCGGCAGTGGTTCGACCAGCGCGAGGTCGATGCGGTGGTCGATGTCAACAACTCCGCCGTCGGGCTCGCGGTCTCGGGCGTCGCGCGGGAGAAGAACAAGGTCTTCCTTGCCTCCGGCGCCTCCACCGCGGCGCTGACCGGCGCGCAATGCTCGCCCAACACGGTGCAGTGGACCTACGACACCTACATGCTCTCGAAGGCGACGAGCACGGCGATGGTGAAGGATGGCGGGACCGCCTGGTTCTTCATCACCGCCGACTACGCCTTCGGCCATACCATCGAGCGCGAGGCGCGCGGCTTCATCGAGGCGGCGGGCGGCAAGGTGCTGGGCGCGGTCCGCTACCCCTTCCCGCAGACCACGGATTTCTCCGCCCTGCTGCTGCAGGCGCAGGCGAGCGGGGCGAAGGTGCTCGGCCTCGCCAATGCCGGCAACGACACGGTGAACGCGGTGAAGCAGGCGCAGGAATTCGGCCTGCCGAAGCGCGGCATGAAGATCGCGCTGATGCTCGCCTACCTCACGGACATCCACACCATGGGCCTGCCGGTGGCGCAGGGGCTGCGCCTGACCGAGAGCTTCTACTGGGACCTGAACGACCGCACCCGCGCCTTCTGGGGCCGGGTGAGGGAGCGCACCGGCGGCGCCTGTCCGAACCAGATGAATGCCGGCGGCTATGCCGCGACGCTGCACTACCTGAAGACCTGCGCCGCCATGGGCGCGGCGCGGGCGAAGGAGAGCGGGCAGGAGACGGTGGCGGCGATGAAGGCGATGCCGACCGACGACGACTGCTTCGGCCAGGGCAGCATCCGCAAGGACGGGCGCAAGCTGCACCCGGCCTATCTGTTCGAGGTGAAGCGGCCGGAGGAGTCGAAGGCGCCCTTCGATTACTACCGCCTGGTCGCCACCACCCCGCCGGAGGAGGCCTTCCGGCCGCTCGCCGAGGGCGGCTGCCCGCTGGCCTGATTCCAACGGCGGTTGATGGTGACCCATCAACGGCCCCCATTGGCGGTTCCCTTGGCGCCGGCGCCGCCATGCGGCGTCGGCATCCCTTCCCGGCGCCGGGGCGATGCGGCGATGCCGGCTTCCGGTAGCGCCGACGTGAGGGCTTGTGTAAGAAGCCACCGCGTCCCGGGCGCCGGGGAGGCGGCCTGCGGCCCGGTGATTCGGGGTTCGGCAGCATCTCGCGGCGCAGACTGGGGGAAGGGCCCGATCGGGCGTCCGGCGGCCCGGATTGCGGCCGGACTCGCACCAATCCACACGGAGACGGCCCAGGGGAGGACACCTCAGGGGCGCGGCCTGGCCCGCGCGTCGCGCAGCCGGCGCGCGCCAGGCGAGGCTTGGGCCAAGGTCGGCCAGGGTCGGGACGAGTAGACGGGGACTGAGATGGACGGTGATGCGATGGCCCTGGCCCGCGGGGGAGAGGCGCGGCCTGGCTGGCGGACGCGCTTGCGGCGCCGCGCCGTGCTGCGCGGCGCGGGCGCGGCGGGCACCGGTCTCGGCGGCTTCGGCGGCTTCGTCCTCCGCCCCGAACCCGGCCCGGCGCTGCGCCTGGTGCGGCACCGGCTGGCCCCCGCGAGCTGGCCGGCGGACCTGCCGCTCAGCATCGCCCTGATCGCCGATCCGCATTGCGGCGGGCCGCAGGCGACGCTCGAACGGCTGGCGCGGATCGTGGCGACGACCAATGCGCTGCGGCCGGACCTCGTCGTGCTGCTCGGCGACTACCTGGCCGATCACCGCTTCACCCCCAACCGGCCGGGCTTCCGCGCCGTGGCCGAGGTGCTGGCCGGGCTGCGCGCGCCCCTCGGCGTGCATGCCATCCTCGGCAACCATGACTGGTGGGAGGATGCGGCGACCCAGGCCGGCGGGGCGGGGCTGCCCGAAGCGGCGGAGGATTTCGCCGCCGCCGGCCTGCCGGTGCTGCACAACGCGGCGCGGCGGCTGCTGCATCGCGGCCGGCCGGTCTGGCTCGGCGGCCTCGGCAGCCAATGGGCCTACCGGGCGCGGCGTGGCGCCTATCGCGGCGCCGACGACTTGGAGGCGACGCTCGCCGCCTTCACCGACGACGCGCCGGCCATCCTGCTGGCGCATGAGCCCGACATCTTCCCGCAGGTGCCGGCGCGGGTGGCGGTGACCCTCTCGGGCCACACCCATGGCGGCCAGGTGCGGATCGGCGGCTATTCCCCGGTGGTGCCCAGCCGCTTCGGCAACCGCTACGCCTATGGCGCCATCGAGGAGGCGGGGCGGCACCTCGTCGTCTCCGGCGGCCTCGGCAACTCCATGCTGCCGGTGCGGCTCGGCATGCCGCCCGAGCTGACGCTGGTCGAGCTCGGCGGCCCGGCGGCCTGACGACCGCGCCTCAACCGCCGAGGAAGGGCTCGACCAGGGCCAGGAAGCCCTCCGGGTTCTCGGCATGCACCCAATGCCCGGCAGCGGGCACGGTGGCGAAGGCAGCGGCGGGGAAGAGCGCCCGGAACCGGGCCTCGTGTTCCGGCCGCACATAGGGGGAGCGCTCGCCGCGCAGCACCAGCACCGGCCCGTCGTAGCGGCCGGGGAGCTCGGGGAACCCCTCGATCGCCGGCATGGCCGCGGCGATCTCGGCGAGGCCGAGGCGCCAGTGCGGGCCGCCCTCGCCGAGGCGGAGATTCTGCAGCAGGAAGGCGCGGATGCCGGCCTCCGGCACGGCCGGCGCCAGCGCCGCATCCGCCTCTCGCCGGGTCAGGCCGGGATGCAGCGGCACCGCCTGCATCGCCGCGACATAGGCGCGCAGCGCCGGCGGATAGGCGACGGGCGCGATATCGGCGACGACCAGCCGGCCGACCAGCGCCGGCCGGGTCAGGGCGAGCGCCATCGCCACCTTCCCGCCCATGGAATGGCCGAGCACGGCGGCGGGTGCGGCGCCGAGGGCCGCCAGCGTCTCCGCGACATCCTCCGCCAGGGCGGGATAATCCATGGCCGCCGCGCGCCCAGAGGCGCCGTGATTGCGCAGGTCGAGGGCGATCACCCGCCGCCGCGCCGCCAGCCTGCGCTGGAGGCTGCCCCAATTGCCCGCGGCGCCGAAGAGCCCGTGCAGCAGCACGAGCGGCGCCCCCTCCCCCGCCTCGACCGCATTCAGCCGCATCCCTGCACACCCTCCCCGCTGCGGCCGGCGCCGCGCCGCCTCACCCGCGGGCCGCGCACAGGACGCTCGCGCCGATCAGCAGCCCGCCGGCCAGGACGTCCCAGCCCAGCCTCTCGCCAAGCCAGAGATTCGAGAGCGCGACGCCGAGCGCCGGCACGGCCAGGAATCCGACCGAGGCCATGATGCCCGACAGGCGGCGCCCCGCCTCCACGGTCGCCCAGGTGCCGATCGGCGCCGCGACGGCGCCGACGAAGGCGGCATGCGGCCAGGCGCCGGGGCCGATGCCGCCCCCCGGCTCCCGCCAGAGCGCCAGCGGCAGCAGCAGCGCGGTGCCAACGGCGAAGCACCAGGGCAGCAGCTCCAGCACCGGGCGCTGCGGCGGGAAGCGCCGGGTGACGAGGATGGCGAGGCTCCAGCAGAGACTCGCCACCAGCAGCATGGCATAGCCCGGCAGCGCGCCGAGGCCCTGGCCCAGCAGGTCCCAGGGCCGCATCAGCACCAGCACGCCGAGCAGCCCGACCAGCACCGCCAGCCATTGCCGCCGCGAGACGCGGTCGCCGAGCAGCCAGACCGAGAGCGGGATCAGCCAGAACACCGTGACATTGGCGAGGATGGCGGTGCGCCCCGCCGGCACCCATTCCAGCGCCAGATGCGTCAGCGCGAAGAAGGCGCCGAGCTGCAGCAGCCCGATGCCGGCGATGCTGACGAGGTCGTGCCGCTCCGGCCAGCGCAGCCGCCGCAGCAGCGTCAGCAGCAGCGCCGAGGCCAGCGCCGCCAGGCCGGCCCGGTTCACCGCGAACCAGAGCGGCGTCGCCTCGGCCAGCGCCGCCTTGGTCACCGGCCAGATGCCGCCGAAGAGGCAGACGGAGACGGCCAGATAGGGCAGGCCGGCGGCCAGGCCGCGCCCGGCCGCCGGGCGCGCGGCGACCGGCGCCGCCCCGGCCAGCGGCGCCCTGGCCAGTGGCTCCCTGGCCAGCGGCTCCCCGGCCAGTGGCTCCCCCTGGGCCTCGGCCGGCATGGCGGGGCGATGCCGGAGGGACGCCATGCCCGGCTGCCTCAGTCCGCCACCTGCAGCATGATCTTGCCGATATGCTGGCTGCTCTCCATCAGCGCGTGCGCCGCCGCCGCCTCGCGCAGCGGGAAGACCTTGTCGATCGGCGGCGCCACCTTGCCGGCCTCGAGCAGCGGCCAGACCTTCTCGCGCAGCGCCCTGGCGATCTCGCCCTTCTGCGCCGTGGTCCGCGGCCGCATGGTGCTGCCGGTGACGACGAGGCGGCGCAGCATGATCGGGCGGAGATCGACCTTCTCCGCCTCGAAGCCGCCGAGGAAGGCGATGAGGACGAGCCGCCCATCCATGCCGAGGCAGCGCAGGTTGCGGCCGAAATACTCGGCGCCCACCATGTCGAGCACCACGTCGGCGAGCTTGCCGCCGGTCTCGCGCTTCACCGCCTCGACGAAATCCTCGGTGCGGTAGTTCACCGCGACATCGGCGCCGAGCTCGCGGCAGGCGCGGCACTTCTCCTCGCTGCCGGCGGTGGCGATCACCCGCGCCCCGAAGGCCTTGGCGAGCTGGATGGCGGTGACGCCGATGCCGGAGGTGCCGCCATGGATCAGCGCCGTCTCGCCGGGCTGCAGCCGGCCATGGCCGAAGAGATTCGCCCAGACGGTGAAGAAGGTCTCCGGCAGCGCGGCGGCGCGGATGGCGTCGAAGCCCCGCGGCCAGGGCAGGCATTGCGCCGCCGGGGCGGTGCAGTACTCGGCATAGGCGCCGCCATTGGTCAGCGCCGCGACCCTGTCGCCGGGCTTCCAGGGCGCCGCCTCCGGCCCGGCCGCCACCACCTCGCCGGCGGTCTCGAGGCCGATCACCGGGCTCGCGCCCGGCGGCGGCGGATACTGGCCCTTGCGCTGCTGCACATCCGGCCGGTTCACCCCCGTCGCCAGCACCCGGATCAGGACCTCGTCCGGCCCGGGCCGCGGCAGCGGGCCGGTCTTCGGCACCAGCACCTCCGGCGCGCCGCCGGCGCCGTGGTCGATGAAGGTCATGGTCTCGGGCAGGGGCGACATGGCGTTCCTCGTTCTCCGGCGGGCGGCGGAGGTTCCGCGCCGCGCCCTGCCCCGTCAAGCGGCCCCGCCCGCCACCGGCGCGGGGTTGCGCCGGCCGGCCGGCCCGCGGAGTATCCGGCCATTCCGCCACGCAACGAAGGGACAGGCATGGCCCGGACCGCCCGCCGCCCGCTGCTCGGCGGCCTCGCCGCCCTGGCCGGCGGCCTGCCTGCCCTCCGCAGCCCGGCCCTGGCGCAGCAGCCCGAGGCCGCCAGCCTCCGGCTCGGCGCTCTCTTCCCCTTCACCGGCCCCCTCGCCCTGCTCGGCGACGAGCATTTCCGCGGGCTCGAGCTGGCGGCCGAGGAGCGCAACGCCGCCGGCGGCCTGCTCGGCAAGCCGATCCGCCTGCTCCGCGGCGACGTCGCCGATGCGGCGCAGGCGCAGGCCGAGGTGAAGCGGCTGCAGGGGACGGAGCGCGCGGTGGCGCTGTTCGGCACCTGCGCCTCGCCGCTCGCCTTCGCCGCGACCCAGGCGGCGGAGCTGCAGGGCATCCCCTATATCGAGCTCGGCGCCATCGCCGACCCGATCACCGATCGCGGCTTCCGCCTGCTGGTGCGCACCTGCCCGCGCGCGGCGGAGGTGGGACGCATGGCGGTGGACGCCGTCGCCGAGCAGCTGACGCTCGCCTGGAACAAGCCGCTCGGCGGCCTCTCGGTCGCGGTGCTGCACGAGGACAGCCTCTACGGCCAGTCGGTCGCCGGCGCGCAGGAGGCGCAGCTCAAGGCCCGCGGCATGACGCTGGCGGAGCGGCTCACCTACTCCATCCGCAGCGTCGAATGGCCGCCGCTGGTGCAGCGGCTGAAGGGGCTGGACGCCGAGGTGCTCCTGCACACCGGCTACCAGAACGACATCCTGCTGCTCTACCGCGGCTTCCGGGAGGCGGGCTGGCGGCCGCGCATGGTGGTCGGCGCCGGGGCCGGCTACAGCCTGACCGACACGGCCCACGCCATCGGCCCGGATTTCGAGGGCACGCTGAATGTCGACGTGCCGCAGTTCGAGGTGAACGAAAGGCTGGCGCCGGGGGTGAAGCCCTTCCTCGAGCTTTACCGCAAGCGCTACGGCAGCGATCCGCGCTCGGGCAGCAGCCTGTCCAACTATGTCGGCGCCCGGGCCGCCTTCGATGCCATCCAGCGCGCCGCGGCCACCGAGAAGGACAGGATCCGCGCCGCCCTGCAGGCCACCGACATCGCCGAGGGCGCGACCGCGAATGGCTGGGGCATCCGCTTCGACGAGAAGGGCCAGAACACCCGGGCCCGTCCCATCCTGCTGCAATGGCAGGGCGGCCGGCAGGTCGCGGTGGGGCCGGCCGAGGCCGCGGTGGCGCCGCTGAAGGGCCGCATGGGGGCGGTGGGCTGAGGGACGTCCCGGCGATCCGGTAACGGAATAAATTCCTTGAAATTGCGCGCGCAGGTTGGGTACGATTTCCCAACGAGGCGCCCGCGCCCGGCGGGGGCCATGGCCGGGAAGGAGTGCCCCCATGCTTCCCCTCATCCCCCTGATCTCCCTCGCCGGCAGCCTGGTGCCGGAGCTGGTCGGCCTGTTCGGCGGCCGCCGCGCCGGCGAGCTCGCCGGCAAGGTGGCCGAGGCCGTGCAGCAGGTGGCCGGTACCGCCGACCCGGCGGCGGCGGCGCGCAGCGTGCAGGAGGACGCCGCCAAGGCCGGCGCGCTGCGCCTCCGGCTGGAGGAGATCCGCATCCAGTACCAGGCGCTGCAGGTCGAGGACGCCGCCTCGGAGCGGCAGGCCCTGCTGGAGACGCTGCGCGTGGAGGCGGCGGACCGCGCCCGGGCCGGCGCCAACCTCTCGGCCGCCCTGCTCGCCCCCGGCGTCTCGGCCAGCATCGCCGCCGCGACCCCGGCGGCGGTCTCGGCCCTGGTGCTGGCCGGCTTCTTCGGCTTCACCGCCTGGCTGGTGCGCTTCCCGCCGGCGGGCGGCGACCCGACCACGCTCACCCTGCTCAACGTCGTGGTCGGCGCGCTGGTCGCGGGCTTCACGGCGGTGGTGAATTTCTGGCTCGGCTCCAGCCAGGGCTCGCGCGACAAGGACCGCACCGTCGCCAGCCTGCAGCAGGCGCAGATGCAGGCCGGCGCAGGGGCGGGGGCGGCGCGCGCCCCGGCGACGGCGCTGGAGGCGCTCGTCGCGGCCCCCTTCGCCGGGCTCGCCCCGGCCAGGGCGACGCCCCGCCCCGGCCAGCCCGGGCGCTTCGATCTCTGCCTGGAGGTGGTGCTGCAACAGGAAGGCGGCTTTTCCAACGACGCCGCCGACCCGGGCGGCGCGACGCAGATGGGCATCACCGAGCATTGCCTCGCCGCCTGGCGCGGCCGGCCGGTGACGCCAGAGGAGGTGCGCGCCCTCTCGGCCGAGGAGGCGAAGGAGATCTACCGCGCCCAGTACTGGAACCTGATGCGCTGCGAGGACCTGCCGCGCGGCATCGACCTGATGGTCTTCGATTTCGGCGTGAATGCCGGGCCCGGCACCTCGGTGAAGCTGTTGCAGCGGGCGGTCGGGGTGAAGCCGGACGGCGCGGTCGGCCCCTACACGCTGCGGGCGGCGAAGGCGGCCGAAGCCGGCCCGCTCATCGAGGCGCTGGCCCAGGCGCGGCTCGACCATTACCGCGGGCTCGCCACCTTCCCCCGCTTCGGCCGCGGCTGGGCCCGGCGGGTGGAGGATGTCCGCCGGCAGGCGCTGCTGATGGCCGGCGCCTGATCCCGACGGCGGCGGCCGGTGACCCACCGACCGCCCGCCTTGGCAGTCCCCTTGGCGCCGGGCGGCATGCGCCGCGGTTGCGGCGGCGCCCCTCTCGGGCGCTCGGCAGGGATGAACCCTTTGGCAGGACTCTGCCCCGCCCCGCCTGCCTCCGGCGCCTCAGGCCGGCGGTGCGGGATCGAGCCGCTTGCCGCTGCCGGCCTGGAAGACGTGCAGCGCCTCGGGCGGCAGGGCGATGGGCAGCACCCCCTCGCGCGGCGCGGCGCCGGCGAGCTTGACCACCAGCGCCTCGCCGCCCGGCAGCCGGCCATGCAGCACCGTCTCCGAGCCGAGCGGCTCCACGAGCTCGAGCGCCAGGGGCAGGCCCGCCGGGTCGGGGCGGAGATGCTCCGGCCGGATGCCGATGGTGAGCGGCTCCCCCTCGGCCCCCGGGCGCGGCCCATCGGCGAAGCGGATCACCGGCCCGGCGGCGAGCGCGACGGCCCGCCCGCCCTCGGCCAGCCGCCCGGCCAGGACGTTCATCGCCGGGCTGCCGATGAAGCCGGCGACATAGGTGTCGGCCGGGCGCTCGAACACCTCCATCGGGGTCGCCACCTGCGCCGCATGGCCCTGATGCATGACGACGAGGCGGTCGCCGAGCGTCATCGCCTCCACCTGGTCATGGGTGACGAAGAGGCTGGTGACGCCGAGCCGCTTCTGCAGCCGGCGGATCTCGGCGCGCATCTGCACCCGCAGCTTGGCGTCGAGGTTGGAGAGCGGCTCGTCGAAGAGGAAGAGCTTCGGCTCCCGCACGATGGCGCGGCCCATGGCGACGCGCTGGCGCTGGCCGCCGGAGAGCTGCCGCGGCCGGCGGTCGAGCAGCGCCTCGATGCCGAGCAGCGCCGCCGCCTCCCCCACCCGCCGCGCGATCTCGGCCCGCGGCAGGCCGCGGATCCGCAGGCCGTAGCCCATGTTCTGGGCGACGGTCATGTGCGGGTAGAGGGCGTAGTTCTGGAACACCATGGCGATGTCGCGCTCCGCCGGCTCGAGCGCGGTGACGTCGCGGCCGCCGATGACGACGCGGCCGCCGCTCGGGCGCTCGAGCCCCGCCACGATGCGCAGCAGGGTCGACTTGCCGCAGCCCGAAGCGCCGACGATGACGATCATCTCGCCATCCCGGACGGCGAGGTCGACGCCGTGCAGCACCTCGACCGGGCCGAAGGACTTGCGGATGCCCGCGAGGTCCAGCGTCGCCATTACTTCTCGGTCTCCGTCAGGCCCTTGACGAACCAGCGCTGCATGAGGAGCACCACCAGCACCGGCGGCAGCAGCGCCAGCACGCAGGTGGTCATCACCAGGCTCCAGTCGGTGTTCGACTCCGAGCCGATCATCTTCACCATGCCGATCACCACCGTCTCGACATCCTCGGAGGTGGCGACCAGCAGCGGCCAGAGATACTGGTTCCAGCCATAGACGAAGAGGATGACGAAGAGCGCCGCCATGTTGGTGCGCGACAGCGGCAGCACCACGTCGCGGAAGAAGCGCAGCGGCCCGGCGCCGTCCATCTTCGCCGCCTCGACGAACTCGTCCGGGATGGTGAGGAAGAACTGCCGGAAGAGCAGGGTCGCGGTGGCCGAGGCGATGATCGGGATGATCAGGCCGGCATAGGTGTTCACCAGGCCGAGGTCGGAGACGACCTTGAAGGTGGGGAAGATCCGCACCTCGACCGGCAGCATCAGGGTGAGGAAGATCGACCAGAACACCAGGTTGCGGCCGGGGAGGCGGAAGAACACCACCGCATAGGCCGAGAGGATCGAGATCGCGATCTTCCCGACCGCGACGCAGAGCGCCATGACGGTGCTGTTCCACAGCATCCGGGCGACCGGCACGCCGGTGGGGCCGCGGCCCCAGGCGGCGGCGTAATTCTCGGCCGCGTGCGGGCCGGGCAGCAGCGGCACCTCGCCGCGGCCGATGGTGGCGGCGTCGTGGCTCGATCCCATGAGCACGATCCAGAGCGGCAGGGCGAAGAGCACGACGCCGAGCAGCAGCACGGCATGCGCCAGCCAGTCCGTGCCCGCCCGGCCGCCGGGGGAGTCAGTAGTGGACACGGCGCTCGATGAAGCGGAACTGGACGGCGGTGAGCAGGATGACGACCAGCATCAGCACCACCGACTGGGCCGAGGACATGCCGAGATCGAGGTTCACCCGCCCGTCGATATAGGCGCGGTAGATCAGCGTCTCCGTCGCCCGCGCCGGCCCGCCCTTGGTCAGCGCGTCGATGACGCCGAAGGTCTCGAAGAAGGCGTAGACCAGGTTGACGACCAGCAGGAAGAAGGTGGTCGGCGAGAGCAGCGGGAAGGTCACGGTCCAGAAGCGGTAGGCCGGCCGGGCGCCGTCGATGGCGGCGGCCTCCAGCACCGATTTCGGGATGCTCTGCAGCCCGGCGAGGAAGAAGATGAAGTTGTAGGAGACCTGCTTCCAGGCGGCGGCGAGGATCACCACCAGCATCGCCTGGGTGCCGTTCAGCTTGTAGTCGAAGGGCAGGCCGGCCTCGTTGAGGGCGCGGCCGAGCAGCCCGATCTGCGGGTGGAAGAGGAAGATCCACAGCACCGCGGCGACCGCCGGCGCGATGGCGTAGGGCCAGACCAGCAGGATGCGGTAGAGGCCGGCCCCGCGGATCTGCCGGTCCGCCATCACCGCCAGCAACAGCGCGACGGTCAGCGCGATCAGGCTGACCCCGGCCGCGAAGACGAGGGTGTTGCGCAAGGTCTCGAGATAGAGCGGGTCGGCGAAGAGATCCTGGAAATTCTCGAGGCCGACGAAGCTGGTGCGGATGCCGAAGGCGTCCTGCCGGAGGAAGGCGAACCACACCGCCTGCCCCGCCGGCCAGAAGAAGAAGAGGATGGTGACGAGGAGCTGCGGCGCCACCAGGAGGCAGGGCAGCAGCTTCCCCTCGAAGACGGTCTTGCGCTCCACCCCCGACCTCCCGGCCTCCAGGCTCCCGGCCCGTCAGGCCTTGTTGGCCTTCTCGAAATTCCGCAGCACCACGTTGCCGCGCCGGTTGGCGCTCTCCAGCGCCTGGGTGGCGCCCTGCTGGCCCTGCAGCGCCTTCTCCAGCTCCTCCTGGATGATGTTGCGGATCTCCACCATGCCGCCGAGCCGGAAGCCCATGCTGTTCGGCGTCGGCTCGGCGCGGGAGAGCTGGATGATGGCGGCGTCGGCGCCCGGGTTCTGCGCGTAGTAGCCCTCGGCCCTGGCCTTCTCGTAGCCGGCGAGGGTGATCGGCACGTAGCCGGTCGACTTGTGCCACCAGAGGTCCTGCTCGGCCTCGGAGATGAACTGGAAATAGGCGGCGACCGCCTTGTACTCCGCGGGCGTGCGGTTGCGGGCGGTCAGGGTCCAGAGGCTGGCGCCGCCGATGACGCCGTTCTTCGGGCTCTTCGTCAGGTCGTCGTGATAGGGCAGCGGCACCGCGGCCCATTTGAACTTCGCCTCCTTCTCCAGCCGGGAGCGGAGGGAGGAGGACATGAAGCTGATCGCCGCCTCGCCGGCGACGAAGAGCCCGTCCGCGGCGTTGTCGCGGCCGCCATAGCGGAACAGCCCGTCCTTCTGCGCCGCCAGCAGGTACTCGACCTGCTTGACGAAGAGCGGGCCGGTGAGCCGCAGCTCGGTGCCGAGCCCCTCGAAGCCGTTGGCCAGGGTGGCGAAGGGCACGTCGTGCATCGCCGCCATCTGCTCGAACATCACCCAGGTGGGCCAGGAGGTGGTCATCGGCACCGGGGTGGCGCCCGCCGCCTTCAGCTTCTCCGAGGCCTGGCGGAGCTGCGCCCAGGTCCTCGGCAGATCGGTGGTCGAGAGCCCGGCCTTGGCGAAGGCGTCGAGGTTCAGGAACATGATGGCGGAGGAGGAGTTGAAGGGCATCGAGATCAGCCGGCCCTTCGTGTCGCTGTAATAGCCCCGCACCCCCGCCAGGTAGCGCTTCGGGTCGAGCGCCACGCCATTCTCGCCGAGCAGCTCGTGCACCGGCCGGATGGCGGGCCCGGCCGCCATCATGGTGGCGGTGCCGACCTCGAAGACCTGCACGATATGCGGCGCGTTGCCGGCCCGCCAGGCGGCGATGGCGCCGGTCATGGTGTCGGTGTAGCCGCCCTTGAAGCTCGGCACGACGGTCACCGCCGGCTGGCTGGCGTTGAAGCGCCTCACCTGCTCGGCCACGACCTCCCCCAGCACCCCCGGCATGGCGTGCCAGAACTGGATCTCGGTGCGGGCCTGGGCCCGGAGGCTCGCCGGCGCGGCGAGGCCGAGGGCGGCGGCCCCGGCCATGAAGGAACGGCGCTGCATGGCGGCGTGGTCTCTCCCTGTCCCGTTCTGCGGTGGGCGGCGAGTAGCCGCCGTGCGTTGCGTCGCTGTGACAGAAGAACGGCAGAACGATGAAGGGGGCAAGCGCGATGACGCGGCCGGCCGGCATCACGCACCGGACTGTGTGCCGCCCGGTGGCCGCCGCGCCGCCCGGGCGCGGCGCCGGTCCAGCCGCTAGGCCGCGGCGGGAGCCGGGACGCGCTTTCGCTAACCGGGGTCCTTGCCCCGCAGCGCCTCGCCCATGCCGCGGCTCTCGGCATCGTCGCTCTCGATCGGGCCGGTATAGCCCTCCTCGTTCTGCCAGTAGCCGGCGACGCGGTCGAGCGGCACGGTCAGGCGCAGGGTCTCGCCCTCGATATCGGCGACCATCGAGAGCGGCAGCCAGTGATGCCGCCCGCCGGCGCCCCGGTCGGTGCGCGTGAGCTTGATGCGGTCGCCGTCCAGGTGGTCGACGGTGCCGACATGGCCGCCATCGGCCCCGACCACCTCCATGTGCTCGCGGATGCTCTCGCGGGTCGGTCGCATGCGCCTGTCTCCTCTTGCTGGGACGGGGCGGAAACGGCGCAGGCCCCCGCCGGGATGCAGGGGGCGGCCGCTCGTTACGCGCCCCGCCTCAGCCGGTCAGCCGCGCATATTGCGCCGGGTCGGTCGCCCCCTCGGTGCCGAAGAGCAGGATGCGGCTCCCCTCCTCCAGCCCCAGCATGGAGCGGCCGAAGGGGTCGCGGGCGGCGAGCAGCAGGCCGGCGAGGCCGGCGACCGCGCTCTCGCCGGCGACCACCTTCGGCTCGCGCCGCGCCAGCAGCTTCATGCAATCCACCGCCGACTCGTCCGGCACCGCCATCCAGGCGAAGGCCGCCCGCTCCAGCTCCTGCCAGGCGAGCAGGCTCGGCTCGCCGCAGGCGAGGCCGGCCATCAGCGTGTCGAGCTCGCCCTCGAGCGCGGTCGGCTGCCCGGCCTCGGCGCTGGCCAGCAGGCAGGCGGCCTGCTCCGGCTCCACGACGACGAGGCGCGGCGCGGCGGCGCCGTAGCGGGCGCGCATCTGCACCGAGACCGCGGCGGCGACGCCGCCGACGCCGCCCTGGACGAAGACATGGGTCGGCGGCTGGTCGAGCGCCTCGGCCGCCTCCTCGGCCATCAGCCGGTAGCCCTGCATGACGTCGCGCGGCACCTCGGTATAGCCGGCATAGGAGGTGTCGGAGACGACGAACCAGCGCTCCGCCTCGGCGGTCCGCTGCGCCGCCCGCACCGCGTCGTCATAGGTGCCGGGCACCTCGCGGATCTCGGCGCCGTAGCGGGCGATGGCGTCGCGCCGCGCCTGGCTGACGCCGGCATGGACGAAGATGACGCAGCGGGCGCCGAAGCGCTCCGCCCCCCAGGCGACGCTGCGGCCGTGGTTGCCGTCGGTGGCGCAGGTGACGGTGAGCTTGCGCGTCTCCTCCCGCAGGCCGCCTTCGGCCAGCTCCGCCGCCGTCGCGGCATTGGCGAGGCCGCGGCGCGCCAGCTCGGCCTGCAGCAGGCGCATCACCGCATAGGCGCCGCCGAGCGCCTTGAAGCTGCCGAGGCCGAAGCGGCCGCCCTCGTCCTTCCAGTGGATCGCCGCCACCCGGGCGGCGGTGGCGAGCTCGGGCAGGGCGAGCAGCGGCGTCGGCGCATAGCCGGGCCAGGCGGTGATCTCCTCCTTCGCCCGGCGGAAGCCGGACTCGGGCAGGACGACCACGCCCGGTGTCCCGGCATGGCGATTGAGCAAGAGGCGATAGGAGCGACGAGGGATGGTCATGGCAGCGGGAAAATGGCCCGCTTGCACCGCCGCTGCCAAGGCGCGACATGGCATGGCGGCCCCGGGCTGGGGCAACGGCGCCGGTCGCCGAGGGCGGGAACCGCCTCGAGGCGTGAACCGGCCCTGCGATCAGGGAGCAGGAGCCTCGTCCGGGGCTCCAGGGGAGGTGGCCATGCAGATCACGATCCTGGGCGGGGGCGGCTTCCTCGGCCGCAAGCTGGCGCAGCGCCTGGCGCGGGAGGGACAGCTCGGCGACCAGGCGATCACCGGCCTGACGCTCTTCGACCTCAACGCCCCGCCGCCGCTCGACGCCCCCTTCCCGGTGCGCCGCCTCGCCGGCGACATAGCCGACCCCGCGGCGGTGCAGGCGGCCGTGCCGGCCGGCACCGGGGTGGTGGTGCATCTCGCCGCCGTGGTCTCGGCCCAGGCGGAGGCGGATTTCGACCTCGGCCTGCGGGTGAACCTGCAGGGCACGCTGGCCGTGCTGCAGGCCTGCCGCGCCCTGGCGACGCCCCCGCGGGTGGTCTTCACCTCCTCGGTCGCCAGCTTCAGCGGCGGGCAGGAGGCGCGGCTGGAGGACGATGCCCGCCAGCTCCCCGGCAACAGCTACGGCGCCGAGAAGGCGATGGGCGAGCTGCTGCTGCAGGACGCCTCGCGCCGCGGCTTCGTCGATGCGGTGAACATCCGGCTGCCGACGGTGATCATCCGCCCGGGCCGGCCGAACAAGGCCGCCTCCTCCTTCGTCTCGGCGATCCTGCGCGAGCCGCTGCTCGGCCTCGAGACCGATCTGCCGGTGGGCGAGGCCTTCGCGGTCTGGATCTGCTCGCCGCGCCGCGCGGTCGACTGGTTCCTGCACGCCATGACCATGGACACCAAGGGGCTCGGCCTCGACCGCGGCATCAACCCGCCGGGGCGCAGCGCGACGGTCGGCAAGATGCTGAGCGCGCTCGAGGCGGTGGCCGGGCCGGAGGCGCGGGCCCGGGTGCGGCACGCGCCCGACCCGGCGATCGAGGCGATCGTCGGCACCTGGCCGGCGAGCTTCACCGCCGAGCGGGCCCGGCGGCTGCTCGGCTTCTCCGAGCAGGAGAGCCTGGAGGAGATCATCGAGGCCTTCATCGCGGACGACCTCGCCGCGACGCGGGCCGAGCGCGGGCTCTGAGACCGAGCGCAGGACGGTTTCACCGTCCTGCCCCCTCAAGCGCAGGGCGCAAACCTCCCTACCCCCGTCAGCCATGGCCGGAGCCAGCGGAGCAGCAGCAGCGCGGCCAGCAGCCAGAGCCCCACGATCAGCGCCGCCCCGGCCCGGCTGACCGGCCGCGCCGCCGCGGCCGCCGCCCGGGCGCGGAACTCGGCGAGCAGCGGCGCCGGGATCAGCCGCGCCGCCAGCAGCAGGCCGAGGGGCAGCAGCACCGCCTCGTCCAGCAGGCCGAGCACCGGGATGGCGTCCGGGATCAGGTCGATCGGCGAGAGCGCATAGGCGGCGAGCAGAAAGGCGAGCAGCCGCGCCGGCCAGGGGGTGCGCGGGTCGCGCGCGGCGAGCCAGAGCGCATGCGCGTCGCGGCGGATGCCCCGGGCCCAGCGGCGCAGCCGCCCGAGCATGGCTACCCCGCCTCATCCTTCGCGCCGGCGGCCAGCATGGCGGCGCGGATCGCCGGCGGCACCGGCACTCGCTCGCCGGTATCCTGGCGCACCGCCACCAGCACGGTGCGGCAGGAGAAGCAGAGCCCGTCCTTCCACACCGCATACTCATGCACGAAGCTGGTGCGCTTCACCGCGGCGAAGCGGAGCGTCAGCAGCGCCTCGTCCTCGAAGACCAGGGAGCGGAGGTAGCGCGCCTCGATCTGCGCCACCACCGGGCTCACCGCATCCGCGGCGAAGCGGCCGCCGAGCGCCGACCAGCCCGGCCCGACGCGCAGATCCTCGCAGAAGGTCAGGTAGGCGGTGTTGTTGGCATGGCCGAGCGCGTCGCATTCGGACCAGCGGATGCGGTGCCGGCGCCAGGCCGCCCAGTCGCCCTCGACCCCGAACGCCGCGCGTTCCTCCGGCGTCATCGCCCGCCCCCTGCCCTTGCCTCTGCCGCAGGGGGTAGCGCAGCCTGCGGGGGATGCCCAGGGCGGGGATGCCCCGGGAAGGAGGCCGAGGGAGCTGCCGCGACACGACGGCGGACGACCCGGACCGGGCCAGGGAGGACCCGCATCCATGATGGCACGCCGCCGGCTGCTCGCCGCACCGCTCGGGCTCCTCGCGGCGCCCGCCCTCGCCCAGACCGGCCCCGGCGCCGCCTGGCCGACCGCCCGCGCGATCGAGGTCTTCGTTCCCTTCCCCGCCGGCGGCGGCGTCGACACCATGGTGCGCGGCGTGCTGCAGGCGGTGGCGCCGCACCTGCCCGGGGCGCGCTTCGTGGTGACCAACCGGCCCGGCGCCGGCGGGCAGCTCGGCTTCGAGGCGAATTTCAACGCCGCGCCGGATGGCTACACCCTCGGCGGCGCCACCAACACCGCGATGAACGCCATCAGCATCGAGCGGACGCCGCGCTACCGGCCGGAGGCCTTCACATACATCGCCAATGTCGTCGACGACCCGGCCGCCTTCTGGGTGCACCCCGACAGCCCCTGGCAGGGCCTCGCCGACCTCGCCGCGGCGGCGCGGGCGCGGCCGGAGAGCTACGGCGTCGGCACCGCGGGCGTCGGGTCGGACGACCACATCCTGCAGCTCTCCTTCGAGGAGGCGACCGGCACCCGGCTGGTGCATGTTCCCTACAACGGCACCGCGCCGACGCTGCGCGACCTGCTCGGCGGCCGCCTGCCGATCGGCAGCTTCAACATGGGCGAGGGCCTGCCGCTGCTGCGGGAAGGGCGGCTGCGCTGCCTCGGCCAGGCCGGGCCGCAGCGCTGGTCCGCCGCCGCGGCGGTGCCGACCTTCCGCGAGCAGGGCTTCGACATCCTGGGCGGCAGCGCCCGCGGCATCGCCGGCCCGCCCGGCCTGCCGGCCGAGATCGCCGCGGCGCTGCGCGCCGCCTTCGGCGCCGCCCTGGCCGATCCCGCCTTCCTCGCCGAGGCGGAGCGGATGAACCTGCCGCTCCGCCCGCTGGTCGGCGAGGCCTATGCGGCGATGATGGCGGCCGACCTCGCCACGCTGCGGCGGCTCTGGGCGCGCCGCCCCTGGAAGGAATAGGCCGGGCCCGTCGCGCGG
Source organism: Roseicella frigidaeris (assembly GCF_003258945.1). Lineage (GTDB taxonomy): Bacteria > Pseudomonadota > Alphaproteobacteria > Acetobacterales > Acetobacteraceae > Paracraurococcus > Paracraurococcus frigidaeris. The sequence continues at coordinate 6,417 of NZ_QLIX01000008.1, read as the reverse complement.
ACGCGCCCGGGCGGGTGGCGCCGCGCCGGCCGCTTGCGCCCGCCGCTTGCGCCCACCGCTTGCGCCCGCCGGGCCGGGCGGCGAGGCTCGGGCAAAACCGTCCGGGGAGGACCGCCATGATCCGCCGACGCCACACCGTCGCCTGCCTCGCCGCGCTCGCGGCACCGGGGCTCGCGCCGCGGATCGGCCGCGCCCAGGCCACCGCCCCTGGCTGGCCGGGGGAACGGCCGATCGAGGTGGTGGTGCCGGTGCCGCCCGGCGGCGCGCTGGATGCGCTGGCCCGGCTGCTGATGCCGCATGTCTGCGCGCATCTCGGGGAGGGGGCGCGCTTCGTGGTGATCAACCGCCCCGGCGCCGGCACCCAGCTCGGCAACGAGGCGGTCTTCAACGCCGCGCCGGATGGCTACACCCTCGGCTGCATCACCGCCCCGGCGCTGCCTGCCCTGCCGATCGAGCGGCAGGTCCGCTACCGCAGCGCCGACTTCGCCTGGCTCGCCAATGTCGTCGAGGACCCCAACACCGTCTTCGTGCTGGCCGGCTCGCCGCTGCGCGACCTCGGCGCGCTGGTCGCCACGGCGCGGGCGCGGCCGGGGGCGCTCACCTATGGCAGCACCGGGGTCGGCGGGGACGACCACATCGCCATGCTGGCCTTCGAGGACTGGGCCGGCACGCCGCCCATGGTGCATGTCCCCTTCACCGGCAGCGCGCCGGCGATCCAGGCGCTGCTCGGCGGGCATCTCGACCTGCTGGTGGGCAATATCAGCGAGCATCTGCCGCTGCAGCAGGAGGGGCGGATCCGCGCCCTCGGCCTCGCCGCCCCGGCCCGGTTCGCCCCCCTGCCGCAGGTGCCGACCTTCCGCGAGCAGGGCTTCGACCTGGTCGCCGGCGCGAGTCGCGGCTTCGTCGGCACGCCGGGACTGCCGGCGCCGATGCGGGCGCGGCTGGAGGCGGCCTTCGCCGCGGCGCTCGCCGAGCCGGCCTTCCTGCGGGAGGCCGAACGGGCGGGGATGCCGCTCCGGATCCTGGTCGGCGATGCCTATGCGGCGATGATCGCCGAGATGGAAGGGCGGCTGCGCCATCTCTGGAGTCGGCGTCCCTGGCGTGAATAGGGCACTGCCGGAGTTTGTCACGCAACCGTTGCAATTTTATCGCGGTCGGCCGAGCCGGGCGGCATGGCCCGGTTTGTATCGAATACGAGACATATTGCATGCGAAGGCCTGATTTCCGGGGTCGGAAAGATCTTGTTGCGATTGTTCTTGTTTGATTTATCTACCTATGGTTGTGTCTGCCCTGCCCGGAAACGCGGGTGGTCGTTGTGCTCCCTTGCAGGGCAACTGCGGCTTCGCTTCCAAAACCAGGAAGTTGAATTTAAACTTCTCGTGTTCGCGAGCGGATCGGGAGCCATGTCAGTGACAGTTCGAGACCTCCGCGCGCGGGCCGGCGCGCCGGTGGGTTTTATGAGAGCCGGCTCCGGCGTCGAGCTCAGGCGGCTCCTGCCGGTCCAGCCGCGGACCATGGTCGAACAGGCGGCGGAGGCGATCGTCGCCGGCGCCGCGCGGGGCATCTTCCTGCCGGATGACCGCCTGGTCGAGGCGGAGATCGCCCGCGACCTCGGCATCAGCCGGGTCCCGGTCCGGGAGGCCCTGCGGCTGCTCGAGAGCCAGGGTATCGTCGTCAGCACGCCCTACAAGGGCATGCGGCTGATGCGGATCAGCAACCGGGGCGTCGCCGCCCTGATGCGGGTCCGCCTGTCGCTGGAGACGCTTGCGGTGCGCGAGGCCCTGGCCCAGCCCGGCGGCCGCGAGCGCTTCGACCGGCTGCGGGTGGCGGCGGCCGCCTTCGCCTATGCGCTGGAGGCCAGCGATCCGGCCCTGCCGGTGCTGGCGGAGGTGGAGTTCCATGCCGAGCTCTGCCGCGTCTCCGGCAATCCCTCGCTGCTCGCGCTGTGGCAGGGGCTGGCCCGGCAGCTCGCCGTGGTCTGGGGCCTGGCGCTGCGCCTGCAGGGCGGCCTGCCGCAGAACGAGGAGCACGAGGCGCTGCTCGAGGCGCTGGATGCCGGCGACGAGGCCGGCGCCATCGCCACCCTGGTCGAGCATATCGGGCGCTATGCGCGGCTCGACTTCGAGACGCTGGTCGCCGAGCGGCGCCGGGCCCCGGCGATGTAGCGGCCCCCGGCCGCATGGGCTTGCCGGCGAGGGCGGCTGGCGGGAGCATGCGCCGACCTCTCCCGCCGGAGCCGCACCATGCCGGATACCCCTGCCCCGCACCTCACCCAGAACTGGGTGCTCCGCAAGCCCGCCGCGCGCGGCGCCGGGGGCATGGTGGTCTCCCAGGTCGGGTCGGCCGCCGAGGCCGGCGCCGCCATGCTCGCGGCCGGCGGCACCGCGGCCGATGCCGCGGTCGCCACCGCCTTCGCCCTCGCCGCGGTCGAGCCGTGGAATTCCGGCCTCGGCGGCATCGGCTTCGCGCAGGTGATGCAGCCCGGCATGGCCCGCGCCGAGACGCTGGATTTCGGCCCGGTCTCGCCCGCCGGCCTCGACCCCAGCGCCTTCCCGCTGACCGGCGGGATGAAGCGCGACCTCTTCCCCTGGCCCGAGGTGGTGGGGGACCGGAACGTCCACGGCCCGCTCTCCTTCGTCATCCCCTCGGCGGTCGCCGGCTATGCCCTGCTGCACGAGCGCTACGGCCGGCTGCCGATGCGCGAGGTGCTGGCGCCGGCCCTGGCGCTGGCCCGCCGTGGCCTGCCGCAGGACTGGTACACCACGCTGAAGGTCGCCTCCTCGGCCAGCGTGCTGCGGCTCTATCCGGAGAGCGCCCGGGTCTACCTGCCGAACGGCCTGCCGCCGGTGCCGCCCTATCAGGGCACGCCGGGCAGCTTCGTGCTCGGCAACCTGCCGGCGACGCTGGAGCGGCTGCAGCAGGCCGGGCTGCGCGACTTCTACGAGGGCGAGATCGCGGCGCAGATCATCGCCGATGTGCAGGCGATGGGCGGCGTGCTCTCCGCGGCCGACCTGGCGCAGTGCCGGGCCCGCACCCTGCCCTCCATCGCCGTCCCCTGGCGGGGGCGGGAGCTGATGCTGGTCAATGGCCTGACCGCGGCGCCGACGCTCCGCCGGGTGCTGGAGCGCATGGCCGATGCCGACTGGTCGGGCAGCGAGCCCTCCCCCGCCTGGTATGCCGGGCTCGGCCGGGCGATGCAGGAGGCCTATGCCGAGCGCCTCGCCGGCCTCGGCGATGCCGAACCCCAGGGTGCCGACAGCTGCACCACGCACCTCACCGTCTGCGACAAGGACGGGCTGACCATCGCGATGACGACGACGCTGCTCTCCTCCATGGGCTCGCGCGTCATGCTGCCCGGCACCGGCATCATGATGAACAACGGCGTCATGTGGTTCGACCCGATCCCCGGCACGCCGAACGCCATCGGCCCGGGCAAGCGGCCCCTGAACAACATGTGCCCGGTCATCGCCGCGAGCGGCGGGGCGCCGGAGATCGCGGTCGGCGCCTCGGGCGGGCGGCGCATCATGGCCGCGGTCTTCCAGCTCCTCGCCTTCGTCGCCGATTTCAGCATGGATCCGGAGGCGGCGGCGCATCATCCGCGCATCGACGTCTCCGGGCCGGAGGGGATCAGCGCCGATCGCCGGCTGCCCGAGCCGGTGCTGGCCGCGCTCCGGGGCGCCGGGCCGGTGGAGCTGGTCGAGCATGGCGTGATGCCGATCAACTTCGCCTGCCCCAACCTGATCCGCCGCGGCCCCAAGGGGGTGGTCGGCATCAGCGACGCCGCCAGCCCCTGGAGCGCCGCCGTCGCGGCGGGCTGACGGGCCCCGCAGGGGGGCGTTGAAGGGAAATTAGCCTTCCGCCTGTAACGCTCCCGGGACGCACGCATCCCGAGGGCACCCATGCGGCTGAACGAGCCGATCACCGACCGCGAGATCCTGGTGCCGGAGACCGAGGTCCTCGTCTCCGGCACCGATGCCGGCGGCCGCATCCTGTTCGCCAACCCGGCCTTCGTCGAGGTCAGCGGCTTCGCCGCCGCCGAGCTGGAGGGGGCGCCGCACAACCTGGTGCGGCATCCGCACATGCCGCAGGCGGCCTTCCACGATCTCTGGGCGACGCTGAAGGCCGGCCGGCCCTGGGAGGGGCTGGTGAAGAACCGCACCAAGGGCGGCGACTTCTACTGGGTGCGGGCCAATGTCACCCCGCTCGTCGAGTCCGGCCAGACCACCGGCTACATCTCCATCCGCACCCGCCCCGACCGGGCCGAGATCGCCGCGGCGGAGGCCGCCTATGCGGCGCTGCGCCAGGGCAGCCGGCGCCTCCGCCTGCGGGATGGCGAGCTGGTGCCCACCGGCTGGCGGCATCGCCTCGCCGGGCTGGCGCGGAGCATCACCGGCCGGCTCGGCGCCGCCGGCGCCGTCGCGGCGCTGAGCCTCGGCCTGGTCGGCTGGCTCGGCCTGTCCGGCATGACCGCGATGGAAGCCCGGCTGCGCCAGGTGCAGGAGGAGCGGATCCAGCCGGCGGCGCGCCTGGCCGAGCTGCGCGAGCTGAGCCGCGAGGCCGTGCTGCAGGTCTCGCTGATGCCCGGGGAGCTGCTCGGCCAGACGGGCGTCGCGCCGCGGATCGCGGCGGTGCGGCACCAGCTCGCGCAGATCGACGCGGCCTGGCCGGAGATCGCCGCGCCTCTCCGGGGCGGCGAGGAAGCGGCGCTGGCCGGGGAGCTGGACGCGGCGCGGCGGCGCCTGGTGGCGGAGGGCATCGAGCCGGCCCTCGCCCTGGCCGAGCGGCAGGACGGGCCGGGCCTGCGGGCGCATCTGCAGGCGCGGGTGGCGCCGCTCGCCGAGTCCGTCTCCGCCCTCGGCCTCCGGCTCGGCGCCCTGCAGGCCGATGGCGTCGCCGCGGCGCAGGCCGCCGCGCGGGCGGAGCTGGCCTGGCGGCTCTGGCTGGTGCCGATGGTCGGCCTCGCCGGGCTGGCGCTGCTCGCGGCCATCGGCCTGCTCGGCCTCCGCAGCCTGCGGCGGCATCTCGGCGCCGTCGAGGCGACGCTGCAGCGGCTCAGCCGCGGCGAGTTGCGGGGGCGCATCGCCAGCCCCGCGGCCAGCGAATTCCGGCGGGTGACGAGCCTCCTGCGGGCCCTCCGCGCCCGCCTCTCCTATGCCGAGCAGGAGCATGGCGAGCTCGACCGCCGGGCCGCCGAGGCGCGCTGCGGCGCCATGCGGGAGATGGCCGGCAAGGTGGAGGCCGAGGCGCAGGCCGCGGTCGATGCGGTCGCCGGCCGGTCCGGCCGGATGGCAGCCCAGGCTGCCGAGGTGGCCGAGGCGGCGGGCCGGCTCGGCGAGCATGCCGAGGCCTCGGCCCGGGCCTCCGGGCGGGCGCTGGAGAACACCCAGGCGGTCGCCGCCGCGACCGAGGAGCTCGCCGCCTCCATCCGCGAGATCACGACCCAGACGGCGCATGCGCGGGAGGTGGTCGAGGAGGCGGTCAGGGGCGGCCGTGCCGCGGAGACGACCATCCTCTCCCTCGCCGAGGCGGCGGGACGGGTGAACGAGGTGGTGCGCCTGATCGGCGATGTCGCGGCCAGGACCAACCTTCTCGCCCTCAACGCCACCATCGAGGCGGCCCGGGCCGGCGATGCCGGCAAGGGCTTCGCGGTCGTCGCCGGGGAGGTGAAGCAGCTCGCGGCGCAGACTGCGCGCGCGACCGAGGACATCTCGCGCCAGTTGAACGGCATCGCCACGGCGACGGATGCGGCGGTGCATGCGGTCGCCGGCATGGGCCGCGCCATCGGTCGCATCTCCGAAAGCGCCGGGGTGATCGCTGCCGCGGTCGAGCAGCAGGGCGTGGCGACCCAGGAGATCGCCCGCAACGTCGCCGCCAATGGCGAGGAGGTGCGGGAGATGGCCGGCCGCATCGATGCGGTGGCGCGCGACGCCCTGGCGGCGGGGGCCCGCGCCGCCGAGCTGCGCGACGGCACGGACGAGGTGGACCGTGGGTTGCACGCCCTCCGCGCCTCGCTGAACGACGTGGTGCGCAGCTCCATGGACGAGGCCGACCGGCGGCTCGAGCCGCGCTTCCCGGTGCGGGAGCCCTGCCTGATCGAGGCCGGCACGGTGCAGACGGAGGCGAAGCTGCTCAATCTGTCGGCGCATGGCGCCCTGGTCACCGGCGCCCAGGCCGTGCCGCCCGGCACCCGCGGCGTGCTGACGCTGCCGCGGCACTAGAGCAGATCCTGTCCGGATGACCTCATCCGGACAGGTGAAGATGCTCGCAAAAACAAATACCTAGAGCACTGCCGGTGAACGGACGTTCGCAGGACATGCTCTAGAGCGTGTTACGGACCGAGTTGATCCCAAATATATGGGATGTGTACTGAGCTGCGGCGATATTGCTATCCGACCGACACGAGCGAGGAGGAATGGG
>NZ_QLIX01000079.1 GCF_003258945.1 Roseicella frigidaeris | reverse complement strand
CCGGTCGGTGACGTCTGCCTCAACCCCGAGCGCGACCTCAGCGACCACAAAATCAGAGACGCCGCCTGATCGGCACCGGACAACTTCTTTGACAATCACCGCCACCAGCCCGTCTCGGCCCAGCGGCGCCGCGATCTCGACTGTCGCGAACATGTTCACCTTCAGCGCGCCGTCGGGGTTCGGGATCTCGCAGCGCACCTTCGCCGTGCCGGTGCGGGCATCCAGCTGGTCGGCGACATAGGCGACGCGGCCGGGGAAGCGGCGGCCGGGATACGCCTCCACGGCGATAGAGACCGCCGCCCCGGGCTTCACCGCACCGAGTTCACGCTCGGGCACGTCGGCCATCACCCAGACGGTCGAGAGGTCGGCGAGGGTGAAGATCTCGCGGTTGGTGTCCACCAGCTCCCCCGGCGTCGCGCCCACCGCCAGCACCGCGCCGTCGAAGGGCGCGAGGATGCCGCCGCGGGCGTCGCTCGGCGTGCGGCCCGGCAGGGACACGGTGTCCGCCGGCTCCTGCCCCGGCGGGCCGGCCGGGCTGTAGCGGGTCAGCATCTCCCGCCAGTGTTCCACCTCCGTCCGGCGCGTCTCCACCGCCGCATCGGCGCGCGCCATCTCGGCGCGGCGGCGCTCCAGCTCGCTCTGGGCGATCGCGCCGCTGCGGACCAGTTCGGTGGCGCGGTTCAGCGCGGCGCGGGCCGTCTGCGTCTCCGCCTGCGCCTGGTTCAGCGCCGCCTCGGCGCCCGCGAGCTGGTGGCGCGCCTCCGCCAGGTCCAGCGCATCCAGTACCGCCAGGCGCTGGCCGGCGCGCACGCGGTCGCCGATCGCGACCTCGATGGCCTGCACCCGCCCGCGCGCGAGGGGCTGGATGTGGGCGAGGCGCAGCTCGTTGAAGCCGACGGTGCCGGTCACGCGGATGCTGCGGGCCAGCGGCTGCATGGCGGCGGGCGCGGTGCGCAGGCCGTAGTTCTGCGCCGCCTCGGGCGAGAGCGTGACCTCCGTCGGCAGGCTCTCCTGCGGCGCGGGCGTGGCGGGGGCCGGCGGCGACGGGGAGAGCCATTGGCCCAGGACGAAGCCGCCGACCCCGGCAACGAGCGCCGCGGCGCCGGCCGACAGCAGCAGCCGGCGCTGAGGACGCCTTTGGACATTTGGCCGGTCAATCTGATCAATGATCGTGTCCATCAAATGTTAAGTATCATCGGACACGGCACCGTCAACGCGGTACATGAATATAAAAAATTAATTTTTCATTTGAGAATGACTTGCATATTCATAGAGAATTTCACGCTTGTGAAATACAGAGCGCGTGATTTTTCTCAGTACCGTCCGGTCGATTTCTCGACCTTGACAATCGACCCGACCGCACTGACGGGCCAACTGTAAGCGGCCGTTCGAGGTGTTGAATGCCAGTGAGAGCTGACCCGGGATTGCCATGAGGAATTGACCCGGGTTGTGGATGGAGGAGCGGGGTTTTCGGTCTGGTCAGGTGAGTTGTGGC
>NZ_QLIX01000078.1 GCF_003258945.1 Roseicella frigidaeris | reverse complement strand
TGGACGGGGACGCGTCTGCAGCAAGCACTCGTACGAGCGCACGTACGAGTAGTCGGAGCGAGGTCGTGGAGGTGGTGACGCGGGGCGAGCGTCGCCGCATCTGGTCCGAGGAGGACAAGGTCCGGATCGTGCAGGAGGCGATGGTGCCGGGCGCCGTTGCGGCTGACGTGGCGCGGCGCTGGGGTGTCGGTACCGGCCAGCTCTACACCTGGCGCCGGGAGTTGCTGGACCGGACGGCGCATGCGGCGGCGACAGCTGCCATACCCGCCCCGAGCTTTGCGCAAGTGACGCTGGCCGAGCCCGCGGCCGCCCCGTCATCGCCATCCCTGCCGTCGCGCGCCGGGCTGATGGAGATCGTGCTGCCGAGTGGCGCCGTGGTGCGGGTCGACGCCGCGGTCGACGGTGATGCGCTGCGTCGCGTGCTGGGCGCGCTGGCGGCCCGATGATCGGCCCGCCGGCGGGAACCCGCATCTTCCTGGCCTGCGGCTTCACGGATATGCGCCGCGGGATGGACGGGCTGGCCGCTTTGGTGCAGCAGGCCTTCGAGCAGGACCCGTTTACCGGCGCGGTCTACATCTTCCGCGGCAAGCGTGGCCGGCTGGTGAAATGTGTCTGGCACGATGGCCAGGGACTATGCCTGTTCGCCAAAAGGTTGGAACGCGGCCACTTTCCCTGGCCGGTGACGAGCAGCGGCACCGTGGCGCTGTCGACGGCGCAGGCCTCGATGCTGCTTGAGGGGATCGAGTGGCGAACGCCGCAACGCACCTGGCGTCCGACGGCGACCTGACCTGCGGTTCGGCACGCTTTCCGCTTGTCACGACGCGCGCGCATCGGTGACAATTCACGCGTGCCGGATACGCCCGCCGAGAACAGCCCCGACCCGCAGCAGGACCTCGCCGTTCTGCGCGCCGCGCTGCAGGCGGCGGAGACGCGGATCGCGGCCCTCGAGCAGATCATCCAGGCCTTCCAGCGCGCCCGCTTCGGGCAGAGCGCCGAGCGCATCGACCCCGCGCAGCTGGCCCTGACGCTCGGCCAGGATCCGTCGCTGCTGCCGCCGGCGAATGATGCGCCGGCCCCCTCTGCAAAGCCGCAGGGCGAGGCGCCGCCCCGGCGCCGCAACCGCGGCGTCTTGCCGCCGCATCTCGAGCGGATCGAGCGGGTCCTCGATCTCGCCGATCGCGGCTGCCCCTGCTGCGGGCGGGAGATGCATCGGATCGGCGAGACCCGGACGGAACGGCTCGACGTGGTGCCGGCCCAGCTGCGGGTGCGCGTGACCATCCGGCCGCGCTATGCCTGCCGTGGCTGCGGCGATGGCGTCCATCAACGGCGGGCGCCGGAGCACGCCGTCATCGGCGGCCTGCCGACCGAGGCGCTGCTCGTGCAGGTGCTGGTGGCGAAGTACGGCGACGGCCTGCCGCTGTACCGCCAGGCCGCGATCCTGCGCCGGCAGGGCATCATCCTCGACCGCTCAACGCTCTGCGACTGGGTCGCCAAGGCGTGCTGGTGGCTGCGGCCGCTGCATGGCCTGGTGCTGGCCCACATCACCGGCCAGGACCGGGTCTTTGCCGAC
>NZ_QLIX01000077.1 GCF_003258945.1 Roseicella frigidaeris | reverse complement strand
CCCCCTGTGGCAGGGAAGTTGTCCGGCGCCTTGAGATGATCTCTCATTTTCAGAGGGGCGGGACGGAGTGATGAGTTGGCCTATTCGACGGAACGCCGCGCGGCGGTTTTGAGGAAGCTGGAGCCGCCGCACGCGGTACCCCTACGGCAGCTGGCCAAGGAGGAGGGGATCTCTGAGGCAACCCTGCACACCTGGCGCCGCGAGGCTCGCAGCCAGGGCCGGCTCCTGCCCGATGCCGACGCGGGCCCAGAGGGTTGGACGTCGCGCGACAAGTTCGCTGCCGTTCTCGAGGCGGCCGCCCTGAACGAGGCCGATCTGGCCGCCTACTGCCGCCAGCGGGGGCTCTACCCTGAGCAGATCCAGGCTTGGCGGACCGCCTGCGAGCAGGCCAACGACTGGGAGCGTGCCAGCAGTCAGCGGCTCGGCCAGGCGACCAAGGAGGAGAAGAAGCGCGTCAAAGCGCTTGAGCGCGACCTGGCGCGCAAAGAGAAGGCGCTGGCCGAGGCGGCGGCACTATTGGTGCTGAGAAAAAACGCCGCAGCGATCTGGGGGGACGGCGAGGACGCATGATCAGCACCCCGGATCGCCAGAACGCCATCGCGCTGATCGACCGGGCTGTCGCGGCCGGCGCGCGCCGCGCTTCGGCCTGTGCGGAACTCGGGCTCGACGCTCGGACCTGTCGCCGCTGGCAGGCCAGAGACGGCGCGCCAGAAGACCGCCGCCCGACGGCGCCTCGCTCAGCGCCGGGCAACAAGCTGTCGGATGCGGAACGTCGGGCCGTGCTGGACGTCTGCAACAGCGACGCTTTCAAGAGCCTGCCGCCGAGCCAGATCGTGCCGCGCCTTGCAGACCAGGGCCGCTACCTCGCGTCAGAAGCCAGCTTCTACCGCATCCTGCGGGCCGAGGATCAGCAACACCACCGTGGCCGGGCCAGGCCGCCGGCGCGTCGCCCACCGCCGACCAGCCACCGCGCCCGCGGTCCCTGCGAGGTCTGGAGCTGGGACATCACCTGGATGCCCGGTCCGATCCGAGGCGTGTTCTTCTATCTCTACCTCATCCTCGACATCTACAGCCGCAAGATCGTCGGCTGGGAGGTCCATGAACGCGAAGCCGGCGAGCTGGCCGCCGAGCTCGTGCGCAGGGCGGTCTGGGCCGAGGGCTGCCTCACCCGCCCTCTGGTCCTGCACGCCGACAACGGCAGCCCGATGAAGGGCGCGACCATGAAGGCCACCCTCGAGCGGCTCGGCGTCATCGCCTCCTACAGTCGTCCGCGGGTCAGCGATGACAACCCGTTCTCCGAAGCCCTTTTCCGCACCTGCAAGTACAGGCCGGACTGGCCGGCGTCGGGGTTCGCCAGCAGGGCGGAGGCGCAGCACTGGGTTGCCCGTTTCGTGACCTGGTACAATCACGAGCACCGCCACAGCGCGATCCAGTTCGTCACGCCCGGCGCTCGGCATGCCGGCGAGGATCGCGCGCTCCTCGAGCGCCGGGCCCAGCTCTATACCGAAGCTCGCGCCGCCAACCCCACCCGGTGGTCACGCCAGATCCGAAATTGGACGCCGGTCGGTGACGTCTGCCTCAACCCCGAGCGCGACCTCAGCGACCACAAAATCAGAGACGCCGCCTGATCGGCACCGGACAACTTCTTTGACAATCACCG
>NZ_QLIX01000076.1 GCF_003258945.1 Roseicella frigidaeris | reverse complement strand
CCGTAGGTTGAGGGACGGCAGGTGGGCCAAAATTCGCCAGCACGCCTGGGCCAACATTCAGTAGCAAAGCCAATCTCACACTCCATCGAGATGTCCTGCCGGGGCACCGGGCCCCGGCAGGGTCTCGTCAATGCCGCGCCCAGGTCCGGTCGCCGTCGGCTCCGCCGAACAGGACGACCTCGTAGGGCGTGCCAGAGATATCCATGCCGGGCGCCGAGGGCGGCATGCCGGGGGCGGACAGCCCGCGCGCCTGCGGCCGCTCGGCCAGCAGGCGCCGGACGTCCGCCGCCGGGACATGGCCCTCGACCACGTAGCCGCCGACGACGGCGGTGTGGCAGGACTGGAGCGCCTCCGGCACGCCCCGGGCCGCCTTCACCAGCCGGACGTCCGCGACCTCGCGGACGGTGACCTCGAAGCCCGCTGCCCGCATGTGGCGGACCCAGTCCTCGCAACAGCCGCAGCTCGGATCCTTCCAGACCTCGACTCGGGTCGCGGGGGCGGCGGCCGCCGCCCCTATCATTCCCAGCTGTGCCCCGGCGACCGCCAGCAGGCCGAGCGCGCCGCGCCTGCCGATGCGGCCCAGGGGGAAGGCGGCGCTCACATCAGCCCTCCGCGCATGCCCATGCCGCCCATGCCGCGCAGGTGCTCCGCCATCAGCGTGTCGGCGGTCCGCTTCTGCTCGTCCGAGAGCGCGGCGTAAAGCGGCCGCGCCGCAGCCTGCACCGTGCGCATCACCTCGAGCTGGGCGGTGAGCAGCGCCATGCGGCGCTCGATCTGCTCGGGCGCCGCGACCGGGCTGGTCTCCCGCATGGCCGTCGTCACGGCCTGCTTCAGGGTCCCGGCTGCGGTGCGGACGGCGTCGGCGAAGGCGTTCCACTGCGCCTGCTGCGCGTCGGTGATGCGGAGTTCGGCGCGGTAGAAGGCGAGCTGTCCCTCGATGTGCTCGAAGGCCCGCATCGCGTGCTGGGCGGCCATCTGCCGGTGCATCATGTCCATCATCCGGCCCATGTCGCCCATCATCGCGGGCATGCCGCCTTGCTGGGGCGCGCCGGGCGCGCCCTGCATCTGCATGCCTTGGCCACCCATCATGCCGGGCATGCCCCGCTGCTGCGCCGGGCCGGGCGTCGGGGCCGGGGCGGGCGTCGCCTGGGCCGTGCTGCCCCCGGGATGGTGCGCCTCGTGCTCCTGGGCGGACTGCGCCCGGGCGGCCGCGCCGCCGAACGCGAGGCCGATGGCGAGCGCGGCGACGGTCGCGCGGGTGCCGAGGCGGTTGGATGTGCTCATGACTTCCTCCGTTGTCCTTGTCGCGGTTTCGAACCCCGCATGACGCGTCGGGCATGCGGTCCAGGTGCCCGCAGGCGGCCGTCGGGCCGCGCGGCACCCGTAAGCGGGTCACGCCAGGGGACGAGGCGGGTGGAGAGGAGGGGCCACGGCGATGCCGTCCGGCACCACGCGGGTGGCGGTGCCGACGAGCCGCAGGCCGGACGGCGCCGATGGCTGCCCGGGCGGGACGAGCGGGGCCGCGGCCGTGGCCGGGCACTGGGCGGAGGTGCAGCAGGCCAGATCCTGCAGCTTGCCGGGGTGCCCGCCGGGCTGGCCTTGGTCATGGTGGACGGGCCGCTGATCCTGCGCCTCATCGCCCGGAGCGACGCAGTGGTGCACCGCATGCTGCCGGAGCGGCGCGGCGGCCGAGGCATGCCTGACGGGGGCGCCCGGAACGACGAGCAGGGCCAGCGCGAGCAGCGCCGCGACGACCCTCCTGATCCTGCCCGTGCCCGTCAGCATCCCAGGCCTCCCTGTCACCCGGCGACCTTGCGGACCACCTCAGAGCCCTTCCGGGAAGTTCTGGTTTAGCCTGAGGTGCTTGCGGCGAGGCGGCGGAGCATGAGGCGGATCATGGCGAGGCGGATGAAGGCCGCCGCCTTGCGG
>NZ_QLIX01000075.1 GCF_003258945.1 Roseicella frigidaeris | reverse complement strand
CCCCCTCCCGGCAAAGGCGCAGCCCGCCAGCCGGAAGCGAGCCTTGCATGGGCGACGGCAACGCCGCTCGTGAAGCGTAGGCAGCGGACGCTGAAGCCCTGGGGTAGCCCCGATATCATGTCCCGCTGGAGCCTTCGGAGTGTTGGGACCGGGGGCAGCATCGACAGGATCGCAAGTGGCGAGGTCCTGCCGGTCCGGCCGGGGTCTTGGAACAGGGCAAAGGCGTGGGATGGACTGCCAGGAAACCTGAGAGATCCCGTGCGTGCCCATCTGCGAGATGCCGGAGGCGGGGAGACCGGCTGACCAAAGACCCCAGGCCCGGTTGTGGTCCTCCGCCACACCGGGAGCGCCTCGGCGAGCACGAACATCGGAGGGAGCAGATGGAGCCTGGGACCGAAACCATAAGGCACCAGGAACGCGCATGCGGGAAGTCGTAGCGCCCTCGTAGTACCGCTGAAGGCGGGGAACCGGGCTCGCCGGGACCCACTGGAGGAAAGGGGGGCGCCGTGAGGAGAGACCCATCGACGGGAAACACGGGAGGGAACCCTGAGTCCCACAAACCTGTCCACGAAACGGCGATGGATAGCCGACATGGCGAGGACGCACCGCGACCGGGCGTTCGCCTCGCTGCACCATGTCCTCGATCTGGACTGGATGCTGGAAGCCTACCGGACCACCCGCAAGGATGGCGCGGCGGGCATCGACGGGGTCACGGCGGCCGACTATGCGGAAGCGCTGGAGGCGAATCTTCTCGACCTCCTCGACCGCATCAAGTCGGGTCGCTATCAGGCCCCACCGGTGCGCCGCAGCTACATCCCGAAAGCGGACGGCTCGCAGCGGCCTCTCGGTATTCCGACCTTCGAGGACAAAGTGGCGCAGCGGGCGATCGTGATGCTGCTGGAGGCCATCTACGAACAGGATTTCCTGCCCTGCTCGTATGGTTTCCGGCCAGGCCGGTCGGCGCATGACGCCGTGCACAATTTGCGCACGTCGCTCATGACGCAGGGCATGCGGTGGGTGCTGGATATCGACATCAGTCGATATTTCGACACCATCCCGCATGACCAGCTGCGGAGCTTCCTTGACCGACGAGTCACGGACGGTGTTGTTCGACGGATGATCGACAAATGGCTGAAGGCTGGGGTGCTGGAAAGCGGCTCCCTGACCTATGCGACCGAAGGAACGCCCCAAGGCGGCGTGATCTCGCCACTGCTCGCAAACATCTACCTGCACTACGTGCTGGACGAATGGGTTGCGATGGTGGTCGAGCCACGGCTGAAAGGGCGACATACCCTGGTCCGGTATGCGGACGATTTTGTCATGGCATTCGAAGATCACCTCGATGCCAAGCGGGTCTTTCACGTGCTGGGACAGCGGCTGAACCGGTATGGACTTACCCTCCATCCGGAGAAGTCGCGGTTCATCGACTTCCGATTTCGTCGTCCGGGTGGTTTGTGCCATCCGGCGACGAGCGGTACCACGTTCGACTTCCTGGGCTTTACCCATGTCTGGGGACGGTCCCTGAAAGGGAAGAACGTGGTGCGGCAGGTGACGGCAAAGGGACGGTTCGCCCGTGCCCTGTCGGCGGTGACCGAATGGTGCCAGCGTAACCGGCATCAAACGGTCCTCCACCAGCACGCCCACCTGTCCGCGATGCTACGTGGCCACTACGGCTACTACGGCATCACCGGCAACGGACGTCGGGTCCGATGGTATCTCCATCAGGTCGAGCGGATCTGGAAGAAGTGGCTATCGCGCAGGGGGCGACACGGAAACTTCCGCTGGGACCGCCTGCGTGAACTGCTGAGCCGCCATCCTCTGCCGCCAGCCCGGATCATGCGCCAATACGCCGTCCCGAGCGAAGCTCTCCCATGAAGAACCGGATGCGGGAAATCTGCACGTCCGGGTCTGTGAGGGGTGGGGGCGGCAACGTCCCCACCTACTCGGCAGAAGGCGAGTACGACCGAGCCGTCGTTGCGGCTGCGTTGCAGCGCCTTGAACCCGGCGAAGCCGTCGACCTGCAGCACGCCGCGGAACGGCTTGAGATGG
>NZ_QLIX01000074.1 GCF_003258945.1 Roseicella frigidaeris | reverse complement strand
CTGTAGCGGCTGGATGAATGCTCCCCGGAAGTGCTGGCTGAAAATTCCCCAGTTCAGCGCCACTGCCCGGGCCTGGGGGCGAGCCCCCGGGCCCGGGCGGCGCCGGCCATGCCCCAGGATGCCATGCGGCATCATGGGAGCAGCCGGTGGTCACCCTTGGGGAGCTCGTCATGATCCTGGATCTCGCCCGGCAGGGCCTGACCGTCTCGGCCATTGCCCGCCGCACCGGCCACGACCGCAAGACCATCCGCACCTACATCGCGCGCGGCCTGGAGCCGCCGGCCTACAAGCCGCGGCCACCAGCCCCGTCGCCGCTGGCGCCCTTCGAGGCCTTCCTGCGCGAGCGCGTTGGCCGCTTTCCTGACCTGACCGGCCGTCGCCTGTGGCGCGAGGTCCGCGATCTCGGCTTCGACGGCGGCTACTCCACCGTGACCGACTTCCTGCGCACCGTCCGGCCGCCGGCTGCTCCCGCCTTCGAGCGTCGCTTCGAAACCCCGCCGGGACGCCAGGCGCAGGTCGACTTCGCCCACTTCCGGGTCCGCTTCGAGGACGAGCCCGGCGCCGAGCGCATCGTCTGGCTGTTCTCCCTGGTGCTCGGCCACAGCCGCATGATGTGGGCCCGCTTCGTCGCACAGCAGGACCTCGCCACCGTGCTGCGCTGCCACGTCGCCGCCTTCGAGGCGCTCGGCGGCGTGCCTGAGCAGATCCTCTACGACCGGATGCGCACCGCGGTCCTCGGCGAGGTCGACGAACGCGGCATCGTCTACAACGACAAGCTCCTCGCCCTGGCAGGCCATTACGGCTACCTACCCAAGGCCTGCCGGCCCTACCGTGCCAAGACCAAGGGCAAAGTCGAGAGGCCGTTCCGCTACGTCCGCGAGGACTTCTTCCTGGCCAGGGCCTTTCGCAACCTTGGTGACCTGAACGCCCAGTTCACCCAATGGCTCGACCAGGTCGCCAACCGCCGCCTGCACGGCACCACCGGGCGCATCGTCATCGAGCACTTCGCCGAGGAGCAGACGTCCCTCAAGCCGCTGCCAGCCGGGCCGTTCAATGCCGTCCTCCGCCTCGAGCGACGCATCTCCCACGAGGGCATGGTCTCGGTCGGCGGCNACCCCGTGCTTGAGGGTCGTGGCCGGCGCCGCATCGCCGAGGGCCATCGCAGCCTGCCGCCGCCCTCCAACAGCACCACGCCACGGCATGGCGCCACAGCGCCACCAGGACCGTCTGCCGGCGTGACGCCCCGATCGCTGGCCATCTATGAGGCGGTCGGCCGCAGGCTCGCCGCCGGGGAGCCCGCGCGATGACCGCCGCCCCGGCCACTCTCGACCGCATCCGCCGCCACCTGGTCGGCCTCCGCATGCCGCGGGCCTTGGAGGTGCTGGAGCACCTGCTGCGCCAGCTCGAGCGCGGCGAGATCTCTGCCCTCGAGGCCATCGACAGCCTGCTCGACGAGGAGCTCAGCCTGCGCGAGGGCCGCAGGGTCAAGGCAGCCCTCAAGATGGGCCGGCTGCTCACGATCAAGACCCTCGCCGGGTTCGACTTCGCGTTCCAGCCATCCCTCGACCGCAACCGCATCCTCACCCTGGCCGGGCTCGACTTCATCAGCCGCCACGAGGTCGTCCACTTCCTCGGCCAGCCCGGCTGCGGCAAGACCCACCTCGCCATCGCCCTCGCCGTCGAGGCCGTTCAGGCCGGCCGCAGCGTCTACTTCACCACCCTTGCCGAGCTCATCGGCTCGCTGGCCAAGGCCGAGCGCGAGGGCACCCTGAGGGAGAGGATCCGGTTCCTCTGCCGACCCCAACTCCTTGTCGTCGACGAGATCGGCTACCTGCCCGTCGTCGCCGGCGGCGGGAACCTGTTCTTTCAACTGGTCAACGCCCGCTACGAGCGCGGCGCCATGATCCTGACCTCCAACCGCGGCTTTGCCGAATGGGGCGAGGTGTTCGGCGACACCGTCGTCGCCACCGCTCTGCTCGACCGACTCCTCCACCACGCCATCGTCGTCCGCATCGAGGGCGCCAGCTACCGCCTCCGTCGCCATGCCGATCTGTTGCCCGACACCAGCTCAGCCCGACCGGTAACCTCGCCCGAGACGCCACGCCGGCGCGGCAGGCCACCCAAGCTCCGAACCGCCGATCTCAGCGCCGCGACATAGCCACCAGCAGAACTGGGGAATTTTCAGCCAGCGCTTTTGAGAAAACCCACCTCAGCATTGACA
>NZ_QLIX01000073.1 GCF_003258945.1 Roseicella frigidaeris | reverse complement strand
CCGCAAGGCGGCGGCCTTCATCCGCCTCGCCATGATCCGCCTCATGCTCCGCCGCCTCGCCGCAAGCACCTCAGGCTAAACCAGAACTTCCCGGAAGGGCTCTAAAAAAGCGGCAGATTGATGACCTCAAGAAGTTCCTGCGAAACCAACGGCGCCATGATAACGCAACACATCAACGCCGACTTATCAGCAGCAGCATCAAAAGGCCGGATAAGCGCAAAAGACAAGGCCATCCACTATCGCGGATGGCCTGTCGTATTCTTCTCTTTAGTTCCAGAGCCGGCCGGGCCGTCCATTCCCGAGGGCAGGCGACCCTAACCGTGCAGTCGTACGGCAGCTTGGGGTGCCGACCGCTCCGCTATTTCGCGGCCAGCAGGGTGAACTTGTGAATCTGCGGCGGTTCAGAGAACAGTTCTTCCGCCTTCTCCATCAGCGCGGCGGCAACCTTGCCGTCAAGATGGGCCTGCCGATCCTCCTCTGTGTCGAACGTATCGAAGATCGCGTACGCACCGGGACCTTCCTCGATCGCATACCAGGTCAGAGTGCCCGGCTCAGCTTGAACGAGCGGCAATGCCGAGGTCAGGAAATTGGCGACATCGCTCTCTTTACCGGGTTTGGCCTTCAGTGGCACGTACAGCGCGAGTTTGGGCATCATCGACTCCTCAAGTGAAACGGACAGATATTATTCGGCAAAGTAACGGTAGGGCGGCCGGAAAGTTCCTTATGAGGCGGAGCACACGCGGCCCCGCCTCCTCGTCGAAATCAGAACTGCTGTGCGGTCGGCCGGATGACGATCGCGTTGACGTCGACGTCATCAGGTTGTTCTACAGCGAACGCGATAGCACGCGCCACCGATGCCGCCGGGATGGCCTGCTTGTAGAAGTCGAGCACCGTCTCGGCAGCCGTGCCAGACGTCGTGAACTTCAAATCGCTTTCGACGGCTCCGGGCTCGATCGACGTGACACGGACCTTTTCACCCACCTCGTGGCGCAAGCCCTCGCTGATCGCGCTGACGGCGAACTTGGTGCCGGAGTAGACCGTGCCGCCCGGTGCGAAGACCTTGATGCCCGCAACCGAGCTCAAGTTGATGATGTGACCGCTGCCCTGCTCGAGAAAGCCGGGAAGGGCCGCCGCGATGCCGTAGAGCGTACCCTTCAGATTGACGTCGATCATCTGGTCCCACTCGTCGGTGTTGACCTCGGCCATCGGACGGATCGGCATTAGCCCGGCGTTGTTGATCAGCACGTCGAGGCGGCCGAAGTCGGCAATGATTGCGGCGACGACGGACTGGACCGCCAACTTGTCGGTGACGTCGAGCGCGTAGCTACGTGCCGTGCCGCCGTTTGCGGCGATGTCCGCGACGACCTCGTCGAGCTTGTCCTTGCGCCGCGCGGCGATGGCCACCTTTGCGCCGCGTTCCGCGAGAAGCCGCGCGGCTTCTGCGCCGATGCCGGTGCTGCCGCCGGTAATGAGAACGACCTTGCCTTCGATACCCTGGGTCATGACTGTATTCCTTCAAGTCAGTTGTTGATTTTTCGCCGGATCGCGGCTCCGCCTCAGCGGTAACCGCGTGGATGAATGAGGCCCAAGAGTCCCACGCGGAGTGCAGGTGCCAACAGGCCGATCATCCGCAACTCCTCTCTGTAGAACGGTTGTGCCAGCAGCGCCGTACCCACCCATTCTTTAAGCTTGCCCATGGCAGCACCCTTAGGTCGCGGAGACGGAGTTGGGTCTCGCACAACCGACGTTAACTCATGTTATGGTTCAGGCAAGCAGGAGGCAGCCGTGGCCAACTGGCCAATAGCTTTTACTCAACGCGTTTCAATTCCGCGCATTTTCTTTGGATCCAAGCTTAGCTCGAGTTTGGCCATTCAAGNGCGGCGTGGCAGAGCGCGTATGCGATGCCCTCGCGGAGAGCTGGCGAGAGTTTTGTGGTCTCGACGGACTGCCGGGACATGACAAAACCCTGCTCGCTCCAGATCGCGCGTCGTACTGCGGCGAGGCTGTCGGCAAAGGTCGGCCGCTGCTTGTGGTACCAAGCGCTGGTCGAGACCGCGATCCGGGCACGGTCGTCGAGGCGCGACGCCAGCAGGGTGACGATCGAGAACAACCCGAGCAGGCATGGCGTGGTGCGGGCGATGGCCTTGTCCGACCACTGCCGCTGGGTCTCCACACCGAGGTGGTCGCGGACCTCGCGGAAGGTGACCTCGAGCTGCCAGCGCTGGATGAACCAGCGGATGATCTGCAGCGGCTCCTGCGCTGGATCGGTGCAGAGCAGGGCCTGCG
>NZ_QLIX01000072.1 GCF_003258945.1 Roseicella frigidaeris | reverse complement strand
TGCTCTGCCGTCCACGCCATTGCCTGCCCCCGCGAATCGCCCGCACGACCAGAGAATCACATCCGATTCAGCCGATTCAATTCCTTTCCGGATGGGCTCTAAGAGAATCAGTCAGGAAGCCACCCGCGCCCTCGCCCTTCTCGACCACCTGGAACGCAGCATCCTGACCCGCGCCTTCCGCGGCGACCTCGTCCCGCAGGACCCGGCCGACGAACCAGCCTCCGTTACCCTCGCGCGTGCCGAAAGCCAGCACGCTCCGCGTCGTAGCCATCGCGGCGCACGTGCAGCGACACATCGGGAGATAATGGCAGATGGATGATCCGACTCCTGATCTCGCGACACCACCGCCCGATCCGGTGCCGCTGATCCCGACCGGTGCCGCGAAGGCAGCCGATGTGCCGCCCCCGATCCTTGAGCGCTTGGAGCGTCAGGCGGCTGGCCTCCTGCGTTCCTTGGTTCAACTCGCGCCAGACGCAGCGCGTCTCCTGAAGACCCTGAAGGATGGCGAAGCGTTTCACGTCGTGATGCAGGGGCGCACAGGCGACCTGAAGAAAGCCGGAGACGGCCTGCTTCATGCCTGGGTGCAGGACGGCGCGGGAAAGTTCAAGGAGCAGGCGCTGCTTCGACCGGCCGGACTCGATCCGGCGGCGCTCTCGGCCCTCTCCGGCCTCGCGATCAATGCGATGCTGCTCGAACTGGCTGCAAAGATGGATGCGCTTCACGGTGACGTCCGCAATGTGAAGGCGCTCCTTCAAGCGCAGTTCGACGGCGAGCTTCTCGGCGCGGTGCGGCAATACCCAACGGTCTGCCGCATGAGCGACGATGCGCAGCGCAAAGCCGCTCTCACGCAGCTTGCCGGCGACCTCCACAAGCTGATCGCCGGCGCCCTGGAGAGGGTGAGCGTGGAGCTGGCGCGGCAACCGTCGAGCACGAAAACTCTGCCGGCCACGCTCACCGACGATGATGTCGCCCGGACGTGGGATGGGCTGCGGCAGCGTATGGCGCTCGCCCTGCAGGGCATACGGACGCTGATCTTCTGCTATCAGGATCTCGGAGAGGTGGACGCCGCGCAGCACGCCCTGGAGCAGATGCTCGATCATCTCGCGAAGCTCGACTTCCCTGGCGCTGCGTCAAAGGCTCGCCTTGCGCCTTGGAGGAAGGACGATCCTCCGGAACAGGTCTGGGCAAAGATCCCCGGTCTCATCGTGCAAGCGCGGCAGAGGCTTGCCGACGCGAAGGACGGCAGGTTCACGCTGGACGTCACCCTGCGGCCGGAGAACCTGCTGTCATGACGCGAACGCGCATTTGTCGCTGCGGAAGACCGCTGCTGCCCAAGGAGTGGGTCTGTCCATCATGCCGCCGAACATGGTGGCGGCGGGCCAAGCAGGGCGGCAAAGCGGCGGGTGGGCTTCTGGTTACGGTAGCGGTGGCCGTCATCACCAAGGGAAAGGTGAAGCCCAAGATCTGACCTGCAAGACCTTCACGTCGCCGCGGTGTCCGTCGAAAGTCGGACCGCCTGAATCGAGCCAGACTGATCGCATGCCCCGCCGCCGCGACATCGCCCGCGCCTTCGGTGCGCTGGTCGCTTCACCGCTCGGCCTCCGGCCGGCGGCCTCGGCTGGCGCCGGCCCGTCCCGCGCGATCGCGGCCTTGCCACTCGGCGAAATCCCGGTGGTCGGCACGAAGTACCACGCGGCCGCGCGGCTCGCCGCCATGCTGCTACCGGGCCAGCCGCTGCGACTGCGGCGCGACGCCGCCAATCGGCACGACCCCAACGCCATCGCCGTGCACACGCCGGAGGGAGAACAACTCGGCTGGCTGCCGCGCGGCGAGGCCCGCCGCATCGCGCCGCTGCTGGACGCGGGCGGCCAGATCCGCGCCGAGGTCGAGGGCGAGGCCTACGAAGCCACCCCCGGCAATTGGCGCCTCTCGACCCGGCTGAGCCTTCTGGCGGAGGCCACGCCGCCACCGCTTGGGCCCGCCGCCGCGGAGCAGGTGGCCCAGTTGCTCCGCGCGCCCCCGCTGCTCGCCGAGCGCTTCCGCGGTCCGGACACGGGCGGGCGCGCGGTGATGCTGGCCGGCCCCTGCGCGGGCTGGCAAAGGACCACCTGATTACCCAGCAACCTCCGCGGTCAGGAAGGAGCGCAGAGGGGTCGGGTGTTGGCCGAGAGCAGTTCTGGCGAGCCGCGGCAGGATCTCGGCGATGTTGATTGCCACTGAGATCTGACCTGGTTTGGGGTGAAGTTGCCACTGAGAGTTGACCCATGTTCGGACGCTAGCCTCGGCTTTCTGGGCGGAGGCGGCGG
>NZ_QLIX01000071.1 GCF_003258945.1 Roseicella frigidaeris | reverse complement strand
TGGAGCGGCGCACCCGCCGCGCCATCACCGCCTCAGCCGCCCATCCAAACCAAAAAAGCAACCCACACCCGCGCAGCAGACAGGCTTTTCAGCAGCCTGCTAGTAGAGAGAACGGTTGCCGTTCAACAACTCTGTTCTGCCAATAAACTAGGACTACTATTGGGGCGGCAGACCAATCCCGTGCTCCTCGGCCAGCACATAGAACCAGTCTACATCAAGGTTCTCCACGCGCTGGACAACCGCGACGGCGGAGGTAGCCCGCTCGAACACCGCTAAGCATACCTCGTCGTCGTTGTGCCGGGCCCGGTATGCGAGTCCATCGGCGGCGCAGGGGTGGCCGTGTAGGGCCTTAGACCATGACTGCGGGAGTTCATAAGGCGGCGAGCCATGGGCGAGTTCGGCCGTCGCACCGATCGCGGCTGCACCGGGACCATGCAACTCCATCACGACGAGATCGCGCGTCAACGTCAGCTCGGCGTAAGCCTTCGCCGCTATCAGATCGGGATCGAGAAGCGTCCGGCCAGGAGTACGCAAGAAGGTTTCAGCGAAGGCTCCGGATGCAGAAAGGGCCACATAGAGTACACCGTAGCTGCCGTCCGGGGCATTGAGACGACCGGCCAGACTCTGGTCGAAGTAGATAGGGTCGAGCCGCTGCCCGCCTTTCTCTTTCGTGTGAAAGCGGTGGAGGCGCACACCAGCCGGCAACGTCCGAAGACGAGGCTGGCGACGATCGAGGTCGGCAGGCGGCGGAGGATGACCGCTCAACCGCCCTGTTCGCCTTGAGACCGCGCCGCAGCGAGGACTGCTGCTACCTCGCCTGCTTCAAGCAGCTGTGCCGGCGTGCGTTCGCCCATGCGCGGATCGCGGTTTACCAGCCAGTTCAGGCGCACCCAAGGGTTTCGGCTGGGCAGCATGTTGAGAGCCTCCCGGAAACCCGGGAGCGTTCCGCCGTGAGTAAACTGGACGGCTGGGTAACGGCGTCGGCCGCCAGGGCCGGGAACGGCCAGTAACGAACCTTCGTCGACGCGCTTCGCGATCGCTTGGCGGCTGATGCCCAACAGGCGCTCGACATCGGCGAGCTCGAAAGCGCCACCGGCAGCCTTCAGGTCGGCCTCGGCGATCTCGAGGCCACGGAGGAGGGCGCGCGCCTTCGGACCGGGCTCGTACGCCTTTTCCGCGATCTCGGTCCTGCCTCCACCATAGAACACGCGCTTCTCAGCACCGCGCTTTACGATCTCTCCAGCGCCAGGGTGGATGACCAACTCACGGACACCAGCGCCAGCGAGCTGCTGGCGACCACGTGGGGTAGTAGGCTTTACGAGGACCTGCACATCGCCCCGGAGCGCGGGATCCTCGAGGACCTTGGCGAACTCCGCCAAACGCCCACGCTTGATGACATAGGAGCCTAACTTAGCCGACGTCGGCGGACGCCGGGTGGGGGTCTTGGGCTCTGTGTGCTTCGTGTTGGTCATCGGGTCCTCACGCACCAACGTGGCGCCCCTGCTCTCCTTAGTCAACTACGACAACTCCGACAACCACGTAAACTCCTCTCTTCTGTGCCGTTCCTTGGTTCAGGATCCTGCGGACCTTGATCGCCCAGAACAACCGCTGTCGAACCGGCTGCCACGTGGACCTGCGGTCAGGGCGCAACTGGCCGGTGGCGGATGCTCAAGGGTGCGCGCTGAGGACCTGTTCACGTGACCCAGGGCGCGTCTTGGCCGCGCAGGGGCGCCTCATCGGATCCGCTGACGTGATTTGGGCTACCTGACAGGGCGGGTTGGCGTCCCTCTCCTGCCCTGCGACGAGCTATCTAATACGCCATAGTTGGCTATTATGACGTGTTAGCCGGACATGCCATATTCGAAGCCCCCGCCGCGCGAAACCAAAGGTCGGTTTTCGGTTCAAATCGGCGGCTACAGTGCTGTATATGCATGCTTTTTCTTGCTGGTCAGGAGACCTGTTTGGCGGCCCGCTACCCCTCCGCCCAGCACCCTGGAAGCACCATTTTTGCTTCGCCCGTTTTGGGCGTTGGTCGTGACGCAATCATTCAACAGCGGCGATCTGCTGCGCATTTCAAAGGATAAGACGATGCAGGTTCATGATGACGACATCGAGCAGTTCCGGCGGACCGGCCTGCGGCTCGTGGAGGAGATCCGGGCGGCCTGGACCGAAGCCGGGTTGTTCCTGAACGACCTCATCCGCAAGCGGCAACTGGCCGACTGCCTGGACGGCCTAAACGCCCGCACCAGTGCCTGGGGCGAAACGCCAGAACGGGAGGAACGGGCACGAGCAGCGGTGATAGAGATCGCCAATGCCGCCCTGCGGTACCACCCCGCCCTCGCCTAATAGACCAATGACATGGGCCGCTGAGGAGTACACCCTCAGCGGCCCCGAGAACCGGATAGCTCCGCTAGCTATGGCTATGAGGGCTAGCGCCAATCCCCATCTTGCAGCACCCAGCCCTGGGGCGACTGGCAGGCCAGGCCCTGCAGTTGGGCTATGGTCTCGCCCCTGCGCGCCGCACTCACGACTGCAGTCCGGCAGATGCGCTCCCCTCCCCCTGGGGCCTGCTGACGCACTTCCGCGTTGAACGAGGAAAGATAGATCGTCTCCGGCCGCTGGTCGGGCGGCAGGCTGCCGCTGCTCACTAGGCGCCGATCGAGGCGCTGCACCAGTGCGTCCATCGTCGCGTCCAGACCGGGATCCCCGAAGCTGCCTTGCTTGGCTATGGCCGGGAAAGCGCAGAGGACGCAGAGAACCACGCCAATGCTGGCGGCGCTGCGACGCAGGGTATGCTGGGAATGCGGCATGTTTCTATCGGCTCCAGGCTCCCATCATGCGTCAGGAATGGTTGACGATCCTCCGCCTAGAGCGTGTTACGGACCGAGTTGATCCCAAATATGTTGATTGCCACTGAGATCTGACCTGGTTTGGGGTGAAGTTGCCACTGAGAGTTGACCCATGTTCGGACGCTAGCCTCGGCTTTCTGGGCGGAGGCGGCGG
>NZ_QLIX01000070.1 GCF_003258945.1 Roseicella frigidaeris | reverse complement strand
ACGTGCCCAGGCCCAGCGGCTCCGGCTCAGGCGGCGCCGCGCAGATCGCCGGACGGGTTATCCACTAAAATCTAACCCGGATCACTCGATGGGGGCTGGTCAGCTGGCGCTGACCACTCCGCACAGCGCCCCAATCGCGCGCAGCGAGCGCGCGAACGGCAGCCTCCGCCCCGCCGAAGCACCACCGTACGCTGCTGCGGCCGTCGATCGTGTAGCGGACCTCGGCACCGGCTTCGTCGAGCAGAACGCCACCGGCGCCGCGGACCAGCGCATGGCCGGCGGCGTAGTCCCAGCCGCAGGGGCCGTTGAGCGAGACCGCGGCGACG
This sequence comes from Roseicella frigidaeris, assembly GCF_003258945.1. Lineage (GTDB taxonomy): Bacteria > Pseudomonadota > Alphaproteobacteria > Acetobacterales > Acetobacteraceae > Paracraurococcus > Paracraurococcus frigidaeris. The sequence goes on along the minus strand of NZ_QLIX01000070.1, from coordinate 2,880 downwards.
CCATCCCCGGCCGCGACGCGCGCCAAGCGGTAAGCGATCGAGGGCAGGCCAACGAAGCGGGCTGGCGCCACCGCTCGTCCGTTGCCGATCGGCCATTCCGGCGCGGCGTGACTCAGGAAGACAATGCTGCCGGGGCTGAGCGTGCCTTGCGCGAGTTGTGGCCGCACGGGGTCCCCGTTCCGCAGCAGGTGATCCATGCCTTCGGCCCAGGCGATGGTATCCGCCCCACGATCGGGTGACAGCGGCGCATGCACGACACCGAGCACGGGCACGCCGCCCCGGAGCAGCGCGATGCAGACCGCAGATCCGCGATGACCGGCCAGGAAGGCGCTTGTCCCGTCATTCGGATCGACGAGCCGCCAATCAATCCCGCCCGGCCCGGGATCCGCCCCGGTCTCCTCGCCCAGCCAGCGGGCCGGCAGAAGGGCGAGCAGGCGATCGCGCAGCCCCACTTCGATCTCCCGATCGATTTCGGCATGGCTGCCCGCGCCGCGGGGACCGCCAGGCCGCGCGAACTCGGCGGCCAGCAGACGACCGACCGCCTCGGCCGCAGCGACCACGGCGTGCAGGAGGGCGCGCGGTTGCGTCCCCGCGGCGACGGTGCTTGGCACCGTCACCGCCCGGACGGCCGGCTGAAGCGCTCGGCGATGGAGGCACGCGGTGCCGCACGGAGATCTTCCTCGTAGCGCGCGCGCTTCATGGAAGCCGAATAGACCTCCTTGCGGGTCCGCTCGTCCCATTCGTCACCGATCCGGCGCTGGACCAGCACCAGCTCCGCCACCAGCGTCTCGGTGCCGGGCACGCCGCGGGCATAGGGTTCCAGCCAGCGCAGCTGGCGCTCCAGGAAGTGCGTCGCAGCCCGGCGGTCGCCTTCACGGTTCATCCGCACCGCGCTTCGCAGCACGTCGGCCGTCCACGCCTGGACCACCGCGAGCGTGCGGTCCCGGTCGCGCGGCTGGGCGTTGTTGTCCGCACCGCGCGCCAGGCGCAGCTCGGCCTCGACCGCGCGCGCCTCGACCGCCTCGCCGCCGGCCGGCAGCGCGCCGCCGGCCGAGACGCCCAGCAGCAGCCCCATCCCGGGCGCACCGGCGGGGCAATGCAGCCTGACAACGACGCGTTTGGTCTGGCCCGGCAGGAGCTTGCCGACCATCACCTCGAGGACGCCAGGCAACGGCGCATGTGCCCAGCTGCCGACGAGTTCGGCCCGCAGGTTAGCCGGCACGCTGACGCGCAGCGTGACGCGTTCCAGCAGGGCGGCACGGCCTTCCTGCAATTCGCCCAGCACCACCTCGGCCACTTCGGTGCCGCCGGCGGCGTCGTGCAGGCTGCCACCGCCCGCCTCGGCGATGGCGCCGAGCAGCTGCTCGTCATAGCCGTCCCCGATCCCGAGCGCGGAGGTCAGCACGCCGCGCTCCAACAGCGCGCCGACATGGCCCGCGATCTCGCCACGATCGGTGAGCCCGTCATTGGCGTGGCCGTCCGAGAGCAACAGCACGCGGTGCGAGGCGGCCGGGTCGACAGCCATGGCGGTCGCGACCCGCTCCGCCGCCAGCAGCCAGCCGTCGAAGAGGTTCGTGCCACCGCGATCGATCAGGCCGCGGATGGCGCTTGCTGCGGCGGCGCGCCCGGCCTCGTCCATGGGGCGGGCGTCCAACAGCAGCTCGGCCTTGTTGTCGAAGGCGACAAGGCTAAGGCGGTCCCGCGCGGTCAAGGCCTCGACCACGGCGAGGGCCGCACGCCGCGCGGCATCGATCTTGTCGCCGGCCATGCTGCCGGAGATGTCGATCGTCAGCGCGAGGTTCAGCGCCGGCACCTCGCGCCGGGCGGCCTTGCCCTCGGCCGTGAGGTCGGCGACCAGGTAGCGGACGGAGCCTCCCTCATGCCAAGCCAGGGCCCGATCCAGACCGGCCGTGAGGTTTAGGATGGTGGTGTCGGTCATCGGTCCCTCCCGAGCAGGATGTCGCGGATCAGATCGGCGCACCGCTCAAGGCGGGTGCGCTGTTCGGCGTCGAGCGGGCCGCGGACCGTCAGCTCAACGTCGGGGGTGACTGGGATGCGGAGCCATTCCTCCGCGCGGGCCTTGCGGGCCGGCTCCGGGCGTCCCTGCCCGAGACGATGTTCCAGCGCCTCGAGCCCTGTCGCGGCGCGCGGCCGCGGCGCGGCCGCTTCTGCCGCAACGGAGGGGGGCGGCTTCGGCACGCTGGCCCGCAGATTCGCGATGTAGTCGAGCGCGCTGGATGCCGGATTAACCGTCGGCGGCGACGGCTTCGCGAGGGTCTCGGCGCGCGACGCGTAGGCCGCGATCTGCTCGGGGCTGGCGACCAGCAACTCCTTTCGGATGTCGGTGAACGACATGCCGAGCGCGTCGCGCATGGTCCGGATGGCCAGCAGGCGCGAGAGGGTGTCAGCGGGGTAGCGAGCGGCCGGCCCGCGCGTCAGGGGTGGCGGAAGCAGGCCCTGGGCAACCCAGGACCGGATCGTGCGGGGCTCGAGGCCCGACGCGGCAGCGAGGTCGGCAAGGGAGGGCTCGGTGGTGAGCATTCCGCATACCTATATCTGACAATGCGACATGTCAAGATAAGCGATATGGCAAGATGGCGCCCGCCGCCCGACGCGCCATGCCAGCTTTGGCATACGAAGCGTCGGCCGCTTGAATGCAGGCGTTTCCACCGAGCATGCTTCATTTCCATGCCAATACCGATTCCGATCATTGCAGGCATCGCGGCCGCGGTTACCGCCGCCGCGGCCGGCGTAGCCGCCTGGCTCTGGGGAAAGGACCTCCTGATTACCCAGCAACCTCCGCGGTCAGGAAGGAGCGCAGAGGGGTCGGGTGTTGGCCGAGAGCAGTTCTGGCGAGCCGCGGCAGGATCTCGGCGAGGT
>NZ_QLIX01000007.1 GCF_003258945.1 Roseicella frigidaeris | reverse complement strand
GAGCTGATCGCCCCCATCGCCATGGACCAGGGCCTGCGCTTCGCCATCCGCGAGGGCGGCCGCACCGTCGGCGCCGGCGTCGTCGCCGGCATCACGAAGTAAGACCAGGCAAGGTTGGGTCCGTCTCCCATGGACAGCCAGAATATTCGCATCCGCCTCAAGGCGTTCGATCACCGCGTGCTGGACGGCAGCACGCGGGAGATCGTCAACACCGCGAAGCGGACCGGCGCACGGGTGCGCGGGCCCATCCCGCTGCCGACCGAGATCGAGCGCTTCACCGTCAACCGCTCGCCGCACGTCGACAAGAAGTCGCGCGAGCAGTTCGAGATCCGCACGCATCGCCGCCTGCTGGACATCGTCGACCCCACCCCGCAGACCGTGGACGCGCTGATGAAGCTCGACCTGGCCGCGGGCGTGGACGTCGAGATCAAGCTCTGAGCGGTTGGGGGAGTAGTTCGCCATGGCCGCCAAGACCGGCCGCACCGGCCTGATCGCCAGGAAGCTGGGCATGACCCGGCTGTTCAAGGACGATGGCAGCACGGTGCCGGTCACCGTCCTGCATCTGGACGATGTGCGTGTGATCGCCCGCCGCAATGCGGAGAAGGATGGCTATGACGCCGTCCAGCTCGGCATCGGCCGCGCGAAGCCGAAGAACGTGACCCGCGCCAATCGTGGGCATTTTGCCAAGGCTGGCGTCGAGGCGCCGCTGAAGGTGGTGGAATTCCGCGTCGGTGCCGATGCGGCGGTGGAGCCGGGCGTCCGGCTGGACGGGGCGCATTTCGTCGCCGGCCAGAAGGTTGACGTCACGGGCGTCAGCAAGGGCAAGGGCTTCGCCGGTGCGATGAAGCGCTGGAACTTCGCCGGCCTCGAGGCGTCGCACGGCGTCTCCATCAGCCATCGCTCGCATGGCTCGACCGGCAACCGCCAGGATCCGGGCAAGACCTTCAAGAACAAGAAGATGGCGGGCCATCTCGGCCAGGAGCGCGTCACCACCCAGAATCTGGAAGTGGCGGGCCATGACCTCGAGAAGGGCCTGCTGCTCATCAAGGGGGCCGTGCCGGGCTCGAAGGGCACCTATGTGCTGGTGCGCGACGCGGTGAAGCGTGCGCGCCACGCCGATGCGCCCTTCCCGGCAGGCATTGCCTCGAACGCGCCGGCCTCGCCGGACGCCGGGGCCTGAGGATAAAGAACGATGCAGGTTCCGGTCATCACGCTGGATAACGGCTCGGCAGGCGAGATCGAGCTGCCGGAGGCGCTGTTTGCCGCCGCGCCCCGCCCCGACATCATGGCGCGCGTCGTGCACTGGCAGTTGGCCAAGCGCCGTGCCGGCACGCACAAGGTGAAGGGGATGGGCGAGGTCTCCGGCACGACCAAGAAGCCCTATCGCCAGAAGGGCACCGGCAATGCCCGCCAGGGCTCGCTGCGGGCGCCGCAGTTCCGCACCGGCGGCGTCGTGCACGGCCCGGTCGTGCGCGACCACGGCTACTCGCTGAACAAGAAGGTCCGCCGGCTTGGCCTGATCTCGGCGCTCAGCCAGAAGGCGGCCGACGGCAAGCTGGTGGTGCTCGACACCGCCTCCGCCGGCGCGACGCCGAAGACCGGCGCCCTTGCGAAGCAGGTGAAGGCGCTCGGCTGGAAGTCCGCGCTGGTGGTCGATGCGCAGGTCGACGAGGGCTTCGGCCGCGTCGTCCGCAACCTGCCGCATGTGCAGGTGCTGCCGACCATCGGCGCCAATGTCTACGACATCCTCAAGCACGACGTGCTCGCGGTGACGCGCGCCGGTCTCGAGGCCCTGAAGGAGCGCCTGGCATGAGCGAGGCCGTGACGCGCCCGCTCCTCTCCAAGGAGCGGATGTACCAGACCATTCTGGCGCCGCTGGTGACGGAGAAGGCGACCGCTCTCTCCGAGCAGAACCAGTTCGCCTTCCGCGTTGCCATCGACGCCACCAAGCCGGAGATCAAGGCGGCGGTCGAAGGGCTGTTCGGCGTGAAGGTGCTGGCCGTCAACACGCTGGTGGTCAAGGGCAAGGCGAAGCGCTTCCGGGGCCGCCCGGGCCAGCGCTCGGACTGGAAGAAGGCGATGGTCAAGCTGGCCGAAGGCCAGAGCATCGACCTCACGACGGGACTCGCGTGACGCCATGGCTCTGAAGAATTTCAACCCGGTCACCCCGAGCCTGCGCGGGACCATTCTCGTCAAGCGCGACGAGCTCTGGAAGGGCGCGCCGGTCAAGCAGCTTACCGAGGGCAAGCACTCCTCGGGCGGCCGCAACAACCATGGCCGCACCACGGTGCGGTTCCGGGGCGGCGGACACAAGCAGACCTACCGGATCGTCGACTTCAAGCGTCGCACGAAGCTCGGCGTCGCGGCGACGGTGGAGCGGCTGGAATACGACCCGAACCGCACTGCCTGGATCGCGCTGCTGAAGTATGCCGATGGCGAGCTGGCCTATATCATCGCGCCGCAGCGCCTGAAGGCGGGCGACCAGGTCGTGGCGGCCGAACGGGCGGACATCAAGCCAGGCAATGCCATGCCGATGGCCGCCATCCCGGTCGGCACCATCATCCACAATGTGGAGATGAAGCCGGGCGCCGGCGGCAAGATCGCGCGCTCCGCCGGCACCTATGTGCAGCTGGTCGGCAAGGATGCCGGCTATGCGCAGATCAAGCTGATGTCGGGCGAGCTCCGCACGGTTCGCGCCGAGTGCATGGCGACGATCGGTGCCGTGTCCAACCCGGACAACTCCAACCAGCAGATCGGCAAGGCCGGTCGCTCCCGCTGGCTGGGCCGCCGCCCGCACAACCGCGGTGTCGTCATGAACCCGGTCGACCATCCGCATGGCGGTGGTGAGGGCCGGACCAGCGGTGGTCGCCATCCGGTGACGCCCTGGGGCAAGCCGACCAAGGGTGCGAAGACGCGCAACAACAAGCGGACCGACCGGCTCATCATCCGGCGCCGCCACGCGACGAAGGGCTGATCGCGATGCCGCGCAGCGTATGGAAGGGGCCGTTCGTCGACGGCTACCTGCTCAACAAGGCGGAGGCCGCTCGGGCTTCGACGCGCAACGAGATCATCCGGATCTGGTCGCGTCGCAGCACGATCCTGCCGCAGTTCGTCGGCCTGACCTTCGGGGTCTACAACGGGAAGAAGTTCATCCCGGTGCAGGTCTCCGAGAATATGGTCGGCCACAAATTCGGCGAGTTCTCGCCGACGCGGACCTTCTCGGGCCATAGCGGCGACAAGAAGGCGAAGCGGGGCTGATCCGATGAGCAAGCCGAAGCACGAGCGCTCGCTCGCCGAGACCGAGGCGCAGGCCGTGACGCGCAACATCCGCGTCTCGCCGCGCAAGCTGAGCCTGGCCGCGGGGCTGATCCGCGGCCGGGCCGCCTCCGATGCCGTGGCGACGCTGACCTTCAGCAAGCGCCGCATCGCGCAGACGGTGAAGAAGACGCTGGAGAGCGCGATCGCCAACGCGGAGAACAACCACCAGCTGGACGTCGATCAGCTCGTGGTCGCCCGCGTCGAGGTCGGCCGGTCCCAGGTGATGAAGCGCTTCCACGCCCGCGGCCGCGGCCGCGCCGCCCGGGTCGAGAAGTGGTTCAGCCACCTGACGATCGTCGTGGCGGAGCAGCAGGCCGCTGCCCCGGCCGAGCAGGAGGCCGCGTAACATGGGTCACAAAGTCAATCCGATCGGCTTCCGTCTCGGCATCAACCGGACCTGGGACAGCCGCTGGTTCGCCGATGCGGACTATTCGAAGCTGCTGCACGAGGACCTGAAGCTCCGCGACAAGCTGCGCACCCGCCTGAAGGGCGCGGGCGTCAGCCGCGTGGTCATCGAGCGCCCGGCCAAGAAGCCGCGCGTGACGATCCATGCCGCGCGCCCGGGCGTCGTCATCGGCAAGAAGGGCGCCGACATCGAGGTTCTGCGCAAGGACCTGGCACGGCTTGCCGGGGCCGAGGTGTCGCTGAACATCGTCGAGATCCGCAAGCCCGAGATCGACGCGACGCTGGTGGCCGAGAACATCGCCCAGCAGCTCGAGCGCCGGGTGGCCTTCCGCCGCGCCATGAAGCGCGCGGTGCAGAGCGCCATGCGCCTCGGCGCCGGCGGCATCCGGATCAACTGCTCCGGGCGTCTCGGCGGGGCCGAGATTGCGCGCATGGAGTGGTACCGCGAGGGGCGCGTGCCGCTGCACACGCTCCGCGCGGACATCGATTTCGGCACGGCGACGGCGAAGACCACCTACGGCACCTGCGGCGTGAAGGTCTGGATCTTCAAGGGCGAGATCCTGGCGCACGACCCGATGGCGCAGGACAAGCGCGCCGCCGAACAGGCGCCGCAGCGCTGAGGGATAGAGTGAGATGCTGCAACCCAAGCGCACGACGTTTCGCAAGGCCCATAAGGGCCGGATCAAGGGCATCGCCAAGGGCGGCTTCACGCTGTCCTTCGGCGGCTTCGGCCTGAAGGCGTTGGAGCCGGAGCGGGTGACCGCCCGTCAGATCGAGGCGGCGCGCCGCGCGATCACCCGCGCCATGAAGCGCCAGGGCCGCGTCTGGATCCGCATCTTCCCCGACGTCCCGGTCTCGACCAAGCCGGCCGAGGTCCGCATGGGCTCGGGCAAGGGCGCGCCGGAATACTGGGTGGCACGGATCAAGCCGGGCCGCATCATGTTCGAGATCGACGGTGTGTCCGTCGACACCGCCAAGGAGGCGCTGACGCTCGGCGCCGCCAAGCTGCCGATCAAGACCAAGATCGTGCAGCGCCTCGGCGCGGAGGCTTGAAGTCATGACCAAGATCGCCGACATCCGCGCCAAGACCGCGGATGAGCTGCAGGCGGAGCTCCTCGATCTGCGGAAGGAGCAGTTCAACCTGCGTTTCCAGCGCGCGACCGGCCAGCTTGAGGCTACCGGCCGCGTCCGGGTGGTGCGCCGCGACATCGCGCGCATCAAATTCGTCCTGTCCGAGCGCAAGCGCTCGGCAGCATCCCAACCCAAGGCTTAAGGGGAGACCGGCGGCGATGCCGAAGCGAGTCCTCACGGGCCGGGTGGTCAGCGACAAGATGGACAAGACGGTCACCGTTCTTGTCGAGCGTCGCGTGATGCACCCGCTCTACAAGAAGTTCATCCGGCGCTCGAAGCGCTATGCCGCGCATGACGAGGCCAACCTGTGCAAGGAAGGCGACGTGGTGCAGATCGAGGAGTGCCCGCCGATCTCCAAGCGCAAGGCTTGGACGGTGGTGGGGCGCAACGGCCAGCCGCTCGCCGAGCCGGCGTCGGCCCCCGTGCAGGTCTGAGGGAGGGAGCAGATGATCCATCCCGAGACCAACCTCGACGTCGCGGACAACTCCGGTGCGCGCCGCGTCCAGTGCATCAAGGTGCTGGGCGGCTCCAAGCGGAAGACCGCGAGCGTGGGCGACATCATCGTCGTCTCCGTGAAGGAGGCGATCCCGCGCGCCAAGGTGAAGAAGGGCGAGGTGCATCGCGCCGTCATCGTCCGCACCGCCTATCCGGTGCGGCGCGTGGACGGCACGGCGATCCGCTTCGACAACAACGCCGCGGTGCTGATCAACAAGCAGGGCGAGCCGATCGGCACCCGCATCTTCGGGCCGGTGGTGCGCGAGCTGCGGGCGCGGAAGTACATGAAGATCATCTCGCTGGCGCCGGAGGTCCTGTAAGGCCATGGCCGCGAAGATCAAGAAGGGCGACCGGGTCCAGGTCCTGACGGGCCGGGACAAGGGCAAGCGCGGCGAGGTCATCGCCGTGATGCCCACCGAGAGCCGTGCCCTGGTGCAGGGCGTGAACATGGTGAAGCGCCACCGCAAGCCGCAGGGCATCAACCAGCCCGGCGGCATCCAGGAGAAGGAGGCGCCGATCCACCTCTCCAACCTGGCGCTGATCGATCCGAAGTCCGACAAGCCGACCCGCGTGGGCTTCCGGCTTCTGGAGGACGGCAAGAAGGTCCGCGTGGCGAGGCCCTCGGGCGAGGTGCTTGACGCATGAGCGACACGAAGAAGAAGGCCGGCGGCAAGGCCGAGGCCCCGAAGCGCTCCGAGGGCGGCGAGGGCCGCACGCAGGCGATCGCCGCCAAGGCCGGCAAGGCCGCGGCGGCGCCGGCGGAGAAGCCGCGCCTGGCGCAGCACTACCTCGAGGTGATCCGCGCCGAGCTCACGAAGGAGTTCGGCTACGGCAACCCGATGGAAGTGCCGAAGCTCGAGAAGATCGTCATCAACATGGGCGTGGGCGAGGCGGCGGGCGACCAGAAGAAGCTCGACGCGGCGGTTGCGGACCTGACGGCGATCTCCGGCCAGAAGCCGGTGCGGACCAAGGCGAAGAAGGCGATCGCCGGCTTCAAGATCCGCGAAGGCCAGGCCATCGGCTGCAAGGTGACGCTCCGCAAGGCGCGGATGTACGAGTTCCTCGATCGTCTGGTGACCGTGGCGCTGCCGCGTGTCCGCGACTTCCGTGGGATTCCGGGCAATCGCGGCTTCGACGGCCGGGGCAACTATGCCATGGGCCTGAAGGAGCAGATCGTGTTCCCCGAGATCAACTATGACCGGGTGGACACGGTGCGTGGCATGGACATTCAGTTCGTCACCACGGCGAAGACCGACAAGGAAGCGAAGGCGCTGCTGAAGGCGTTCCAGCTTCCTTTCCAGAACTGATCTTGGAAGACCGCCCGGGCCAAGGCCCGGGAGCAGGTTCCGGAGGATAGAACCGCATGGCCAAGACTTCGGCAGTCGAGAAGAACAAGCGCCGCGCGAAGCTCGCCGCGACGCATGCTTCGAAGCGCGCCACGCTGAAGGGCATCGTGATGGACCGCAGCCTGCCGGTTGAGGATCGCTTCGACGCGACCCTCAAGCTGGCGCAGCTGCCGCGCAACGGCGCGAAGGTGCGCGTGCGCCTGCGTTGCGAACTCACCGGCCGCCCGCGCGGCAATTACCGCAAGTTCAAGCTCAGCCGGAACATGCTGCGGGAACTGGCCAATACTGGCCAGATCCCCGGCCTGACCAAGGCGAGCTGGTAAGGAGGGCTGGCCATGTCGCTGTCCGATCCGCTCGGGGACATGCTCACCCGTATCCGCAACGCCCAGCGGGCCCGGCAGACGCGCTGCGTCGCCCCGGCCAGCCGGCTGCGGACCGATGTGCTCGAGGTCCTGAAGCGCGAAGGCTATATCCGGGCCTGGCGCGTCGAGGAGCTGCGCCCCGGCGTGAGCAACATCGAGATCGAGCTGAAGTATTCCGAAGGCGAGCCCGCGATCAAGGAGATCACCCGCGTCTCCAAGCCGGGCCGCCGGGTCTACTCGAAGATCCGCGAGCTGCCGAAATTCTACAACGGTCTCGGCATCTCCATCCTGTCCACGCCCCGCGGCGTGATGAGCGATAACGAGGCCCGCGTCGCCAATGTCGGCGGCGAGGTCCTCTGCCGCGTGTTCTGAGGGAGGGGCAGAGAATGTCGCGCGTCGGCAAGTATCCCGTCCCGGTCCCGGCCGGCGTCCAGGTGGCGCTGCAGGGGCGGACCCTCGTCGCCAAGGGCAAGAACGGGGAGCTCAAGCTCGACCTCACGGATGACGTGGATGTCGAGGTCGCGGCCAACCAGGTGGCGGTGTCGCCGCGGCGGGACGACCGCCGCAGCCGCACCATGTGGGGCACCACCCGCAGCCTGATCAACGGCATGGTCACCGGCGTCTCCACCGGCTTCACCAAGTCGATGGAGATCACCGGCACCGGCTACCGCGCCGCGGTCCAGGGCAAGGACCTGGTCCTCGCCCTCGGCTTCAGCCATGAGGTGCGCTACCCGATCCCGCCCGGGATCAGCATCGTCTGCGAGCGGCCGACCGCCATCAAGGTGAGCGGCGCCGACAAGCAGCGGGTCGGCCAGGTGGCTGCCGAGATCCGGGCCTATCGCGGTCCCGAGCCCTACAAGGGCAAGGGCGTGCGCTACGACAACGAAGTCATCCTCCGGAAGGAGGGTAAGAAGAAGTAATGGCCCAGAAGCTCGCACTGCAGCAGCGCCGGCGCAGCCGGCTGCGCTATCAGCTGAAGCTGAAGTCCGGCGGCCGGCCGCGGCTCTCCGTCTTCCGCTCCGGTCGGCACATCTATGCGCAGGTGATCGACGATGCCGGGGGGCGCACCCTCGCTTCGGCCTCGACGCTCGAGAAGGAGCTGCGCGAGAGCCTGAAGACCGGGGCGGACAAGGATGCCGCCGTGGTCGTCGGCAAGCGCGTGGCCGAGCGCGCGATCGCCGCCGGCGTCACGGCCGTGGTCTTCGACCGCGGGCCCTACCTGTACCATGGCCGGGTCAAGGCCCTGGCCGACGCCGCCCGCGAGGGCGGGCTGTCGTTCTGAGGATCCGATACTATGGCACGTGAACCGAGGGGCGGTGGCGGCGAGCATGGCGGCGAGGGCGGCGACCGTCGCCGCGGCCGCGGCCGTGACCGCGAGCGGGACAACCGGCAGGAGCGGCAGGACGGCGACGAGCTGAAGGACAAGCTCGTCACCATCAACCGCGTCGCCAAGGTGGTGAAGGGCGGCCGGCGCTTCAGCTTCGCGGCCCTAGTCGTCGTCGGCGACCAGAAGGGCCGGGTGGGCTGGGGCGCGGGCAAGGCCCGCGAGGTGCCGGAGGCGATCCGCAAGGCCACCGAGCAGGCGAAGCGGACCATGATCCGCGTGCCGATGCGCGAGGGCCGGACCCTGCATCACGACGTGATCGGCGAGTTCGGCGCCGGCCGGGTCATCCTGCGGGCGGCGCCGGCGGGCACCGGCATCATCGCCGGCGGCCCGATGCGCGCGGTGTTCGAGACGCTCGGCATGGGCGATGTCGTCGCCAAGTGCACCGGCTCGACCAACCCGCACAACATGATCAAGGCGACCTTCGCGGCGCTGACGCGCTCGACCAGCCCGCGCTCGGTCGCGGCGCGGCGCGGCAAGAAGGTCTCGGACCTGCTCGGGCCGCGCAAGGATGCGCCGGCGGCCGAGGCCGCGGCGGCGGAGGCTCCGAATGTCTGACCAGAAGAAGACCGTCAAGGTGACCCAGACCGGGTCGCCGATCGGCCGCAAGCCGGGTCAGCGCGAGACGCTGATCGGCCTCGGCCTCAACAAGATGCATCGCACGCGGGAGCTGGAGGACACGCCGGCGGTCCGCGGCATGATCCGCAAGGTGGCCCACCTGCTGAAGGTGGGGGACTGACATGAAGCTCAACGAACTGCGCGACAACCCGGGCGCCCGGTACAAGGCCAAGCGCCTCGGCCGCGGCATCGGCTCGGGCAAGGGCAAGACCTCCGGCAAGGGCGTGAAGGGCCAGAAGGCGCGCGAGGGCGTGTCGCTGAACGGCTTCGAAGGCGGCCAGCTGCCGATCTACCGGCGCCTGCCGAAGCGGGGCTTCGTCAACATCTTCCGCAAGGAATATGCGCCGCTGAACCTCGGGGCGCTCGACCGCGCCATCGAGTCCGGCCGGCTGCCGGCGGGCGAGCCGATCGACGAGGCGAAGCTGCGCGAGGCGGGGGTGGTCCGCACCGGCACCCGTCTCGCCGGCGTCCGTCTGCTCGGCCAGGGCGAGATCAAGCATGCGGTGACGATCACCGTCTCCGGCGCCTCTGCCACCGCGATCGCGGCGGTGCAGGCGGCGGGCGGCACGGTGACCTTGCTGAACACGCCCGCCGAGGCGCCGGCCGAAGGCTGAGGCGGCGCCGCCCGGGCTGCCACCGGCGTGTCGCGGGGCCTGCCGATAGGCGGGCGCCGCGTGCGGCCTTGGCATCCTGCTTGCCGCCCCGGGGGGCGGGGGCTACCTAGTCAGGGAATCGTGGCAGCGGCGCCACGGCCAGGGAGGCATCCCTGGTTGCGGGCGCCGCAGCCGTGTGGAGGGTTCGCAATCCCATGGCCTCCGCCGCCGAACAACTCGCGGCCAATCTCAACCTCGGCGTCCTGTCCAAGGCCACCGAGCTCAAGAAGCGCATCTGGTTCACCCTGGGCGCGCTGATCGTCTACCGTCTCGGCACCTATGTGCCGGTGCCCGGCGTGGATGCTGCCGTGATGGGCGAGATCCTGGCCCAGCACGGCGGCGGCATCCTCGGCATGTTCGACATGTTCACCGGCGGCGCCCTCGGCCGCATGACGGTGTTCGCGCTGAACATCATGCCCTACATCTCGGCCAGCATCATCATCCAGCTGATGTCGGCCGCCGTCCCGCAGCTCGAGACCCTGAAGAAGGAAGGTGAGTCGGGCCGCAAGAAGCTCAACCAGTACACCCGCTACCTCACCGTCCTCATCGCCATGTTCCAGGCCTGGGGCATCGCGGTCGGGCTGGAGAGCATGCGCGGCAGCTTCGGCGCGGCGGTGCACGAGCCGGGCATGTTCTTCCGCCTCTCCTGCGTCATCACGCTGGTCGGCGGCACCATGTTCCTGATGTGGCTGGGCGAGCAGATCACCGCCCGCGGCGTCGGCAACGGCATCTCGCTCATCATCTTCGCCGGCATCGTCGCCAACCTGCCGCACGCCCTGGTCTCGACGCTCGAGCTCGGCCGGACCGGCGCCCTCTCGACCGTCTTCATCATCTTTTTCCTGCTGGTGGCGCTGGCGGTCATCGCCTTCGTCGTCTTCATGGAGCGGGCGCAGCGGCGGATCCCGGTGCAGTACCCCAAGCGCCAGGTCGGCAACCGCATGTTCGGCGGCGAATCGACGCATCTGCCGCTCAAGCTGAACACCGCCGGCGTCATCCCTCCGATCTTCGCCTCCTCCCTCCTGCTGCTGCCCGCGACCGTCGCGGGCTTCGCCGCCGACCCGACGCAGGAGGGCATCCTGCAGACGGTGTCGAACGCGCTGGCGCATGGCAGGCCGCTCTACATGGCGCTCTACATGGCGCTGATCATCTTCTTCGCCTTCTTCTACACCGCGGTGGTCTTCAACCCGGTGGAGACGGCGGACAACCTGAAGAAGTATGGCGGCTTCGTCCCCGGCATCCGGCCCGGGCAGAACACGGCGGACTATTTCGACCGCGTGCTGACGCGGCTGACCGCTGTCGGCGCGCTCTATCTCTGCCTGGTCTGCATCCTGCCGGAGATCCTGATCAGCAATTACGGCGTGCCCTTCTATTTCGGCGGCACCTCCCTGCTGATCATCGTCTCGGTCACCATGGACACGGTGGCGCAGGTCCAGTCGCATCTCTTCGCCCATCAGTATGAGGGACTGATCCGCAAGGCCCGGCTGGGCGGGCGGGGGGCGCCGCGGGTCCGGTAGCGGAGCGGCCGGCCCGCAGACGCCTGGATCCGCGAAGCCATGTGAGCGGATTATGGTCTAGGATCGGGCGGAGACGGGCTGGCGGCGTCAGGGCGGCCCCGCGGCGGTTGGATGGCGCGGCTGCCTCTGTGGCCGCGCGATGATGGGGGAAGACGGGTATGAACCTGATCCTGCTGGGCCCACCTGGCGCCGGCAAAGGGACCCAGGCGAAACGCCTGGAGGATCGTTACGGCCTCAAGCAAGTTTCCACCGGCGACATGCTGCGCGCCGAGGTCCGCTCGGGCAGCGAGATCGGCCAGCAGGCGAAGGCGATCATGGAGCGGGGCGAGCTGGTGCCCGATGCCATCATCATCGCCATGCTGGCGGCCCGCGTGTCCATGCCGGACCTGGCGCAGGGCTTCATCCTGGACGGCTTCCCGCGCACGGTGCCGCAGGCCGAGGCACTGGACCTGGTGCTGAAGGAAAAGGCCATGCCGCTCGAGCACGTCATCGAGCTGCAGGTGGACGATGCAGCCCTGGTCGAGCGCATCTCCGGCCGCTTCACCTGCGCCAAATGCGGCGAGGGCTATCACGACAGCTTCAAGCGTCCCGGTACCGAGGGTGTCTGCGACCAATGCGGCAGCACCGAGTTCAGCCGCCGCGCGGACGACAATGCCGCGACCGTCGCCTCCCGGCTCGAGGCCTATCACCGGCAGACAGCGCCGCTGCTGCCCTACTACGCCTCCAAGGGCATCCTGCGGGTGGTCGATGGCATGGCCGAGATGGATGAGGTCGGGCGGCAGATCGAGGCCATCCTTGGGCCCCTGCCGCGGAAACCCTAGTCGGCGCCCCGCCGCCGGCAGGCGGATTGGGGTTGACGGGGAGGGGAGCGTGGCTATAGTCCGCGCCTCCCGCGGGCAGGGGTGGCCTTTGGACCTCCCTGGCCGCGCTTAGCCGTTCGTCGGTTCAACGAAGATCACCTCGCCGGTCGGGCGCGGGGGCCAGGGTGGCCCCGCTCCGCCGGTGTCGAGCAGGAGCGACAGGCTCCAGGAGCTGAGCAGTGGCGCGCATCGCCGGTGTCAACATTCCCACGAACAAGCGCGTGCCGATCTCGCTGCGCTACATCTACGGCATCGGGCCGAAGAACGCGCTCGACATTTGCCATGCCCTCGGCATCCCGGAGGAGCGCCGCGTCAACCAGCTGACGGATGAGGAGATCCTCAAGATCCGTGAGCTGATCGACCGCGAATACCGGGTCGAAGGCGATCTGCGTCGCGAAGTGGCGATGAACATCAAGCGCTTGATGGACATGGCCTGCTATCGCGGCCTCCGTCACCGCAGGGGGCTGCCGGTCCGCGGCCAGCGCACCCACACCAATGCCCGCACCCGCAAGGGCAAGGCCGTGCCGATCGCCGGCAAGAAGAAGGTGACGAAGTAAGATGGCTCGCGAACCCCGCGGCGGCTCCCGCGCGCCGCGCAAGAAGGAGCGCAAGAACATCGCCACCGGCGTGGCGCATGTGCTGGCCTCCTTCAACAACACCATCGTGACGATCACGGACGCCCAGGGCAACGCGATCGCCTGGTCGTCCTCGGGCAGCCAGGGCTTCAAGGGCAGCCGGAAGTCCACGCCCTATGCGGCGCAGGTGGCCGCCGAGGATGCGGGCCGTAAGGCGCGCGAGCACGGCATGGAGCAGCTCGAGATCATGGTCAGCGGGCCGGGCTCGGGGCGCGAGTCGGCGCTGCGGGCGCTGCAGGCGGTCGGCTTCTATGTCACCGCGATCCGCGACGTGACGCCGATCCCGCACAACGGCTGCCGTCCCCGCAAGCGTCGCCGGGTTTGAGGCGGCGCGGAACCGGGAAGGGGGCCGCAAGGAGATGCAGGTGATCGAGAGGAATTGGCGGTCGCTGATTCGTCCGGAGAAGCTCGAGGTCGATGCCGGGGCGGATCCGGAGCGCGTCGCGACCATCGTGGCCGAGCCGCTGGAGCGCGGCTTCGGCATGACGCTGGGCAATGCGCTGCGCCGCGTGCTGCTGTCCTCGCTGCAGGGTGCGGCCGTGACCGCCATCCGCATCGACGGCGTGCTGCATGAGTTCAGCAGCATCCAGGGCGTGCGCGAGGACGTTACCGACCTCGTCCTCAACGTGAAGCAGCTTGCCATCCGGATGCAGGGCGAGGGGCCGAAGCGGCTCCAGCTCAACGCGACCGGCCCGGGCGAGGTGACGGCCGGCCAGATCCAGACGACGGGCGATATCGAGGTCGCCAACCCCGACCTGGTGATCTGCACGCTCGACGACGGTGCCAAGCTGTCGATGGAGCTGACGGTCAACACCGGCAAGGGCTATGTCCCGGCCTCGCAGAACCGGCCCGAGGATGCGCCGATCGGCCTGATCCCGGTCGATGCGATCTACTCGCCGGTGCGCCGCGTCGCCTATCGCGTCGAGCCGACCCGCGTCGGCCAGGTGACCGACTACGACAAGCTCGTCCTGAACGTCGAGACGGACGGCACGGTGGCGCCCGAGGATGCGGTGGCGCTCGCCGCCCGCATCCTGCAGGACCAGCTGCAGCTCTTCATCAACTTCGACGAGCCGCGCGAGCGCAAGGTGGAGGAGGAGCGGGACGACCTGCCCTTCAACCGCAACCTGCTCCGCAAGGTCGATGAGCTCGAATTGTCGGTCCGCTCGGCGAACTGCCTGAAGAACGACAACATCGTCTACATCGGCGACCTGGTGCAGAAGACGGAGCAGGAGATGCTCCGCACGCCGAATTTCGGCCGCAAGTCGCTGAACGAGATCAAGGAGGTCCTCGCCTCCATGGGGCTCGGCCTCGGGATGACCGTCACGGGCTGGCCGCCGGAGAATATCGAGGACTTGGCCAAGAAGCTGGAAGAGCCGTTCTGAGAGGAACGGCGCCTTCCGGCGCCACGATATGTTCGATGAGTGAGCCGCTCCGCCGGCAACCTGGGAACTGGGAAAAATGCGTCACGGACTTGCCGGCCGGAAGCTCGGCGTCACCTCCGCCCACCGGATCGCCATGTTCCGCAACATGGCGACCAGCCTGCTGAAGCACGAGCAGATCACCACCACCTTGCCGAAGGCGAAGGAGCTGCGCCCCTATGTGGAGCGCATCATCACCCTCGGCAAGCGCGGCGGCCTGCATGCGCGGCGCCAGGCCTACGCCCAGATCATGGACGAGAAGGTGGTGGACAAGCTCTTCACCACCATCGCCGAGCGCTACAAGGTCCGCAACGGCGGCTATACCCGGGTGCTGAAGGCCGGCATGCGCTATGGCGATGCCGCGACCATGGCGGTGATCGAGCTGGTGGACCGCGACGTCGCGGCGAAGGGCCAGGATAGCGGCCCGAAGCCCGAGGTGGCGGAGGAGGAGCAGGCGGCAGCCTGATCCCCGGCTCCGCTGCGGAGCATGGATGAGCGGAACGGGGCGGCAGGGCAACCTGCCGTCCCGTTCTGCATGCGGGGCCGGCGCGGCGGCCGGCCTCAGCCGCGCCACTGCTCGCGGTAGAGCAGAAGCCCCGCGCCGACGATGAGCGCGGCGCCGGCCAGCATCTCCAGGCCCGGCAGGTCGCCCCAGACCAGCCAGCCGAAGAGCGCCGCCCAGAGCAGGAAGCTGTACTGGTAGGGCACCACCACCGAGGCCGGCGCCAGCTTCAGCGCCCGGGTCACGCCGACATGGCCGAGCGTCGCCGCCAAGCCGAGCAGCAGCAGCAGGGCGAGGTCCGTCGCATCGGGCGTGCGCCAGCCGCCGGCGCCGAGCAGCGCCAGGCCGAGGGCGAGCCCGCCGAGCATCTGGAAGGTGGCGAGCAGCACGTCCGGCGTCGCCCGCAATTGCCGGCTGCAAAGCAGGAAGAGCGCATAGAGCAGCGCGCCGCCGAGCGCGACCAGGGAGGGCAGCAGCGGCCCGGTGAAATCCGCGCCGAGCGCGATGGCGACGCCGGCGAAGCCGAGCAGCACCAGGGCGCCGCGCCGCGCATCCACCCGCTCGCCGAGCAGCAGCGCCGACAGCCCCGCCACCATGACCGGCGCCGCCATCCAGTAGGTCATGGCATCGGCGAGCGGCATATGGCCGACCGACCAGTAGAAGCAGCTTGCCTCGCCGGCGCCGAGGGCGACGCGCAGGGCTTGCAGCCCCGGCCGCTCCGCCCGGAAGCGCGCCGCCCGCAGCCGGCGCCAGGCGAGCGGCGAGAGGGCGGCGAGCGCGGCGAGGCTGCGTAGCACCAACACCTGCCCGACCGCATAGCTGGCGACCAGCCATTTGCCGAGCACGTCGTTGAGCGAGAAGAGCAGCACCGCCGCGAGCATCAGCAGGATGCCGGCGGCCTGGCCGCGCGGCGCCGGGCCGCTGTCGAAGGGCATGGGGTCAGTCCAGCCGGATGCCGGCCTCGCGGACCAGCGTCGCCATCTGCTCGCGGCCCTCGCGGACGAAGCGCGCGAACTCAGCCGGTGCGCTGCCCACCGGCACGGCGCCGATCTGCGCCAGGCGCTGCTTCACGCCCTCCTCGGCGAGGGCCGCGGCCAGCGCCTGGTGCAGCCTGGCCGTGATCGGCGGCGGCAGGTCGTACGGCCCGAACAGCGCCGCCCATTCGTTGGAATCGAAGCCGGGATAGCCGCTCTCGGCCAGGGTCGGGACATCGGGGCGGCTCGGGATGCGGGCCAGCGTCGTCGCCGCGAGGAAGCGGGCGCGACCGCTGTCGACGATGGGCCCGGCGCTGACCGTGGTGATGAAGACGGCGTCGATCGAGCCGGCGGCCAGGTCGCGCGCCGCCTCCGCCCCGCCACGATAGGGGGCGTGGATCACCTCGATGCCGGCGCGGCGGCAGAATTGCAGCAGCCCGATATGCCCGGCGGTCGCGTTGCCTTGGGTGCCGACGCTGATCGTGCCGGGCTTCGCCTTCGCCAGGGCGACGAACTCCGCGACGCTGCGGGCCGGGAAATCCTGCTTCACCGCCAGCACGCCGGGGAAGGTGACGACCAGGGAGACCGAGGTGAAGCGGGCATAGTCGAAGGGCAGGCCCTTCATCAGCGCCGGGTTCACCAGATGCGAGGAGGCATCCCAGAGCAGGGTGTAGCCATCCGGCGCCGCCTGGGCCACCGCGGCGCCGCCGACGCTGCCGCTGGCGCCGGTGCGGTTCTCAACCACGATGCTCTGGCCGAGGCGTTGCCCCATGGCCGGGGTGATGGCCCGTGCCGCGCTGTCGGCGGCGCCGCCGGCGGCGAAGGGCACCACCAGGCGAATCGGCCGATTCGGCCAATCCTCGGCCCGGGCGGGCAGGGCAAGGAGCGAGGCAGCGGCGCCCCAGAGCAGGCCGCGGCGTGTTGCATGCATTGTGGCGTTCCCCTGATGGCGGCACGATCCCGCCATCACACGCCGGCGATATGAGGCCAGACATGCCCCCGCGCTATGACGAATTGCCGCGTCCCGATGACGGATCCGGCCTGCCTCTCGCCTGGGGCGTCTGGGGGCCGGGGGACGAGATCGGCACGCTGAACCGCATCACCGATGCGACGGTGGCCGCCGCCGCCGCCGAGATCCGCGAGGGCCGGCGCTTCAACCTGAACCTGCCGCTGGATGAGCCCTTCGGTGCCACCACCCAGGGCAGCCATCGCCGCCGGACCGCGCCTCAGCCGACGCTGATCGCCGACGAGCAGCCTGGGCGGCTGATCCGCGACGACCGGCTCGACAGCTTCTGGCTGCAGGGCAGCACGCAATGGGACGGGCTGTCGCATTTCGCCGATCCCTATCATGGCTTCTACAACCACGCTCCGGTCAGCGCCGTGGTGCATGGGGCGGAAAGCCGCAACGGCATCGACAAGGCGCTCCGCCACGGCATCGCCGGCCGGGCGGTGCTGGCCGATCTGGCGCGGCATTTCGCCGCGACGGGACGGGACTGGGGGTCGCTCGGCGGCCGCCGGGCCTCGGCCGAGGAACTGGCCGGCTGCCTCGCCGCCCAGGGCGTGGCGCTGCGGCCGGGGGATATCCTGCTGGTCCGCACCGGCTGGCTGGCGGCGTTCCGCGCCGCGCCGGACGTCGATGCCCGCGACCACTTGATCCGCGGCACCAACAAGGGCCAGGATTACAGCGGCCTTTCGGGGGGCGAGGATATGTGGCGCTTCCTCTGGGACCAGGGCGTGGCCGCCACCTGCGCCGACAACCCGACGGTGGAGACTTGGCCTTATTTTCCCTGGAAGCCGACGCTGCATTGGGCGATCGCCCGGCTCGGCCTGGTGATCGGCGAGTTCTTCGATTTCGAGAGCCTGGCGGCGGACAGCGCCGCGACCGGCCGCTGGTCGAGCTTCTTCACGGCGGCGCCGCTGCATCTGCGCGGCGGCATCGGCTCGCCCGGGAATGCGCTGGCCATTCGTTGAGGCGATGCCGCCCGGATCCGGGCAGGCCGCGAGGCATTGTAACTGCCCTAGTCATTCCACATTCATTCTGTAGAATTGTATTCACAAACACATGATGAGCATGTTCTCTAGTCTCTCAATATCGTGAATTTGGGGAGCGCGCCTCGCCCGTGCCCGATACGCAAATCGATAGTCACGTCGCGCCCGCATCCGATGATCGCCAGAGCGCCGAGATGCCACCGCTGGGCTCGGCGCTGCTGTTCGGGGATGACAGGACGCCGCCGCTCTGGCTCTGGCTCGCCATCGAGCGGGAGGAGCTGGCGGCGCTCGAGACGGCGCTGCTCGACCATCTCCGCTCGCCGCTCTTTCCCTCCCGCATCGGCGAGGGGCCGTTGCAATCGGGCGATGATGCCGGGCTGCTGGAATTTGCGCTCCGCTTCGGCGCCATCGCCGGCCGCTTCGCCCAGGGCTCCGATCTCGTCCTCGCCGCGACCCGGATCGTGACCGAGCGCGGCGGGCCGCTGGCCCGACTCGGCGCGCTCGCCTGCGTCGAGGCTTTGCAGCACCGGCTGCATGCCGAGGCGCGCGGCCTCGGCGCCGCCGCGACCAACCCGGCGCGGCTGCGGCATTTCGTGCTCGCCAGCCGCCTGTCCGCCGATCTCTGGCTGCGCCATGTTCAGGGGCCGGAGGGTGGCCGGCCGTTGCAGCGGCGCCTGGCCGAGGCGCTGGGCCTGCCGACGACCGCCCCGGCGCCCGCCGCCCCGGCGGAACCGCCGCCCCCGCCGCCCAAGCCGGTGCGGAACGCGGTGCGGGTGCTGCAACCCTTCGAGCCGCCGAACGACCGCGTGGAATGGCTCTCCTACCAGCCGCTGACGGCGCCCATGCCGCTGCGCCAGGTGCCGCGCGATGCCGGGCGGCGGATCGAGGCGCTGGCCGGGCAGGCGCCGGCCTTCGCCGCGCCGCTGCAGGAGATCCGCCGCACCCTGGCGCTGGCCGCCCATGCCGGCCGCCCCTCGCCGCGGATCCGGCCGATCCTGCTGGTCGGTGCGCCCGGCATCGGCAAGACCTGGTTCGCCCGCCGGCTGGCCCAGGCTCTCGACCTGCCCTTCGCCAGCCTCAATCTCGGCGGCGCGACGGACAACCGCTGCCTGCAGGGCACCGCGCGCGGCTGGTCGGCGGCGACCCCGGCCTGGCCGGTCGCCGAACTGGCCCGGCTGCATGCCCCGAACCCGGTGCTCTTCCTCGACGAGGTCGAGAAGGCCGGGGGCCAGCGCGACAGCAATGGCCGGGCGCATGACACGCTGCTCGCCATGATCGAGTCGGAGAGCGCCGCCACCTGGTTCGACGAGTGCCTGCGCACGACGGCCGATCTGCGGCACGTGGTCTGGGTGATGGCGGCGAACGAGACGCGCGGCATCCCGGCGCCGCTGCTCTCCCGCCTGTCCGTCCATCATGTGCAGCCGCCGCCGCCCTCGGCCTTCGACGGCACCATGGCCGGGCTGCTGGCGGGCATCGCGGCGGATATCGGCTGCTCGGCGCCGGAATTGCCGATGCTCGGGCTGGAGGCGCGGCAGGCGCTGAAGCGGAGCTTCGCGCAGCACCGCAACCTCCGCCGGCTGCGGGCGCAGATCGAGGAATGCCTGGGCATCGCGGCCGAGGAGGCGCTGCAGGCCGCGCATTGACGTCGGCTCGGGCCGGGGCCCGGGCCGGGGGCTTGGGCTCAGCCGGCCGGCCGCCAGCGCTCCACCCAGCCGGCATCGAAGCCGAGCACGAGCTCATCGGCGCAGCCGCGCAGCACCAGGTGGTCGTGCAGCACCGCGAGCAGCGTGTCGGGCCCGATCCGCAACGGCGGCTCGGCGCCGCGCAGCACATGCGCCACCGGGAAGCGGGCCAGCCAGTCCTCCAGCACCGCCCGCGGATTGGCGTTGCGGTTGCACTGCAGGGTCCAGGCATTGAACTCGACGAAGACCAGGGGATGGAAGCGCGCCAGCGTGGCCTGCGCCCCATCCAGCACCTCGGTCTCGAAGCCTTCGACATCGATCTTCATGAAGTCGAGCCGGTCGAGGCCCTGCTCGGCGGCCAGCGCATCGACCGTATGGATGCGGACCCGGCGCTTCGGCAGCGTCGCGCCCCCGAGGGTGTCCGGCGCCAGCAGATGCGCCCCGGCGGAATGGCCGGCATCGTGGAATTCGGCCTCGCCCGGGGCGGCGCCGAGAGCCATCTCCGCCACCGTGACGCGGCTCTCGAGCCCGTTCAGGGCAAGGCTGCGCCGCAACGCCGCCGCCGAGCGCGGCGAGGGCTCCACCGCGAGGAGGCGCCCCTGCGGCAGCAAGGGCGCCAGGGCGAGCGCCGAGAGGCCGATATTGGCCCCGACATCGAGCACGACGCCGTCCGGCGGCAGCACTGCGGCGGCGACGGCTGCGAGCTCGGCCATGCCGGCCGCGTGACCCTCGGCATGCTGGAAGAAGCTGTCATCGGCGAAGCCGGCGATCTGCCGGTCATGCCCCCCGATGCGGAGCCGGCGCTCCTGCAGCCCATCGACCATGCTCATGCTCCCCCTGTTCCCCTCGGACCTGGGACCCGGAGGTGGCGAGCCCCGTGCCGGCCACGTTGTCAGAGCAGGTCCCGGTCAGGCGGTCTCACCGTGTCAGGCGACGATGCTCGTCGGACGCGCGAGGTCAGATCCGGCCCATCAGCGCCAGGATGATGAGGACCACCACGATCAGCCCCAGCGTGCCCGAGGGGAAATAGCCCCAGCCCCGGCTGTAGGGCCAGGTCGGCAGTGCCCCCAGCAGCAGCAGGATCAGGATGATCAGCAGCAGCGTCGAACCCATGGCTCGTCTCCCGTACCCGTCCGGAACGGGGCTGCAACGTCAGCCTGGCGCGCCGGTTTCCGAGAGGCGGCCCGGCTCTCCCGCGGCGCCTCGTACCGACGGCATGAACGCTTCCTGCATGCCGAGCGCCCGGCGGCGCGACGCGGCGAAGGCCCCGGCAAACCGGAGGGTTGCGCCCGGCGCCAAGGGGACTGCCCATGGGGGCCGTTGCTGGTTCACCAGCAACGGCCGTTCGTATCAGAGATGCTGCGCGAAGAAGGCGAGCGTCCGCTCCTGCGCCTGCGCCGCGTCCTTCGCCACGTAGCTGCCGCGCTCCTCGCAGCCGAAGCCGTGGCCGGCGCCCTGGTAGACGAAGATCTCGACCGGCGGCGTCTTGCCGGCCCGGGCCTGGCGGATCGCCTCGACATCGGCGAGCGGGATGGAGGCGTCGGTCTCGCCGAAATGCAGCTGCACCGGGCAGCTCGGCGTCTCGTCCCTCGCCGCGGCGATGCCGCCGCCATACCAGCCGACCGCGGCCGCGAAGGCGCTGCTGCGCGTCGCCCCATGCCAGGCGACGGTGCCGCCCCAGCAATAGCCGACGATGCCGCGCTTCGCCGCCGGGGGCAGCGCCGCGGCGGCGGCGAGGATGTCGAGCAGGGTCTTGCCGGGATCGATGGTGCCGCGCAGGTCGCGGCCGCGCGTCACGTCCTCCGGCCCATAGCCGAGCTCGACGCCCCGCTGCGTCCGGTCGAACAGGGCGGGGCAGACCACCGCATAGCCCTGGCTGGCGAAGTCGTCGCAGACCCGGCGCATGTGCCGGTTCACGCCGAAGATCTCCTGCACCACGACCAGGCCGCGCCGCGCATCCTGCGGGCCGGCGGTATAGGCCGAGAGAGTGTGGCCGTCGGCAGCGGTCAGCTCGATGCTCATGGCGTTTCCCCGCGGGTTGCACGCGGCTATCCTGCGTCCATGGGCGAGGTCGTCAACCTGAACCGCATGCGGAAGGCCCGGGCGAAGGCGGAGGCCGCGACGCAGGCCGCCGCCAACCGGGTCAGGCATGGCCGCACCGCGGTCGAGAAGGAGAATGACCGACGGGCCGAGGCGCGCCGGCAGGCGCTGCTGGAGGGCGCGCGACGGACCTCGCCGGAGGAGGAGGGGCCGGCCTGAGAACCCGTGGCCGCCCCCGCACCCAGCCATACGGAGACTGCGATGACCATCCGTACCCTGTTCCCGGCGCTGCTGGCGCCGTGTCTCCTGGCGGCCTGCGTCGACGAGACCGTCATCCCGGCCGCCGACGCGCCGCGGCCCGATCACCCGGCGCAGGCGAGCGCGCCGCCGCCGGTGACCGAGTTCGACGGCACCTATGTCGGCAAGTTCACCCTGAACCCTGACCGCACCCGCGCCTGCCCGCAGGCGCCGGGCGCCGATCGCACGCTGACCGTGACCAAGGGACGCGCCACGCTGCTGATGAACCCGCGGACGCGATACGTGCTGACCGGCACGGTGGGGCAGGCCGGGGATCTGCGCGTGTCCGACATCCTCGACCGAACCATCGCCACCAGCGGTACCTTCAGCGATGGCCGCTTCCTCGGCGAGCACCGCAACGGCCTGTGCAGCTATGCGGTGATCATGTCCAAGCAGGGCGGTTGAGCGCGGCCCGCCTCAGCGCGGCCCCGTCTCCGGAGGCGGGGCCCGGTCCTCGATCCAGGAGGACAGGCGGCGCAGCAGGACATGCGCGAAGAAGACCAGCAGGGTCAGGCTCAGCGCCAGGCCGGGCTTGAGCAGCCCGGCGGCGGTGCCGACCGCGGCGACCGCCCAGAAGGTCGCGGCGGTGGAGAGGCCGCGCACCGTCATGCCGCGGCGCAGGATGACGCCGGCGCCGAGGAAGCCGACCCCGGTGGCGATGGAGCCCAGCGCGGCGCCGGGATTGCTGCCGCCATGGCTCACCGCGACCCGGGCGAAGACGCAGGCCGCGCCGGCGACCAGGGCGCAGGAGCGCAACCCGCCCGGATGCCGCCGCCATTCCCGCTCGGCCCCGATGGCGGCGCCGAGGGTGAAGGCGAGGAGGACGGCCAGGGCATCTTCCCAGACATCGGTCATGCCGCAGCCAAGCACCCAGCCCGCAGCGGGCGAAGCCGCCCCGGCAGGGCTACCGCCCTCGTGATGGCGCAGGGAGAGAGGGAGAGGGGGCGGGCCGGCCTCAACCGTCCAGCGCCCGGTCGTCCGCTGAGGGCTGGGCCGGGCGCTTGCGGCGGATCAGCCGCTGCAAGGGCCGCAGCAGCAGGTTGATCAGCAGCACGAGGATGGTCAGCCAGATGGCGCCGACCGTCTCCTGCGCGCCGGCCTGGGCGCCGATGGCGGCGACGCACCAGATGGTGGCGGCGGTCGAGAGGCCGCGGACATTCGCGCCCTCCCGCATGATGGCGCCCGCGCCGAGGAAGCCGACCCCGGTCGCCACCGCGCCGAAGCCGGCGCCGAGATTGGAGGGTTCGACGCGCGTCGCCATCAGGTCGGCGAAGGCGGCCGCGGCGACGCAGATCAGCACGCAGGGCCGCAGGCCGGCGGCGTTGCTCTGCTGCCATTCGCGCTCGGCGCCCACCAGCGTGCCGAGCAGGAAGGCGAGCGGCAGGCCAGCGATCGTGGTGTCGCCGAGGACCCAGCGGAGCAGAGCCTCCATGGCGCTCAGCCCCGCATCCGGCCGGACGATTCAGACATTGAAGCGGAAGAGCAGGATGTCGCCGTCGCGGACCAGGTAGTCCTTGCCCTCGACGCGCATCTTCCCGGCTTCCTTGGCGCCCTGCTCGCCGCCGAGGGCGATGTAGTCGTCATAGGCGATGCATTCGCAGGCGATGAAGCCGCGCTCGAAATCGCCGTGGATGACGCCGGCGGCCTGCGGCGCCCGGGTGCCGCGGGTGATGGTCCAGGCCCGCGCCTCCTTCGGCCCCACGGTGAAGTAGGTCTGCAGGCCGAGCAGCGCATAGCCGGCGCGGATCACCCGGTCGAGGCCGCTATCCTCGAGGCCGAGGCTGGCCAGGAACTCGCCGCGATCGGCCTGCGGCATCTGGCTGATCTCGGCCTCGATGGCGGCCGAGACGACCACCGCGCGGTTGCCCTCGCGCTCGGCCATGGCGAAGACCCGCTCGGAATGCGCATTGCCGGTGGCGGCCGCGCCCTCCTCGACGTTGCAGACATAGAGCACGGGCTTGGTGGTCAGCAGCTGCAGTCGCGCCGCCGCCGCCTCCTCGCCCTTCGGCACCGCCGTCCGGGCGGGCCGGCCCTCCTGCAGCGCCTTGACAATGGGCTCGATCAGGGCGAGTTGCTGCTGGCTTTCCTTGTCGCCGCCGCGGGCGCGCTTGGTGAGGCCGATGGCGCGCTTCTCCAGCCCCTCGAGATCGGCGAGCATGAGCTCGGTCTCGACCGTCTCGGCATCGCGCACCGGATCGACGCTGCCTTCGACATGGGTGACGTCGCCATCCTCGAAGCAGCGCAGCACATGCACGATGGCATCGACCTCGCGGATATTGGCGAGGAACTGGTTGCCCAGCCCCTCGCCCTTGCTGGCGCCCCGCACCAGGCCGGCGATGTCGACGAATTCGAGGCTGGTCGGGACCGTCTTCTGGCTCTTGCCGATGCGCGCCAGCATGTCGAGCCGCGGGTCGGGCACGCCGACGCGGCCGATATTGGGCTCGATGGTGCAGAAGGGGTAGTTCGCCGCCTGCGCCGCCGCGGTCTCGGTCAGCGCGTTGAACAGCGTGGATTTTCCCACGTTCGGCAGGCCGACGATGCCGCAGTTGAAGCCCAAGGCAACCTCCTGAGATCGATCCGGCCGGGCGGTCTCGCCCGGCCTGGCCCGGTGGGAGGCGCCCGGGCGGCGCCTGTCGCGCCAGCCTCCGGCCGCCCCCTCGGGGCCCTTTCAGCGTTCCTGCGCCAACGCCTCGACGAGGGCGGCGGCGATGCTTGCCGCGGCGATGCGGGCGGCGCCATCGTCGGTCGCCGGCGCCAGCGCCGCCGCGCGCAACGCCGGCACCAGGGCCACGGCCGGCACGCCCGCCCGCTTCGCCGAGGTGGCGACGCGCTCGGCCAGCGCCGCGGCCTCGCCGCCGGGCCCGATCACCTCCGCCGCCTCCAGCAGCAGCGCCGCCCGGATCGCCGCATCGCCCGAGGCCGCCATGGCCCCGCGCTGGCGGCGGATATCGGAGAGCGGGCCGCCCGTCGGATCGCCCGGCACCACCGCCGCGGCGTTGCGCAGCGCCGCGGCGGCGCCGGCGAGGGCGCCGGCCTCCCGCACCAGGGCGGCGGCCAGCGCCGCGGCGCCATTGGCGAAATCCTCCGGCCCCGGGCCGCCCATGCCGGCGGCGAAGTCGGCGACGTCTTCCGGTTCCATCACCGCGTCTCCTGCGTGAGGAAGGCGATTTTGGTCATGAACTCCTCCGGCCGCGCCTCGGCGAGCAAGGGCGCGGCCTCGGCAACCGCCTCCAGCAGCGGCTCCACCCAGTCATCGGCCTTGGCGAAATTGCCGAGCACATGGCCGGTCACGCGGTCCTTATGGCCGGGATGCCCGATCCCGAGCCGCACGCGCCAGAACTCCGGCGTGCCGAGTGCCCGCTGGATGTCGCGCAGGCCATTATGCCCGGCCGCGCCGCCGCCCCGCTTCACCCGGACCCTGCCTGGCGCCAGGTCGAGCTCGTCATGGAAGGCCCAGATGCCCTCGGGCGGGATCTTGTGGAAGGCGGCGGCCGGCTGCACCGCCTCGCCGGAGCCGTTCATGTAGGTGAGCGGCTTGAGGGCGAGGATCTTCTGCCGCCCGACCAGGCCCTCGGCGATCATCCCCTTGAAGCGCTGCCGCCAGGGGGAGAAGCCATGGCGCCGGGCGATCGCGTCCAGCGCCATGAAGCCGATATTGTGGCGATGCCGCGCCTGGGAGGGCTCGGGATTGCCCAATCCCACCCAGAGCAGCATGGCCCGGTCCCGTCCCGCCTACTTCTTCTTGGCCGGGGCGGCCTTGCCCTTCGCGGGCGCCGCCGGAGCCGCCGGCTCGGCCGGGGCCGCCACCTCCTCGACCACCGTCGGCGGGGCGATGGTGGCGACGACGAAGTCGCGGTCGATCACCGAGCGGGTGCCGAAGCGGTCCTTCACCGCCGACCAGCGGAGCGAATCGCCGATCGTCGCCGCGGCGAGATCGATCTCGAAGGCCTCCGGCACCGCGTCCGGGTCGGCCAGCACCTCGAGCTCGCGGCGGACGATGTTCAGCACGCCGCCCTCCTTCAGGCCGGGGCAGCTCTCCTCGTTGAGGAAGGCCACCGGCACGCGGACGCGGATGCGGGTGCCCGGCGCGACGCGCTGGAAATCGACATGCAGGGGCCGGTCGGTCACCGGGTGGAACTGCACGTCGCGCATCAGGGTGCGGACCGTGTCGCCGCCCTTCACCGCCACCTCGTACAGGTGGCCCTGCCAGCCGCCCTTGTGCAGCTCCTTCATCACGTCGCGCGGGTCGAGGGCGACCAGCGTCGCCTCCTGCTTCGCGCCGTAGATCACTGCGGGGACAAGCCCCTCACGCCGGGTCGCACGCGCCGCCCCCTTACCGGCCCGCTCGCGCGCCTCGGCCTCGATCCGGATTGTCTGGACCATGGTCGAACTCCGCTTGCTCGGGAAGAATGCCTGTGCGGGCCAGCATGGCCCGGACATGGCTGCGCCGGCCTCCAGGGGTGCCGGCGTTGCGGCGGGCCTTAGCCGATCGGAGGGGGGAGGGCAATGGAAAGCCAGGAAGGCCAGGGGGACGGCCAGGGGGGAAGCAGGCGCCGCGCGGGAGCGAACCACCACCCTCCACCCGCGTTGCCGCTGGCGATGCCGCGATCCGCCTCGCTTCCCCGGCCGCCGGTCCCGGCGCTGCTGGCCCTCCTGCTCCTCCTGCCTGGCTGCCAGGCCCTGCTGACGGAAACCACCTCGACGGTCGCGGGCATCCTCGGTGCCAGCGTCGCCGACGGCGTCGGCGCCGATCCCGCGGTCACCACCGGCATCGGCCTCGGTGTGCAGGCGCTCGGCCGGGCCGGGCTGCAATACGCCCAGCGCCGGACCCACCGGGCCGAGCAGGACCGCATCGCCGCCGCGGCCGGGCCCCTGCCGGTTGGCGGCACCGCCGCCTGGAAGACCAACCACACCATTCCGGTCGAGCCCAACGAACAGGGCCAGGTCGCGGTCAGCCGGGTGATCAGCGCCGGGGCGCTGGACTGCAAGGAGATCGTCTTCTCGATCGAGGAGGGCAGCGGCAAGGACCTGACCCGGGCCTTCTACCTGGCGGCGATCTGTCGCGACGGGGATCGCTGGAAATGGGCCTCGGCCGAGCCGGCCACCGAGCGCTGGGGCTCGCTGCAATGAGGGACCGTCCGGGAGTGCCGGCACTGGCCGCGCCCGGCGCCAGCGGCCTTCCTGCCCGGTTCCTGCGGCGACCGGCCCTGCGTCTGCCGGCCCTGCTGCTCGCCACCGCCCTGCTCGGCGGCTGCAGCTCCTTCGGCGACCTGTTGGGCGCGGCGACGGGCACGGCCGCGGCGGCCGGCTCGGGCAATCCCGCCCTCGGCGTCGCCATCGGCGTCAGCACCAATGCCGTGGCCAATTGGGGATGGCGCCGCCTCACCCGCCGCTGGCACACCTCGGAGCAGGAGGCGATCGCGCTCGCGGCCGGCGAGGCGCCGATCGGCGAGGCGCGGCCCTGGCAGGTCCGCCATACCCTGCCGATCGGCAACGAGCAGGGCGAGGTACGGGTGCTGCGGGTGATCGAGACGCCGCTCGCCACCTGCCGCGAGATCCTGTTCTCGGTCGAGGATGGCGAGGGGGCGGGGCTGACACGCCGCTGGTACGTCACCAGCCTCTGCCGCCAGGAGACGGGCTGGCGCTGGGCAGCGGCGGAGCCGGCGACGGAGCGCTGGGGCAGCCTGCAATAGGTTGTGTCGTCGGGTGTGGATTCGGATCAGGCGGGCTCGCCTGGTCGGGTGACGATGTCCTGGCAACAAGAAGCTGGAGCGTTTGCCGCGACCGCAGGGCAGCGGCCAATGCCCTGGCCGGGCGAGTGCCTGGCCACGTCGCGGCCGGCCGCCTGCCCGGATGGCCGATGCGCGGCCGGGCCGGTCGCGTGCAGGATGCCGCCTCATCCATGACCGGCCCGTGGCAGGGGGAAGCCGCGTCCGGACCGGCGTCGCCCCTCGCCGGCCGGTCCGGCGGCGCCCGGTCCGGCGGCGCGTTGCCGGCCCGATCCATCGCGCGGCCAGGTCCGGGAGGCCTGCATGCTCGTCTTCGAGATCGTCATCGCCCTGCTGCTCGCGGGCGCCCTGCTCAGCCTCGGGGCGCGTCGGCTGCGGGCGCCCTATCCGGCGCTGATGGCGCTGGCCGGCACGCTCGGCGCGGTGGTGCCGGGACTGCCGGAGGTGACGCTGGATCCCGAGCTGGCGCTCGCCCTCTTCGTCGCGCCGGTCCTGCTGGATGCCGCTTACGACGCCTCGCCGCGCGACCTCAGGGACAATTGGCTGCCGGTGACGGGGCTGGTGGTGGTCTGCGTGCTCTGCACCGCCTTCGCCGTCGCCGCCACGGCCCGCTGGATCGAGCCGGGGATTCCCTGGGCGGCGGCCATCGCGCTCGGGGCCATCGTCGCCCCGCCCGATGCCTCGGCGGCGACGGCGGTGCTACGCCAGCTCCGGCCGCCGCACCGCGTGCTGGTGATCCTCGAGGGGGAGAGCCTGCTCAACGACGCCTCCGCCCTGCTGGTCTACCGGGTCGCGGTGGCGGCGGCGATGACCGGAGCGTTCGACGCCTCCCAGCTCCTGCCGACGCTGCTGCTGACCTGCGGCGGCGGCGCGGCGCTCGGCCTGGTCTGGGCCCGGCTCTATTTCCGCCTGAGCGACCTCGTCGAGGAAACGGCGATCTCCATCCTGCTGCAATTCCTCGGCGTCTTCGCGCTCTGGCTGCTCGCCGAGAGGCTCGGCGTCTCACCCATCATCGCCACGGTGGCGAATGCCATCGCCATCGCCCGCCTGGCCCCGCTGCGCTCGGATGCGCGGCACCGCATCGCTTCCTACGCGGTGTGGGATGTCGCCGTCTTCGTGCTCAACATGCTGGCCTTCATCCTGATCGGGCTGCAGCTCCGCGGCATCCTGCACCGGCTGGACGGCGGCACCTGGCGCGACCTCGGCTTCGCCGCGGCGGCCTGCGCCGCCGTCATCCTCGTCCGCGTCTTCTGGGTCATGGGCTACAACACCGTGATCCGCTGGAAGATCCGGCGCTTCGGGACGCGGTCGCGGCGGCCCCTGCAGCGGCCGAGCTGGCAGGGCGGCGTCATCATCTCCTGGTGCGGCATGCGTGGCATCGTCACCCTGGCCGCCGCCCTCGCCCTGCCGGAGCAGTTCCCCTTCCGCGACCTGATCCTGCTCACCGCCTTCGCCGTCACCCTGGCGACGCTGGTGGCGCAGGGGCTGACGCTGCGCTGGCTGATGGAGCGGCTCTGCCTGCCGGATGACGGGGCGGTGGAGCGGGAGGTGGCGCTGGCCCGGCGGGAGACCGCCGAGGCGGCGCTCGCCGCCCTGGCGGATGCGCCGACCGGCCAGGCCGCCGCCATGCTGCGCGAGGAATATGTCGCCCGGCTGCGTCCGGCGGGCGGCAGCGGTGAGGCGCTCTGGCAGTTGCAGCGCCAGGCGGTGGCGGCGCAGCGCCAGCGCCTCGCCTCCCTCCGCTCGGCCGGCGCCATCGGCGACGACGCCTTCCATGTCATCGAGGAGGAGATCGACCTGCTCGAGCTCTCGGCCGATCCCCGCGTCAAGGCGCTGCGGGCCGAGTAGGCGGGAGGCCCGGCCGTCAGATCCGCCGGGCCGGCATCGACCAGGCGAGCAGGGCGCCGCAGCCGGTGAAGCCGGCGACGGTGAGGAAGGCGTAGCTGAAGGCGCGGGCGATATCGGCCTGCATCTGCGCCTGCGTCTCGGGCGGGATGCCGGCCAGGCTCTCCGATCCGTGCCGGATGACATCGACGAAGAACGCGGCCGCGCCGCCGCCCTGCAGGGTGAGCGTGGCGAAGAGCACCGTGCCGACCAGCGCCGTGCCCAGCGCTGCCCCGACCGAGCGGGAGAACTGGACCGAGCCCGCCGCGGCGCCGAGCATGCGTGGCCCGGCGGCGTTCTGCACCGTCACCTGCACGACGCCCATCACCGTCCCCATGCCGAGGGCGTTCAGCCCGAAGCCGAAGGCGACCATCCGGGTGCTGAGATGCGGGGCCCAGAGCCCGAGGCCGAGCAGCGTCGCGGTGGCGAGGCAGAGGCCGAGCGAGGGGAAGATCGCGGTCCGCCCGGTGCGGCTGACGAGCTGGCCGGTGACCAGGGAGCTGAGGCCGATGGCGATGGTGAGCGGCAGCAGCAGCAGCCCGGTCTCGGCGGCGGAGCTGCCGCGCACGACATGCAGGTAGATCGGCAGGAAGGTGAAGAGCGAGACCAGGGCCGCGCCGTGGCAGGCCGCCATCGCGTCGGCGCGCCAGATCGGCCCCTGGCGCAGCAGCGCGATCGGCAGCAGCGGCGCGCTCGCCCGCTTCTCCTGCCGCAGCAGCAGGACCAGCGCGGTGAGGGAGAGGGCGGCCAGGCCGAGCGCGACGAGGAGGGAACGCAGGTCGAAGCGTTGCACCGCCTCGAGGGCGAGGAGCATGGGCGCGACGAAGAGCACGAAGAGGACGAGGCCGAGCCGGTCGAAGCGCAGGCTGCCGCCGCCGCCGCCTCGCCGCGGCAGGCGGAGCAGCAGCAGCCCCGCGAGCAACCCGAGCGGCAGGTTCACCAGGAAGACCGCGCGCCAGCCGAAATGCTGCGTCAGGAAGCCGCCCGCGACCGGCCCGAAGGTGCTGGAGCAGACCATCACCCCGGCCAGGTAGCCCTGGTAGCGGCCGCGGTCGCGCGGCGGCACCGCCTCGCCGACCAGGGCCTGGGAGAGGGTCATCAGCCCGCCGCCGCCGAGGCCCTGCAGCACCCGGGCGGCCGCCAGCATCTCGACGCTGGTCGCCATGGCGCAGAGCGCCGAGGCGAAGAGGAAGAGGCCGAGCGCCACGAACATCAGGCGCGGCCGGCCGAAGGCATCGCCGAGCCGCCCATAGACCGGCGCGGCGATGGTGTTGGCGACGAGATAGGCCACGACGATCCAGGACAGCCGCTCCACCTGGCCGAGCGCGCCGCCGATCGCCGGCAGGGCGGTGGAGACGATCGTCTGGTCGACGATCGCCAGGAACATCGGCAGGACGATGGAGGGGAAGATGGCGAAGAAGGGCGAGCCTGGCCGCGGCGCCGGCGCCGTCTCGGCCGGGGCGGCGGGCGGGGGCATGGCGGCGGCGGTCCCGGGCGGGCTGTCGGGCAGGGTCAGGGCGGACGGGGATTGAGGGGCGGGCATGCAGGGTTCCGGTCTTCGGCCATCCGGGGCGGCGGCGCGGGCGGACGCGACGGATCCTCGCCGCCCCGCGCCGCGACGATGCCGGCGGAATCCGCCGCCGGCCATCCCCGGGCCGGGATGCGCCGCGAAACGCGCACTCCATTGCAAGGCGGCAACCCGGCCGTCAGGGGACGGCCTGCCGGGAGAGGGGGCGGGCGATGGCGCAGGCCGAGGCGAGCGGCGACGGGTCCATCCTCGCCCGGTCGCTGCCTATTCGCCGGCCGCCGCGCGGTTCGGCGGCTGCACGCCGCCGGTCTCGGCTTGCCTGACCGAGGCGGCGGGCAACCGCGCCGCGCCGGGCCGCTGGCTGACCCTCGGCGGCGCCTGTCCCGGCCAAGCGGTGGCGTCCGGCCCGAGCCGGGCGCCCCGCCGGGCTTGCGGATGCCCTATTCGACGCCGAGCAGCTCGACGTCGAAGACCAGGGTGGCGTTGGGCGGAATGACGCCGCCGGCGCCGCGGGCGCCGTAGCCGAGCTCCGGCGGGATGGTCAGCCGCCGCTGGCCGCCAACCTGCATGCCCGCCACGCCCTGGTCCCAGCCGGCGATGACCTCGCCGGCGCCGAGCTGGAACTGGAAGGGCTCGTTGCGGTCGCGCGAGCTGTCGAATTTCCGCCCCTTGGTCTCCGGCGCCCCGGCATCGTAGAGCCAGCCGGTGTAGTGGACCGTCACCAGCTTTCCGACTTCCGCCGTCGCCCCGGTGCCCTGCTTCTGGTCGCTCATGCGCCTGTCTCCTTCTCCACCGCCGGTCAAGCACGCGGCAGCCGGCGGCGCCAGCCCGCGGCCGCCCGCGGCCGCCCTGGCCCGCTCAGCAGTCGAGCACGACGTTGCCGATATGCCGCCCCGCCTCGACCGCATCATGCGCCCGGGCACAGTCGGCGAGCGGGGCGCGGGCGGCGATGGCATGCTTCACCAGGTCGGCCCGCAGCCAAGCCTGCAGGGTCTCCACGGCGAGATGGCGCTGCGCCGGCGTCAGCTCGTAGACGATGAACCAGCGCACCGCGAGCCCGCGCATGATGGCCGGGCCGAAGAGCATCTTCGCATCCGGCCCGTTCGACCCGTAGGCGGCGCAGAGGCCGCCATGCGCCAGCAGGCCGGGCAGGAGCGGCGCGGTCGAGGAGAGGTCGACATCGACCACCCGCTGCACCCCGGTACCGCCGGTGAGGGCGCCGACCCGTTCGGGCACGTCCTCGCTGCGGTAGTTGATCGTGGCATCCGCCCCGGCGGCGAGGGCATGCGCCGCCTTCTCCTCGGAGCTGACGGTGGCGATCACCTGCGCGGCGCCGAGGAGGCGGGCGAACTGGATGGCGTAATGGCCGACCGAGCCGGCGCCGCCGGTGACCAGCACCGCCTGGCCGGTCACGCCGCCATCGGTCAGCACGGCGTGCAGGGCGGTGAGGGCCGGGATGCCGAGGCAGGCGCCGGCATCGAAGGCGACATGCTCGGGCAGCGGCACGGCCTGGTCGGCGGGGAGGGCGATGTACTCGGCCGCGGTGCCGAAGGCGCGCTTCCACTGGCCGTTCCAGATCCAGACCCGCTGGCCGACGCGGCCGCGCCCGACGCCCTCGCCGACCGCCTCGATGGTGCCGGCGCCGTCGCTGTGCGGCACCACGCGCGGGAAGGCCATGGGGCGGGAGCCGCGGCGCGTCTTCCAGTCGGACGGGTTCACGCCCGAGGTGGCGAGACGGACCAGCACCTCGCCCGGGCCGGGGGAGGGGGTCGGCAGCTCGCCGTAGTGCAGCACCTCGGACCCGCCGTTGCGGTCGTACCAGACGGCCTTCATGCCTTGTCTCCTCCGTATCGCCGGTTGCGCCGCGGCGCGGCCCTCAGGGCCATTTCGCCTCGGGCGGCATGGACATCAGGATGGCGTCCACATTGCCCCCGGTGCGCAGGCCGAACAGCGTGCCGCGGTCGTGCAGCAGGTTGAACTCCACGTAGCGGCCGCGGCGGATGAGCTGGTGCTCGCGCTCCGCCGCCGTCCAGGGCTCGTGCATGCGGTCCCGGATGATGGCCGGGTAGACGTCGCGGAAGGCGCGGCCGACATCCTGGACGAAGGCGAAATCGGCCTCCAGCCCGTGGCCGGGGGTGCGGTCGCCCAGCCAGTCGAAGAAGATGCCGCCGAGGCCGCGGGTTTCGCCCCGGTGCGGCAGGAAGAAGTATTCGTCGCACCAGGCCTTGAAGCGCGGGTAGTAGGCCGGGTCGTGGCGGTCGCAGGCGGCCTGGAAGGCGGCGTGGAAGCGGGCGGCGTCCGCCACCGATTCGGGGGCGTCGAGCGCCATCGGCGTGATGTCGCCGCCGCCGCCGAACCAGGGCCGGGTGGTCACCAGGAAGCGGGTGTTGAAATGCGCCGCCGGCACGCGCGGGCTGCGCAGATGCGCCACCAGCGAGATGCCGGTGGCGAAGAAGCGCGGATCGGCCTCCGCCCCCGGGATCTGCTGGCGGAATTGCGGCGAGAACTCCCCATGCACGGTCGAGACGTTGACCCGGACCTTTTCGAAGACCCGGCCGCGCATCAGGCCCATGACGCCGCCGCCGCCCTCCGGCCGCTGCCAGGGGCGGTACTCGAAGCGTCCGGGGGGCGGCAGGTCCGGCGAGTCGGCCCCGGGGCCCGGGACCAGCGCATCCTCGATCGATTCGAAGGCGGCGCAGATCTCGTCGCGCAGCCGCTCGAACCAGGCACGGGCCCGGCCGGCCAGGGGATGCCCGGCCGGGCCCGCGGCGGCGGAGGCGGTCTCCGGGGTGAAATCCGGGGCGTGGTCCGGGGCGTCGGTCACGGCATCCTCCTGCGCCAGCGGGGTTCTATTGCGGTTCCGGTGGATTGCCACCCCGCATGGCCTCCCTTTATATGCGGCGCGGCGCGTAAGGGTAGCGCGGGCCCGGCCATGCCCGGACCGGCAGAGCCCGAGCGCCGAACGCATGTCGGTTCCCGCCGGTCCCGCCCTGGGATACGGCCGTGGCCGAGATCAGGGACGAAGAGGCATGGCCGATAGTATGGCGCCGGCGGCGCCGGAGGATGGCGGGACCCGGCGCGACTTCCTGCAATTGGTGACAGCGTCCTTCGCCGCCGTGGGTGTCGGTGCGCTGGTCTGGCCCTTCATCAGCTCGATGAACCCCGCCCGCGACGTGCTGGCCCTCTCGACCACCGAGGTCGACCTGTCGCCGATCGCGGTCGGCTCGGCCATCACCGCGGTCTGGCGCGGCAAGCCGATCTTCATCCGCCATCGCACGCAGAAGGAGATCGACGAGGCCCGCGCGGTCCCGCTCGACCAGCTCCGCGATCCGCAGACCGACCAGAGCCGGGTGAAGAAGGCGGAATGGCTGGTGATGGTCGGCATCTGCACGCATCTCGGCTGCGTCCCGCTCGGCCAGAAGCCGACCGATCCCAAGGGCCCCTTCGACGGCTGGTTCTGCCCCTGCCATGGCAGCGCCTATGACAGCTCGGGGCGGATCCGGCAGGGGCCGGCGCCGACCAACCTGGCGATCCCGGACTACGCCTTCGAATCCGACACCAAGATCCGGATCGGCTGAGGAGCAGGCAATGGCAAGCGGACTGCACGAGAGCGACGTCGCCAATCCGGTCCTCCGCTGGATCGACGCGCGCCTGCCCATCATCTCGATGATGCAGAAGGAGTACGGGACGTTCCCGACGCCCCGGAACTTCAACTACTTCTGGAATTTCGGCGCCCTCGCCATGGTCAACCTGTTGATCATGATCGCGACCGGCGTCTTCCTGGCGATGAACTACACGCCGCACACCAGCATGGCCTTCGACAGCGTCGAGCGCATCATGCGCGACGTGAATTTCGGCTGGCTGCTGCGCTATGTGCACGCCAACGGCGCCTCGATGTTCTTCATCGTCGTCTACATCCACATCTGGCGCGGCCTCTACTACGGCTCCTACAAGGCGCCGCGCGAGCTGCTCTGGATGCTCGGCGTCGTCATCTTCCTGCTGATGATGGCCACCGCCTTCATGGGCTACGTGCTGCCCTGGGGCCAGATGTCCTTCTGGGGCGCGACGGTCATCACCAACCTCTTCAGCGCCCTGCCACTGGTCGGCCCGGACATCGTGACCTGGCTCTGGGGCGGCTTCTCGGTCGACAACCCGACGCTGAACCGCTTCTTCAGCCTGCACTACCTGCTGCCCTTCGTGATCTTCGGCGTCGTCTTCCTGCACGTCGCGGCGCTGCACATCACGGGCTCCAACAACCCGCTCGGGATCGACCCGAAGGGGCCGCAGGACACGGTGCCCTTCCACCCCTACTACACCGCCAAGGACAGCGTCGGCCTGGTCGCCTATTTCGCGGTCTTCGCCATCCTGGTCTTCTTCTTCCCGAACATGCTCGGGCACCCGGACAACTACATCCCGGCCAACCCGCTGGTGACGCCCGCGCATATCGTGCCGGAATGGTACTTCCTGCCCTTCTACGCCATCCTGCGGGCGGTGCCGGACAAGCTCGGCGGCGTGGCGCTGATGTTCGGCTCGATCGCCATCCTCTTCGTCCTGCCCTGGCTCGACACCTCGCCGGTGCGCTCCATGCGCTTCCGGCCGGTGGCGCGGATCTTCCTCTTCCTCTGGCTGATCGCCTTCTTCGTGCTGCTCTATTGCGGCGGCAAGCCGCCGGAGGAGCCCTTCGTCACCATCGCCCGCGTGGCGTCGGCCTATTACTTCCTCTACTTCCTCGTGATCCTGCCGCTGCTCGGCCGGCTGGAGCGGCCGCTGCCGCTGCCGGAAAGCATCGCGCGGCCCGTGCTCCGCGGCGGCGGGCCGCTGCCGGCCGGGGCGATGAGCAAGCCCATGGAGAAGGCGTGATGCCGGTGAAGGCTACCCTCAAGGCCATCGCGGTCGCCGCTGGCCTGCTCGCCGGCGCCGGCCTCGGCGCCCTCCCGGCCCGCGCCGCGGGTGGGGAGACAGCCCTGCCGCATGTCAACTTCTCCTTCGACGGGCTGTTCGGGCATTTCGACCGGGCCTCGGCCCAGCGCGGCTTCCAGGTCTACAAGGAGGTCTGCTCGAACTGCCACTCGATGCACCTGCTCTCCTACCGCAACCTGCGGGAGCTCGGCCTCTCCGAGGCGCAGGTGCGCGGCATCGCGGCAACCGTGCAGGTGAAGGACGGCCCGAACGACGAGGGCGAGATGTTCGAGCGGCCGGGCCGGCCCTCGGACCGCTTCCATAGCCCCTTCCCGAACGAGCAGGCGGCGCGGGCGGCGAACAACGGCGCCCTGCCGCCGGATCTCTCGCTCATCACCAAGGCCCGCGAGGGGGGCGCGCAATACGTCCACGCCCTGCTGACCGGCTATGAGGACCCGCCGGCCGGCGTCACCCTGATGCCGGGGATGAACTACAACAAGTATTTCCCCGGCCATCAGATCGCCATGGCGCAACCGCTCAGCGCCGAGGGCCAGGTCGAGTACACCGATGGCACCAAGCCCACCGTCGAGCAGATGGTGGAGGATGTGGCGCAGTTCCTCACCTGGGCGGCCGAGCCGGAGCTCGAGCAGCGCAAGGCGATGGGCGTGAAGATGGTCCTCTTCCTGGTCATCCTCGGCGGCCTTGCCTATGCGGTGAAGCGCAAGGTCTGGGCGGACGTGCACTGAGGATGCCCCCGCAAAGCCGCGTCGTGGCTTTGCGGGGACCTCAGAGAGTCGCCTCCTGCCCAAGAACCATCACAGCCTGCCGCGGCAGGACAACGGGCAGCGGCGGTTTTGATAGGCGCTGTGCGCAGCTGCTTCGGGCATGACGCAGGGCCGCCTCGTGCGGCCCTCGGCAATTCCGGGCCGCGGCGCCCGTCCGCGGATGCAGGGGCGGTCGCCGGCGGAATGGCCGCAGGCGTCCGGTGGCCCCTGCGGGGCGTCAGCGGGCCGGCGGGGTGAGGCCGGGCGGGGGCAATGCGGTGCCGCGCTGCAGCCCACGATCGGGAATCGGCGCCGGCGGCCGGTCGCAGGCGCCGAGCAGCGGCATCAGCAGCACGGCGAGGCAGAGGATACGGGGCAAGCGGACACTCCTCGGTTGCGGTCCCGCCGCGGTGCGACTCGCCGCGATCATGCCATGCCCATGCCGCCGCAAACATTGTTGATCGTTGACGTGGGTGTCGCCGCGGCATCGATGGCGGGATGGTCATCCTGGGGCATCCCACCCTTGCGCGATCCGCCTCCTGTCGGATCACGGCCAAGGCGCCGGTTTGGTGTTTCCCGAGCATCGGCACGCGCTCGGATGACTCCCTCTGAAGGCGATCTGCTCTAAACCCTCACCATTCCCCGATCGGCATCCCCAGCCGGAGACCCCTGCCATGTCCGACCTCGTCACCCCCGTCATCGGCCTGATCGGCGGCTCCGGCCTCTACGACATCGACGGGCTGGAGGAGCGGGAGTGGCGGCGGGTGGAGACGCCCTGGGGCGCGCCCTCGGACGCGCTGCTCTTCGGCCGGCTGGAGGGCGTGCGCTGCGTCTTCCTGCCGCGCCACGGCCGCGGCCATCCGACACCGCCCTCCGAGCTGAACTACCGCGCCAATATCGATGCGCTGAAGCGCGCCGGTTGCACCGAGATCCTCTCCCTCTCCGCCGTCGGCTCGCTGCGCGAGGACCTGCCGCCCGGGCATTTCGTCATCGTCGACCAGTTCATCGACCGCACCTTCGCGCGGCAGAAGAGCTTCTTCGGCACCGGCTGCGTGGCGCATGTCTCGGTGGCGCATCCGGTCTGCCCGCGCCTCGGCGATGCGCTCGAGACGGCGGCGCGCGGCCTCGCCCTGCCGGTGACGCGCGGTGGCACCTATCTCGTCATGGAGGGTCCGCAGTTCAGCACCAAGGCGGAGAGCGAGCTGTACCGGCAATGGGGCTGCAGCGTCATCGGCATGACCAACATGCCGGAGGCGAAGCTCGCCCGGGAGGCAGAGCTCTGCTACGCGACCGTCGCCATGGTGACGGATTTCGACTGCTGGCACCCGGAGCACGACCATGTCACGGTCGATCAGGTGGTGAAGGTCCTGCTCGGCAATGCCGACAAGGCCAGGGCGCTGGTGCGGGCGGTGGTTCCGGCCCTCGGCGCGCCGCGCGGCCCGTGCCCTGCCGGCTGCGACCGGGCGCTCGACCACGCCATCATCACCGCGCCCGAGATGCGCGATCCGGCGCTGTTGGCGAAGCTGGATGCTGTGGCCGGCCGCGTGCTGGGCTGAGCCCCGCGTGCTGGGCTGAGCAAGGCCGCTGCGGGGCGGCCTCATCCCCCCTCGGCGCCCCCACTCAGCGCAGGACGATCTCGACCCGGCGGTTCTGCGGCTCGCGCACCCCGTCGGCGGTCGGCACCAGCGGCTTGGTCTCGCCGAAGGCGGTGACCTCGATCTCCTCGCGCTGGATGCCCTGCCGCACCAGCTCGTTGGCGACCACCTCGGCGCGCCGCTGCGACAGGCGCTGGTTGTATTGCGGCGTGCCGGAGCGGTCGGCATGGCCAGCCACCTCGATCCGGGTGGTCTGCACCCGCCGCGCGGCGCCCGCTGCATCGGTGATGATCTGCCGGGCCCGTTCGGTGAGGTCGGCGCGGTCCCAATCGAAGAAGATCAGGTAGGTGCGGGTCGTCTCCACCGGAGCGGCGGGCGCCGGGGCCGGCGCCGCGGCTGCGGCCGGAGGCGGGTTGAAGGCATAGCGCAGGCCGAGCAGGACGGAGTGGTTGACGTTGCCGGGCTCGAAATTGCCGGGGACGCTCGGCACCGCCGGCCCGCTGGTGCGGGTGATGGCGAATTTCGGATCGAGCGTGCCGAGGAAGCGGTATTCCGCCGTCAGCGATAGGCCGGGCACCATGCTGCCGAGGCCGATGGCCCCGCCGACGATGGCCTGGTAGGCGAGCTGCGGGTCGGTGTCGTCGATCCGGAAGCTGCTGCCGCCGAGCTGCAGCCTCGCCTTGCGGATGTCGTTCCAGACATAGCCGCCGCCGAGGCCGAGATAGGGCTGGTAGGTGCTCGGGGCGATGCCGAAGCCGGACAGGTCGAAATCGAAAAGCAGGTTCGCCATCACGCCGTAGCGGTCATAGCTGCCCGAATTGCCGACCCTGAGGCCGTTCAGGTTGATGTGGTCGACCTGCTCCGAGCGGTAATTGCCCTCGATCTCCGCCCGCCAGCCATTGCCGAAGCCCCAGCCGAGCGAGAGCACGCCGCCGGGCCCGGGCGACTGCGTGTTGAGCCGCACCCCATGGTCGTTGAGATCGGGCGTGAGGGAGAGGGCGGCACCGGCGCCCAGATAGAGTCCCTCCACGGGCTGCGCCCAGGCGGCGACGAACGGCGCCACAACCAGGGTAGCGGCCAGGAGAAGGCGGCGGAACGTCATCGACAACTCCGGGGCGGGGCAGGAGGGCGCCCGCCCGAGGGCAAGTGGGAATGGGGCGACATACTCCCCGGAACGCACGAAAGCGCAACGCAATTCCTTTCGCGCCTGCAAAACGAGGAAAACTGTGGTCACGGTGCCAGGACTTTCGCCAGCTGCGCGATGTCCAGCGCCGCAGCGCAGCCCGGATGGCGGGTCAGCAGGGGCACTTGCCGCCGGATCGCCTCCGGCACCCGCGCATCGCGCCGCACCACCCCGGCCAGCGGCAGGCCGGCGCCGAGGAAGCGGCTGCAGGCCTGGTCGAGGGTGCGCCAGGTTCGCTCCCCGGCGGCGCGATCCGCTGCCTGGTTCACCACGAGGCGGGCAGCGCCGCCCGGCCGGTCGCGCCGGTGCAGCTTCACCACGGCATAGGCATCGGTCAGGCTGGTCGGCTCCTCGGTCGCCACGACGAGCAGCAGATCGGCGAGGGCGGCGAGGCGCCGCACCGCGGCGTCGAGCCCGGCGCCCAGATCGAGCAGCACCAGGTCGAACCCCGCCCTGGCCTCGCCGAGCGCCGCCTCCAGCCGCGCGAACAGGGCCGGGTCGAGGCCGGCCAGGGCGCCCGAGCCGGAGCGGCCAGGCAGGACGGCGAAGCCCGCCGGGTGCCGCGTCGCCGCCTCGGCCGCGCTCATCCGGCCGGCCAGCACCGCGGTGAGATCGGCCCCGGGGGCGAGGCCGAGCTGCACATCGACATTGGCCAGGCCGAGATCGGCATCGACCAGCAGCACGCGCCGCCCGCCCTGCGCCAGCGCCTGGGCGAGGCCGATCGCCAGGCAGGTCTTGCCGACGCCGCCCTTGCCGGAGGCGATGGCGACCAGGCGTGGCGCGGCGGCGCGGCGGCCTTCCGGCAGCGACCCGGTCTCCTCGGCTGCCTGCATCATGTCACCTCCTCCGCATGCATGGCGCGCCGCAGCCGCGCCGCGAGCCAGGCGGGATCGACCGGCACCAGATCGCCGGCCGGGTCCGGCCCGATGCCCGCCTCCGTCAGGGCGAGGCCCGCCGCCGCGCCGGCCAGCACCCCGCCGAGGCGCCGCGCGGCGTCGAGTCGGGTCGGCAGCAGGTGGCGGGCGCCGAGGGCCAGGAAGGCGCGGGCCGTCTCCGCCGCCTCCGCCGGGTCGAGCCCGGCCGGCAGCACCAGCAGCAGGCTGGCGTCGGCGGCGCGGGCGAGGCCGAGCAGCGCCGCCGCCTGGGCAGGATCGAAGGGGTCGCACCCCGCCGTGTCGATCAGCACCGGCTGCCCGGGCTGCCGCCGCGCCAGCGCCTTGACCAGCATGCCCGGCTGCGGCGCGACGGCGAGCGTCAGGCCGAGCACGCGGGTGAAGGCGGCCATCTGTTCCGCCGCGCCG
This sequence comes from Roseicella frigidaeris, assembly GCF_003258945.1. Classification (GTDB taxonomy): domain Bacteria; phylum Pseudomonadota; class Alphaproteobacteria; order Acetobacterales; family Acetobacteraceae; genus Paracraurococcus; species Paracraurococcus frigidaeris. Next base: position 195,647 of record NZ_QLIX01000007.1, on the reverse strand, counting down.
GCCCGCTGGCCATCGGTCGTGATCACCAGTGGCGCCTGGCCGGCGAGCACCGCCCGCGCCGCCAGCTTGGCGCAGGTGAGCGTCTTGCCGGCGCCGGGCGGTCCCGCCAGCAGCAGCGGGCGCGCCGTCGCATTCGGCAGGCTGGCGAAGCCGAGGCAAGCGCCGAGCTCCGTCTCCAGGCTGGCACCGGCAGCGAGCCGGGCACCGAGCGCCGGCGGCAGGTTGTGCCGCGCCAGCAGCCGCGCGAGCCCGGCCTCCGCCGCGGCGGGCGGCGAGGAAGGGGGCCAGGGGATGGGTAGGGAGGCAGGCGGCGGGGCAGGGAGCGGCGTCGGCGGGATGAGCCAGGGTTCCGGCTCCGCCGCCGCCTCGGCCGGCCCGGCCAGCGCTGCCGTCACCTCCACCCCGCCGGCGACGCGGCGGGTCTCGAGGATCACCGCCTCCTCGCCGAGGGTGGCGCGCACCTGCGCCATCGCCTCGGCCATCCTCGGGGCGCGGAAGAGGCGGAGCCGCATGCGCTAGATGCTCCCGACCGTGCGGATGCGGGCGCGCGGATGGATCTCCGCCTGGCTCAGCACGGTCGTCGCCGGGCGGAACCGCTCGACGATCGCCCGCACATGGGCGCGGATCTGCCCCGAGCAGACCAGCACCGGCGACTCGCCGGCATGCGCCGCGGCGTCGAAGACCTCGCGCAGCCGGTGCATGAACTCCTGCAGCCGCGACGGCGCCATGGTGAGCTGCCGCTCCTCCGGCGGGCCGGCCAGGCTCTCGGCGAAGGCGATCTCCCAGTCCGGCGAGAGGGCGATGAGCGGGACATAGCCGCCCGGGCCGCGCGCCGCTTCCGAGAGCTGCCGGGCGAGGCGCATCCGCACCACGGCGAGGATGCCGGCCATGCCACGGTTGCCGCCGGCCACCGCCTCCTGGACGCCCTCGAGGATGGTCGGCAGGTCGCGGATCGAGACCCGCTCGGCCAGCAGCGCCTGCAGGATGCGTTGCAGCCCGCTGGTGCTGATCTGCGAGGGTATGAGCTCGGAGACCAGCTTGCGGTGCTCCTGCGGCAGCTCGTCGAGCAGCTTCTGCGTCTCGGCGAAGGAGAGCAGCTCGGGCATGGTGTCGCGCACCACCTCGGTCAGATGCGTCGCCAGCACGCCGGCGCAGTCGACGACGGTGCAGCCGCGGGCCAGCGCCTCGTCGCGCAGCGCCTCCTCGATCCAGAGGGCGGGCAGGCCGAAGCTCGGCTCGGTCGTCCGCTCCCCGGCCATGGCCGGCACGCCGCCCGCGGGATCGATGGCGAGTTGCAGCGGCGGGCGGAGCTGGCCGCGCCCCGCCTCGATCTCCTTGATCCGGATGATGTAGGTGTCGGGCGGCAGCTCGAGATTGTCCTGGATGCGGACGGAAGGCAGGACGAAGCCCATCTCCTGCGCCATGGACCGGCGCAGCGCCTTGATCTGCTCGGTCAGCCGCGGCGCCTCGCCGGCGGCCAGCGAGAGCAGCCCGTAGCCGAGCTCGAGCCGCAGCAGATCGAGCCGCAGCGAATCCGAGACCGGCGGCTCGGCCGCGGCCGCGGCCGGCGCCTCGGCCGGGCCGGCGGCCCCGCGCCGCGCTGCCTCGCGCCGCGTCCAGGCCGTGGCGCCGGCGGCGCCGGCCAATGCCAGGAAGGGGATCAGCGGCATGCCCGGCAGCAGCGCCATGACCAGCGCGGCGCCGCTTGCCAGCGCCATCGGCTTCCAGCCGCCGCCGAGCTGACGGCCGAGCACCTGGTCGGCCCGTTCCTCGCCGCCGCCCTTGGTCACCACGATGCCGGCCGCGACCGAGATCAGCAGCGCCGGGATCTGGCTGACCAGCCCGTCGCCGACCGTCAGCATGGAGAAGGTGGCGGCCGCCTCGGCGATGCCGAGGCCCTGGCGCAGCACGGCGATGCCGAGGCCACCGACGAGGTTGATGGCGGTGATGACGAGGCCGGCGATGGCGTCGCCGCGCACGAACTTGGCCGCGCCGTCCATGGCGCCGTGGAAGGCGCTCTCCTCCTCCAGCTCGCGGCGGCGGCGGCGGGCCTCCGTCTCGTCGATCAGGCCGGAGGAGAGATCGGCATCGATCGCCATCTGCTTGCCGGGCATGGCGTCCAGGCTGAAGCGCGCCGCCACCTCGGCGATGCGGCCCGAGCCCTTGGTGACGACCATGAAGTTCACCACCAGCAGGATGGCGAAAACGATCAGGCCGACCAGCACGTCGCCGCCCATGAGGAAGCCGCCGAAGGCGGCGACCACCTGGCCGGCCGAATGCGGCCCCTCATGCCCATGCGTGAGGATGTTGCGGGTGGTGGCGACATTGAGGGCGAGGCGCAGCAGGGTGCTGAGCAGCAGCACCTGCGGGAAGGCGGTGAAATCCAGTGGCCGCTGCAGGAACAGCGCGACCATCAGCACCAGGATGGAGAGGGTGATGGAGATGGCGAGCGCGGCGTCGAGCAGCAGCGTCGGCAGCGGCACCACCAGCACCGCCAGCAGCACCGCGACGCCGAGCGCGAGCGCGACGTCGCCGCCGAGGCGGACCTCGCGCAGCCATCCCGGCAGGGCCAGGCTGCCCATGCGCTAGCGGCCCGGCCCGGCGGGAAGGACGGGCAGCATCCCGCTGCCCGGCGCGACCGGCACCGGGGCGCCCTGGGCGCGGTATTCGTGCAGCTTGTTGCGCAGCGTCCGGATCGAGATGCCGAGGATCTCCGCGGCGCGGGTGCGGTTGCCGAGGCAATGGGTCAGCGTCTCGAGGATCAGGTCCCGCTCCACCTCCTCCATCCGCCGTCCCACCAGGCCGGCGACGCCACCCGGGGCCGTGGCCAGGGCTGGCGCGCCGGGCCGGGCAGGCGCCAGGGCCGCCTCCGTGGCCGGCGCGGCCGGAGGCAAGGGCGTCAGCTCGATCGCCTCCGGCCCGATCCAGCCCCCCTCGGCCAGCAGCACCGCGCGGTGCAGCGTGTTCTCCAGCTCGCGGACATTGCCCGGCCAGGGATGCGCCAGCAGCGCCGCCTCGGCGGCCGGCGCGAGGGGCCGCACCGGCAGTCCATTGGCTTCGGCGAAGCGGCGGGCGAAATGCGCCGCCAGGGCGCCGATATCGCCCGGCCGCTCGCGCAGCGGCGGGATGTGCAGGGCGACGACGTTGAGGCGGAAGTAGAGGTCCTCGCGGAAGCGCCCCGCCCGCACCTCGGCGCCGAGGTCGCGGTTGGTCGCGGCCAGCAGGCGGACATCCACCTTGACCGGCGCGGTGCCGCCCAGCCGGTCCACCTCGCGCTCCTGGATCACCCGCAGCAGCTTGGCCTGCAGGCGCGGGTCCATCTCGCCGATCTCGTCGAGCAGCAGCGTGCCGCCATCGGCCTGCTCGAACTTGCCCTTGCGCGCCGCGACGGCACCGCTGAAGGCCCCCTTCTCATGGCCGAAGAGCTCGCTCTCCAGCAGCGTCTCCGGCAGCGCGGCGCAGTTGAGGGCGACGAAGGGGCCGCGGGCGCGGCGGGAATGGGCATGGAGGTAGCGGGCCAGCACCTCCTTGCCGGTGCCGCTCTCGCCGGTGACGAGGATGCTGGCCTCGGCGCGGGCCAGCGCCTCGGCGCGGGCGAGCAGCGCGCCCATCGCCGGGTCGCGGTGCACCGGCCCCTCGGCCTCGCCCGAGACCGCCTGCAGCATGGCGGCGATCAGCTCGGCATCCGGCGGCAGGGGGAGGAATTCGCGGGCGCCGGCCTGGATGGCGCGGACCGCCGCGGCGGCATCGGCATTGTGGCCGCAGGCGATGACCGGGCAGGCGATGCGCTCGGCGGCCAGCCGCTCCATCAGCCAGGCGATGTCGTGGGTCAGCTCGCAGAGGACGAGGTCGGCGCCTTCCGAGCGCAGCCGCGCCAGGGCCGCGGCCGGCCCATCCGCCTGGGCGATGCGGGCGCCGCGCGCCTGGGCGATGCGGGCGGCCTGGCCGAGCTCGGCCGCGAGCCCGCCGATGATGAGGAGCCGCGTCATGGGCGCTCGCCTGGGGAGGGGATGGGCATCGTTCAGCCCTGCCGGTCCGACTTGACGATCTCGGTCATCGTCACGCCGAGGCGGTTGTCATCGACCATCACCACCTCGCCGCGCGCGACGAGGCGGTTGTTGACGTAGATGTCCACCGCCTCGCCGAGCTTGCGGTCGAGCTCCACCACCGCGCCGCGGCCGAGCTTGAGGAGCTGCGAAACCTGCATGGTGGCGCGGCCGAGCACGGCGCTGACCTGCACCGGGATGTCGTAGACCGCCTCGAGGTCGCGGGCGGCGTTGCCCGTGGCGGCGCGCGCGCCGCCGGCCTCCGCGGCCGTCATCGATTCGAAGCCAGCGCCCTCCGCCATGCCCTTAGCCCTCCAGCAGATCGAATGCGTGCAGCAACCCGGCGACGGCCTGGCGCCGCGCCGCGAGCGAGAGCGCCGCCCCGCCGCCGCGCCAGGCGGCGGCGGCATCGCCCGGCGGCAATGCCGGATCCTCGGTGACGGCGAGTCGCGCATCGCCGATGCGCGCCGCCGCCGCGGCGGCGCATCCTGGCGCGACGCGCAGCGTCACCGCGATGCCCTCCTCGAGCAGCGGCCGCAGCTCGGTGGCGAGACGGGCCGCCGCCTCGGGCGCGAGCCTGGCCGCGGCTTCGGGCAGGGCGGCGTCGAGGGCGGCGAGCAGCAGCCCGGCCAGCGCCTCGGCCGCCTCCGGCGCCGCGTCGCGCGCCTCGGCTGCCGCCGCGTCCAGCACCGCCGCGATGCGCTCCAGCGCCGCCGCCTCCCGCGCCGCGAGAGCATCGGCGGCCTCGGCGCGGGCACGCGCCTCGCCTTCGGCAAGCCCGGCCTCGCGCGCCGCGGCCAGACGGGCCTCGAGGGCCGCGGCGGCCTGGGCGGCCGCTTCCGCCTCGGCCTGGGCGGCGTCGGGGGCGGGCGGCGGCGGTGCCGCCGGCGCGTCGAAATCCGGGATGACGAGGGCGAGGCGCGGCCGCGCCGGCGCGGCCGCCGCGGGCAGTGTCGGTTCGAAGGGCGGCGCCGGGCGCACCGGCGTGCGGAGCGGCAGCCAGGCCTCGCTCATGGCACCATCTCCTCCTCGCGGCCGTCCTGGAGCTGGATCTGGCCCTGCGCCGCCATGTCCTTGGCGAGCAGCACGATGGTCGCCTGCGCCTCGTCCACGTCGCGCAGGCGCACCGGGCCGAGGGCGGCGATGTCGTCGCGCAGCAGCTTGGCGGCCCGTTCGGTGAGGTTGCGCATGAACATCTCGCGCAGCTGCTCCGAGGCGCCCTTCAGCGCCAGGGCCAGCTTGTCCTTCTCCACCGCCCGCAACAGCGCCTGCAGCCCGGCACCGTCCACCCGCTGCAGATCCTCGAAGGTGAACATGAGGCCGCGGATGCGCTCGGCCGATTCGCGGTTGCGCTCCTCGAGCGCAGCGAGGATGCGGCTCTCGGCCTGGCGGTCGAGGTTGTTGAAGATCTCCGCCATCATCTCGTGCGCGTCGCGCCTCTGCGAGCGGGCGAGGTTCGACATGAACTCCGCCTTCAGCGTCCGCTCGACGCCCTCGAGCGCCTCCTTCTGCACCGTCTCCATGCGCAGCATGCGCATGACGACCTCCATGGCGAAGCCCTCCGGCAGCAGGGAGAGCACGCGGGCCGCATGGTCGCTGCGGACCTTGGTGAGCACGACGGCGACGGTCTGCGGGTATTCGTTCTTCAGGTAGTTCGCCAGCACCGCCTCGTTCACGTTGCCCAGCTTGTCCCACATGGTGCGGCCCGCGGGGCCGCGGATCTCCTCCATGATCTGGGCGACGCGCTCCTTCGGCAGCGTCTTCAGCAGCAGCCGCTCGGTGCTCTCGTAGCTGCCGACCAGGGCGCCGGCCTGGCCGAGATTGTCGCCAAATTCACGGCAGAGCTCCTCGATCGCCGCGGCCGGCACGGTGCCGAGCGAGGCCATGGCGGCCGAGAGGTCGCGGATCTCGTCCTCGTGCATGCGGGCGAAGAGCGCGGCGGCATGCTCCTCGCCGAGGGCGAGCATGAAGGCAGCGGCCTTCTGCGGCCCGGTCAGCGGGCGGCTGCCGGTCATGGTGCGGACCTCATCGGGCGTTCTCCGGGTCGAGCCACCGTCGGATCACCGCGAGGCTCTCGTCCGGGTGGCTCTGGACGAGATGCACGAGGGCATGGAGGGAGGAGGCGCGCATCTGCCCCTGCACATGCGCGAGGCTGACCATGCCCTCGCCGGCGGCGCCGGGCGGCAGGGCGGCGGTCTCGCCGCCGGGCAGCGCTGCCGCCGCCTCCGCCGCGCCAACGGAGGCGCCCACCGGGGCGCCGTCCGCCCCGGCCAGCGCCGGCACCGGCACCGGCATCAGGCTCGCGGTGATGCGGCCAACCACCGGGCGGCCGACCAGCAGGATGGCGATGAGGGCGACGAGGGCCAGCATGGCGCTCTCGGCCAGCCGGGCGCCGAGGGCAGGGGAGAGCGGCAGGCCGAGGAAGCCCTCGGCCGGCTCGGTGCTCACCGCCTCCTCGGCGAAGCGCATGGAGACGACCTCGACCTTGTCGCCGCGCTTCTCGTCGAAGCCGATGGCGCTGCGCGCCAGGGCGGCGATGCGGGCCAGCTCCTCGGCGCTGCGTTCGCGCCAGCGCGGCGCGCCGCCGCCCTCGGCCGGCTCGGTCACGCCATCGACCAGCACGGCGAGGGAGATGCGGCGGATCACCGGATGCTCGCGCAGCGTGCTGCGGGTGGTGCGGCCGATCTCGAAATTCGTGGTCTCCTCCGAGCGGTTCTCCTGGCTGGCGCCCCCGCCGGCGGGCTCGGCGCCGGGCAAGTTGCCGGCGACGGTCGTCGGCGGCGGCTCGGCGCCGCGGTTCTGCTCGCTGCTGCTCTGCTGGCTGCGGGCCACCTGGTTGTCCGGATCGAAGCGTTCCTCGCGCGTCTCGATACGGTCAAAATCCATCTCGACCGTCGCCTCGGCCCGCACCCGTCCGGCGCCGAGGCTGCGCTCCAGCAGCTCCTCGACGGCGCGGCCGACCCGCATCTCCTGGGCGCGGCGCAGCTCCTCCTGCGACTGGGTCATGGCGGCGCCGGCAAGGGTCTGGCCGCCGCGGGCGAGCAGGGTGCCGCGGCTGTCGACGATGGAGATGTGCTGCGGCTTCAGCCCCGGCACGGCGGTGGCGACCAGGTGCAGCACCGCCTGCACGCCCTCGGCATCCAGCCGCTGGGTGCCCTGCATGGCCAGCACCACGCTCGCCTGCGCCTCGCCGCGCTCGCGCGAGAAGGCCTCGCGCCGGGGCAGGACCAGATGCACGCGGGCGGCGCGCACCCCGGCCAGGCCGCGGATGGTGCGGGCCAGCTCGCCCTCCAGGGCGCGCAGCTTGTTCACATCCTGCTGAAAGGGCGTGGTGGTCAGGCTCTCGCCGCGATCGAAGATCTCCCAGCCGACGCCGCCGCCGGCCGGCAGCCCCTCGCGCGCCAGCAGCAGGCGAAGCCGTGGCGCCTGCTCGGCCGGGGCCAGCACCTGGGTGCCCCCGGCGGCGAGGCGATAGGGGATCTTCTGCCGCTCGAGGGCGGCGACGACCGCGGCGGCATCCCGCGGCTCCAGCTCGCCGAAGAGCGGGGTCATCTCCGTCTCGCCGGCCCGCAGCGCCAGCGCCGCCAGGAGGCCGAGCAGGGCCAGCCCGACGCCGCCCAGGGCGAGCAGCCGCTTCGGCCCGAGCGCCTTCAGCCCGGCGATCACCCCGCCCATGCAGCCACCTCCTGTGACCCGTCCCGGCGCTGGCGGGCCTGCCGCCGCCCGCGGGCTGGGCGGGCGGGGGCAGGGCGCCGCCGGGAGGCAAGATTTGCCGCATGGAGGGTTTCGAAGCGGTAAAGCCGCCCGGCCGGCGGGACACAGCCCCGCAGCGAGCGCGATTTACACGGTTTCGTCAGCTTGATATGTCCCGCCCACCGTGCGGAAAGCGGTGCATCGGCGGCGCTCGGGTCGCGTGGAGAGAGGGTCCGGCGGACCATGAAGATCGTCGCCTGCAACAGCAACCGTCCCCTGGCCGAAGCGGTCGCGGCCGCGCTCGGCCTGCCGCTGACCAGCGCCTCCATCCGGCGCTTCGCGGACATGGAGGTCTTCGTCGAGATCAACGAGAACGTCCGGGGCGAGGACGTCTTCGTGGTGCAGAGCACCAGCTACCCGGCGAACGACAACCTGATGGAGCTGCTGATCACGCTGGATGCGCTGCGCCGGGCGAGCGCGCGGCGGGTGACGGCGGTGATCCCCTATTTCGGCTATGCCCGGCAGGACCGGAAATCCGGCTCCCGCACCCCGATCTCGGCCAAGCTGGTGGCGAACCTCATCACCGCGGCCGGCGCCCACCGGGTGCTGACGATGGATCTGCACGCGGCGCAGATCCAGGGCTTCTTCGACATCCCGGTCGACAACCTCTTCGCCGCGCCGCTCTTCACCCGCGACATCCAGGAGCGCTACCGCGGCCGCGAGCTGATGGTGGTCAGCCCGGATGTCGGCGGCGTGGTGCGCGCCCGGGCGCTGGCGGCGCGGCTGCACACCGATCTCGCCATCATCGACAAGCGCCGGCCGCGGGCCGGCGTCTCCGAGGTGATGAACGTCATCGGCGAGGTCGACGGCCGGCATTGCATCCTGATCGACGATATCGTCGATTCCGGCGGCACGCTGTGCAACGCCGCCGAGGCGCTCATCAAGAACGGCGCCAACGGCGTCTCGGTCTATGTGACGCACGGCGTCTTCTCGGGCGGCGCGGTTGCCCGGGTCGGGGCCTCGCCGATCGAGAACATGACGGTGACGGACAGCATCCTGGCCACCGAGGCGGTGCGGATTTCCTCGAACATCCGCCAGATCACCATCGCCCCGCTGATGGCGGAGGCGGTGCGCCGGATCTCCGACGAGAGCTCCGTCTCCTCGCTGTTCAACTGACGCAGCGGGCGGGCTCTCGGAAGGCGGGCGCCGGCGATCCCGAAGCGGGTGTTGGTTTCCCTTCGGGGCCCCGTGGAGTGTCTTCGGCCGGCAGTACGGTGGATCGCAGGCGCCCTTAATCAACCTATCAGATCATGCCGGGGCCGTAACCCCTGTCGCGCAAGCGTGAAGGCCGGGGTTGGGGCTGTGCAAGGCGGCAGCGGCCGGTAACCTCGGCGCGCCAAGACCTGCGGAGGACAACGCATGAAACTGTATTACGCGCCCGGCGCCTGTTCCATCGGCATCCATGTCCTGCTCGAGGAGATCGGCAAGCCCTACGAGGCCGAGGCGGTGAATCTGCGGGATGGCGGCCAGTTCCAGCCGGGCTTCACCGCGATCAACCCGAAATCCAAGGTCCCGACCCTGGTCCGCGACGACGGCAGCGTGCTGACCGAGTATCCGGCGATCGCCGTCTGGCTCGCCAGCACCTTCCCCGAGGCGAAGCTGCTGCCGCAGGGGGCCGAGGGCCTGGCCCGGGCGCTGGAGTTCACCGACTACGCCGTCGCCACGCTGCACATGCAGGGCTTCTCGCGGATCTTCCGCCCCGCGAATTTCGCCTCCTCCGAGGACGACCAGGCCGCGGTGAAGGCGCGCGGCGAGGAGATCTTCACCAAGGGCCTCGGGGTGTTCGACAAGGCGCTCGAGGGCAAGGACTGGCTGCTCGGCGAGTTCTCCTTCGCCGACAGCGCCTTGTTCTATCTCTCCTTCTGGTGGGCCGACCGGCTGAAGAAGCCCCTGCCGGCGCATGTGGCGAAGCACTACGAGCGCATGAAGGCGCGGCCCTCGGTGCAGCGGGTGCTGAAGGCCGAAGGCCTGGCCTGACCAGGGCGTCCCTGCCGCGTCTCCGGCCGCCGGCCGGGCCGGGCAGGCTTGACCGCCACGGGCCGGCGGCGGCAACAGGGGCCGGCCCGTGAGGAAGATGAGGACCGCATGGCGGAGAGCCTGACCCCGATCCCCTTCTGGTTTCTGCGCCATGGCGAGACCGACTGGAATGCGCAGGGCCTGTCCCAGGGCCGCACCGACATTCCCCTGAACGCCGTCGGCCTCGCCCAGGCGGAGCGGGCGGCGCGCACGCTGCGGGGCATCGGCGGCATCGCCACTATCATCGCCTCGCCGCTGGTGCGGGCGCGGCGGACGGCGGAGATCGCCGCCGAGGCGCTCGGCCTGCCCGTCGTCTTCGACGAAGGGCTGCAGGAGGTCAATTTCGGCGAGCAGGAAGGCAAGCCGATGGGCGACTGGTACGATGACTGGATCGCCGGGACCTATACGCCCGCGGGGGCGGAGGATTTCGCCACGCTGCTCGCCCGCGCGGTGGCGGCGGTGAACCGGGCGACGGCGAAGCCCGGACCGGTGCTGGTGGTGGCGCATGGCGCGCTCTTCCGCGCCCTGCGGCTCGCCTTCGGGCACGAGCCGAATGTTCGCACGCCGAATGCCCTGCCCATCCGCTGCACCCCGCCCGCGGGCGGCGCCAAGGCCTGGGACCTGGCCCCGGTGGCGCTGGCCGCGGAGGCCTGAGCGCCGCCCGGCCGGAAGCGAGGACCGATGAGCCGACGCCCACCGCGCAGGAGCGCCCCCCAGGCCGAAGGCGGCTTCGCCGAGCTGCGCAGCGAGATCGACCGGCTGCGCCGCGAGCTGACCCAGGCGCGCACGCGCATCCAGCAGCTCGAGCAGGGCGCCGGCGAGCCGCTGGCGGCGCGGCGGATCGCCGAGCTCGAGGAGGGGCAGAAGGTGGCCCGCGGCCTCGCCGTGGAGGCCGCCCTCGCGCGCTCCCGCGCCGAGGGCGAGCTGAAGACGCTGCGCGCGGCGCTCGAGCGGGCGACCGGCCTGCGCGGCTGGCTGCTGCGGCGGGCGCTGCGGCGGCTCGAAGGCCAGCCCGGCGCCTCCCGGCCGCGGCGCTGAGAGGCTCCGTCCGGCACCGGCGCGAGAGGCCGGAATGTCTCGCGACGGTGCCGCGCCAGGACCGTTGAAGAGCGCGAGCACGGGTCATGCCGGCATGGACGCGCAGGCCCGTCGGCAGGACGGAGCGCCCGGATGAGTCAGACGGTCGGCGATTTCTTCTGGGAGCGGCTGCATGCCTGGGGCGTGCGGCGCGTCTTCGGCTATCCCGGCGACGGCATCAACGGCTTGCTCGGGGCGCTGAACCGCTTCGGCACCGACAAGATCGCCTTCGTGCAGGTGCGGCACGAGGAGATGGCGGCCTTCATGGCCTCCGCCCATGCCAAGTTCACCGGCGAGCTCGGGGTCTGCCTCGCCACCTCGGGGCCCGGCGCCTCGCATCTCGTCACCGGTCTTTACGACGCCCGGCTCGACCACCAGCCGGTGCTGGCGATCGTCGGGCAGCAGGCGCGCGCCGCGGTCGGCGGGCACTACCAGCAGGAGCTCGACCTACCGGCGATGCTCAAGGATGTCGCCGGCGCCTTCGTGCAGCAGGCGATGACGCCGCCGCAGGTGCGGCACCTCATCGACCGGGCGGTGCGCATCGCCACGGCCGAGCGGCGCGTCACCGCCCTCGTCTTTCCCAACGACCTGCAGGACGAGCCCTATGAGGCGCCGCCGCGCAAGCACGGCACGGTGCATTCCGGCATCGGCTACGCGGCGCCGAAGGTCGTGCCCTACGAGGCCGATCTGCATCGCGCGGCCGAGGCGCTGAATGCCGGCAAGCGCGTCGCCATGCTGGTCGGGGCCGGCGCGTTGCAGGCGAGCGACGAGGTGATCGCAGTGGCCGACCGGCTGCAGGCCGGCGTCGCCAAGGCGCTGTTGGGCAAGGCGGCGCTGCCGGATGACCTGCCCTGGGTCACCGGCTCCATCGGCCTGCTCGGCACGAAGCCGAGCTGGGACCTGATGAATGGCTGCGACACGCTGCTCATGGTGGGCTCCGGCTTTCCCTATTCCGAGTTCCTGCCGAAGGAAGGGCAGGCGCGCGGCGTCCAGATCGATATCGATCCGGGGATGCTCAGCCTGCGCTACCCGATGGAGGTGAACCTGGTCGGCGACAGCGCCGAGACGCTGCGAGCGCTGCTGCCGCTGCTCGAGCAGAAGCAGGACCGCTCCTGGCGCAAGCGGATCGAGAAGGAGGTGCGCGATTGGTGGGGCGTGCTGGAGGACCGGGCGATGCAGTCGGCCAAGCCGGTCAATCCGCAGCGGGTGACCTGGGAGCTCTCGCCGCGGCTGCCGGAGCGGGCCATCGTCACCAGCGACAGCGGCTCCTGCGCCAACTGGTATGCACGGGACGTGAAGATGCGGCGCGGCATGATGGCCTCGCTCTCCGGCGGCCTCGCCTCGATGGGGGCGGCCGTGCCCTATGCGATCGCCGCCAAGCTCGCGCATCCCGACCGCCCGGTCGTCGCCCTGGTCGGCGACGGCGCCATGCAGATGAACAACATGGCCGAGCTGATCACGGTGGCGAAATACTGGAAGGACTGGGCCAGCCCGTGCTGGGTGTGCTGCGTCTTCAACAACCAGGACCTGAACCAGGTGACCTGGGAGCAGCGGGTGCAGGAGGGCGACCCGAAATTCGAGGCGACGCAAAGCATCCCGGACGTTCCCTATCACCGCTTCGCCGAGCTGATCGGGCTGCGGGGCATCCTGGTCGAGGATCCCGAGCGCCTGGGCCCGGCCTGGGAGGAAGCGCTCGCCGCCGACCGGCCGGTGGTGCTGGAGGTCAGGACCGACCCGAACGTGCCGCCGCTGCCGCCGCACATCACCCTCGCGCAGATGAAGGCTTTCACCTCCACCCTGCTCAGCCCGGATCCGGAGGAGGGCAGCGTGATCGTCAACACCGCCAAGCAGGTGCTGAGCAGCGTGTTGCCGGGCAAGAAGTAGCCGGCCCGGGCGGTATCAGATCGGCGGGATGGCGCGCTTCTTCGGCGGCAGCCCGCCATGCCTGCGGGTCTCGCACTGCCGCAGCACCTCGATGATCCGCGCGCGGGTGTCGCGCGGATCGATCACGTCGTCGAGGCCGAAGCCTTCCGCCGCGCGCAGGGCACCGGTGCGGGCGCGGATGCCCTCGATCAGCGCCTGGCGGTGCGCCGCCGGGTCAGGGGCCGCCTCCACCTCCCGGCGATGGGCGATGTCGACCGAACCCTCGATCGACATGGCGCAGATCTCGGCGCTCGGCCATGCGAAGGCGGCATCGGCCTCCATGCTGCGGCCGCCCGCCATGGCGATGTAGCCGAGGCCGTAGCCCTTGCGCAGCACCACGGAGATGCGCGGCACCGTCGCATGCGCCCATTCGAAGGGAAGCTTGGCGCTGCGCCGGCCGAGGCGGCTGCGCTCGGCGGCGGAGCCGATCAGGAAGCCGGGCACGTCGATCAGCGAGACCAGCGGCAACCCGTAGGCGTCGCAGAAGGCGATGAAGCGCGCGCCCTTCTCGGCCGCCGCCGCGTCGATGATGCCGCCGAGCCGCAGCGACTGGTTGGCGAGGATGCCGACCGGCCGGCCATCCAGGCGGGCGAGGGCGGTGACCATATTCGCCGCATGGCGCGGCTTCAGCTCCAGCACGCTGCCGCGATCGGCGATGCCGGCGATGGCCTCGCGCACGTCGAAGCCCTTGCGACGATCCTCCGGCACCAGGGTGAGCAACGCCTCCTCGCGCCGCTCCGCCGGATCGTCGCAGGGGGCATGCGGCGGCGCGGCGCGGGCATTGGCGGGCAGGTAGCCGAGGAAGCGGCGGGCGAGGGCCAGCGCCTCGGCCTCGGTCTCCACCGCGAGATCCGCCAGCCCCTGCGCCCCGGCCTGCAGCGCCGCGCCGCCGAGCGCCTCCTGGTCCAGCGCCTCGCCGGTCGCCGCCTTCACCAGGGCGGGCCCGGCCATGCCCATGGTGGACAGGCCGCGCACCATGACGACGAGGTCGGAGAAGCCGGCGAAATTGGTCGGCGCGGCGAAGCCCGGGCCGAGCATGAGCGCGACCAGCGGCACCCAGCCCGAGGCGCGGGCGAGGGTGCGGATCAACGGGCTGGCATGGGCGAAGCTGCGCGCATCCTGGCCATCCTGGATGCGATGGCCGCCGCCATCGAGCAGCATCACCAGCGGCAGGCCGCGGGCGATGGCGGTCTCCACCGCATGCACCGTCTTCGCCGTGCCGATGCGGCCGATGCTGCCGCCCGCGACGCTGAAATCCTGCGCCAGCACGGCGACGGCGCGCCCCTCGATCCGCCCGGTGCCGGTGACGACGCCATCGGCGGGCTGCGGCGGCGGGCCGGCGCCCTCCGCTTCGGCCAGGGCGAAGCCGCCGGTCTCGCGGAAGCTGCCGGGATCGAGCAGGCCGGCGATGCGCTCCCGCGCCGTCAGCTTGCCGCGCCCGCGTTGCCGGGCCAGCGCCTCGCCGCGCGACGCATCCTGCAGCGCCGCCCGGGCGCGCTCGACCGCGGCGAGGCGATCGCCCCCGCTCATGCGCGCGCCTCGGCGCGCAGCGAGCGGCGGCAGCTCTCCAGCGCCGCGCGGGTCGCCAGCGACAGGTCGATCGAGTCCCGGTCGAGCAGCCATTGCGTCACCAGCCCGCGGATCAGGCCGAGCACCAGCGAGGCCTCGACCGCCGGATCGAGCTCGGCGCGGATCTCGCCCTTGCGCTGGCCGCAGCGGATGTGATGCTCGAAGGCCCGCCGGTAGCCCTGGAAATAGGCGGCGAGGCGCGGCCGCAATTCCGGCACCACGGTGAGCGATTCCATGCAGAGGATGTAGAGCGCGCCCACCGCCTCCGGCCCCGCCATGCAGCCGTGGAAATGCGCCGCGACGCGCGTGAGCAGCCCATCGAGGCCAGCCTCCTCCGGCAGGCCGGCGAAGACGTTCTCCTCGGCCCAGGCCTCCATGCGGTCGATCAGCGCCTGCAGCAGCGCCACCTTGCTGCCGAAGCGCTCCGCCGGCAGGCCGCGGCTGAAGCCGGCTTCCAGCCCGATGGCGGCGAGGCTGGTGCCCGCCGAGCCGCCGCGCGCGACGAGGCGCAGCGCCGCCGCCAGCAGGCGGCCGTCGGAGTCGGTGCGCCGGTCCCGCTGGGTGCGGCGCGGCGCCGTGGCGGGCTGTGGCTGCATCAGCCGGGCGGCCCGAGCGGCGCCGCGTCCAGCCTTTCGCGGCGGATGCGGAGGCCGGCGGCCTCGCGGTCCCAGGTATCGGGGGTAAGGCCGGCAGCGCGCAGCAGGTGCTTCTCCACCTTCTGCGTCGGCGTCATCGGCAGCGCCTCGACGAAGCGGAT
This sequence comes from Roseicella frigidaeris, assembly GCF_003258945.1. Taxonomy (GTDB): domain Bacteria; phylum Pseudomonadota; class Alphaproteobacteria; order Acetobacterales; family Acetobacteraceae; genus Paracraurococcus; species Paracraurococcus frigidaeris. The sequence continues at coordinate 180,506 of NZ_QLIX01000007.1, read as the reverse complement.
GAAGCGCGGGATCATGAAATGCGCGAGGCGGGGGCGAAGAAATTCGATCAGCGCCACCGGGTCCGGCGCGCGGCCCAGGCGGCAGGACAGGATGGCGAGGATCTCGTCCTCGCCATGCTCGCCCGGTACCGGCACGACGGCGGCCTCGCGGATATCGGGATGCGCCGCGATCTCGCGCTCCACCTCGAAGGAGGAGATGTTCTCGCCGCGCCGGCGGATGGCATCCTTCAGCCGGTCGACGAAGTAGAAATTGCCCTCGGCGTCGCGGCGGAAGGCGTCGCCGGTATGGAACCAGCCATTGCGCCAGGCGCGGGCCGTCGCCTCCAGGTTGCCGTGATAGCCGTGGTTCAGGGCCCAGGGCATGTCGCTGCGCAGCACCAGCTCGCCCACCGCCTCCGGCGGCAGCTCGCAATCATTCTCGTCCACCACCCGCGCCGCGTAGCCCGGCCGCACCCGGCCGCAACTGCCGAGCGCCTCCGGGTTGCGGCCGGTGAAGATCGGGCAGGAGAGCTCGGTCATGTTGTAGGTGCTGTACCACGCCACGCCGAAGCGCCGGCCGAATTCGAGCGCCGCCTGGTTCAGCGGGATGATCACCGTCTTCTTCAGCGGATGGTCGCGGTCCTGCGGCGAGGGCGGCTGGCTCGCCAGGAAGGAGGCCATGGTGCCGAGCACCGTCATCGCCGTGGTGCCGGTGCGCCGCACCGAGTCCCAGAAGCTGCGGGTGTCGAAGGCGGAGACCATGGCGATGGAGCCGCCGCGGACCAGGGCGTTGAAGCAGGGCGAGGTGCCGCCGACATGGAACAGCGGCAGCGTCACCATCTGCCGGTCCTCGGCATCGAGATAGGTGTGCGCCTTCGCCGCCGCCCACCACTGCGCATAGGAGCAGAGCACGGCCTTGGACGGGCCGGTGGTGCCGGAGGTGAGGATCGCCGCCATCGTGTCCCAAGGCTGGATGGGACACGGCGGCGGGTCGGACTCCTCGCCAACCCCGGTCAGCACCGCCTCGGACAGCGGCACGAGATTGCCGACCGGCGCCGCCGCCTCGCCGATGGCGACGAGCTGTTGCAGCGGGCCGGTCTCGATCTCGGCCAGCCGCGGCAGCAGCCGGGCATCGCCGACCAGCAGCCGGGCTCCGGAGAGGCGGACCACATGCTGCAGCAGCGCGCCGCGATAGGCGGTGTTCACCGGCATGGAGACGGCGCCGAGATAGTTCAGCCCAAACCAGGCGGCCAGGGCATGCGGGCCGTTCGGCAGCCAGGTGAGGACGATATCGCCCTGCCGCACGCCGAGGCGCTGGAAGCCGGCGGCGAAGCGCCGCGTCCAGCGGGCGAGGTCGGCATAGGTCCAGCGCGTGCCATCGGCATCGAAGAGCGCATAGATCCGGTCCGGCGTCGCCGCGGCGCGGTGATCGACCAGCGCGCGCAGCACGCAGTCCGCCGCCGCGGGAAGCCGGGGGTCGGTCACGCCGCTAGCTGGCCAGGACCAGCAGGAGCTGGCCTTCGGCGACCGTCTCGCCCTCCTCGACGCGGATCTCCGCCACCTTGCCCTTGGCCGGGGCGGCGACCGGGATCTCCATCTTCATCGATTCCAGCAGCAGCAGGTCGGCGCCCTCCGCCACCTCGTCGCCGACCGCCACCAGCAGCTTCCAGACGCTGCCGGCCATCTCGGAATTCACGCGGATCATAGCCATGGACGATCTTCCTACCAAATGCGGCGCCGGTTCACGCCGCCGATTCTGGACCACGATCCGCTCGCTCCGGTTCGCGGAGCATGGTCCAGGGCGTTGTTTGGTCACGTGATTCACGCCTTCGGCGAGTCCACCTCAGGCAATCACGCTCTAGTCGTCGCGCCAGGTGACCGCCTCTGCAAGCGCGGCACGGCCGGTGCGGAGGGCGTTGGCGGGATGGTCGGGGTCGGCCCGCCCGAAGGCGATGCCGCAGACGAGCTGCCGCTCCACCGGCAGGCCGAGTTGCTGGCGGACGAAGCCGGCATGCCCGGCGATGGCGGCCTGGGCGATGCTGGCGACGCCGAGCGCCTCGGCGGCCAGCATGAAGGTGGCGACATAGCCGCCGCAATCCACCGCGCCATAGGTCCCGAGCGCCTCCTCGGTGGTGACGAGGGCCAGGTGCGGCGCGCCGAAGAGGCGGAAGTTTTCCAGCGCCTGGCGGTTTCGCGCTGCCATGTCCTCGCGCGCGATGCCGAGCGCGCCATAGAGGCCGAAGCCGGTCTCGCGGCGCCGCTCGCGGTAGACGCCGCGATACGCGCGCGGGAAGGGGATGTCGGGCGTCGGCGCCGCGCCGCCTGCCGCATGGGCGTGCAGCGCGGCGCGGAACCGCTCCAAGGCCGGGCCGGAGAGCAGCTCCACCTGCCAGGGCTGGCTGTTGGTCCAGGAGGGCGTGCGCTGCGCCATCACCAGGATGCGCTCGATCAGCGCCTGCGGCAGCAGCTCCGGCCGGAAGCCGCGGCAGCTCCTGCGGCGGTCCAGCAGCGCCTCCAGCATCGCCGGGTCAGTCGGCACGGATCTTCGCCTCCCGGATCACGCTGCCCCATTTCGCCCGGTCCGCCGCCATGGTGCGGGCGAAGGCGGCGGCGTCCTCGAAGCGCGGGATCATGCCGCTCTCCAGCAGGCGGCTGCGGATCGGCGGGCTCTCCAGCGCGCCGTGCACCGCCGCCTGCCAGCGGGCAAGGACCGGGGCCGGCACGCCGCGCGGGGCGCAGAGGCCGATCCAGGTGCTCACCTCCATCCCCGGCACGAGGTCGCCGAGGAAGGGCGCCCCGGGGAAGAGCGGCGAGCCGCCGGCGCTCGCCACCGCCAGCAGCCGGAGATCGCCGCTGGCGAGCTGACCGGCGACGTCGCCGATATTGGTGATGGCGAAGCCGGTGCGGCCGGCGATGATGTCGGGCATGGCCGGCGCCATGCCTCGATAGGGCACCGGCACCATCTCCGTGCCGGTGAGCCGGGCCAGCCAGGCGCCCGACAATTGCTGGCCGGAGCCGGCCCCGGCGGTGGCATAGCTGACCGTGCCCGGCTGCGCCCGCGCCGCGGCGACCAGCTCCGCCACGCTGCGCCAGGGCGCGTTCGCCGCGACCACCATCGCATGCTGGGTGGTGATCATGTTGGCGACGGGGACGAGGTCCTGCACCGGGTCGATCGGCAGGGTCAGGCCGGGAAGCTGCGGGCTGATGGTCATGCTGCCGGTGGGGCAGACCAGCAGCGTCGCGCCATCCGCCGGGCCGCGCGCCACCGCCTCCGCCGCGATCATGCCATTGGCGCCGGGCCGGTTCTCGACGATCACCCGCTGGCCGAGCAGCGGCGTCATCCCCTCGGCCATCAGCCGGGCGAGGATGTCGAGCGTGCCGCCGGCGGCGAAGCCGGCCATCAGCCGCGGCGGCCGGGCCGCGGGCTCCTGCGCCGGCGCCGCGACAGGCAGGGCGAGGAGGCCGAGCAGGAGGGCGAGGAGGGCGCGCATCAGCCGGCCTCCCGCGCCAGCGTCTCGCGCCGGAGGCGCAGCCCGGCGGCCTCGCGGTCCCAGGTCTCGGGCGTGATCCCCTCCGCCCGCAGCCGGTGCTTCTCAACCTTGGAGGTCAGCGTCTTCGGCAGCTCGGGCAGGATGCGCAGGTAGCGCGGCACCATGAAATGCGGCAGGCGCGGCGTGAGGAAGGCGATCAGCTCCCGCGGCTCGATGGTCGCGCCGGGAACGGGGGCAAGGATCGCCAGCACCTCGTCCTCGGCGAACTCGCTCGGCACGGCGACCACCGCCGCCTCCCGCACCGCCGGATGGGCGCAGAGCTCGGCCTCCACCTCGAAGGAGGAGATGTTCTCGCCGCGCCGGCGGATCGCATCCTTCATCCGGTCGACGAAGTAGAACTCGCCCGCCGCATCGCGGCGGAAGGCGTCGCCGGTATGGAACCAGCCATTGCGCCAGGCCCGCGCCGTCGCCTCCGGGTTGCGGTGGTAGCCATGGTTCATGGACCAGGGCGCCTCGCTGCGCAGCACCAGCTCGCCCACCGCGCCGACGGGCACCTCGCAGTCATGCTCGTCGACGATGCGGGCGGCGATGCCGGGGCGCGGCCGGCCGCAACTGCCGATGCGGGTCGGGTTCGCCTCGCTGAAGATCGGGCAGGCGATCTCGGTCATGTTGAAGGTGGTCCAGACCTCGACGCCGAAGCGCTCGCGGAAGAGCGTCGCCTCCTCGGTCAGCGGCACGATGGTCAGCGCCCGCAGCGTGTGGTCGCGGTCGCGCGCCGAGGGCGGGGCCTTCACCAGGAAGGCGGTCATGGCGCCGAGCAGCGAGGCGCAGGTGATCCGGTCCCGCCGCACCACCTCCCAGAAGCTGCCGGTGCGGAAGGCTTCCGCGACCACCAGCGTCGCGCCGTGCAGCAGGTAGCGATAGACCGAGCCGGTGCCGCCCATGTGGAACAGCGGCAGGGTGACCAGCCCGCGATCCGCCTCCCGCACGAAGGGGAAGGCCATGCCGCTGCTGGCGTAGTGCATGTAGGAGCAGAGCACGCCCTTGGAGGGGCCGGTGGTGCCGGAGGTGTAGATCATGCTCTGGGTGTCCCAGGGCATGATCGGGCGCGGCGGCGCCGGCTCGCCGGTCGCGGCGAGGATCGCCTCGGCATCGAAGACATCGAGGCCGGCGATGGGCCGCACCGGGCCGCCGGCCACCGCGACGCGCCTGAGCGCCGGCGGCAGGGCGATCCCCTGCAGCCGCTCCAGCAGCGCCGCATCGGCGACCATCAGCGCGGCATCGGCGAGGCCGAGCACATGTTCGAGGATGCGGCCGCGATAGCTGATGTTGAGCGGCACCTGCACCGCGCCGAGCCAATTGGCGGCGAACCAGAGCAGCAGCGCCTCGGGCCCGTTCGGTAGCCAGATCAGCAGGTGGTCGCCCTGGCGCAGCCCCTGGCGCTGCAGCCCGGCGGCCACGGCCGCGACGCGGGTCCGCAACTCGGCATAGCTCCAGCTCGGCCCGTTCTCGAAGGCGACGGCCTCCTTCTCCGGCCGCTCCCGCGCATGGCGTTCGAGGAGCGGACGCAGCACGCACCGGTCGAGCGGCGGCATGCGCGGATCGAGGCGCGGCACGTCGCCTGGGTCAGCCACCTCGGCGCTCCGTCATGGCACGGCGTTCCTCCCCGGCGGCCTGCTCCGGCGTGCCGATGGCGGGGCTGGGCTGCGCTTCCGGCGCCCCGGTTCCACCGCGATCTGCCCTGGCGGCCGCTTGTGCAAGCCTAGGTATTTTGCTGGTCAACTAGCAAGTATCTCTTGGCGCCGCCGGCGCGCCCCGGCAGGATGGCGGCAGAAGGGCCCGCCATGGCAAGGCGGGGCGGGGGAGGAAGGGCCGATGCGGGCAGTCTTCGGCATCGCCATGGCATGGCTGCTCTGGAGCGGCCTGGCGCGGGCGGAATTCCCGGACCGCCCGGTGCGCATGCTCTACGGCTTCGCCCCGGGCGGCTCGGGCGACATCGCGGCGCGGCTGCTGGCCGAGGCCGTCTCGCCCCGGTTCGGCCAGCCGGTCGTGGTCGAGAACCGCACCGGGGCGAATGGCCTGGTCGCGGCCGAGGCGGCGGCGAAAAGCGCGCCGGACGGCCATACCGTGCTGTTCTGCACCACCGGCAACATGACCATCGTCACCGAGCTGCCCGGCCTGCGCCTGCCGGTGAACCCGGCGAAGGAGCTGATCGGCCTCGCCATGATGGCCCGCACCACCTTCGGGCTGGTGGTGTCGCCGGACAGCCCCTGGCACGGCGTCAACGACATCCTCGCCGCCGCGCGGCAGGCGCCGGGGCAGATCGGCTACGCCTCGCCCGGCATCGGCTCGGTGCAGCACCTCTCGACCGAGCTGCTGAAGCAGAAGACCGGCACGGACATGGTGCACGTGCCCTATCGCGGCTCGCAGCCGGCGCTGCTCGACCTCGTCAGCGGGCGCATCGGCTTCACCATCACCAATCTCGGCGACACCATCGGGCAGATCCGCCAGGGCAGCCTGCGGCTGATCGGCCTCGGCGATCCGCTGGCGCAGACCTTCTTCCCCGATGTGCCGCTGATCGCCCGCGACGTGCCGGGCTTCGAGACCTATGCCTGGTTCGGCCTCTGCGCTCCGCGCGGCCTGCCGGAGAGCGTCATCGGGCGGTGGGAGGCGGCGGTGCGGCAGGCGGTGGAGGAGCCGCGGGTGCGGGAGAAGTTCATGGAGAACGGGCTGGTGCCGCGCTTCGCGGATTCGGCGGCGCTGAACGCGCTGATGGAGGAGAACCGCGCCACCTTTCGCGGCGTGATCCAGGCCGCGGATATCCGGGCGCAGTGACGGAGCGGGACGGCATGGCGGATGGCGAGGGCGGCGGGCAGCGTCCGGCGTTGCAGGCGGTGTTGCAGGCGCGGGCGGCGATCCTCGACGCGGCGCGGCCGGAGGCGGTGGCGAAGCAGCGGCGGCGCGGCCGCTGGACGGCGCGGGAGGCCATCGCCGGCCTCGCCGATCCCGACAGCTTCGTCGAATATGGCGGGCTGGTGCGCCCGGCGCTGGCCGGCATGGCGGGCGCCGCCGATGGCCTCGTCATGGGCATGGCGCAGATGGGCGGCCGCGCCGTCGACATCGTGGCCTATGACTACACCGTCCATGCCGGCACGCAGAGCGCCAACAACCATGCGAAGATCAGCCGCATGCTGGCGCATGCCGAGCAGCACCGGCTGCCGGTGGTCTGCTGGCTGGATGGCGGCGGCGCGCGGCCGCACGACATGAAGGTGGAGGGCCGTGGCGCCTCCGCCACCTTCGTCACCTTCGCGCGGCTCTCCGGCCTGGTGCCGACCATCGGCATCGTCCCCGGCCGCGCCTTCGCCGGCCACGCCAACCTCGCCGGCATGTGCGACCTGCTGATCGCGACGCGCGAGGCCTGCATGGGCATGGCCGGGCCGCCGCTGGTCGAGGCGGCGCTCGGCCTGAAGCTGACGCCGGAGGAGATCGGCCCGGCCGCCGTGCATGCCGCCTCCGGCGCGGTGGACCTGGTGGTGGAGGACGAGGCGGCGGCGATCGCGGCGGCGCGGCAGTATCTCGGCTATTTCGGCCCGCCCGCCGCGCCGGGCGAGGCGCCCGACCCGGCCGCGCTGCGGGACATCGTGCCGGAGAGCCCGCGGCGCGCCTATGACGTGCGCAAGGTGATCCAGGGCCTCGCCGACCGGGGCAGCGTGCTGGAGCTGAAAGCCGGCCATGGCCGCGCCATGGTGACGGCGCTGCTGCGGATCGAGGGCCGGGCGGTCGGCGTCATCGCCAACCAGCCGATGTTCCTCGCCGGCGCCATCGACGGGCCGGCGGCCGACAAGGCGGCGCGCTTCATCCAGATCTGCGATGCCTTCGACATCCCGCTGCTGGTGCTCTGCGACACGCCGGGGCTGATGGTGGGGCCGGAGATCGAGAAGACCGGCCTCGTCCGCCGCAGCGCCCGCATGCTGACGGCGCTGGCCAATGCCAGCATCCCGCTGCTGACCGTGGTGCTGCGCAAGGCCTATGGCCTCGGCTACTACATCATGGGCTCGCGGCCGCTGCATCCGAGCATCCTGCTCGCCTGGCCGACCGCCGAGTTCGGCGGCATGGGGCTGGAGGGCGCGGCCAGCATCATCCACCGCCAGGAACTCGCCGCGGTGGAGGACCCGGCCGAGCGCGCCATGCTGCACCGCCGCCGCACCGAGGAGCTGCGCGCCTACAACACCGCGCTCGAGGTCGCCGGCCGCTTCGCCTATGACGACGTCATCGACCCGGCCGAGACGCGCGGGACCCTCGCCCGGGTGCTCCGGGGCCTGCCGGCGCCGCCGGCGCGCACCGGCCGCAAGCGTCTGATCGAACCCTGCTGAGGCGCCGTCGGCCTCACTCCACCCGGATCGACAGCGTGGCGCGCGCCATGCGGCCGCCGATGCCGGCGAAAGCGCCGGGGATGTCGGCGGCCAGCCGCTCCGGCAGGCGCGTGCCGGCGGCATCGAGCAGCGCATGCGGCAGCTCCGGCCCGATATCGCGGTCGGCGAGCCAGCAGGAGACCTCCTGCATCCCGCGCGGACCGGCCTGCAGCGGGTTCGCCTGGCGCGGGCCGGGCAGGCGCTCCGGCAGGCCGGCCGGCAGGCGCGCGCCGCCCGTCGCCCCGGCCGGGAAGACTGCGACGGCGCTGCCATCGGCGCGGGTCGAGACGCAGTAGAGCCAGCCATCGGCATCGGCCATCGCCACCAGGCCGATCCGCTCGCCCGGCGCATAGATGGGCGCGCGGCCGCGCTCGGTGCTCAGCCAGAGCTCGGGCGCGAGGCTGGCCCGGGCGAGGCGGCGCAGCGCCGCCTCGTTCTGTTCGCGGCAGCCAAGCAGCATGCCCTCGGCGATCTCCGCGCCCTCGCTGCCTGACGCGGCCGGCAGGGTGCGGAAGGTGAGCGTCGCCCGCTTCTGGCCATCCGCCAGCACCTCGAAGGCGTCGCCATCCTCGATCGGCAGGTCGGCGGGCCATTCGACGCGCGGCGCGCCGGTGGGCCAGGCGATGCGGCGGAGATTGCCACGGCGGCGCAGGCCAAGCTCCGCCGGCTCGGTCGCGGGGCGCGCCAGCCAGACGGTGTCGGCGCCGCCGACGCACCAGGTGCCGGAGCGTTCGAGCTCCACCGCCACCTCGGCCGGCCGCGGCGCGCGGCGGCCGAGGGCGGCGGCGCGCGTCGCGCCGATGGCGCTGGCATCGATGCCGCGCAGGCGGAAGGCCTCGGCCAGGGCGGCGGCGGAGCCATCCGGCCGCACCGGCTCGATACGGTCGAGCGCGGTCTCGAGCGGGCCGCGCAGCCGCAGCATCTGCCCGGAGCGCAGCAGCAGCGTGACGCTGGCGCCTTCGGGCACCGCCAGCCGGTCGCTGGCGCCGAGCACCATGCCGGGGGCATAGCCTGGCGCCGTCGCGCCCAGCAGCACCGCGCTCTCCGCCGCCCGCGCCGCGCCCGCCATGGTCCAGCCGAGCAGCAGCGCCGTGGCGATCGCCGGAAGCCTTCGCAGCATCATGGCCAATCTCCTCATCCGCGCAGCCTGCGCCGTTCCGCCTTCGGGTGCTGTGAGCTGCTTCACAGCGCCCGCCGCGAGGTTCCCGCAAACTTTCCTTGAATTCCCAGGCACCGCGGCGTGCAGTCCGTTGCAACATGCAGTGTTGCGGGCCACGCCGGGAGCCGCAGGCAGAAGGGGGATGTCCAGGATGACGCGCGCGCAACTCCTCGCAAGGCTGGGGGCAGGGTTGGGAGCCGGCCTCGGCACCGCCTTGCTGCTGGCCGGACCCACGGCACTGGCACAGCGCCACCCGATGCCGGAGACTGCGAAAGTCTACATCATCTGGCCGGCCGACGGTCAGGTGGTGCGCGGCGGCTTCTGGGTGCGCATGGGGCTGAGCGAGGGCGGCATCGCGCCGGCGGGCGTCGAGAAGCCGATGACCGGCCACCACCATCTGCTGATCGATGTCGACCTGCCGGACCTGAACAAGCCGATCCCGAACGACCGCAACCACCTGCATTTCGGCCTCGGCCAGACCGAGGCGCGGCTCGACCTGCCGCCGGGCCGGCACACGCTGCAGATGCTGCTCGGCGACGAGAACCATGTGCCGCACGATCCGCCGCTGATGAGCAAGCGGATCACCGTCACCGTCCTGCCGGCGCCCGGCGGTTGAGGAGGAAACAGGCCATGGCCTTCACGCGACGCCTCCTTCTGCTCGGCGCGGCCGCCCTTCCCGCCACGGCGCGCAGCCAGGGCCAACCGGCGGACCATGCGCATGATGCCGCCGCCCCCGCTCCCGCTCCCGCCGCCCCGCCGGCCGAGGCGCCGCGGCAGCGCGGCAGCGCGCCGCCCGACGCCTATGTCTATATCGGCTGGCCGCAGGACCGGCAGGTGATCTATGGCACCCGCTTCAAGGTCTGGTTCGGCACGCGCAATTTCGGCGTCGCCCCCGCGGGCGTCACCAAGGCGAATACCGGCCACCACCACCTGCTGGTCGATGTCGACCTGCCGGACCTGAACAAGCCGATCCCGAACGACCGCAACCATCTGCATTTCGGCCTCGGCCAGACCGAGACGATGCTGGAGCTGCCGCCCGGGACGCATACCCTGCAATTGCTGATGGGCGATGCGGACCACGTGCCGCAGGACCCGCCGGTGATGTCGAAGCGCATCACCATCACGGTGCGGCCGGGCCGGCCGCAGGCCGCGGCGCGCGAGACGCAGTAGGGCGCGGGCGCGAGGCGCGCCGGGAAGCGGCCTGGCCCTTCTCCGCAAGGCCCGTTCGCGGCCTTGCGGAGGTTTGCGCCCGGCGCCAAGGGGTCAGTCGAGGTTGCGCGCGACGCGGAAGCCGTTGGCCTGGTAGCGCACCGGCGCATCGTAGAAATTGCGCGCCACCGGCAGGATCTCGTCGCGGCCGGAGCGGAACGAGCCGCCGCGCAGCACCCGCCGCATGCAGCTGCGCTGCTCGCGCGCCGAGCCGTCATTCGGGGCGCCCTGGTAGGTCGGCACCCAGCAATCCTGCACCCATTGCGCCACGCCGCCCAGCATGGCGTGCAGGCCAAAGGCATTGGGCTGGAAGCTGTCCACCGGCATCGGCCCGCGCGGGTCCTGCGTGCCGCCGCAATCGGCGCAATTGGCCAGGCCGGCGCCGAGCTGGTCGCCCCACCAATAGCGCGTCTGGGTGCCGGCGCGGGCGGCGTATTCCCATTCCGCCTCGCTCGGCAGCCGGTAGGCGCGGCCGGTCGCCTTGGACAGCCAGGCGAGGTATTGCTGCGCATCGTCCCAGCTGACGTTGTGCAGCGGCGTGCTGTCCTCGGCCAGGGCCAGGCGCGGCAGCGCGCCGCAGCCGCCCTGGGCGGCGCAGGCCTTCCATTCCGCGACGGTGACCGGGAATTGCCCGAGCGCGAAGCCGCGGATCGTCACCGCGCGCACCGGCCTTGCCGCGGCGTCGCTGGCGCCATGGCCCATCTGCAGCGTTCCGGCGGGCAGCCGCACCATCCAGGGGCAGGTCGGGCAGTCCTGGAAATACTTCCCGCCCGCTGCGGCGGCCGGGGGCGGCGTCGGCATGGCGCGCGGCTCCGGCGCCGGGCGGACCGGTGGGGTCTGCAACCCGGCGATGCGGTCGGCGCCGGTGCGGGGCGCCGCCTGGACGGGCTCGGGCGCGGCCGATGGCGCGGCGGCCGGGGCCGGCGCGGCAGGGCGCGGCGGGGCGGGCGTGGCGAGGGCAAGCTGCGGCGCCGCCCCGGGCTGGGTCGGGCCGCGCAACTCGGCCAGCCGGCGCTGCGCCGCCGCCGCGAAGCGCGAATTCGGGTAGAGCCGGAGGAAGGCGTCGACATCCTCGGCCCGGCCGGTGCTGCGCAGCCTTTCCCACAGCGCCGTCTCGGCCAGCTGCGCCGCCGCCTCCGCGGCGTCCATCACCTCGATCTCGAGCGTGCCCTCCGCCTTGCCGCCGCGGCCATCCTCGGCTTGGTAGACGAAGCTGCCCGCCGCGCCGGTGAAGCCGGGCTCGGGGATGTAGACCAGCCCGGCCAGCTCCTCCGGCCGCAGCCGCTCGCCGCCGCGGAGCACCGCGACGCCGTTGCGCACGATGCCGCGCGGCAGGCCTCGGACCAGCACGGTCACCGCATCGCCGTCCGGATCCTCGGGGCGGGCGATCTCGAGGCCGCCGGTGAAGATGCGCAGCTTGCGCGGCGACTCGACCAGCGGCTGCCGGTTGGAGGGCAGGACGGTGATGGCGAGGCTGCCCATGACGCTGCCGCCGCGCCCGTCCTCGACCAGGATGTCGAGCGTGCCGACCGGGCCGGTGGCGCTGCCATCGGGCTTGTAGGTGGCGGCGGCGAAGCGGTCGGCGGCGAAGACTGCGCCGGGCGCGACCGCGCGCCCCTCCACCCGCACCTCGCCCGAGCGGGGCAGGCCGGTGATGCGGACGGAGAGCGGGTCCTGGTCCGGGTCGGTCGGGCGGGCGATGGGCAGCGGCGTCGGCCCGGCGCTGTCGCGCAGCTCGAGCGGCGGGATGGCGGCCAGCGCCGGCGGCCGGTTGGGCGGCCGCGGATAGAAATAGAAGGGCTCGGCGCCGAGCGAGCTGAAGATGTAGGGCTCCTGCCGGTTGCCGGTCGCGCGCAGCACCGTGTCGCGCAGGCTGCGGAAGAACAGGCTGAGCTCGAGGCCGGGGATCTGGAAATGCGCCAGCAGCGCCTCGGCGAAGGGGCTGTGGTCGCCGCCGCCATCCTCGGCGATCTGGTCGGCCTTGGTCGCCATCACCACCATGGTGTTGCGCGGCACGTTGTCGACGCGGGCGAGGCCGGGCGAGGCGGAGCCGCGGCCGGCGATGGTCATCGCGCGCGACATGCGGTCGACGAAGGGGTTGTTGCGGCAGGCATCGAGCAGGACGATGCCGATCTTGCGCGCCTGCGAGGCCTCGCCGAGGATCAGCTCCAGGGGCAGGGCCTCGTAGAGCAGGTCGCGCTCGCGCTCCAGCCGCGCATCGGCGGGCAGCAGGTAGTTCTCCCGCCCCACCTGCACGCCATGGCCGGCATAGTAGACCACCGCCACATCGGCCTTCTGCGCCTTGACGCCGAACTCGCGCACCGCGCGGGTGAGCTTGCGGAAATCCGGGTCGTAGACCTCGTCGACCTCGAAATTGAGGCGCCGCAGCGCCTCGCCGATCGCCCGTGCGTCGTTCACCGGGTTCGCCAGGGCCGGCGCGCTCTGATAGGTGCCGGTGCCGATCACCAGCGCGATGCGGCGATCGGGCGGCGGCGCCGGCTGCGCCGGGCCGGGAGCCGGGGCCAGGACAGCCGGCACGACCAGGATGATCAGCAGCCAGGCCCACCGCATCAGGGGTGGGCGGTCGCGTGCTCCGTGCCTCATCGGGTCACCTCGATCGGGAGCCGGACATCCTCGACGCGGACGCCGGCAATGCCGCGGAACCGTGCCGCCACGTCATCCAGGCTGCCGAGCGGCAGCGGTTCGAGATCCTGCCGCTTGAGGGCGGCCGGGAGCAACAGCCCGACCTCGCGGTCGGCGGCGAGGCAGGCCACCTGCTCCCGGCCCGGCCGGTCGAAGCGGATGGTGAAGGCGCCGCCGGCGGGCGGCACCTCCACCGCGCGCCCACCGGCGACCAGCGCATCCGGCTGGAAGCGGTTCGGGAAGATGCGGGAGACCTCGCCGCTGCTGTCCTGATAGTAGCAGTAGAGATAGGCGTCGCCGACCGGTCGTGCCTGCAGCACCATGGCGTCGCCCACCCGGAAGGCGGGATGCGCGCCGCGGGCGGTGGTGAGCGCGAGGCGCGGCGGCGTCGCCGGCGCCGCGGCGGGCTCGGCCACCGGCACCGGCGGGGCGGGGGCCGCCGGGGGCGGGGCGGCCGCGGCCCGCGTGCCGCGGGCCCGGCCGGGATCGCTGGCGAGCAGCCGGTAGTACAACTCGAAATCCATCCGCCCGCTCGGCACCAGGTCGTTGTCCGCCTGGTAGCGGGCGATCGCCGGCGAGAGGTCGCCGCCCCCCGGGGCGTAGCCGGCGCGGACCAGCGCCGCCTCGACGAAGCGCTGGCGCTCGGCCGGCCCCATCAGGTCGAACCACTGTCGCGCCTCGGTGCGGAAGGCCGGGTTGGTCGGCTCGATCGCCAGGCATTCCCAGTAGGGCACGCGGGCGAGCTTGCCGAGCACCTCGATGGCGGAGAGCTCGACCAGGTTGCGCACCGCCTGGGCGAAGCCCTCGGACTTGTCGAGCGAGACGCTGAAGGAGAGGCCCGCCTTGCCGATCAGGCCGCCGACATCGGCGCCGCGGCCGGAGCGCACCACGGCGATGGAGTTGTTGGCCGAGATGCCGGGCAGGATCTGCCGCGTCGTCAGCTTGGCGACGTTGAGGTCCATCGAGATGACGGAGACCACCTGGTCGCTGGAGACGCCGAGATCGAGCCGGGCGAGGGAGAGGCCGGCGCTCTTCGAGGAGGCGAGGACGTTGCTGTCGAGCTGGGTGATGGCGCCGCGCACATAGTAGCTGGGGGCGACGAAATCCTGGTTCAGCCCGACCAGCTCGGAGAGGATCTGCACGTCGAGCTGGGTGATGTCGTAATCGACGAAGCGGAAGGCGCCGCTCTTCGCCGACATGCGCGAGACCGCGCTGATGAACATCTCCTTGGTGCCGGCCGCGATCAGCCCGGTCGCGTCCGGGATGCCGGCGGTGGTGATGTAGATGTCGCGCTTGCCCTGCGCGGCGAAGAGATCGTCCATGCAGCGCAGCGATTCGGTGAAGCTGCCGATGTTGCGCACCGCGGCCGTGCGCGGCTGCTGCGCGTCGAAGCCGGTCTCCGGGCGCGGATGGCAGGCGCCGAGCAGCGCGGCCAGGGCCAAGCCTCGCCATCGTCTGCCCATCGGGTTGCGTCGTATCCGCGCCATGGCTCGCTCCTGCTCCTCCCGGCGGCCAGCCGCGTCGCCTCCGGAACCGATAGCAGAAAGGACCAGGGGAGGGGTGCCGCGCTGTGCACTGCGTCGCAGCCTGAACGCAATTCTCGTTGAGCGGAATGGCCACATGGAACACGCCGCGGAACGTGGCGCGGGGTTGAGCAGCACGGGCCGAAAAGCGCCTGGATGGCTTGGAACGGAAAGAGGGGTTGGGTGTGGTGTGTTTCACAGAGGTTGGTTGGGTTGGTTTGTAGGGTCTGGGTGTCGAGAGCGACCGCTGGTTCCTGGAGGGGCTGGCGCCCTGGAGAGAGACGAGAGAAGGAGTTTTGAGATGCGCAAGATGATCCTCCCTGCTGCCCTGGCGCTGCTGTCGGGTCTTGGTGCGTTTGCCGGTTCGGCGCAGGCCGAGGGGCTGCAGAGCGGCGGGGTGAGCATCACCCGGGGCGGCGGCAACACGAATGCGGCGGTGGGGCGGGACAGCTTCGCCGGGCAGAGCGCGACGACGATCGGTGGCATGGCGCGTGCTGGCGGCCGGGTGATGACGCAGGGCGGCGGCAACGGCAACCTGGCGCTCGGGCGTGGCAGCGCGGCGCTGCAGGACAGCACCACGGTGGGCGGCACGGCGATCGGGCGGGGTGCCTCGAGCTACGTGCTGGGCGGCAACAACGCCAACCTGGCCCGTGGCCAGAACAGCCTGGCCGGGCAGTCGGTGACGACGCTGGGCGGCACGGCGGTCGGGCGCGGGGCGCAGAGCTCGGTGCTGGGCGGGCAGAACCTGAACGCCGCCTATGGCCGCAACAGCACCGCGCAGCAGCAGGTGCTGACCATGGGCGGCAGCGCGATCGGCCGCGGCAGCCTCGACAAGGTCTATGGCGGCAGCAACCGCAACGCCGCCATCGGCAAGGGATCCTTCGCAGACCAGCAGGTCGTCACCATCGGCGGACAGTGAGCCGCGCCGGTCCCGGCCCTGACCCCAGGCGCCGGGACCGTGAAAGGCACAGCCAGGAGATTCGCACCATGATGCGTGTCACGCTTGCCGCCGCGGCGCTCGCCCTCTGCGCCGTGCTGCCCGCCCGGGCGCAGGACTACGGCGGCGTCCGGCTGCGGGGCCAGGATGCGGTGCTCGACCGGGTCGAGAGCTTCGACCGGAGCGGCTGCCGCCTGTCCCAGACCAGCGTCACCGTCGGGGTGAACCGCGCCGTCGGTGCGGGATCGCAGGCCCGGCAGCAGCTCGGCACCGATGCCAGCGGCGGCTGCAAGCCGCTGGTCAGCACCCAGGCGACGGTCGGGGTCAACCTCTCCGTCGGCTCCCGCGCCCGCGCCGAGCAGTCGATCGAGACCGCCGGCACGCGCGGGGTGCTGGCCACCACCACCCTGGCCCGCGGCGTCAACCTCGCTGCCGGCCGCAACAGCCAGGCCGGGCAGCGGATCCTCGCCCAGACGGGACGCTGAGGCGGGGGCCGTCCGGCGGCGCCGGGCTTCCCTGGGGCGGGTCCGCCGGGCGGGGAGTTATCTCCCTTTGGGGGTATCCTCCCCGGCCCGTGCGGCCCGCTCCGGGCGAGGCGCCCATCGCAGGTGGCGCGCCGCGAGGATTGCGGCAGGCGGCCACGCGCCGGCGGATGCCGCCGGAGCAGATCCCGTCCGGGCGGAAACGCGCGGCGGTCAGGATGCCCGGAAACCAAGGGACTGGTGCATGGTCACGCGGCACGGCCGGCCTGACCATGGTCCAGCGAGGAGCCCATCATGCATCGCGCCCTCCGCCTTGCCTCCCTCCTGCTGCTCGGTGCCGGCCCGCTCTGCCAGCCGGCGATGGCCGAGACCCTGCAATGCCACTCGGTCAACGGGAATGTCACCTGTTCCGGCTCCGGCGGCACGAGCTGCCAGACCGTCGATGGCCGCACCGTCTGCGTCTCGGGCAAGGGCGATGTCGTCCAGGAATTCGGCAACCGGGCGCCGGATCAGGCCGGGCAGCCCGCGGCCCGCCGCCTCTGGCTGGAGCGGCAGGGCGCGGCCGGGCGGCTGCAGCTCGATCGCGAGGCCGGCAAGCTGCGGCTGCGCACCGAGCGGCTGGATCTCGATCTCGAGGACTGAATGCGCCCGCCTGTGGCCCGCGCCACAGCGGCGGCCGTGTCGCCAGGGCAGCCTGCCGGCAGTGCCGAGAAAGGAGTCTCCCGATGCGTCCCGTCATCCCCGCGCTGGCGCTGCTCGCCGCCTTTGCCGCCGCAACGCCGGGTCTGGCGCAGGACAGCGGCGGCCTCAGCCTCTCGCCGCAGGCCCTTGCCGCCGGCGGTCCCCGGGGCCTGGCGCGGCCGCTGCCCTTCACCTTCCCCGGCATCACCGCGAGTGACCTGCAGGTGACGCCGACGCCAGCCGAGCGGCGGCAGCGCCACCAGGAGATGATCGCCAAGCTGCGCGGCGACGGGGGCTATCTTGAGGGCTTCGGCTTCGGCCAGGCGCGC
This sequence comes from Roseicella frigidaeris, assembly GCF_003258945.1. GTDB lineage: Bacteria > Pseudomonadota > Alphaproteobacteria > Acetobacterales > Acetobacteraceae > Paracraurococcus > Paracraurococcus frigidaeris. The sequence goes on along the minus strand of NZ_QLIX01000007.1, from coordinate 163,661 downwards.
GCCGCCAGCCGCCAGCCGCCGCCCCCTCCGGCGCCGGACCCGGTCTTCACCCAGATCATCCTCGACCAGCGGACCCGGGTGGTGAACCGCTTCGAGGCGCCGGTCGCGGTGACCAATGGCAGCAACAACCTCGTGCAGCTCCAGGGCGCCGGGGCGGCGGGCGGCCCGACCGCGCAGCAGCAGGTGGCGACCATCGGCGGGCGCTCGATGCGCAATGGCGGCGGGGCGGTGAACGTCGTCGACGGAGATGGCAATATCGTCCAGAGCAGCCCTGGCCGCGGCCGGTGACGCAGGGAGAGTGGTGACGGGGTTTCGACCGGCACGGGACGCCGCGAGGTTGTAGTCCGCCGCCCGGTTCTCGTGGCGGCAAACTTTACCCGAGCGGCAGCGTTAACCCTTCGAATCGCGCCCTGGTCGGGCGTGCATGCGTTGGCGGAGGGCTGCCGCATGGCCATATCCACTGCGCCTTGCGGGCTGATCCGGCATCACGGCCGCGCAATGCCCGTCATCATGGGACCTCATGTCGGAAGCAGATCGCGTTTTCTCCGGTTGGGATGCACAGGCAGGTCCGGAGCCGTCCAGCGAACGGCGCCACACCCGCGGCAGGGCGCCACGGCGCGGCACCGGCGCCGGGCAGGACAGGATCGTCGAGGTCGTCCATCTCCGCCGATCCGGCCGGGAGCCGGCGCCCGAGCCTGCGGGCCCGGCAACGGGCAGGCTCCGGGCCGAGAGCTGGCCCGATGGCTTCCGCGCCCGGTCGGCGCCACCGCCACCGGCCTCCGTTCCGCCAGCCGTGCCGCCGCCGGCCCCGGAGCAGCCCACCATCCATGCCCGGCTCGCCTGGACGCCATCCGCGCCGCCCGCCCCACCGGCGCGGCGCGGCAGCCGCCGGGAGGGCATCGGGGAGGAGAGGGGGCAGGATTTCGCCGATCCCTTCGAGGCGACGGACGAGGGCGCGAACTGCCTGCGGTGCGGCTACCGGGTCGAGCCGGCACGGGAGGCGCTCGGGCTGACGACCTGCCGCGCATGTGGCTGAGGGCTCCGCGCCGCCGCGGCGGCGCGCCCGGCTGCCCGACCGCAACCCGGCCGCCCCGCGCATGAGGCCCGCCGGCGGGCAGGACCCCGTGCCGAAGGCCGGGCCCGATCCGACGCTGGCGGCGGTCCTGGCAGGTCTCGATTCCTTGAGCCCGGCGGAGCTCGATGCGCTGCCCTTCGGGGTGATCCAGCTCGACGGCGCCGGCCGGGTCCTGGTCTGCAACGCGGTGGAAAGCCGTCTGTCGGGTCGCCCCGTCGCGGCGATGCTCGGGCGCGACTTCTTCCGCGAGATCGCCTCGTGCACCGACCTGCCGGGATATCGTGGCCGCTTCCTGGAGGGCGTCCGGTCCGGACGGCTGGACGAGCAATTCCGCTTCACCTTCGGCTTCGAGCCGCAGCCGCTGCACGTCCAGGTGCATCTGCGCCGGGCGAGCCAGCCCGACCGCTACTGGATCGTGCATCGCCCGCTCGGCCTCCTCCCGCCGAGCCGGCAGCGGCTGGCCGCCGATGCGGCGCTCGATGCCGTTGGCCGGCGCGCCCGGGCCGAGCCGGTCGATCCCGATATCTGCGCGCGGGAGCCGATCCATCTGGTCGGCGCCGTGCAGCCGCATGCCGCGATGCTGGCCTGCGATCCGGCGACGGACGCGCTGGTGGTGCGCGCCTGCAGCGACAGCCTGGAGGATCTGCTCGAGGGCGTCGGCCCCGATCAGGCCATCGGGCAAGCGCTTGCCGCGCTGCTGCCGGCCGAGGTGGTGGCCGGGATCCGCCAGGCGCTCGAGACCGGCGCGCTCCAGGATCCGGCGCGCCCGCTGCGCTGCCGGCTGCACCTCGGTGGGCGCGAGGTGGCCTGCCTGGCGACGGCGCATCTGCATGACGGGCGGCTGGTGATCGAGCTGGAGCGTCTGCCGGAGCGGCCGCTCGATTTCCACGAGGCCAGCGCCATGCAGGCCCAGGCGGCGATCGTCCGGCTGCGGGAGGCGCATGGCTTGCTGCAGGCCGCGGCCGCCGCCGCGCGCGAGTTGCGGGCCATGACCGGGTTCGAGCGGGTGCTGGTCTACCGCTTCGATCCGGACTGGAACGGCGAGGCGATCGCCGAGGACAAGGCCGCCGACTGGGACCATTCCCTGCAGGGGCTGCGCTTCCCGGCCTCTGACATCCCGGCGCAGGCGCGCGCGCTCTATGCCCGCGGCCCGGCCCGCTTCGTCGTCGACCGCGACGCCGTGCCCTCGACGGTGCGGGCGGAGACGAGGCCGGCGAACGAGACGATCGACCTCAGCTTCGCCCAGGCCCGGGCCCTGTCGCCGATCCATCTCGAATACCAGCGCAACCTCGGCGTGAACGGCTCCATGTCGCTCTCGATCCTCGTCGATGGGCGGCTCTGGGGCCTCGTCATCGGGCATCACCGGCGGCCGCACTACATCACACCGGAGACGCGGGCGCTGGCTGGCCTGGTCGCCGATGCCTTCGCGCTCCGCATCCAGGAGCTCGAGAGCCGTGCGGCCTGGCGCGAGCAGGAGGCCTCGCTCGAGCTGCGCAACGCCCTGGTCAAGCGCATGGCGGCCTCGGACGATTTCGTCGCGGCGCTGACCGACGGCGCGGCCGCGGGCGAGGTCAGCCTGGTCGATCTCTTCGGGGCCACCGGGGCCGCGGTGGTGGCGGAGGGGCGCGCGGCGATCCTCGGCCAGACGCCGCCCGTCGGGATGCTGCTCGCCCTGATGGAGCATCTCCGCCGGACGCTGCCCGCCGGCCAGCGCGTCTTCGTCACCGATCAGCTGGCGGCGCAGTTTCCCCCCGTCGCGCCCTGGCGGGCCATGGCGAGCGGCCTGCTGGCGGTCTTCCTCGGCCCGGAGGCGGGGCGCGACAACCTGTTGCTCTGGTTCCGGCCGGAACTGGTCTCGACCGTGGTCTGGGGCGGGGACCCGCGCAAGCCGGTGCTGACCGATGGCGCGACGCAGACGGTGCTGCCGCGGCGCTCCTTCGAGCGCTGGGTCGAGGAGCGCCGCGGCCGATCCGCGCCCTGGTCATCCTGGCAGGTCGACATGGCCGACACCTTCGCGGCCGGCATCACCGGCGTGGTGCTGCGCCAGGGCCGTCGCATCGCCGAGCTGACCGCCAAGCAGGAGGTGCTGGCCCGGGCGCTGGAGCAGAAGGAGGTGCTGGCCCGGGAGGTGGACCACCGGGTCAAGAACTCCCTGCAGATCGTGGCCAGTGTCATGCGGCTGCAAGCCAGGCGGGTGAACGACCCGCAGGCGGCCGCGGCCTTCAACGACACCTATGCCCGCGTGATGAGCGTGGCGCGCGTGCATGACAGCCTGCAGCAATCCGAGGATATCGAGAATGTCGATTTCGGCGAGACGCTGCGCCGGCTCTGCGACGACCTCGCGGTGGGCGTGGCGGGGGCGGAGCAGCGCCTCGACGTCACGGCCGAGTCGGGGGTGATGGTGCCGAGCCGCACCGCGGTCGCCCTGTCGCTCGTGGCGGCCGAGCTGGTCACGAACGCCCTGAAATACGCCTATGCGCCGGAGGAGCCCGGCCGGGTCGAGGTGCGCGTGCGGTCCCGCGCGGTCGGCGGCGTGGAGCTCCGCGTCTGCGATTTCGGCCGCGGCCTGCCGATCGACTGGGACAGCCGCGTGCGCACCGATGGCGGCGGCCTCGGGATGCGCCTGGTCCGGGCGATGCTCGAGCGCGTCGGCGCGGCGATGGAGGTGACGACGCTCGGCACGCCGGGCACCTGCTTCACGGTCGCGGCGTGACGGGACCCGCCAGCGGCCGGGCCGGGGCCGCGCCTCGCCACGGCGCCGCACCAGGCCCGGCCCTTCGGACGGGCCCGGCATGACGCCGCTCGACGAGGCGGCGCAGCCTGCCGACCCGACCATCGGCTGCGAGCGCGAGCCGATCCATCATCCCGGCAGCATCCAGCCGCATGGCCATCTCCTCGCATTCGAGGGCAAGGCGCTGCGGCTCAGCCATGCCAGCGCCGGCGCGGCCGCGATACTCGCGGCCGGGCTGCCCACCGCCTTCGGTCAGCCGGCCGCCAGGATCCTCCATGGCCCGACCCTTGGCGCACTGGTGGACGGGCTGCGGGGCCTGCCGGAACTCGGCCAGGTGCAACTCGGACGATGCCAGGACGCCGCGGGCCAGGCCTATCAGGCGATCGGGCACCGGTCGCCGGACGGGCATGTGATCCTCGAACTCGAGACCGAGGTCGAGGCGGTGGGGCCGCAGGGCGAGGCGACGCTGGAGGTCCTCTATCCGGGCATACGCGACGCCTTCACCCGGCTCGGCCGCGCGGCGACCCTCGAGGAGCTGGCCGGCATGGCCGCCGCCACGGTGCGCCGCATCACCGGCTTCGACCGCGTCCTGATCTATCGCTTCGAGGAGAATTGGGACGGCGTCGTGCTCGCCGAGGACGGCAGCGGGCGTTTGCCCGCCTATCTGGGACTGCGCTTTCCCGCCTCCGACATCCCGGCCCAGGCCCGACGGCTCTACGAGGCCAACCCGCAGCGCCTGATCGCCGACGTGGATTATACCCCTGTGTCGATCCACCCCGCGCGCGAGGGGCCGCCGCTCGACCTGACCCAGGCCGGGCTGCGCAGCGTTTCGCCCGTGCACCGCGAATACATGCGCAACATGGGCACGCCGGCGTCGATGTCGGTCTCCGTGCTGCGGGGCGACGGCCGCCTCTGGGGCCTCATTTCCTGCCATCACGCCGAGCCCCGGCAGCCCACCGTCGCGGCCCGGAATATCTGCGACCTGATCGGGCAGATCTTCGCCGTGCGCGTCGCCGCGCGCGAGGAGACGGCGCATGCCGAGGCCCGGGCCCGGCTGCGGGAGCTGGAGGGGCGGCTGCTGGCGCGCATGGCCACGGCGACGCATATCGCCGAGGGGCTGCTCGCCGATCCGGACGACCTGCTTGGCCTGGCCTCGGCCAGCGGCGCCGCCGTCCTCGCCGATCAGGGCTGCACCCTGGTGGGCCGGACGCCGACCGAGGCGGAGGTGCGACGGATCGGGGCCTGGATCGCGGGGCGCGGGCAGGAGGAGGTCTTCGCCACCGCGGCCCTGGGCACCATGCTGCCGGGCGCCGAGGCCTTCGCCGACACCGCCAGCGGCGTGCTGGCGGTGTCGATCTCCCGGCTGCATCCGAGCTTCGTGCTGTGGTTCCGGCCCGAGGTGGTCAGCACGGTCCAGTGGGGCGGCGATCCCCGCAAGCCGCAGCAGCCCCAGCCCCAGCCGGAGCGGCTGCACCCGCGCCGGTCCTTCGCCGCCTGGGTGGAGACCGTGCGCGGCCGCTCGGCGGCCTGGACGCGATCGGAGATCGAGGCGGCGCGCGATCTCCGCGGCGCCATTCTCGGCGTGGTGCTGCGGGCCGCCGAGGAGCGGGCGGCGCTCGCCGGGCGGCTGGAGCAGGTGAACCGCGAGCTGGCGGCCTTCTCCTACTCGGTCTCGCACGACCTGCGCGCCCCCTTCCGCCATATCGTCGGCTTCACCGAGCTGCTGCGCGAACAGGAGGGCGACCGGCTCGGCGACCGTGGCCGGCGCTATCTGGGGACGATCTCGCAAGCCGCGGAGACCGCGGGCCATCTAGTGGATGCGCTGCTCGCCTTCTCGCAGATGGGGCGCTCCGCCCTGATGCCGCTGGAGTTCGACAGCGCGCTACTGGTGCGGGAGGTGATCCAGTCCCTCGAGCTCGAGCAGGCCGGCCGAACGGTCGAGTGGCGGATCGGTCCGCTGCCGAGCATCCGGGCGGATCCGGCCATGCTGCGGCAGGTTTTCCACAATCTCCTGTCGAATGCGCTCAAATACACGCGGGGGCGGGATCCCGCGGTGATCGGGCTCGGTTGCAGAATCGAGAGGGAAGAATACATCTACAGCGTGTGCGACAACGGGGCCGGCTTCGACATGGCCTATGCGCACAAGCTGTTCGGCGTCTTCCAGAGGCTCCATCGCCCGGAGGAATTCGAGGGCGTCGGCATCGGCCTGGCCAATGTGCGGCGCATCGTCGAACGCCATGGTGGCCGCGTCTGGGCGGAGGGCCGGCTCGGCGAAGGGGCTGTCTTTCACTTCAGCTTGCCGGCGCGCGGCGCGCCGTCGAAGGAGACGACGTGACATGTCGCAGTTGCGGCCGATCCTGCTGGTGGAAGACAGTCCGAACGATATCGAGTTGACCCTCCTGGCGCTCGAGCGCTCCCGCTTGGCCAATCCGGTGGTCGTCGCCCGCGACGGGGTGGAGGCGCTCGACATCCTGCAGCGCCGCGGCAACCTTCCGAGCGAGGGCGAGGTGCAACTCCCCGCCGTGGTGCTGCTCGATATCAAGCTGCCTCGCGTGGACGGGCTGGAGGTGCTGGAGCAGATCCGGGGCGATGCCCGGATCCGGCACGTGCCGGTGGTGATGCTGACCTCCTCGCGCGAGGAGCAGGACTTGGTGCGCAGCTACGGCCTCGGCGTCAACGCCTTCGTGGTCAAGCCCGTCGGCCACCGCGAATTCTTCGAGGCGATCCGCGATATCGGCGCCTTCTGGGCGGTGCTGAACGAGTTGCCCCTGGGGCATCCCGGCGCGGAGGCCGGCCTGGGCGCATGATGCTGCCGATGGGCGCCGAGCCGGTGGCGGACCAGCGGCTCCGCATCCTGCATCTCGAGGACAGCGCGATCGATGCCGCGCTGGTCGCCGAGCATCTCAGCCGCTCGGACCTGGCCTGCGAGATCCGGCTGGTGTCGGCGCGCGCGTCCTATGCCGAGGCGCTCGCGGCGGACAGCTACGACGTCATCCTCGCCGATTACGCCGTGCCCGGCTTCGATGGGCTCGCGGCGCTCGACATGGCGCGCACGCTCGCGCCCGGCACCCCCTTCATCTTCGTCTCCGGCACCCTGGGCGAGGAGGCGGCGGTCGAGGCCGTCCGGCGTGGCGCCACCGATTACGTGGTCAAGCATCGCCTGGGCCGCCTGGCGATCGTGGTGCAGCGGGCGATGGCCGAGGCGCTTGCGCATGCCGGCCAGCGCGCGGCGCAGGCGGCGCTCCGCGAGAGCGAGGCCCGGCTGCGGCTGGCGCTCGATGCCGGCCGCCTCGGCGCCTGGGAGCTCGACCTCCGCAGCGACCGCCTGAACGCCTCGCCGACCTGCCGGGCGGATTTCGGCCAATCGCCGGACGCGGCCCTGACCGCGGCCGATCTGCGCAGCGCCGTCCACCCCGAGGACCGCGAGCGGATGCGGGAGGTGATGGCCAGCGCGATCGCGCAGAGCGCGGATTACGATGTCGAGTACCGGGTGGTCCAGCCTGGCGGCGAGGTCCGCTGGGTGCAGGTGCGCGGCCGGCCGACCTATGCCACCGATGGCACGCCGCTCGGCATGGCCGGCGTCTCCCTCGACGTGACCGAGCGGAAGCTGGCCGAGGAGAGGCTGGTGCTGCTGATGCGCGAGGTGAACCACCGGGCGAAGAATGCGCTCGCCGTGGTGCAGTCGGCGCTGCGCCTGACCCGGGCGGCGGACCTGCCGAGCTATGCCCAGATGGTCGAGGGCCGGGTGGCGGCGCTCGCGCGCGTGCAGACGCTGCTGGCCGCGGATGCCTGGACCGGCGCCGACCTGCGCACCCTGCTGGAAGGCGAGCTGGCCCCTTTCCTCGGCGATGGGCGCCGCGCGGCGATGTCGGGGCCGGAGGTGTCGCTGCCGGCCACCGTCACCCAGCCGCTGGCCATGGCGATGCATGAGCTGGCGACCAATGCCGTGAAATACGGCGCCCTGTCCACGACGGAAGGGAGCGTCGCCGTCGCCTGGGCGGTCGAGCAGCCGGAGGAGGGCTGCGCGCGGCTGCGGCTGCGCTGGACGGAAGTCGGTGGCCCGGCGGTGGCCGGCACCCCGGCGCGGCGCGGCTTCGGCGGCCGGGTCCTCGACGGCACGGTGCGCATGCAACTCGGCGGCCGGGTCTCGCTCGACTGGCAGCCGACCGGCCTGGTCTGCGAGCTGGACGTGCCCCTGGCCGCGTCCGGCGACGAGCGGATGGGGCGGGTGGTCTGACCAGGAGGGCGGGCGATCAGCCCCCGGCCTCGGCGGGCGGCTCCTCCTCCGACATCTCGACCAGCTCCTGCGTGCTGAGCAGCAGCAGGCGGCGTGGGTCGAGGATCTGCGGCGCCTGGTGCTGCAGGCTCTCCCAGCGGGCTTCCACCGCATCCAACGCCGCGTCCAGCGTGTCGAAGCGCTCCTCCTCCGGTGCCGGACGTCCGGCGCGCCAGCGCAGATAGACGGGCCCCACCACGGTCATCGCTCCTGCCTCCCCTGTGCGGATCGGCGGCCCATAGAGCAGATCCCGCGCCATGGCTCAATCCGCCTGGCCGAGCGTGGCCGCGGCGGCGCGCGGCCTGGCGCGCCGTTCGGTCAGCCGATGCAGCGCGATGTAGACGACCGGCGTGGTGAAGAGGGTCAGGGCCTGGCTGACCAGCAGCCCGCCGATCATGGCGCAGCCGAGCGGCTGGCGCAGCTCCGCCCCGGTCCCGAGGCCAAGCGCGAGGGGCACCGCCCCGAGCACCGCCGCCATGGTCGTCATCATGATGGGCCGGAAGCGCTTCAGGCAGGCCTCGCGGATCGCCTGCACCGCCTCGGCGCCGCCCTGCCGCTCGGCCTGCAGCGCGAAATCCACGAGGATGATGCCGTTCTTCTTCACGATGCCGATGAGCAGGATGATCCCGATCAGCCCCATCACGTCGAGGCCGAAGCCGAGGAGCCAGAGCGTGACGAGGGCGCCGAGCCCGGCCGAGGGGAGGGTCGAGAGGATGGTCAGCGGGTGGATGGTGCTCTCGTAGAGCATGCCGAGGATGATGTAGACCGCGACCACCGCCGCCGCGATCAGATAGGGCTGGTTCGCCAGCGCCGCGCCGAAGGCCTGGGCATTGCCCTGGAAGATGCCCTGTACCGAGCCGGGCGCGCCCAGCTCGGCGCGCGCCTGCTCGATGGCCGCCGTCGCCTCGCCGAGGGACAGGCCGGGCGCGAGGTTGAAGGAGAGCGTGACTGCCGGAAACTGGTTCAGGTGGCTGATCGAGAGATAGGCGGTGCCGGAGGTGTCGACGGTGACCAGGGCCGCGAGCGGCACCCGGCTGCCGGTGGTCGGCGATTGCAGCCAGATCCGCCGCAGCGCCGCCTCGGGATCGGCCTGCAAGGCCGGATCGACCTCCATCACCACATGGTAGTAGCTGAGCTGGGTGAACCACTGGGCGATCACCCGCTGGCCGAAGGCATCGGCCAGGGTGTCGTCGATCAGCCGTGGTTGGACGCCGAAGCGCGCCGCCTGCTCGCGGTTGATGACAAGACGCGCGGTGGGACCGCCGGGCTGCTGGTCGGTCGCCACATCGGTCAATTGCGGCAGGCTGCGCAACCGCTCCAGCATCCGGCCGGCCCAGCTGTTCAGCTCGTCGAGATCGGCGTCGCGCAGCACGTACTGGTACTGCGTGCGGGAGCCGCGGGCGGAGAGGTTGATGTCCTGCGCCGCCTGCAGATAGAGCGTGACGCCGGGCACCGCCTGCAGCCTGCGGCGCAGCCGGGCGATCACCTCGCCGGCGCTCGCATCCCGCTCGGCCTGCGGCTTCAGGTCGATGAAGAAGCGGCCGGTATTCGAGGTCTGGGTGCCGCCCGTCGCGCCCGCGGTGGCGAGGACGTTCGCCACCGCCGGATCCTCGCGGATCAGCCGCATCAGCGCCTGCTGCTTCTCCGACATGGCGGCGAAGGAGGTATCGGGCGCCGCCTCCGCCGTGCCCACGACGAAGCCGGTATCCTGCTGCGGGAAGAAACCCTTCGGGATGAGGATGTAGAGCGCGGCCGTCGCGGCGAGGGTGGCGCCGAAGACCAGCAGCGTCAGGCGCTGGTGGCCGAGGACGCGGTCGAGCGCCGCTTCATAGGCCCGCTCCACCGCGGTGAAGCCGCGCTCGAGCCCATGGTCGATTCGCCGCACCAGGCCAGGCCGCGCCTGCTCCGCCTCGGCGTCCCGCCGGCGCAGCAGCCGTGCCGCCAGGGTGGGGACCAGGGTGAGGGAGACGAAGACCGAGAGCAGGATCGTGCCGGTGACGACCAGCGCGAATTCGCGAAACAGCCGCCCGATCACCGAGCCCATGAAGAGCAGCGGGATGAACACCGCGACGAGGGAGAGGCTGATGGCGAGGACGGTGAAGCCGATCTCGCCCGAGCCGCGCAGGGCGGCCTCCGCCGGCGCCTCGCCCTCCTCGATGCGGCGATAGATGTTCTCCAGCACCACGATGCCGTCATCGACCACGAAGCCGACCGCGATCACCAGCGCCATCAGGGAAAGGTTGTCGAGGCTGAAGCCGGCGGCATACATGCCCGCGACGGCGCCGACGACCGCGACCAGCACCACCAGCGCCGGGGGCACCGTCGCGCGCCAGTCGCGGAGGAAGACGAAGACCACGAGGACGACCAGGAGGAAGGTGAGGGCCAGCGTCGCCTCGACATCCGAGACCGAGGCTCGGATGGTGGTCGTCCGATCGCTGACCACCTGCACGTCGACCGCGGGCGGCACCGCGGCCCGCAGCGCCGGCAGTGCCTCGCGGATGCGCCCGACCACCTCCACCACATTGGCGCCGGGCTGCTTGAACACCACCAGCGCCACGCCGCGGCGGCCATTCTGCCAGGCGCCGATCAGCCGGTTCTCCGGCGCCTCCACCGCCTCCCCGATATCGCCGAGCCGGACCGGCGCGCCGTTGCGATAGGCGACGACCACGTCTTCCCATCGCTTCGCACCGAGCACCTGGTCGTTGGCCAGCACCGCGAAGGCCTGCCGGGGCCCGTCGAAGCTGCCCTTGGGCCGGTCGACCGTGGCGTTGTTCACCACGGCGCGCACGTCCTCGAGCCCGAGGCCCAGGGCCGCCACCCGTTCGGGATCGAGCCGGATGCGCATGGAGGGTTTCTGCTCGCCGGTGACGTTCACCTGGCCGACGCCGGAGATCTGCGAGAGCTGCTGGGCGATGCGGGTATCGGCATAGTCGTCCACCCGGTCGATCGGGTAGACCTCCGACTGCACCGCGATGATGACGATGGGCGGATCGGCCGGGTTGAGCTTGCGGTAGAGCGGTGGCTGCGGCAGGTCGGTCGGCAACTGGCCGCCCGCCTGGTTGATCGCCGTCTGGATGTCCTGTGCCGCGGCATCGATGCTGCGGGAGAGGACGAATTGCACGGCGATGCTGGTATTCCCGAGCGCGCTGGTCGAGACGATCTGGCTGACGCCGGGGATCTGCGCGAACTGCCGCTCCAGCGGCGTGGCGACGGCGCTCGCCATGGTCTCCGGGCTGGCGCCCGGATAGGTGACCGTCACCTGGATGGTCGGGAATTCCACCTGCGGCAGGGGCGCGACCGGCAGCAGCGGGTAGCAGACGGCGCCGAGCAACAGGATCGCCAGCATCAGCAGGGCGGTGGCGACGGGCCGCCGGACGAAGGGGGCGGAGATGCCGGCCGGGATGGGCCCCGCGCCCGGGCCCGGATCGGCCTCCGGCGCCTGCCTCACGCGGCCGGGCTCGCCGGCTGCGCGGGGGCCGGCGCCACGCGCGCGCCGGGGCGCAGGCGGTGGATCCCGTCCGTCACCACCTGCTCGCCGGCCGCGATGCCGGATTCGATGAGCGCCAGCCCCTCGGCGATCGGCCCCAGGCGAAGCTGGCGCAGGGCGACGGTCCGGTCCGGCTGCAGCACATAGGCGAAGGGCCCGTCGCGGCCGCGCTGCACCGCCGCCGCGGGCACCGTCACCGCGCCGCGCCGCGTCTCGAGCAACAGCCGCGCCCCGACGAGTTGGCCCGGCCAGAGGGCGTCGTCCGCGTTGGGAAAGGCGGCCTTGAGCTGGATCGTGCCGCTGGCCGGGTCGATGCGGTTGTCGGCCAGCAGCAGGCTGCCCTCGGCCAGCACCCGGCCGTCCTGGGCCAGGGCCTGTACGGGAAGACCCCCAGGGGGCGGCTCCCCCGGCGCGGTCCCGTCCCCGGGCTTCACCTGCGCCAGCGCCCTGTCGCCAAGGGCCTCGCGCTGCCGCCGCAGCACCGCCGCCAGGTCGTCCTGCGGCAGGGTGAGGAGGAGGGCGATCGGATGGATCTGGGCGATGACGACGAGGCCGGTGGTGTCGCCCGCATGCACGATGTTGCCCGGATCGACCAGCCGCACGCCGAGCCGGCCGGAGAGCGGCGCCGTGATGCGGGTGTAATCGAGCTGGGTGCGGGCACTGTCGAGATTCGCCGCATCCGCCTGCACCGTCGCCTCGAGTTGCGCCACCTGCGCCCGCTGGGTGTCGAGCTGCTGCTTCGAGGCGCCCTCGCTGCGCGACAAGGTCTGGTAGCGCTGCAGGTCGAGCCGGGCATTCGCAAGTTGCGCCTCGTCGCGCGCCTGCTGCGCCGCCGCCTGGTCGAGCGCCGCCCGGTAGGGGCGTGGGTCGATCTGCGCCAGGAGGTCGCCCTGCCGCACATCCTGCCCCTCGGTGAAGGCCACGCGCTCGAGCTGCCCGTCCACGCGGCTGCGGATGGTGACGGTCTGGAAGGCCTGGACATTGCCGAGGCCGCCCCGCCAGATCGGCAGATCGCGCTGCTCGGCCGTGGCGAGCGTGACGGCGACGGGGGCCTCGGCCGCGGCCTGTGGCTGCGCGTCCGCGCCGCGCCCGGTCAGCAGGCGCCAGGCCCCGAAGCCGGCGGCGATCAGGCCAAGGACAAGGAGGGCGCCGGCGCGGGCGCGTCCGCTCTGCATGATGTCTTGAGGTCCCGCGGAGGGAACGCCGGCGATGCCGGCCGGTTAGCCCCACCGTCTCTTCCTTGCACATTTGTCACGCGGCACGATCCTGCCGGAACCGGACGTGAACCGAAGCCGCATCGGCCGCGTTCGTGCCGCGATGGGCGGGTAGGCCGCCCTGACATCGGACGAGCAAGCTGGAGGACAAGATGGCGGGCAGCCAGCCGAAGGCTCCGAAGAAGGCGGGCTCGAAGGCCGCAGCCAAGACCGGAGCCGAAAACAAGACCGGAGCCGAAAAAGCGCCGCGCAAGACGCCGAGCGCCCTGCAACAGCCCCTGACCCCCTCTCCCGAACTGGCTGCCGTGGTCGGCGAGGGACCACTGCCGCGGGCCGAGGTCGTCAGCAAGGTCTGGACCTACATCAAGGCCCACAACCTGCAAAACCCCGACGACCGCCGGGAGATCCTGGCCGATGACACCCTGCGCAAGGTGTTCGGCAAGGACAAGGTGACGATGTTCGAAATGAACAAGCACATTGCCCAGCACCTGAAGTAGAAGCAGGCCGCCGGAGGGCCCGGCGCGAGGGGGCGTTCGGGCGTTTCCCCTCGGCGCCGGGGCGCGGCAACGGCTTCGGCGTCTGGTTTCTGCAGGCATCTTCAGCCGGTCAGGGTGGTCCGTCCTGAGGCCCGGGACTCGTCTGGCCTTGCCGGAGCGCGCGGCAGGGGCTTCGATCCCTCCTGACCGCCGCAAGGCGGCAGGGGAGGATGACGCATGATGGATCGGCGCCGGCCTGGCCGGCAGCGAGGGCCGGCATGATCCTGGCCACCCGCCCCCAGCGCAGCGAGCTCTCGGTCCCCGCGAGCTCCGGGCGCTTCTTCGCCAAGGCCGCGGCGAGCGCGGCGGACGCCGTGGTGATCGACCTCGAGGACGGGGTGGCGGCGGAACGGAAGGACGCCGCCCGCGCCGAGGCCATCGCCGCGATCAACGGCCTGGATTGGGGCGGGCGGATCCTCTCGGTGCGCGTCAACGGCATCGGCACGCCCTGGTGCCACCGCGACATCGTGGAGGTGGCGAGCGCCTGCCCGCGCCTCGACCGCATCGTGCTGCCCAAGGCGGAGGATGCCTTCGACATCCGCTTCCTCGCCGCCCTGCTCGATGGCATCGAGGCGGCGCGCGGCCCCGGCCGGCGCATCGGCATCGCCGCGCTGGTCGAGACGCCGCGCGGTATCGGCCATGCCGAGGCCATCGCCGCCGCGCATCCGCGCCTGGAGACGATGATCTTCGGCCTCGGCGACTACATGGCGGCGATGCGGACGCCGGATGCCACGGTCGGGCGCCCCAACCCGGACTACGCCATGCCCGGTGCCGCGCCGGGCGCGCCGCCGGTGGTGCTCGACCAATGGCATTACGCGCTGGCCCGCCTCGCCAATGCCTGCCGCGCCGAGGGGCTGCTGCCGATCGACGCGGTCTATGCGGATTATCGCGACCTGGCCGGCCTGCGCGCCGCCGCGCTGCGCGGCCGCGCCCTTGGCTATGCCGGCAAATGGGCGATCCATCCGGACCAGGTCGCGGTGATCAACGAGGTGCATGGGCCCGATGCCGCACGCGTCGAATGGGCGCGGCGGGCGCTGGCGCTGCTGGCGCAGGCCGAGGCGTCGGGCGCCGGCGCGGCCGGGGAGGGGGGTGTGATGCTGGATGCGGTGCATGCGCGCATGGCGCGCGAGATCCTGCAGCAGGCGGGCGAGACGGCATGAGCGCCGGGGAGGCGGCCGCGCCGCTGCCGCTGGCCGGCGTCACGGTGCTCGACATCGCCACCTTCCTCGCCGCGCCCTTCGCCGGCACCATCCTCGCCGATTTCGGGGCGACGGTCGTGAAGATCGAGCATCCGCGGCTCGGCGACCCGATGCGCGCCTTCGGCACCCCGACGGAATGCGGCGACACCCTCGCCTGGCTGAGCGAGGCGCGGAACAAGCAATGCATGACGCTCGACCTGCGGCATCCGGACGGGGCGGCGCTGTTCCGCCGGCTGGTCGCGCAGGTCGATGTGGTGCTGGAGAATTTCCGCCCCGGCACGCTGGAGAGATGGGGCCTTGCGCCGGACAGCCTGCGGGAGATCAACCCGCGCCTCGTCGTGCTGAGGGTCAGCGCCTATGGCCAGACCGGGCCGAAGCGCGGATTGCCCGGCTTCGCCCGGGTGGCGCATGGCTTCGGCGGGCTGAGCTACCTGGCGGGCGAGCCGGACGGCAAGCCGGTGGTGCCCGGCTCGACCTCCCTCGCCGACTACCTCTCCGGCCTCTGGGGCGCGCTCGGGGTCATGCTGGCGCTGCGCGTGGCCGAGCGCAGCGGCCGGGGCCAGGATGTCGATATCGGCCTCTACGAAGCCGTCTTCCGCCTGCTCGACGAGACCGCCCCCGCCTATGCCCGGCATGGCGTGGTGCGCGAGAGGATGGGGGCGGATGTGCCGACCGTGGTGCCGCATGGCCATTGGCAGACCGCGGAGGGCCGCTGGGTCGCCATCGCCTGCACCAGCGACAAGATTTTTGCGAGATTGGCCGAGGCGATGGGCAAGCCGGACCTCGCCGGGCCGGAGCGCTTCGCCACCACGGCGCAGCGCATCGCCGCCCGCGGCGAGGTGAACGGCCTGGTCGCCGACTGGGCGGCGGGGCTGAGCATGGAGGAACTCGGCGCCGCCTGCGACGCGGCCGGCGTGCCCTGGGGGCCGATCAACAGCATCGCCGATATCTTCGCCGATCCGCATGTCGCCGCCCGCGGCAACCTGCTGCGGCTGCTCGATCCGCGTGTCGGGGAGCTGGTGCTGCCGGCGCCGGTGCCGCGCCTGACCGCGACGCCCGCCACACTGCGCCATGCCGGCCGGGCCCGGGGCGCGGATACCGAGGCAGTGCTGCGGGACCGACTCGGTCTCGCGGCCGAGGCGATCGCCGCCCTGCGCCGGGACGGTGCGATCTGAACGGCTTGCCGGCACGGCGCCCCGGCGCTGCAATGGCGCGATGGACGCACAGGTGGAATACGACAACCGGGCGCGGGTGCCGGAGCATCCGGCGATCATCGCGGGCTGGCAGCGCGACGCCGTCGCCTTCCGCGCGCAATGGCCGGAGGCCGAGCTCGGCCTGTCCTATGGCCCGGGGGAGCGGGAGCGGCTCGACCTCTTCCGCCCCGGCCCCGGCGAGGACTGGCCCATCGCCCTCTTCATCCATGGTGGCTACTGGCAGTCGCTGGACCGCGGCTTCTTCTCGCATCTGGCGCGAGGGGTGCTGACGCAGGGCGTGGCGCTCGCCATTCCCTCCTACGACCTCTGCCCGCAGGTGACGCTTTCCACCATCCTCGAGCAGATGCGCGCGGCGGCGCTGCTGCTGCATCGCCGCAGCGGGCGGCGCCTGCTGGCGAGCGGCCATTCCGCCGGCGGCCATCTGACGGCGATGCTGATGGCGACGGACTGGCGCGCGCGCGATCCCCGGCTGCCGCCCGATCTCGTTCCCGCCGGAGTGCCGATCTCGGGCGTCTTCGAGCTGGAGCCGCTGCTGCCGACGACGATCGCCGCCGCGCTGCGCCTGACGCCGGAGGAGGCGCGCCGGCTCTCGCCGCGCTTCCTGCCGCCCCCTGGCGGCGCGTTGCATGCCGTGGTCGGCGGCGCGGAGAGCGGCGAGTTCCGCCGGCAGACGCGCGACTTCGCCGCCGCCTGGGGCGGGACCTCGGAGGAATTGCCGGCGCGCGATCATTTCACCGTCATCGCGCCGCTCGCCGAGCCGGAAAGCGGCCTCTCGCGCCGCCTGGGCGCCATGGCCCTTGCGGTCCGGTGACACTTGAAGCCTAAACTAATCGTCACGCGGACGGAGGGGATGGGCATGGCGATCGGCAGGCGCGCAGTGCTGGGCGTTGCGGCGGCGGGACCCCTGGCGCTGCCGGCGATCCGCGCCCGGGCCCAGGCCGCGGGCGTGAAGATCGGCCTCGTCGCGGTGCAGACCGGGCCGCAGGCGGCGCTCGGCACGCAGCTTCGGGACGGCTTCCTGCAGGGGCTGAAGCACACCGGGGGCAAGCTCGGCGGCCTGCCGGCCGAGGTGGTGATGATCGATGACGAGCTGCGGCCGGAGGTCGCCGTCACCAAGGTGCGGGCGGCGCTGGAGCGCGACAAGGTCGATATCGTCGCCGGCGTCGTCTTCTCCAACATCCTGGCCGCCATCATGCGGCCGGTGACCGAGACGAACACCTTCCTCATCTCGACCAATGCCGGGCCCTCGACCTTCGCCGGGCGCGGCTGCAACCCGTATTTCTTCACCACCTCCTACAACAACGACCAGGTCCATTCCGTCATGGGCCAAGCGGCGACCGACAGCAAATACGGCCGCGTCTTCGTCATGACGCCGAACTACCAGGCCGGGCGCGACGCCGCGGCGGGCTTCAAGAGCCGCTTCAAGGGCGAGGTGGTGGACGAGGTCTATGTGCCGCTCAACCAGCTCGATTTCTCCGCCGAGCTGGCGAAGATCGCGGCGTCGAAGCCGGATGCCATCTTCACCTTCATGCCGGGCGGGCTCGGGGTGAACCTGGTGCGGCAGTACCGCCAGGCCGGTCTCGCCAGCATCCCCTTCCTCTCGACCTTCACGGTGGACGAGGCGACTCTGCCGGCGCAGGGCGAGGCGGCGGTCGGCTTCTATTCCGCCGCGCCCTGGGCGCCGAACATGGACAATGCCGCCAACCGTCGCTTCGTCGCGGATTTCGAGGCCGCCTACGGCTACGTGCCCGGCAGCTATGCGGCGCAGAGCTACGATGCGGTCCTGCTGCTCGACAGCGCCATCCGCAAGACCGGCGGCAGTCTCGCCGACAAGGATGGCCTGCGCGCGGCGATTCGCGCCGCCGAGTTCCAATCGGTCCGCGGCAACTTCAAATTCGGCGCCAACCACTACCCGGTGCAGGATTTCTGGCTCTGCCAGGTGGCGAAGCGGCCGGATGGCAAGTTCCAGACCGAGACGGTGCGCAAGGTGCTGGAGAACGACACCGATCCCTGGGCCGCCGAGTGCCGCATGCGCTGACGGCCGCGGCATGACGGCGCAGCTTCTGCTGGTGCAGGCGCTGAACGGCCTGCAATTCGGCATCCTCCTCTTCCTCGTCGCGGCCGGCCTCACCCTGGTCTTCGGGGTGATGGATGTCATCAACCTCGCGCATGGCGTGCAGTACATGCTGGGCGCCTATCTCGGCGCCAGCCTCGCCGCGGCGACGGGCAGCTTCTGGCTCGGCCTGCTGCTCGCCCTGCCGGCGACGCTCGCCTGTGGCCTGCTGCTGGAACTCCTCGTCTTCCGGCATCTCTACGACCGCGACCACCTGGCGCAGGTGCTGGCCACCTTCGGCGTCATCCTCACCCTGAACGAGGCGGTGACGCTGCTCTGGGGCAGCGCACCGCTGCAGGTCGCAACCCCGGCGCTGCTGGAGGGCGGCGTCACGCTGATGCCGGGGCTGCAATACCCGCTCTACCGCCTGGCGATCCTCGCCGCCGGCCTCGCCACGGCCGGGCTGCTCTGGCTGCTGGTCGAGCATACAAGGGCCGGCGCGCTGCTGCGGGCCGGCGCCAGCAACCGGCCGATGCTGGCGGCGCTCGGCGTCGATACCGGGCGGCTCTTCCTGCTGGTCTTCGGCCTCGGCGCCATGCTGGCCGGCTTCGCCGGGGCGATGGCGGCGCCCATCCTCTCGGTCGAGCCGGGCATGGGCGATTCGGTGCTGATCCTCGCCTTCGTCGTCATCGTCATCGGCGGCATCGGCAGCGTGCGCGGGGCTTTCCTTGCGGCGCTGCTGGTCGGGCTGGTGGAGGTGCTGGGCCGCTCGCTGCTGCCGGACCTGATGCGGCTGGTCCTCGCGCCCTCGCCGGCGCGGCAGGCCGGGGCCTCGATCGGCTCCATGCTGGTCTACATCGCCATGGCGCTGATCCTCGCGGTGCGGCCGCGCGGTCTGTTCCCGGCCCGGGCGGGTTGAGGCGTGCCGGCATCGCGGCGCGCCGCCACCCTGCCGCTCCTGCTCTTCGCCCTGCTGGCGGCCGCGCCCTTCCTAGGCCTCGGCGAGGGCTGGATGATGACCCTGCTGGCGCGCGGCATGATCCTCGGCCTCGCCGCCCTCTCGCTCTGGCTGGTGGTGGGCGGTGCCGGGCTGGTCAGCCTCGGCCATGCCGCCATGCTCGGCATCGGCGCCTATGCGGTGGTGGCGCTGGACGAGGCGCGGATCACCGAGGCCTTGGTGGTCGCGCCGGCGGCGATCGGCGCCGCGGCGCTCTTCGCGCTGCTCACCGGCGCGGTCGCGCTGCGCACCGCCGGCGTGCCCTTCATCATGATCACCCTCGCCTTCGGGCAGATGGCTTTCTTCACCGCCGCCTCCCTCGCCTTCTATGGCGGCGATGACGGCTACACGCTCTACGCCCGCAGCACCCTGGCCGGCGGGCGCTGGCTGGAGAACCGGCTGGGCTTCCATTACCTCTGCCTCGCCCTGCTGGCCGGCGCCTTCCTGTTCTGCCACCTGCTGCTGGCCTCGCGCTTCGGGCGGGTGCTGCGGGCGGCGCGGGAGAACCCGCTGCGCGTGCAGGCGGTGGGCTTCTCCCCCTATCCCTACCGTCTCCTCGCCTATGGCATCGCCGGCGGCATGGCCGGGCTCGCCGGCTTCCTGCTGGCCAATGCGACCGAGTTCGTCGCCCCCTCCTTCCTCGCCTGGCAGCGCTCGGGCGAGCTGCTGTTCATGGTCATCCTCGGCGGCCTCGGCAGCCCCTTCGGGGCGGTGCTCGGCGCGCTCGCCCTGCTGCTGCTGGAGGAAGGGCTCGGGCATCTGACACCGCATTGGCGGCTGCTGCTCGGCCCGCTGCTGGTGCTCGCCGTACTGTTCCTGCGCGGCGGGCTGGTCGGCCTGCCGGCGCAGCTTGCCGGGACGCGCCGCCATGGTTGAGCCGGTGCTGCGCCTCGATGGGCTGCGCAAGCGCTTCGGTGGGCTGACGGTGACCGATGCCGTCTCGCTCGCCGTCGCGCCGGGCGAGATCCACGCCGTCATCGGCCCGAACGGCGCCGGCAAGACGACGCTGATCCACCAGGTAAGCGGCACGCTGCGGCCGGATGCCGGCCGCGTGCTCTTCGCCGGCCAGGATGTCACCGGGCTGCCGCTGGCGCGCCGGGCGCGGCTCGGCCTGGCGCGCAGCTTCCAGATCACCTCCGTGCTGCCCGGCTTCTCGGCCCTCGAGAATGTCGCGCTCGCGGTGCAGGGGCGCAGCGGCTCCTCCTTCCGCTTCCTCCGGCCGGCGGCGGCCGAGGCAATGCTCAACGAGGCCGCCATGGCGGCGCTGGCGCAGACCGGCCTCGCCGGTCGCGCCGCGGTGCCGGCCGCGGCGCTCTCGCATGGCGAGCGGCGGCAGCTCGAGCTCGCCATCGCCCTGGCCATGCAACCACGGCTGCTGCTGCTCGACGAGCCGCTCGCCGGCACCGGGCCGGAGGAGGCCGAGCGCCTCGTCGCCCTGCTGCAGGGGTTGCGCGGGCGCTACGCCATCCTGCTGGTGGAGCACGACATGGCCGCCGTCTTCGCCCTCGCCGACCGCGTCTCGGTGCTGGTGCAAGGGCGGCTGCTGGCGAGCGGCGCGCCGGCGGCGATCCGGGCCGATCCGGCGGTCCGCGTCGCCTATCTCGGCGAGGACGAGGCGGCTTGATGCTGCGGGTCGAGGATCTCCGCGCCGGCTATGGCAGCAGCCAGGTGCTGGCGGGAATCGGCTTCGCCATCGGCGCCGGCGAGGTGGTCACGCTGCTCGGCCGCAACGGCATGGGCAAGACGACGACGGTGCGCGCCATCATGGGATTGCTGCCGGCCTGCGGCGGGCAGTTGCGGGGCGGGCGCGTGCTGTTCGCGGGGCAGGATCTCGCCGGCCAGCCGCCGCATCGCGTGGCGCGGCAGGGCATCGGCCTGGTGCCGGAGGGGCGGCAGGTCTTCCCGACGCTGAGCGTCGAGGAGAACCTGACCGCGACGGCCGCCAACCGCGCCGGCGGCGCGCCGCGCTGGACCCTGCCGGAGGTCTATCGCCTCTTCCCCCGGCTGGCGGAGCGGCGGCGCAACCTCGGCGCGCAGCTCTCGGGCGGCGAGCAGCAGATGCTGGCGATCGGCCGGGCGCTGATGACCAATCCACGCCTCCTCGTCCTCGACGAGGCGACGGAGGGGCTGGCGCCGCTGATCCGGGCCGAGATCTGGGCGGTGCTGGCGCGGCTGCGGCAGGAGGGCCAGGCGATCCTGCTGATCGACAAGACGCTCTCGGCCGTCATGCGCCTGGCCGACCGGCATGTGGTGATCGAGAAGGGGCGTGTCGCCTGGAGCGGCAGCACCGAGGCCCTGGCGGCGGCCCCGGAGCTGCGCGAGACTTACCTGCATGTCTGAGGAAGGGGCAGCACCATGACAGCGGAGATCCCGGGCATCACCCGCGCCGGCACCGGCTTCGACGGCGCCGAGGGCACGGTCTGGAACATCCTCGGCCAGACCTACTACCCGAAGCAATCGACCGGCGACAGCTTCGCCTTCGAGGCGGTGAGCCCGCCCGGCACCTTCGTGCCGCCGCACATCCATCCCACGCAGGACGAATACATCCTGATGCTGGAAGGGACCTGGAAGCTGATCCTCGACGGGCAGACGCACCACGCCTCGGCCGGCGACCTGGTGCGCATGCCGCGCGGCATCATGCATGGCTATTTCAACGAGAGCGGGGCGCCGGCCCGCGCCTTCTTCTGGGTGACCCCGGCCCGCAAGCTGCACGACCTGTTCCGGTCGCTGCACGACCTCACCGATGTGGAGGAGGTGGTGCGGCTCTCCAAGGCGCATGAGGTGGACTTCCTCCCCCCACCGGGGTGAGGAGGAGGCGTCACCGCGACAGGGCGAAGCCGGCGAGCTGGGCATAACCGCGGACGATGGCCGCGACATCCTCGGGCGGGATCACCTCCTCGATCCGCCCGAAGCCCTCCGGCGCCAGCTCGCCGAAGACGTCGATCACCCGTTCCGGCCCGCCCTGGCGGTTGCTGGCGCAGATCGCCGCGGTCTTCGGCAGCCGCTCGGCTTCGTAGGCCTTCAGCGCCTGCGCCGCGGGCTGCGCCGCCAGCGCATCGGCCAGCGCCCGCGCATCCAGCACCGCCTGCGAGGCGCCGTTGGAGCCGACCGGGTACATCGCATGCGCCGCGTCGCCGAGCAGCGTCACCCGCCCCTCGCTCCACCAGGGCAGCGGGTCGCGGTCGCACATCGGATATTCCAGCCGCTGCGGCGAGGCGCGGACCAGCGCCTCCACATCGAGGAAGGGCAACTTCAGCCGCTGCGCCAGCGGCAGCACATCCTCGAGCCGGCCGGGCCGCGACCAGTCCTCGCGCTGCGGCGGCGGCCTCTCGCCCGTCGCCAGGCGGGAATAGACGACCCAGTTGGTCAGCCGGCGCTCCGGCGTGCTGCCGGGGCCGACGGGATAGAAGACGAGCTTGGTCTTCAGGTCGCCGGCGATGAACATGACGTCGCCGGTCTCATAGGCGGGCCAGTCCAGCGCCCCGCGCCACATCATCACGCCCTGCCAGCGGATGCCGGCATCGGCCGGGTGCAGCATCGCCCGCAGCGCCGAATGGATGCCGTCGGCACCGACCAGCACCTCGCCGCGCAGCACCTCATGGCCCGTCCCCGTGGCGAAGCGTGCGGTGACGCCCGTGGCATCCTGCTCGACCGCGGCGAGGCGGTGCCCGGTGCGCAGCGCCCCCGCCGGCAGCCGCGCCTCGGCGGCGCGCCAGAGCATGCCGTGCAGCCGACCGCGATGGGTGGAGAATTGCGGCAGCGCATGCCCGGCATGCAGGCCGCGGGGCTCCTGCCACAGGATCTGGCCGAGATGGTTCAGGTAGCGCAGCTCGCGCGTGCGGATGGCGATGCGGTCGAGCTCCGGCAGCAGGCCGAGCGCCTCCCACTCCGCGACGCAATGCGGCAGGGTGTTGATGCCCACGCCGAGCTCCCGCACCTCCGGCGCCGCCTCCAGCACCGTGCAGGCGATGCCGCGCTGCTGCAGCATCAGGGCGAGGGTAAGGCCGCCGATCCCGCCGCCGACGATCAGGACATGCATGCGCATCCTCCCCAGACCGGGTGCCCGCCGGGACCCACGGACGCCCGGCAGCCCCGATCCTGCCCCTATTCGGCGGCGCGCGGGAGAGGGGGGAGCGGGGCATGGCGGCGCGGCCGCGCCTTCAGCCGCAGCTCGCGCAGCTCCTCCTGCTCCTTCGCGGCGTTGCGCAGCAGCGCATCCTTGCCCCAGCGATACTGCACCGGGCAGGCGATGTCGGCGACGCCGTACTGCGCCGCGGCGCGCAGCGTGAAGGCCGGGTCGGTCAGGTGCGGCCGGGCCAGCGCCACCAGATCGGCGCGGCCGGCGGCGAGGATGGTGTTCACCTGGTCGGCGCTGGTGATGTTGCCGACGCACATCGTGGCGATGCCCGCCTCCTGCCGGATCATGTCGGACCAGGGCACCTGGAACATGCGGCCATAGACCGGCGCGGCATCCTGCACGGTCTGGCCGGTCGAGACATCGATCAGGTCGCAGCCGGCAGCGGCGAAGGCGCGGGCGATGGCGAGCGTATCGGCATCCGAGATGCCGCCATCCGCCCAGTCGGTCGCGGAAAGGCGCACCGACATGGGCCGTTCCGCCGGCCAGGCATCGCGGAGGGCACGGAAGACCTCGAGGGGGAAGCGCAGCCGGTTCTCCACCGGCCCGCCATACGCGTCCCGGCGGCGATTGGTCAGCGGCGAGAGGAAGCTCGCCAGCAGGTAGCCATGGGCGCAGTGCAGCTCCAGCATGTCGAAGCCGGCGCGGGCGCCGCGCCTGGCGGCGGCGACGAAATCCGCGATGACCGCATCCATGTCGGCGCGGCTCATCTCGCGCGGCACCTGGCTGTCCGGGTAGTAGGGCAGGGGGCTGGCGGAGAGCAAAGGCCAGGCGCCCTCGGGCAGTGGCCGGTCCATGCCCTCCCACATCAACCGCGTCGCGCCCTTGCGGCCGGCATGGCCGAGCTGCAGCGCCATCCGCGCCGGCCCCTGCGCATGCACCAGCCACAGGATGCGCGCCCAGGCCACCTCCTGCGCATCCGTCCAGAGGCCGGCACAGCCCGGGGTGATGCGGGCGGTGGGCGAGACGCAGGTCATCTCGGTGAAGATCAGCCCGGCGCCGCCGGCGGCGCGGGCGCCGTAATGCATCAGGTGGAAATCGCCCGGCAGGCCCTCCTCGGCCGAATACAGGCACATGGGCGAGACGACGACACGGTTGGCGAGCTCCAGGCCGCGCAGCCGCAAGGGCTGGAACATTGGCGGCTTCGCCGGGTCGCCGCCCGCTTCCGCCGCATAGGCCGCCCTGGTCTCGGCGACGAAATCCGGGGCGCGCAGCGCCAAGTTGTCCCAGGTGATCGCCTTGCTGCGGGTCATCAGGCCGAAGGCGAAGCGCACCGGCGGCATGCGCCAAAAGCGCCGGACATGCTCGAACCAGACGAGGGAGACATCGGCGGCGTGCTGCGTCTTCTCCACCTCCTCGCGCCGCTCCGCCTCGAAGCGGGCGAGGCTCTCTGCCACGCCGCCCCCGTCGCGGAAGGCGTGGTGCAGCGCGATCGCATCCTCCATGGCGAGCTTGGTGCCGCTGCCGATGGAGAAATGCGCGCTGGCCTTGGCGTCGCCGAGCAGCACGAGGTTGCCGCGTACCCAGCGGGTGCAGCGGATCTGCGGGAATTGCCGCCAGTGCGAGCGGTTGGTCAGCAGGCGGTGGCCCTGCAATTCCTCGGCGAAGACCCCTTCCAGAAAGCGGGCGCTCGCCGCCTCGTCCATGGCATCGAGCCCGGCCCGGGCGAAGGTCTCGGGGTCCGTCTCCAGCACCCAGGTGCTGGCGCCCGGGGCGTACTGGTAGCAATGGGCGATGAAGATGCCCTCCGGCCGCTCCTTGAAGAAGAAGGTGAAGGCGTCGAAGGGGCGGGTCGAGCCCATCCAGGCGAAGCGGTTGGGACGAAGGCTGGTCTCCGGCCGGAAGTCACCGGCGAAGCGTCCGCGGATCGGGCTGTTGATGCCATCCGCCGCGACGACGAGGTCGGCCTCGGGGAAGTCCTCCGGCTGCGCCTCCATCCCGAAGCGGAGCTCGACGCCAAGGCCGCGGGCGCGGTCCTGCAGCAGCCGCAGCAGCGTGGTGCGGGCGCAGCCGCAGAAGCCGTTGCCGCCGATCCGGTGCACCGCGCCGCGGGCATGGATCTCGATATCGTCCCAATAGGCGAAGCTCTCGGTGATGGCGCGGTAGCTCGGCGGATCGGCGGCGGCGAAGGCATCGAGCGTCGCATCGCTGAACACCACGCCGAAGCCGAAGCTGTCATCGGGCTGGTTCCGCTCGATGACGGTGATGCGCGCGTCCGGGTGGTCGCGCTGCATGAGGATGGCGAAATAGAGTCCGGCGGGTCCGCCGCCGATGATGGCAATGCGCATCGCGCCGCCTCCTGCCTGCTAAATAGTTTAGGTTTCAAGCATTCGTGCGGCAACCGGAATCCGGCATTGCGGAGGGCGCGCGGAATGCTTTAGGCTTCAAGCATCGAGGAGGGGGCATGGACGCCTTGCCGCATGCCGGGGCTGCATCGCCAGGGGGATCGCCTCTCGCCGGCCGGCGCGCGCTCGTCACCGGCGGCGGCAGCGGCATCGGCCTCGCCTGCGCCCGGGCGCTGACCGAGGCCGGCGCCGCGGTGACGCTGCTCGGCCGGCGCGAGGCGGCGCTGCGGGAGGCGGTGGACAAGGGCGCGGCGCGGCAGGCCATCGCCGCCGACATCACCGGCCTGCTGCCGGACCTGCCGCCCTGCGACATCCTGCTGCACGCCGCCGGCGCCGCCGAGAGCGCGCCCTTCCTGAAGAGCGACGATGCGCTCTGGCAGCGCATGCTCTCGGTCAACCTGCTCGGCGCCGCCGCCGTCATGCGCGCCGTCCTGCCTGGCATGCTGGAAGCCGGCGAGGGACGCATCATCGCCATCGCCTCCACCGCGGCGCTGAAGGGCTATCCCTATGTCGCGGCCTATGCTGCGGCGAAGCACGGGCTGCTCGGCCTGGTGCGGGCGCTGGCGCTGGAAGTCGCGGGGCGCGGCGTGACGGTGAATGCGCTCTGCCCCAGCTTCACCGAGACGCCGCTGCTGGAGGGGAGCATCGCCACCATCACCCGCCGGACCGGCCGCGATGCGGCGGCGGCGCGTGCCAGCCTCGCCCGGCACAATCCGCAGGGGCGGCTGGTGCGGCCGGAGGAGGTGGCGGCGGCCGCGCTCTTCCTCTGCCTGCCCGGCGCCGCGGCGGTGAACGGCGCCGCCATCCCGATCGCCGGGGGCGAGGTCTGATGCCCGACGACCTCACCCGGCATGTCGATGCCGAGACGGCGCTGGCCGGCGCCCCGCCCGGCCACAAGGACGAGCTTCGGCTCTGGCTGCGGCTGCTGACCTGCACGACGCTGGTCGAGGCGGAGATCCGCCGCCGGTTGCGGCGCGAGTTCGACACCACCCTGCCGCGCTTCGACCTGCTGGCGCAGCTCGAGCGGGCGCCGGCCGGGCTGACGCTCGGCGAGGTCTCGCGCCGGATGATGGTCAGCAACGGCAATGTCACCGGCCTTGCCGCGCGGCTGGAGGAGGAAGGGCTGATCGAGCGGCGGGTGAGCCCGACCGACCGCCGCGCCCAGACCCTGCGCCTGACCGCGCGCGGCCGCCGCGAATTCGCCCGGCAGTCGCGGGCGCATGAGGGCTGGATCGCCGAGCTGATGGCCGGCCTCGCGCCGGCGGAGCGCGCCGCGCTGCACGCCCTGCTCGGCCGCGCCAAGGCGAGCGTGCGGGCCGGGTTGGAGGGAGGGGAGGCATGAGCATCGCCGGTCACCGCGCCGAGCATTTCCGGCTCAGCGTCGAGGGCGCGGTCGCGGCCATCACCCTGGATCGGCCGGAGCGCAAGAACCCGCTGACCTTCGAGAGCTATGCCGAGCTCGCCGGGCTGTTCCGCGGGGCGGCGCAGGACGAGGCGGTGCGGGTCTTCACCATCGCCGGGGCGGGCGGGAATTTCTGCTCGGGCGGCGACGTGCATGAGATCATCGGCCCGCTGCTCGAGCGGGATACCAAGGGGTTGATGCAGTTCACCGCCATGACCGGCGAACTGGTCAAGGCGATGCGCGCCTGTCCGCAGCCGATCATCGCCGCGGTGGATGGCGTCGCGGCCGGGGCGGGCGCCATCATCGCCATGGCGGCGGATCTGCGGCTGGCGACGCCGCGGGCGAGGACCGCCTTCCTCTTCAACCGCGTCGGCCTCGCCGGCTGCGACATGGGGGCCTGCGCCATCCTGCCGCGGATCATTGGCCAGGGCCGGGCGAGCGAGCTGCTCTATCTCGGCCGGGCGATGAGCGCCGAGGAGGGGCTGGCCTGGGGCTTCTTCAACGCGCTGCACGCGCCAGACGCGCTGGCCGGCGCCGCGGCGGCGCTGGCGCGGGAGCTGGCCGAGGGCCCCGGCTTCGCCCATGCCATGACCAAGCGGATGCTGCAGATGGAATGGGCGATGTCGGTCGAGCAGGCGATCGAGGCCGAGGCGGTGGCCCAGGCGCTCTGCATGACGACGGGGGATTTCCGCCGCGCCTATGAGGGGTTCGTGGCCAGGCGGCGGCCGGAATTCAAGGGCGATTAGGAACGCCCTGCGGGGGAGGGGAAGCAGGTCACGCGGCGCAACCGGCTGGAGGCGGCGATGGATGGCATGGGCTTCGATACCGGGGTGCCGAGCGCGCATCTCGACAGCTTCGCGCGCGACAACCTGCCGCCGCGCGAGCAATGGCCGGCGCTGCGCTTCACCTTGCCGCAGCTTCGCTACCCGGCGCGGCTGAACTGCGCGACCGAGCTGCTGGACCGCAACCTGGCCGCGCGCGGCGAGCATCCGGCCGTGGTCACGCCCGCCGAGACGCTCACCTATCGCCAGCTCGCCGAGCGGGTGAACCGCATCGCGCATGTGCTGGTGCACCGGCAGGGCCTGGTGCCCGGCAACCGCGTGCTGCTGCGCGGCGCCAACACCGCCTGGATGGTCGCCGCCTATTTCGCCGTGCTGAAGGCGGGCGGCGTGGTGGTCGCCACCATGCCGCTGCTGCGGGCGAAGGAGATCGGCCAGATGCTGCGCAAGGCGCGCATCAGCCACGCCCTCTGCGATGCCCGGCTGCTGGAGGAGCTGCAACGGGCGGCGGCGGAGGCGCCGGATCTGCGCCACCTCACCTGCTGGGGGGATGGCGCGCTGGAATCCCTCTGCGCCGCGGCGCCGGAGGAATTCCCGGCCTGCGACACCGCGGCCGAGGATGTCTGCCTGATCGGCTTCACCTCCGGCACCACCGGCGAGCCGAAGGGCACCATGCATTTTCACCGCGACATGCTCGCGGTCTGCGACAGCTACGGGCAGGAGGTGCTGCGGCCGCGGCCGGAGGGCATCTTCATCGGCTCGCCGCCGCTCGCCTTCACCTTCGGCCTCGGCGGGCTGGTGCTGTTTCCCTTCCGCGTCGGCGCCACCACGGTGCTGCTGGAGCGGGCGGGGCCGGAGGAGCTGTTGCCGGCCATCGCCCGCTATCGCGCCACGGTCTGCTTCACCGCGCCCACCGCCTGGCGCGCCATGGCGCCGGCCGCGGCGGCGCATGACCTTCGTTCGCTGCGGCGCTGCGTCTCGGCCGGGGAGGCGCTGCCGAAGCCGGTCTTCGAGGCCTGGCAGCGCGCGACGGGCCTCTCGATCATGGAGGGCATCGGCGCGACGGAGATGCTGCACATCTTCATCGGCGCCCCGGAGGAGGCGCTGCGGCCCGGCGCCACCGGCCTGCCGGTGCCGGGCTACGAGGCCAAGGTGATCGGCCCGGAGGGCGAGGAAGTGCCGCGCGGCACGCCCGGCCGGCTGGCGGTGCGCGGCCCGACCGGCTGTCGCTACCTCGCCGATCCGCGGCAGGCGCAGTATGTCGAGCGCGGCTGGAACATCACCGGCGATACCTACATCCAGGACGAGGACGGCTATTTCTGGTACCAGGCGCGCAGCGACGACATGATCGTCTCGGCCGGCTACAACATCGCCGGGCCGGAGGTGGAGGCGGCGCTGCTCGCGCATCCGGCGGTGCGGGAATGCGGCGTGGTCGGCGCGCCGGATGCCGAGCGCGGGATGATCGTGAAGGCCTATGTGGTGCTGCAGCCGGGCCTGGCCGGCGATGCCGCCCTCGTCCGCGCCTTGCAGGAGCATGTGAAAGCGGTGATCGCGCCCTACAAATATCCCCGTGCCGTGGAGTTCGTCGCCGCCCTGCCGCGCACCGGCACCGGCAAGCTGCAACGCTTCGCCCTGCGCGCCCAGGCAACGGGGATTGCGGCGGCGGAGGGCGCGGCATGACTCTCCGCCGGTTGCAGCCGCCGGGCTGGCCCGTGCCGAAGGGCTATGCCAACGGCATGGTGGGGCAGGGCCGCGTGGTGCTGGTCGGCGGCCAGGTCGGATGGGATGCGGAGGGGCGCTTCCCTGCCGGCCTCGTCGCCCAGGTGGAGCAGGCGCTGCGCAACATCCTCGCCGTGCTGGCCGAGGCGGGCGGCGGGCCGGAGCATATCGGCCGCCTCACCTGGTACGTGACCGACATCGCCGAGTACCGCGACAGCCTTGCCGCCCTCGGCCCGGCCTATCGCGGCGTGATGGGCCGGCATTTCCCGGCCATGACGCTGGTGCAGGTGGCGGCGCTGGTCGAGCCGGAGGCGCGGGTCGAGATCGAGGCGACGGCGATCCTGCCGGATTAAACCGCTTCAACCCGGTGCCTTGATCTGCGTGCGCACGGACCAGAGCTCGGGGAAGAAGCGCCGTTCCGGCGCCGCCGCCAGATAGGCGACGCCGCTCGATCCGCCGGTGCCGGGGCGGCGGCCGATGATGCGCTCCACCACCTGCCGGTGGCGGAAGCGCCAGGTCTGGAAGGCGTCGTCGAGATCGACCAGCTCCTCGGCCAGCTCGTAAAGATCGAAATGCGCCTCGGCGCCCTCGTAGACCGCGGCCCAGGCGGCGGCGACGCCGGCATCGGGCGCATGCGGCTGCGTCACGTCGCGCGCCAGCACCGCTTGCGGCAGCGGCAGGCCGCGGCGGGCCAGCAGGCGCAGCGCCTCATCATAGAGGGAGGGGGCGTTCAGCGCGGCCTCGAGCGGCGCCAGCAGCTCCGGCCGGTGGCGATGCGGCCGCAGCATGAAGGGATCGCGCGCGCCCAGCCGCAGCTCCAGCAGCCGGTATTGCCAGGACTGGAAGCCGGAGGAGCTGCCGAGGCTGTCGCGGAAGGCCAGGTAGTCATGCGGCGTCATCGTGGTCAGCACGTCCCAGGCGCCGATGAGCTGCGCCTGCACCCGGGCGATGCGGGCGAAGGCCTTGAAGGCCGGGCGCAGCGCATCCTGCCGCAGGCAGTCCATCACCAGATCCAGCTCATGGCCGAAGAGCTTCATCCACAGCTCCTGCACCTGGTGGATGATGATGAACAGCGTCTCGTCATGCCGGCCGGAGAGGGGCGCCTGGGCGGCGAGCAGCCGGTCGAGCTGCAGGTAATCGCCATAGCTCATGCGGCGGCTGAAATCGGTCTCGACGCCTTCGACCATGGCAGCCTCCTTGCCGGCCCATGGTTCAAGCCTAAACTAAACCGCGAGGGGAAAACCATGCTGGACCTGCGCGCGCATTTCTCGCATTTCCTCGGCGCCGAGCCGGAGCGGCTGCATGTCGCGGCGCATAGCCACCATCCCTGGCCGGACGTGACGCGCGCCGCCCAGCTTGCCGCCTGGGAGGATGCGGCCCGCTGGCAGGACGGCAAGTGGGAGCATGTGCTCGGCCCGGTCTGGCAGGCGGCGCAGCGCCATGTCGCGCGGCATCTGGCGCTGCCCGATCTGGCCACCCTCGTCTTCGCCCCGAACACGCATGAATTCGTGGTGCGGCTCCTCTCCTGCCTGCCGCGGCACCGCCGGCCGCGCCTGCTGACCACGGATGGCGAATTCCACAGCCTGGCCCGGCAGCTCGCGCGGCTGGAGGAGGAAGGGCTGGTCGCCGTCACCCGCATCCCGAGCGAGCCGGGGCCGGACTGCCTGCCGCGCCTGGTCGAGGCGGCGCGGCAGGGCTTCGACCTGATCTGGACCAGCGAGGTGTTCTTCCACAGCGGCTATGCCCAGGCGGGGCTGGAGGCGCTGGCCGCGGCGGCGGGGGAGGCGGTGCTGGTCATCGATGGCTATCACGCCTTCCTGGCCCGGCCGGTCGATCTCTCGCGCCTCGCCGACCGGGCCTTCTACCTCGCCGGCGGCTACAAATACGCCATGGCGGGGGAGGGCGCCTGTTTCCTGCACGCCCCGCCCGGCTGGCTGCCGAGGCCGCGCGCCACCGGCTGGTTCGCCGGCTTCGGCGCCCTGGCGGAGGGCGGTGAGGGCGTCGGCTATGCGGCGGATGGCTGGCGCTTCATGGGATCGACCTTCGACCCGTCCGGCCTGTACCGCCTGAACGCCGCCATGGACTGGCTGGCCGGGCTTGGCCTCGATGCCGTCGCCATCCATGCCCATAGCCTGGCGCTGCAAACCCGCTTCGTCGCCGGGCTGCCCGGCACCGGGCTCGATCCGGCGCGGCTGGCGGTGCCGCTGGCCGAGCCGCGGCGCGGCAATTTCCTGGCCTTCGACCTGGAAGATGCCGAGGCCTGGCAGGCGCGCTTGGCGGCTGCCGGCATCGTCACCGACCGGCGGGGCCGCCGCCTGCGCTTCGGCTTCGGCCTCTATCACACCGAAGCGGAGATCGACCGCCTGCTCGCCCGGCTGCACGCCCTATAGACGCTGGACCCTGGCGCCGGGACGGCCCAGCCTGCGTCCCGGATCGGAAAAGGGGAGGGTCGCATGCGTCTCGGTGTCATGCTGCCGCTGGTCGATATCGGCGGCGCGCCCGGCGCGGTCCGCGACCTCGCCGGGGCGGCGGAGGAGCTCGGCTACACCAATCTCGGCCTGCCGGACCATGTGCTCGGGGTGAATGCCGCCTCGCGGCCAGATTGGGGCGACCGCAACACCTCGGCCGACCTGTTCCACGACCCCTTCGTCTGCTTCGGCTTCCTCGCCGGGCTCTGCCGCGAGACGACCGAATTCTCCACCCAGGTGCTGATCCTGGCGCAGCGCCAGGCGGTGCTCGTCGCCAAGCAGGCGGCGAGCCTCGACGTGCTGTGCGGCGGGCGGTTCCGCCTTGGTGTCGGGGTGGGGTGGAACCCGGTGGAGTTCACCGGTCTGAACGAGAATTTCGCCAATCGCGGCCGCCGCTCGGCCGAGCAGGTGGAGGTGATGCAGCGCCTCTGGGCGGCGCCGCATGTGGATTTCACCGGACGCTGGCACCGCATCGAGGATGCCGGCATCAACCCGCTGCCGGTGCATCGCCGCATCCCGGTCTGGTTCGGCGGCCATGTCGAGCAGACCCTGGAGCGCATCGCCCGGCTCGGTGATGGATGGATCATGAATGCCTACCCACCCGGCGCCGCGATCGAGGACGAACTCGCCCGGCTGCGCGGCCTGACCGAGGCGGCGGGGCGCGACCCGGCGGCGATCGGGCTCGAGGTCTGGATCTCCGCCGGCACCGGCGATGCGGCCGCCTGGCGCGAGGAGGCGCGCTATTGGAAGCGCCTCGGCGCGACGCATCTGACGCTGACCACCACCTTCAACCGTCGCCACCACCGCCGCATCCCCGGCCGCGACGCCGCCGCGCATCTGGCGGCGATGCGGCAATTCCGCGACGCGGTGGCGGACGCCCTGTGACGGCGGCGCCGCCCGCGCCGCGCCTGACGCCGGCCCGATCCTGTCGCCGCCCGTTGTCCTGCCGCGGCTTCGCCGCGGCAGGCTGTGCCGCGCCCGGGGCCTGAGAGGAACACCGGGGCCCCCACGACGTCGCGGGGATGCATTACCCGGGCTGCGCGCCGGAGCGGGCGATCAGCCCGGCGACGCGCGGCAGCTCCTCGGCCAGGAAGCGGCGCAGCGCCAGGGCGTCCATCTCCGACCACAGCACCGTCGCCGTGCCGTCGAAGAACTCCTGCACCCGCGGCTCGGCCATCGCCGCCCGCAGCGCCGCGGCGATGCGGGCGATCGCCCCCTCCGGGCTGCGGCCGGCGACGAAGAGCGCCGCCCAGGGCAGCGCCTCGGCCCCCGGCAGCCCGGCCTCGGCGACCGTCGGCACCTCCGGCGCCAGCCGCACCCGCTGCGCATCGGTCACGGCAAGCGCCTGCAGCCGCCCCTCCCGGACATGCGCGAGGCTGGTCAGCGGATAATCCCACATCACCTCGACCCGGCCGCTGATGACGTCGTTCAGCGCCTGGGTGCCGTTGGCGTAGGGCGCATGCACCAGGCGGGTGCCGGTCGCCTGCATCAGCACCTCGGCGGCGAGATGCGGCGAGGTGCCGACGCCGGGGGAGGCATAGGTCAGCCCCTCCGGCCGGGCCCGCGCCGCCGCCACCAGCTCCATCAGGTTGCGCCAGGGCTGCTGCGGCGCGCTGACGATGAGGTGCGGCGAGGCGCCGAGCCCATGCACCGGGGTGAGGTCGCGCAGCGGATCGTAGCGAAGGTTGCGCAGCATGGCCGGCGCCGCCGCAATCGGCCCCTGGCTGCCATAGAGCAAGGTGTAGCCGTCCGGCGCGCTGCGGGCGACCGCTTCGGCGCCGATGGTGCCGCCGGCGCCGGGCCGGTTCTCCACCACCACCGGCTGGCCGAGATGCGCCCCCATGCGCTGCGCCAGCATCCGGGCGGTGGTGTCGGTGATGCCGCCGGCGGCGAAGGGGACGATCCAGGTCAGCGGTCGGGTGGGAAAGCCCGTCTCGGCCCGGGCGGCGCCGGCGAGCAGGGCGGGCATGGCGAGCAGGCGGCGGCGCGTGGCTCCGGGCATGGCGGCCTCCCTCGGCATCCTGGCGTCAGCGGTGCATCGGCGTCCTGGCCGTCATGCCGCGACCTGGTAGACGGCCGTCTCGAAGCCAGCGAAGAGGTCCAGCACCGCGGGATCGGCGAAGGGCAGGATCTGGGTCAGCAGCAGCCCGGCGATGCCGCGCCGTGGATCGATCCAGAACCAGGTGTTGCCGAGCCCCGCCCAGGCCAGGCTGCCGGCGGTGCGGCGGCCGGGGATATCGGCCTCGTTGATGAGGAAGCCGAGGCCCCAACGGCAGGGGGTGCCGGGGAAAGGGTCGCAGTCGCCGGAGATCGCCGGCAGCACGCTGCGCAGCGGCTGGAAGGCGAGGCCGCCGATCTGGTTGCGGCCCATCTCGGCGACCGTCTCCGGCCGCAGCACCCGCGCGCCGTCCAGCCTGCCGCCGCCGAGCAGCATGCGCAGGAAGCGGAGATAATCCGGCCCGGTCGAGAGCAGCCCGCCGCCGCCGCCGAAGAACTCCGGGGCCTCGGGCAGGGCGAAGTCGATCGGCGCGAGGCGGCCATCCGCGCCGCGCTGGTGCATCCCGGCGCGGCGGGCGCGCTGGGCCGGGCCGGGGACGAAGCCGCTATCGGCCATGCCGAGCGGCTCGAGGATGCGGGCGAAGACGTAGCGCTCCAGCCGCTCGCCGCTCGCCGCCTCCACCGCGCGGCCGACCCAGTCGGTGGCGATGCTGTATTCCCAGCGCTCGCCCGGCTCGCGCACCAGCGGCGCCGCCAGCGAGGCGAGCTTGCCGCTGCGGGGCGCCGGCAGGCCGGTCGCCTGCATGTAACGGCCGATATCGGCGTTCCAGGTGTTGTAGGCGAAGCCGGCGGTGTGGGTGAGCAGGTGGCGGAGCGTGATGGGGCGCTGCGCCGGCCGCAGGCGCGGCGTGCCGTCGGCCGCGAAACCCTCCAGCACCTGCGGCGCGGCGAGGCCGGGCAGCAGCGGGCCGAGCGGCGCGTCGAGCGCGAGCCGCCCCTCCTCGACGAGCTGCATGGCGGCGACCGAGGTCACCGCCTTGGTCATGGAGGCGATCCAGAACACCGTGTCCGGCGTCATCGGCGCCGCGGCATCGAGGCTGCGGCGGCCGAAGGCGCCTTCGTAGATCGGGCCGTCGCGGTCGGCGGCGAGGGCGACGACGCCCGGCACCGCGCCGCGCTCCACGGCCTCGCGCAGCACCTGGTCGATCGCGGCGGTCGCGGTCATCGGCGCCGCCTCAGGCGAGACGGAGATCGGGATAGCCCTTGTCGGCGACCGCGTCGCACCAGGCGCGGTATTCCGGCGCGCTACCGCTGTAGCGGGCGATGATGCGGGTCTGCTTGCCCTCGACATTGCTGTTGATGCCGGTCATCCAGCTATCCACCTCGCTCGAGAGCAGGCCGGCGCCGACCAGCTTCACATGGTCGGTCCAGGCCCGCACCGCCTCCGGCCGCGCCTCGGCCAGGGTCAGGCCCTTCTCCTGCAGGTGGCGCAGCAGCCGCGTCACCCAGTCCACGTTGTACTCGATGCTGCGCGGGATGTTGCCGAGGGCGGTGTGCGGGCCCATCAGCATGAGCATGTTGGGGAAGCCCTCGACCATCATGCCCATGAAGGTCTCGGGGCCATGCGCCCATCGCTCCTTCAGCGGCGTCCCGTCGCGGCCGCGGATGTCGATGCGGTCGAAGGCGCCGGTGATGGCGTCGAAGCCGGTGGCGTAGATGATGATGTCGAAGGCGTACTCGGCCTCGCTGGTCTTGATGCCGGTCGGGGTGATGCGCTCGATCGGCGTCGCCTTGCTGTCCACCAGCGTGACGTTCGGCTGGTTGTAGACCTCGTAGTAGCGGGTCTCGAGCGGCACGCGGCGGGTGCCGAAGCCGTGGTTCTTCGGGATCAGCATCTCCGCCACCTTCGGGTCCTTCACCCGCTGGCGGATCTTGCCCGCGACGAAGTCGGAGATCTCCTTGTTCGCCGCGCGGTCGGTCAGCATGTCGCGGAAATTGCCGACCCAGATGCCGAAGCCGGGGGAGGCGTAGAGCGTCTCGTAGAAGGCCTCCCGCTCCTCCTTCGACACCTCGAAGGTGGCGCGCGGGTCGGGCGTGTGCATGAAGCAGGAGAAGGTTTCCTGGCAACGCCGGAAGATCTCGGGATAGCCCGCCTTGATCTCCTGCTGCTCCGCCTCGCTGATCGGCCGGTTGTGCAGCGGCGCGCACCAATTGGGCGTCCGCTGGAACACCGTGAGATGTCCGGCGGTCTTCGCCACCTCCTGGATGGTCTGCACCCCGGTCGCGCCGGTGCCGATGACGGCGACGCGCTTGCCGCGGAACTCCACCGCCTCATGCGGCCAGCGGGCGGTGTGGAAGGACTGGCCCTGGAAGGTGTCGATGCCCTCGAAGCGCGGCAGGGTGGGGGCGGAGAGCACGCCGATCGCGGTGATGAGGAAGCGCGCCGTGTGGCGGCTGCCATCCTCGAGCGCCACCGCCCAGTGGCGGCCTTCCTCCTGCCAGTAGGCCGAGGCGACGCGGGCCTTGAACTGGATGTCGCGGCGCAGGTCGAACTTGTCGGCGACGAAATTGAGGTAGCGCTGCGTCTCCGGCTGCGGCGCGAAATGCTCCGACCAGCTCCATTCCTCCAGCAGCTCCTTCGAGAAGGAATAGCCGTAGGAATAGCTCTCGGAATCGAAGCGGGCGCCGGGGTAGCGGTTCCAGTACCAGGTGCCGCCGACGCCGGTGCCGGCCTCGAAGACCCGGACCCGGAGGCCGAGCTCGCGCAGCCGCAGCAGCTGATACAGGCCCGACATGCCCGCGCCGATGATGATGGCATCGAAGTCGAGCGCCTGGGCGGCGGCCGGGGCGGTTGCTTCGAGGGTGGCGGACATGGTGCGGCATTCCTCCGTGCGGCGATGCGGGACCGGGATGCGCCGCATGCGGCGGACGGCCGGCGCGATGCGGCGCGGCGCCTCTGCTGGCGTTCCTTCCCTGGGTGCCGGCCTTGGGGACCGGTCATGCGCCAGCGTAGACCCTGCCCGCCCGCCTCTGCAAACCACCCGGCCGGGCCGGCGCGCCGGATCATGCCAAGGGGTGGGCCGAGGAGCGGGCCAAGGGGTGGGCTAAGGGGTGGGTTGGACTCGCCGCGCGGCCCGCACCTACCATGGACCATGCCCGCACCGCCCGAGTCCCCGCCGCCCCCGCCGGGCCGGGCCTGGCTGACCCTCGCCGCCGCCTTCCTCGCCTTCACGGTCGGCGCCAGCGTCATGCATTCCTACACCGTCTTCCTGCTCGCCTTCGTCGCCGATTTCGGCTGGTCGCGCGCCGAGAGCTCGGTCGCCTATTCGGTCGGGCAGCTCGTCGGCGGCCTCAGCTCGCCGCTGATCGGCACCATGGTGGATGCGCTCGGCGCCCGGCGGATGGTGCTGCTCGGCGGGACGCTGCTGGTGGTCGGCCTGATCGGCAGCGCCCATGCCGAGGCGCTCTGGCAGATGGTGTTCCTCTACGGCGTGGTGATCACCTTCGGGGCCAATTGCATCGGGCTGCTGGTCTTCGTGCCGCTGGTCTCGCGCCTCTTCGCCCGCCGGCGCGGCATGGCGATCTCGGTGCTGCAATCGGCCAACGCCTTCGGCCGGGCCGCCTCGGCGCCGGCGAGCCAGGTGACGATCGAGGCGCTCGGCTGGCGCGGCGCCTATCTCGCGGCGGCGGCCGTCGCGGCGGCGGTGCTGCTGCCGCTCGCCGCCCTGTTCGGCGGCCGCCGGGCCGAGGCGGCGCGGGCCGCGGCGGGCGGCGGCGGGGCGGTGGAGCGGCCCTGGACGCTCGCCGAGGCGATCCGCACGCCGCAATTCTGGCTGCTCTTCCTGGTCTACATGCTGACCAGCATCGGCAGCTTCCTGGTCTCGCTGCACCAGATCGCCTTCGCCGTCGATGTCGGCTTCGACCCGCTCTATGCCGCCGGCGTGCTCGGCATGGGCAGCTTCCTCGCCATGCCCGGCGTGGTCGCCACCGGCACCCTCTCCGACTATATCGGCCGGGAATACTCGGCGCTGCTGGCCTATGGCATCTCCATCATCGGGGTGTTCTGCGCCCTCGCCATCACCGGGCCGGGCGACCACCTGCTGCTCTGGCTGCATGCCTGCTTCTTCGGCCTGACCTGGGGCGCGCGCGGCCCGGCCATCACCGCCAAGACCGCCGATCTCTTCCCCGGGCCGCGGCTCGGCACCATCCTCGGCGTCATCACCATCGGCTCCGGCCTCGGCGCCGCCATCGGCTCCTGGGCGGCGGGCTTCATCTTCGACGTCTCGGGCAGCTACCGGGTCGCCTTCATCGGCTCGATCCTCGCCTATGCCCTCGGCTCGCTGGCCTTCTACATGCTGCGGCGGCCTCCCAGGCCGCGCGCGGGCTGATACGAACGGCCGTTGCTGGTGACCCATCACCGGCCCCCTCAGACGCCGGGCGCAAACCTCCGGTTTGCTTGGCTTGGCCGCATCGCGCTGACAGGCGCGCCTGACGGCGCGACCGGCGGCGCCCATTCGGGCGCTCGGCATGAATGACGCATTCATGCCGTTGGTATGAGTCGCGCAGGCTGGCTGGCCGCATGGGGCGGGGATAGGCTCGGCGCGACAGCGAGGACCGCCCGATGCCGAACCCCACCCGCCTGCTGATCTGGCACGACAATCCCGGCCCCTATCTCGAGGCCATCACCGCCGCCGGACTCGCCTCGCGCCTCGCCGTCGAGTGCCTGCCGCGCCAGGAGCGGCCGAACGAGGCGCAACTCGCCGGGACCGAGGCGCTGCTCGCCTGGGGCATGCCGGCCGGCCTGCTGCCGCGGATGCCGAAGCTGCGCTGGGCGCAATCCCTCACCGCCGGCGTCGAGGGCTGGCTGGCGCTGCCCGACCTGCCGCCGGGCCTGGTGCTCACCTGCGCCCGCGGCACCCATGGCGAGTCCATGCCGGAGAACATCCTCGGCGCCATCCTGCACATCGCCAAGCCCTATGCGGCAATCGCCGAGGCGCAGAAGCAGCGGCGCTGGAGCCGCCAGGTGGCGATGCCGCTCGGCGGCAAGGTGCTCGGCATCCTCGGCCTCGGCGCCATCGGGCAGGAGGTGGCGCGCCTCGCCGGCGCCTTCCGCATGCAGGTCATCGGCACCCGCCGCAACCCGACGCCGCTGCCGGGGGTCGAGGTGCTGCCGCCGGAAGCGGCCGACCGGGTGGTGGAGGCGGCGGATTTCCTGCTGCTGCTCCTGCCCGCGACGCCGGAGACCGAGGAGTTCATCCGGGCCGAGCGCCTCGCCCGCATGAAGCCCGGCGCCTGGCTGCTGAATTTCGGCCGCGGCAGCGCCATCCGCGATGCCGACCTGATCGCGGCGGTGACGGAGAAGCGCATCGCCGGCGCGGTGCTCGACGTCTTCCGCGAGGAACCGCTGCCCGAGAGCCACCCCTTCTGGACCACGCCCGGCATCCTGGTGGTGCCGCATATGGGCGGGCTGCACCCCGAGCGCGACCGGGCCGTGGCGCGGCTCTTCATCGAGAATTGCGCGCGGTTCCTGGAGGACCGGCCCTTGCTCCAGGTCGTGGACCGCGCGGTCGGCTACTGATGCGCCTGAACCACGCCGCCAACCGGCTCGATGCCCGGCATTTCGACACGGTGGTGGAGATGCTGCGCAGCCAGCTCGGCTTCGTCGAGCTGCGCCGGACCGCGCGGGCCGTCTGGCTGCGCCAGCCCGGCGCCAATGTGGACCTGCAATTCAGCCGCAGCGAGACGGTGGGGCGGGACGCCGACAAGCTGCGTTCGCAGGTCTCCTTCCTCGACGAGGCGCCGCGGGCGGCGCTGGAGCGGCTGGCGGATTGGGCGCGGGCGCATGGCCTCGCGGCCGAGATCGGCGCCTATTCCGACCGCGAGTTCTGGCTCGACCTGCCCGAGGCCTTCGTCGATTTCGTCATCGAGGCGATGCGGCCCGAGCTGGCGGATTATCCGGTGCAGGACTGATGCCGGGTGGCTTCCGCCGCCGCGCCCGGGGCTGATAGGCTGCCCGCCAAGAAAACAGGCTCGGGGTGGGAAGCGCATGGCCGACGTGGCGGAGGAATTCGACTTCATCGTCACCGGGGCGGGCTCGGCGGGCGCCGTGG
This sequence comes from Roseicella frigidaeris, assembly GCF_003258945.1. Taxonomy (GTDB): domain Bacteria; phylum Pseudomonadota; class Alphaproteobacteria; order Acetobacterales; family Acetobacteraceae; genus Paracraurococcus; species Paracraurococcus frigidaeris. The sequence continues at coordinate 123,923 of NZ_QLIX01000007.1, read as the reverse complement.
TCGCGGCCCGGCTCTCCGAGGATGGCCGGCACCGCGTGCTGCTGCTGGAGGCCGGGCCGCCCGACCGCAACCCCTGGATCCACATCCCCCTCGGCTTCGCCCGCACCTATGTGAACCCGAAGGTGAACTGGAAATTCGAGAGCGCGCCGCAGGCGCAGCTCGGTGGCCGGCGGATCTACGTCCCGCGCGGCAAGACGCTCGGCGGCACCAGCTCGATCAACGGCATGGTCTATATGCGCGGCCACCCGCGCGACTATGATGGCTGGCGGCAGCGGGGCTGCACCGGCTGGGACTGGGATTCGGTGCTGCCCTATTTCCGCAAGGCGGAGAACCAGGAGCGCGGCGCCTGCGAATTCCACGGCACGGGCGGCCCGCTCACCGTCTCCGACCAGGCGGAGCGCTCCGAGCTGGCCGAGGCGATGATCGCCGCCGCCGAGCAGGCCGGCATCCCGCGCAACCCGGATTTCAACGGCGCCCGGCAGGAGGGCGCCGGCTACTACCAGTGCACCACCGGCGGCCGCCGCCGCTTCAGCACCGCCCGCGCCTATCTGCGCCCCGCCCGCGGCCGGCCGAACCTCGTCATCCGCACGCTGTGCCAGGCGACACGGGTGCTGATCGAGCAGGGCCGGGCGCGCGGCATCGAGTACCAGTCGCCGGCCGGGCGACGCACGGCGCGGGCGCGGCGGGAGGTGATCGTCTCCGGCGGCGCCTATGGCTCGCCGCAGCTCCTGCAGCTCTCGGGCCTCGGCCCGGCGGAGCACCTGCTGGCCTTGGGCATCGCAGTGGTGCGCGACATGCCGGCGGTCGGCGCCAACCTGCACGACCATTTCGCGCTCTACATGCAGTGGCGCTGCACGCGGCCGATCACCTTCAACGACCTGGAGCGGAGCTGGCCGCGCAAGATCGCCGCGGCCATGCGCTACGGCCTCGGCCGCGGCGGGCCGATGGCGGTGAACGGCATCCGCGCCGGCCTCTTCACCCGCACCGATCCGCGGCTGGAGCGGCCGGACCTGCAGATCAACCTGCTGGAATGGAGCACGCTGGAGCGCTCCGGCACCCGCGTGGTGGCGCATCCCTTCCCCGGCTTCACCCTCGGCCCGGTGCATCTCTCGCCCGATGGCCGCGGCACGGTGCGGCTGGCGAGCCCCGATCCGCTGGCCGCGCCCGAGATCACCTTCGGCTTCCTCGGCTCGGACTACGACATGCGGGCGATGGTGGCCGGCGCCCGGCTCGCCCGCCGCCTGGCGCAGCAGCCCGCCCTCGCGCCCTATGTGGCGGAGGAGCTCTTCCCCGGCCCCGGCTACGCGAGCGAGGCCGATCTCGAGCGCTATGTCCGGGAGTCGGGCGTGACCAACCACCACCCGGCCGGGAGCTGCGCCATGGGCACCGGCAGCAACAGCGTGGTCGATCCGCGGCTGCGCGTGCACGGCATCGGCGGGCTGCGGGTGGCCGATGCCTCCATCATGCCGGCGGTGGTCGCCGGCAACACCAACGCGCCCTCGATCATGATCGGCGAGAAGGCGGCGGCGATGATCCTGGAGGATGCCGCCGCCTGATAGGGAGCGACGCTCAGCCGGGCATCGGCCGGATGCGCACGGGCACCGACTTGGCGGCCGGCACCTTGCTCCGCTCCGCATGGTGCCAAAGCGGGATCAGCGGGTTGCATTCCGGATAGTAGGCGGCGCAACAGCCCGGCGGGATGTCGTAGGCGGTGACGCGGAAGCCTTCCACGCGGCGGCGGATGCCATCCTCCACCGCCGTCTCCAGCGCCACCAGGGCGCCCTCGGCGAGCCCGCGGCGCGCCGCGTCCTCGCGGTGGAGGAGCAGCACCATGCGGCTGCCGCGCACGCCGCGGAAGCGGTCGTCATAGCCGTAGATCGTGGTGTTGAACTGGTCGTTGGAGCGCAGCGTGATGAGCTGCAGCACCTCCGGCGGGCGCAGGTCGATATCGGGGTCCTCGTCCAGCGCCGGCGGGGTCAGGAAGCCCGCCTTGCCGCTCTGCGTCTTCCAGACGCGCTGCCGGGCCGGCAGCGGCCGATGGAAGCCGCGCTCGCGGGCGATCCGGGCGTTGAAGTCGTGGAAGGCCTCGGGATAGGTCGCGGCGATCGCATCCCGCACCCGGGCATAGTCGCCGACCCATTCGTCCCAGGGGAGGCGCGGGTTGGGCGGCAGCGTCGCCTTGGCGATGCCGGCGATGATCGCCGGCTCCGAGCGCAGCCGCGGCCCGGCCGGCGCGACCCGGCCATGGCTCGGGTGGATCTTCGTCATCGTGTCCTCGCAGGTGACGAATTGCGGCCCGCTCGCCTGCTCGTCCCGCTCGATCCGGCCGAGGCAGGGCAGCAGGAAGGCGACCTCGCCGTTGAAGAGGTGCCCGCGGTTCAGCTTGGTCGCCACCTGGACGGTGAGGCGCAGCCGCGGCCAGGCGGCCTCCATGGCGGCGGTCTCCGGCACCGCGCGGAGGAAATTGCCGCCGAGGCCGAGGAAGGCCCGCACCCGGCCGGCGATGATGCCCTCGCAAGCCTCGACCGTGTTCATCCCGGTCTCGCGCGGCGGCGCGAAGCCGTATTGCGCCGCCAGCCGGTCGAGCGGCACCAGCGCCGGCTTCTCGGTGATGCCGACGGTGCGCTGGCCCTGCACGTTGGAATGGCCGCGCACCGGCAGCACGCCGGCGCCGGGCTTGCCGACATTGCCGCGCAGCAGCAGCAGGTTCACCAGCATCCGCACGTTCTCGACGCCCTTGCGGTGCTGCGTCAGCCCCATGCCGTAGAGACCGATCGCGGCGCGGGAGCGGGCATAGATCGCCGCCGTCTCGGCCAGCGCCGCGCGGGCGAGGCCGGAGCGCGCCTCGAGCTCCGGCCAGGGCGCCGCCCTGGCGGCGGCGGCGAAGGCCTCGAACCCCTCGGTGTGCTCGGCGACGAAGCCGTGGTCGATCCAGGCCGGCCGCCCGGCGGCGCGGGCGGCGGCGTCGCCCTCCAGCAGCGCCTTGCAGAGGCCGAGGATCGCCGCGGAATCGCCACCCGCCCGCACCTGGTGGTAGCGCGAGGCGATGCGGGTCTCGGCCCCCGTCAGCATCTCGCGCGGCGATTGCGGGTTGGTGAAGCGCTCCCAGCCACGCTCGCGCAGCGGGTTGAAGGTGAGGATGGGCACGCCGCGCCGCGCCGCCTCCTGCAGCGGGTGCAGCATGCGCGGGCTGTTGCTGCCGACATTCTGGCCGAAGGCGAGGATGCAGTCGGTCCTGGCGAAATCCTCGAGGGTGATGGTGCCGACCGGCGCCCCGATCGCCTCGGGCAGCCCGACCGAGGTGCTCTCGTGGCACATGTTCGAGCTGTCCGGCAGGTTGTTGTGGCCATAGAGCCTGGCGAAGAGCCCCCACATGTAGGAGGCCTCCAGCGAGGCGCGGCCGGAGGCGTAGAAGACGGTGCTGCGCGGGTCGAGCGCGCGCAGCTCCCGCCCGATCTCGCGGAAGGCCTCCTCCCACTGGACCGGCACCCAACGGTCCGCCGCGTGGTCGAGCCGCATCGGCTGCAGCAGCCGGCCCTCGGCCTCCAGCGCCTGGTCCGTCCAGCCGCGCAGCGCGGCGATGGTGTGGCCGGCGAAGAAGGCGCGCGGCACGCGCTTGCGGGTGATCTCCCAGGCCGTCGCCTTGGCGCCGTTCTCGCAGTATTCGAAGGCGCGGGGCTCGGCCGGCTTGGCCCAGGAGCAGGAGACGCAGGAATAGCCCGCCGGCTTGTTCTGCCGCAGCAGCACCGCGTTGCCGCTGGCCAGGCGATGCTCCTCGAGCAGCCGCTCCTCGACCGAGCGCAGCGAGCCCCAGCCGCCCGCTGGCCCGGAATAGGGCGCGATCCTTGCCTTGTCCGTCATGTCGGGATCCTGCTGTCCCGGTGGATGGCGCCGGGAGAAGGGGTCAGATCGGCACGTCGCCGGCGTTGCGGGGTTCCAGCATCGGGCAGCCGCCATGGGCGGCGCGGAAGCCGGCGGACATCTCATAGGCCGGCCGGCGCGCCCGGTTGATCGCGCCGAGCGGCCGGTGCGCCGCCAGCCCGTGCCAGGGGCTGAACGCCATGCCGAGATCGACGGCGCGCGAGCGCGCCGCGTCCCAGGCGGGTTGCGGCGGCACGGTGATGCGCGCCACCGGCTGGTAGGGGCAGGCCTCCTCCGGCCATGGCACCGAGGGGTCCTCGATCGGCATGGTCTCGCGGTCGGTGCGGAGCTGCACGCGCAGCTCCCAGCAGCCCTCCTCGGCCTCGAAGTGGCGCGCCACCTCCTCGCGCAGCGCATCGGGCCGACCGGCGACCTCGATCGGCTTGCCGGCCAGGGCCCGCAGCCTCGGCGAGACCGGCGCGACCGAGAATTTCGCCGTGTAGGGGCCGTAGAGGAAGGGCGTCTGGCTGTAGAAGGTCTCGCCGAGGATATGCGTGTTGGGATGGCCGCCGAGCTGGGTGAGCAGGGCGCTCTTGCCGCCCACCGCCTCGATCGCCGCCTCGGTGCCGCGCAGCAGGGCGGAGAGCAGCTTCTTGGCCCCTGGCGCCCGGTCCGTGGTCCTGGCCAGCAGCCTGGCATTGCCGAGGAACTGCTTCGCCGTCGCGGCCGCGAAGGCCGGGCTGTTGACCAGGACGAAATCCTGCGTCGCCTGCCCCTCCGCGCCGGGCAGGCGCTCGCCCTCCACCCCCACCACCTTCACGGCGAGGCCGCGCGGGACGGAGACGCTGTCATCCAGCAGGTCGCCGGGATTGGTCGAGAAGCGCAGCACGACGGGGTAGGTGCCGGGCCGGGCGAAGAGCCCCTGCGCCAGGGTTCCGGGCAGGCCGTCCGGCACGGTCATCTCGCCCCTGAGCAGCCCATGGCTCTTCGCGTGCACGCTGCGGACGGGGGTGCCGTAATCGGCGAAGGTGGTCTCGGCGATGCCGCGCATGGTCTCGACCAGCGCCCCGGTGGTCTTCGCCTCCTCCGGCTCGGGATGCTCGTCGGCGGGGTCGTGGCGGAGCGGCATGGGGCAGGTGGCCTGCGGCATCGAGGGCCTTTCGCGGCAGGAGGGGCGCGGCGGGGACTGGCGGATGGCCGGGTGACAACGTGCCGGCGGGACGGCTGTTGCCGCGCCGGGCGCACACGGTCTCGCGTCACCGCCGCCGCTGGCGCACTCTGCCGCGACGCGCGGGATGCGCGGGGGAGGATGCATGCTCAGTCTGGCGGAGAAGGTGGTGTTCCTGACCGGCTGCGGCTCGGTCGGGCCCGGCTGGGGCAACGGCAAGTCGATCGCCGTGCTCTTCGCGCGGCAGGGGGCGCGGATCTTCGGCGTCGACCTGAACGAGGCGGCGGCGCGGGAGACCCAGGCGATCATCGAGGGCGAGGGCGGGTGCTGCGCCATCGCCAGCGGCGACGTCACCGACGAGCGCCAGGTGGAGGCGCTGGTCGCCGCCTGCCTCGCGCGCTTCGGGCGCATCGACATCCTGGTCAACAATGTCGGCAAGTCCGAGCCTGCCACGGCCGGCGAGATGGAGGTGGGGCTCTGGGACCGGCAGATGGCGGTGAACCTGCGCAGCGCCTTCCTCTGCTGCCGGGCGGTGCTGCCGGTGATGGAGCGGCAGGGGAAGGGCGCGGTGGTCAGCATCGCCTCCACCGCCGGCATCCGCTACACCGGCAAGCCGCAGGCGGCCTATTGCGCCGCCAAGGCCGGGCTGATCCATTTCAGCAAGACCACCGCCATCACCTATGCGCCGCGCGGCATCCGGCTGAACTGCGTGCTGCCCGGGCTGATGCACACGCCCCTGGTGACGAAGCTGGCGGAGGAGTTCGCCGGCGGCGACCTGGAGGGCTTCATCGCCAAGCGCAACGGGCAGGTGCCGATCGGCCATATGGGCGAGGGCTGGGACGTGGCGCATGCCGCGCTCTTCCTCGCCTCGGACGAGGCCAAGTACATCACCGGCACCGAGCTGGTGGTGGATGGCGGCCTGACCGCGGCGACGCGCTGAGGCCCGGCGCGCCGGCGGCGGGCGCGCGGTCCGCGGCGACAGCGGCGCGCGCCCCGCCTATCCTCGCCGCCCCGGTAGAGCCCGGGCCGCAGGGAGGAGACCGCATGCCGATCGAGACGTCCAACCCGCCCACGGTGCACAAGCCCGGCAGCTATGCCCATGCCGTGCTGGTGCGCGACGCGACCCGCCGCCTCGTCATCTCCGGCCAGGTCGGCACCGCGCCGGACGTCCGCATCGCCGAGGACGGCGAGGCGCAGATCGACCAGGCCCTGGCCAATCTCGGCGCCATCCTGGCGGCGCATGGCATGACGCCGGCCAATCTCGTGAAGATGACGGTGTTCCTGACCGATCCGGCGCTGATCGCCCCCTGGCGCGAGAGGCGGGGGGCCTGGATGGGCGAGCACCGCTCCGCCAGCACCCTGCTCATCGTCGCCGGCCTGGCGGACCCGCGCTTCCTGGTCGAGGTGGAGGCCGAGGCGGCGGCGTGACGCCGGGCGCGCCCGCCGCCGGGGCCGCTCGCCTCAGCCCACGGCTTCGGCGCGGCGGGCGGTGACCAGCGCCAGGAATTCGCGCCGCGTCGCCGCATCCTCGCGGAAGGCGCCGAGCATGCGGCTGGTCACCATGGTGGTGCCGGGCTGGTGGACGCCGCGCGTCGCCATGCACTGGTGCGAGGCCTCGATCACCACCGCGACGCCGCGCGGCCGCAGCACCTCGTCGATGCAATTGGCCACCTGCGCCGTCAGCTTCTCCTGGATCTGCAGCCGCTTGGCATAGATCTCCAGCACCCGCGCCAGCTTGCTGATGCCGACCACCCGGCCGGCCGGCAGATAGGCGATGTGCGCGCGGCCGATGATCGGCACCAGGTGGTGCTCGCAATGGCTCTCGACGCGGATGTCGCGCAGCACGACCATCTCGTCATAGCCCTCCGTCTCCTCGAAGGAGCGGGCCAGCACCTCGACCGGGTCGAGGTCGTAGCCGGCGAAGAACTCGCCATAGGCGCGGGCGACGCGGGCGGGGGTATCGGCCAGCCCCTCGCGCCCGGGGTCGTCGCCGGCCCAGCGCAGCAGGGTGCGCACCGCGGCCTCCGCCTCCGCCCGGCTCGGGCGCCCCTCCGGCGAGGTCTCGGCGGGGGCGATGCCGGCAGGGCGCGGGACATGGATGTTCACGGATGCGGATCCTCGGCTCGTCTCGGATGTCGCCGGCGCGGACCATCGGCCGGCGCGCCGGGCGCTTCGCTGCGAAGGTGGGTCGATCCGTGGATCGGTGCAACCGGCGCGGCGGAACCCGGGCTGCGGACAGCGCCGCCCCTCGGGACGGCGGCGGCGAGGATAGGCAAGCGCGCGCCCCGGCACAGCCCGCCGGCCCCTGCACCCTCCGCAGCCCAGCCCTGCTCCCGCCGGCCGTCACGTCTCGGTTGGCGCCCCGCCCGCCGGGATGCCTCGGGGGCGATGGAGGGCCGCACCGGCGGCGGCCCCGGCCGATATGGCCCCGGCCGATGTGGCAATGGGGCCTATCCCCCGGCGCGGCGCACCAGCAGCAGGCCGAGCTGCGCCCCGAGCGCCCCGGCCAGCATCCAGGCGCCGGTGGCGATGCCGGCGCCGCCCTCCGTCACCCCGGCGAGCACCGTGGCCAGCGCCCCGGCCCCCATCTGCAGGGCGCCGATCAACCCCGAGGCGGTGCCGGCCAGCATCGGCCGCACGCTGACCGCGGCGGCGATGGCGCTCGGCTGGGTCATGCCGTTGCCGAGCGCGACCAGCACCATGGGCAGGAAGAAGGAGAGGAGGGTCGGCGTCGCCAGCAAGGGCAGCGCGAGCGCCACCAGGCCGCCGGCGGTGGTGACCAGCGTGCCGATCCGCAGCATCCGTGCCGTGCCGAGCCGCGACACCAGCCGGGCCGCGGTGAAGGTGCCGCTGCTCCAACCCAGCGAGACCAGCATCATCGCCAGCGCGTAGCTGGTCGGGACATGGCCGAGCCCCTGCACCACCACCATCGGGCCGCCGGCGGCGAAGGAGAAGAACATCGAGGTGGCGCAGGCGGTGATGGCGCAGTAGCCGCGGAAGGCCGGGATGCGCAGGAGCTGGATATAGGCGCCGAGCATCCCGCCGAGCCCCGGCAGCGGCGCCGGCCGGGTCAGCGTCTCCGGCAGCCGCGCCCGCACCGCCAGCAGCAGCGGCAGGCCGAAGAGCAGGCAGGCCAGCATGGTGGCGCGCCAGCCGAGATACTGGTGCAGCAGGCTGCCGATGATGGGCGAGAGCATCGGCGCCACCGCCATGGCGGTGCTGACATAGCCGAGCACCACCGCCGCCCGCTCGCGCGGATAGCTGTCGCGGATCATGGCGCGGCCGAGGACGAGGCCGGCGCAGCCGCCCACCGCCTGGGCGATGCGCGCGGCGATCAGCCAGCCGGCGGTGGGGGCCAGCGCTGCGGCGACGCTGCCGGCGAGGTAGAGCACCAGCCCGCCGAGCAGGAGCGGCTTGCGCCCGTAGCGGTCCGAGAGCGGGCCATAGACGAGCTGCGCCAGGGCGACGCCGACGAGGTAGAGCGTCAGGGTGAGCTGGATGGTCGCATAGGGCACGGCGAGCGCCGTTGCCAGCATCGGCAGGCTCGGGATGAGGATCTGCATGGTGAAGGGGCCGAGGCCCGTCATCGCCACGAGGAGGAGGGTGGAGGGCTTCGGCCCGGCCGCCGTCGCGGCCTGGGGTGGGGCGAGGGGAGATTCGCCGTCCGGTAGGTCGCGCGGATTCACCCCGCCATCCTAGAGCGTGATCGCGCGAGGTGAAATCACCGAAAGGCGGGAATCACGCGATCAAACAAGGGGCTGGAGCCGGTCGCGGACGGGCGCGAAGGCCCGCAGGCGTGAAGCGGCCCTGCGGCCGGGGATCCCTGGCGGCGCGCCTGCGAAACGGGAGCAGGCCGCCCTGGATCGGCCTGCGGCCCCGAAGGCGATCCGCCGCGGGCGGCCGCCGCCTCTTCAGCATTGCTTCAGCGGCATCTGCGATGTGGGGACCCAGCCGATGGCAAGGAGCGGACCCCGATGCAGCAGACTGGCCTTCACGTGCTTTCCCGGCGGCGTTCCCTGGCGGTGCCGTTGCTCGGCGCCCTCGGCTGCCTCTCGGCGCTCGTGGCCGGCCTCGCCGCCTGGGGGCTCGCGGCCGATCTCGGCACGCTGCGCCGGGCCGACCACGCGGTCGCGGTCGCCGAGGCGGCGCGGCATGCCTTCGCCACCCTGGAGGACCATCGCGTGGAGCGGGGCCCGATCCGCGTCGCGCTGCACGCCGCGGCGCCGGCCGAGCCCGGCTTCCTCGCCCGCATGGCGCAGCAGCGCGAGCAGGCGGGGGCCGGCCTCGAGGCGGTCATCCGGGCCTGCGAGGCCGGCCTGCCCTGCGGCGCGCCGGGGGCAGCCGGCCGGCTGGCCGCCGCCCACCTGGCGCTGGCAGAGGCGCGCCGCGCCGCCGATGCGGCGCTGCGCCAGGCCGAGGCGGCGCGGCCCGCGGGGGCGGCGGAAGCCTGGACCCGCGCCGCCGGCGCCATGATCGATCAGCTCGAGGCGGTGACCGCCGCCCTCACCGACGGGCTGCGTGCCGGCAGCGCGCTCGGTGCGCGGCTGGCGCAGGTGAAGGACGCCGCCTATGTGGCGCGGGATGGCGCCGGCTTCGAGCGCGACGACCTCATCGCCGCGATGGCCGCCGGCCAGATCACGCCCGAGATGCGCCTCCGCATGGCGGCGTTGCGGTCCCGCGTCGAGACCGCCTGGGCCATCGCCCTGGCCGCGGCCGGCCGCGACGCGCCGCCGGTTCTCCAGGCTGCCGTCGCGGCGGCGCAATCCGCCTATTTCGAGCGCTTCGTCGTCCTTCGCGCGGCGGTGGAACGGGCGGTGGAGGAGGGGAAGGCGCCGCCCGCCACGCCCGCCGAGGTCAATGCGACGATCAATGCCGCGACCGGCCGGCTGGTGGCTGTGGCGATCGCCGCCTTCGAGGCCGCCGCCACGCAGGCGCATGCGGATGCGCAGGCGGCCGAGCGCGCCCTCCTCGCCCGTGCCGCGGTGGCGCTCGCCGCCCTCCTCATCGGCCTGGCTGCGGCGGCGATGGTGCGGCGGCGCGTCACCCGCCCGCTCGTCGCCATCGCCGGGGCCATGCGGCGCCTCGCCGCGGGCGAGGCGGCCGACCTGCCGCCGGGCCGCGGCCGGCGCGACGAGATCGGGATCATGGCCGAGGCGCTCGAGGTCTTTCGTGAGCAGGGCGAGGCGAAGCGGCGCCTGGAGGCCGCGGCCGCGGCGGAACGGGCGGCGCGGGATCGCCGCCATCAGGCGCTGGAGCGCCACACCCAGGCCTTCGGCGCCTCGGTCGCCGGCGTGATGGGCTCGCTCGGCACGGCGGCGGCGGCGATGCGCGGCGCGGCGGATGCCATGGCGCAGGCGGTCGAGCGGACGCGGGAGGATGCCTCCAGCAGCGCCGAGGGGGCGGATGAGAATGCACGCAACCTCGGCGCGGTGGCGGCGGCGACCGAGGAGCTGACCGCGAGCGTCGGCGAGATCGCGCGCCAGGTGGCGCAGGCGGCCGGCGCGGCGCAGGAGGCGGTCGGCCGCGCCCAGGCGACGGATGCGACGGTGCGGGGCCTGTCGGAGGCGGCGCAGCGGATCGGGGATGTGGTGCGGCTGATCGGCGACATCGCGGGGCAGACGAACCTGCTGGCGCTGAACGCGACGATCGAGGCGGCGCGGGCGGGGGAGGCGGGGAAGGGCTTCGCGGTGGTGGCGAGCGAGGTGAAGACGCTGGCGAGCCAGACGGCGCGGGCGACGGAGGAGATCGCGGCGCAGATCGCCGCCATCCAGGGTGCGACCGGCGAGGCGGTGGGCGCGGTGCGCGCGATGGACGAGTCGATCCGGCGCATGGATGAGGTGGCGTCCGCCATCGCCGCGGCGGTGGAGGAGCAGGGCGTGGCGACGCGCGAGATCGCGGCCAGCGTGCAGAAGGTGGCCGGGCAGAACGACGCCGCGACCGAGCGCATGCGCGAGCTTGCCCTGGTGGCGGACGGGGCCGGCGAGGCCAGCCGCTCGGTGCTGGCGACCGCGGCCGAGGTGACGCAGGCCTCCGGCCGGCTGCAGGCGGAGATCGACCTCTTCCTGTCCGCCATGCGGGCGGAGGAGGCGGCCACCGAGGGGGCGGCCCGACTCGCCGCCTGATCCTGCCGGGCCTGGCCGGGGCGGCCTGCCCTCGGCCGCTGGCGCGAATGCGACTGGCGGGCGGGGGTGAGTTCCTATTATGTTCCGGCACATGACCGCCAATGCGACGGCAGCCGAAACCCTGGCCGCGATGGGGGCCTTCGTCACCCGGACCCTGGCCGAGCATCCGGACCGGGGGCTCTCCCCCATCGCGCTCGTCGCCACCCTGCGCGATGTCGAGCGGGTGGAGGGGGACCTGCTCGAAGGGGCCGCGGTCGAGCTCGGGCGGCGGCTGGCGCGGCTGCACGGCCTGCCGGCGCCCGGCTTCCCCTGCGACTTCCATCTCGATTTCCGCGCGGCGGGCGACCGCGACCTGGCCCTGCACGCGCTGCGCCAGGCGCAGCGGCTGCAGGCCCTGGCCCGGCCGCACCCCTCGCGCGAGGCGCTGTTCCTGTTGCTCGGCGCCGCCCGGCTGCTGGCCGCCGACCCGCTGATCCGCCCGCCGCGCCCCGTCCTGGCGCTGCCCTGACCGGCGAAGCCTCCCGCCGCGGCCTGGGCCGGTGCGACGCCGCGGCGGGAGGAGGCTAGACCACGATCCGCTCTCCCGGATTCGCGGACCATGGTCCAGCGCGTTGTTTGGTTGTGTGATTCACACCCTATGCGTCCACCTCAGGCGCTCACGCCCTCATCCGGCAGCAGGCTCTGGCGCTGCGTCGCAACCGCCTCCAGCGCCGCCCAGTCGGCCCGCATCGGCAGCATCTCGCAGCGCGACCAGGCCGGGTTCTGGTCGGCGTAATGCGGGCTCGCGGGATGCCCGGAGGCGCCGAGGAAGACGCACCAGCGGCTGTTCTCGAAGGCCCCGACATCGAAGGCGTAGCGCGCGATGGCGCCATAGGCGGCGCGCGGGCCGAGCGGCGCCACCAACCCGTTCGCCTGCACCGTGTCGCCATCGCCGCCGACCGGCAGGGAGGGCGGGTCGAGCAGCGCCGCCGCCTCCGGGAACAGCGGCGAGAGCGGGTGCTGGAAGCGCGGCTGGTGCAGCGCGCCCCAGGGCTCGGCCGGCGGCGCGGCGGCCACCTCGGCCAGCGCCGCGCCCAGCAGCGCCGCCCAGCTCTCGCCGCGCAACAGGCTGGCGTCATCCGCCCGCAGCAGCGCCGGCAGCGCCCACCAGAGCTGGGTGAGCGGGGCCACGCCCGGCGGCGGCGAGAGCCAGTCCTGCCCGGCCAGGCCGGCGAGGCCGCTCGCCGCGCCCAGCCGCCGCACCAAGGCGAGGCGCAACGCGATGTAGCGCGCCGCCGCCACCGACTCGGCCGTCATCCGCCCGTCCCAGGCGAGCAATTCCTGGCGCAGCGCCTCGGCCTCCGGCGCCAGCCCGGCGAGCCGCGCCAGATGGCCCTGCATCTCCCGCGCCGGGGCGGAGAGCGTGTCGGCATGGATGCGGGCGGCGCCCTCGATGCCGCGCAGCGCCGGATCGGCCAGCAGCTCGGTGACCCGGCGGGAGCGATAGGGCGGGTGGCAATCGGTGCAGAGATAATCCGGGTGGCTGTCCGGCACCGGCCGGTTGTTGGCCGTCGCCAGCAGCCCGGGCGCCGGGTCGATCAGGCGCGGCATCGCCTCGTGCGGGATCCAGCCCTGCCATTCATGGTCGCCGGTCCAGCCCGGCACCGGCAGCCAGCCATTCTCCCGCCCGCGCCGCGGCACCCGCGCCCGCAGCAGCCAGCCGGTCCGGCCGGCGGTGTCGGCGGCCAGCAGGTTGTGGTCGATCAGCCCCCAGCCGCGCGTCGCCTCGAACAGCGCCTCGACGCTGCGGGCGCGCAGCATGCGCGGCAGGCAATCGAAGGAGAGGTCGGTCTCGGCGAATTGCACGCTCCTCAGCGCCAGCGCCGTGCCACGCGCCGGATCGCCGCAGATCACCGGGCCATGGCGGGTGACGACCACCTCGATCTCGCGCGGCGCCTCGCCGCGGATGGCGATGCTCTCGCGGCGCCGCTCCACCGGCTCCCAGGCCCCGCGGAACAGCGCATGCCGCGCGCCGTCGTCGAAGCGTTCCAGGTAGAGGTCGTGGATATCGGCGAAGGTGTGGGTGACGCACCAGGCGACGCCGCCATTCTGCGCGAAATGCGGGAAGCCCGGCACGCCCGGCACGGTCAGGCCGATGGCGTCGAATTCCGGGCAGGCGACATGGCCCTGGGCATACATGCCCGGCACCTCGAAGACCCGGTGCGGATCGCCCGCCAGCACCGGCCGTCCCGTCCCGCTCAGCGCGCCGGCGACCACCCAATTGTTGCTGCCGCCGCCGGTGCCGTCCGGCGCCGCCGCCGCCAGCAGCGCCGCCGCGGCGGGGGCGAGCTCGGCGAGGCTGGCGCGCCAGCGCTCCGCCTCCGCCCCGGCCGGGGCGATCACCAGATCGCCGCCGCCATCGTCGTAGCGCAGCAGCGTCACCGCCTCGCCCGCGACGGGCAGGGCGGCGGCGCGCCAGAGCTTGAACCAGACCGAGCCCATCAGCAGGCCGAGCCGGCGCATCACCGCCAGGCAGTGCCAGTCCTCCCAGGGCTCCGGCGCCGCCTCGAGCAGCGCGTATTCCACCGGCCGCGGCGCGCCGGAGGCGAGGAAGGCGTTCACCCCGGCGGCATAGGCCGCGAGCATGGCCCGCGCCTCGGCGCCGAGCGCCGCGACGTCGCGCCGGCAGGCCGCCTCCATGCCGAGGCGGCGCGCCAGCGCATCGGCGGCGAAACCGGCGGGGCCGAGCCATTCCGCCGAGCGCCCGAGGGCACGGCGGCGGTTCAGCTCCATCTGGAACAGCCGGTCCTGCGCATGCACGAAGCCCTGGGCGAGGAAGGCATCCGCCGCGCTTTCGGCCCGCAGATGCGGCACGCCCTCGGCATCGCGGAGAAGGGTGACCGGGCCGGCGAGGCCGGGGAGGCGCAGCCTGCCCCCGAGCGGCGGGATCGCCTGTTCCGCCGCCGCGCGCCAATCCTGCTTCGCCATGCCGCCCTCCGCCGATCCGCCGGCAGCATGGCCGTGGCGCCGCGGCCCGCCAAGCGGGGGCGCTTGCCAGTCCGCGGCATCGGACTAGCCTCTCCGCCAAGGGCAGCCGGGAGACGAGCGATGCGGGGATTGGCGATGACGCGCCGGGCGGCGCTCGGCACCGGGCTGGCGCTGCCCTTCCTCTCGCTGCCCGGTTTTCGCTCCGGCGCCCGGGCGCAGGCGGCGCCGGTGAACCTGGTGCTGGAGAGCGAGGTGGTCATCCTCGACCCGCATGCCACGACCGCGGCCATCACCCGCACCTTCGCCTCGCATGTCTTCGACACGCTGTTCAGCATGGACGGCGAGGGCATGATCCGGCCGCAGATGGTCGAAGCCTGGGAGCGCAGCGCCGATGGCCTGACCTGGGAGTTCCGCCTGCGCCCCGGCCTGCGCTGGCACGATGGCGGGACGGTGACGGCGCAGGATTGCGTCGCCAGCCTGGAGCGCTGGGCGCCGCGCGACAGCCTCGGGCGCATGCTCTGGGCGGCCAAGGCGACGCTCGCCGCGACGGATGCGCGGAGCTTCCGGCTGGTGCTGTCGCGGCCCTTCCCGATGGTGCTCGAGGTGCTCGGCAAGCCGAATGCGCCGCTGCCGGTGATGCTGCCCGAGCGGCTGGCCCGCGTCCCGGTGGAGCAGCGCATCCGCGAGCCGATCGGCAGCGGCCCCTTCCGCTTCCGCCCGGCCGACTGGCGCTCGGGCGATGTCATGGTGCTGGAGCGCTTCGAGGGCTATGTGCCGCGCGAGGAGCCGGCGGATTTCCTCGCCGGCGGCAAGCGCGTGCACCTGCCGGCCATCGCGTTGCGGGTCATGCCGGACCAGGCGACCGGCGCCTCGGCGCTGATGGCCGGCGAGATCGACTACATGCAGTACCTGCCCTTCGACCTGCTGCCGCGGCTCGAGAAGGCGCGCGGGGTGCGGCTGGTCGGGCTCGGCGGCATCCACATGTTCCAGGGCAATTTCCGCATCAACCACGTCGCGCCGCCGATGGACGATCCGGAGATCCGCCGCGTGCTCTGGCGCTGCGCCGACCAGGCTGCGATCCTGACCGCGATCGGCGTGCCGGAGCGCTACCGCGCGCCCGCCTGCCCGGCCTTCTTCCTCTGCAGCGCGCCGCTCGAGAGCCGGGCCGGCACGGCGGAGATGGCATTCGACCCGGCCGAGGCGAAGCGCATGCTGGCGGCGACGCGGTATCGCGGCGAGAAGCTCGCCTTCCTCACCGTCTCCGGCAGCATCAGCCAGGCGGCGGCGCAGGTGATGATCCAGAGCATGCAGCAGGCCGGCTTCGCGGTGGAGGAGCAGGCGATGGACTGGGGCACGCTGCTCGCCCGCCGCGGCAAGCGGGAGGGCTGGCACCTCTTCACCGTCTATGCCAACGGCACCGACATGTTCTCGCCGCTGACGCATTTCTACACCTCCAACACCTGCGCCGACTATCCGGGCTGGGATTGCAGCCGGGAGGTGGAGGCGCTGCTGCGCGACTTCGCCCAGGCCGGCGACGCCGCCGAGCGGCGGCGGCTGGCCGAGGCGATCCAGGCGGCGGAGGTGCGGCACGTGCCGGCGGTGATGTGGGGGCAGTTCACCATCCCCGCCGGCATCCGCGACCGGCTGAAGGATGTGCCGCGCGCCGCCTATCCGATGTTCTGGGAGGCGCATCTGTGAGCGGGATCGACGCCGCGCTGCGCGCCCGGGCGGCGCGCGTCGTGCCGGGCGGCATGTGGGGGCACATGCATGCCGGCCGCATGCCGGAGGGCTATCCGCAATTCTTCGCCCGCGCCGAGGGCGGGCATGTCTGGGATGCCGACGGGACGCGCTATGTCGACCTGATGTGCGCCTGGGGGCCGATCCTGCTCGGCCATCGCGACCCGGCGGTGGAGCGGGCGGCGGCGCGGCAGGCGGCGCTCGGCGACGCCATGAACGGCCCGGCGCCGGTGATGGTCGAACTGGCCGAGCGGCTGGTGGAGCGCATCGCCCATGCCGATTGGGCGATCTTCGCCAAGAACGGCTCGGACGCCACCACCGCCTGCGTCACCATCGCCCGCGCCGCCACCGGCCGCCGCGCCATCCTGGTGGCCGAGGGCTCCTATCACGGCGCGCTGCCCTGGTGCACGCCGGTGCGCGAGGGGGTGACGGCGGAGGATCGCGCGCACCAGCACCGCTTCCGCTACAACGACCTGGCGAGCCTGGAGGCGGCGGCGGATGCGGCCGGCGGCGACCTCGCCGGCGTCATCCTCACCGCCTTCCGGCATGACAACGTCGTCGACCAGGAGATGCCGGACCCGACCTTCCTGCGCGGGGTGCGGGCGCTCTGCGACCGCCGCGGCGCGGCGCTGATCCTCGACGACGTGCGCGCCGGCTTCCGCCTGCATCCGGGCGGCAGCTGGGAGGGGTTCGGCGTGCGGCCCGACCTCGCCGCCTTCAGCAAGGCGCTCGGCAACGGCCATGCCATCGCCGCCATCACCGGCAGCGACCCGCTGCGCGAGGCGGCGGCGCGGGTCTTCGTCACCGGCTCCTTCTGGTGCGCAGCGGTGCCGATGGCGGCGGCGCTGGCGACGCTCGAGGAACTCGGCCGGCGCGACGTGCCGGGGCATCTGGCGGCGCTCGGCGAGCGGCTGCGCGCCGGCCTCGCCGAGCGGGCGCGGGGCTTCAATGTCGGGCTGCGGCAATCCGGGCCGCCCGCCATGCCGCTCTTTCTCTTCGAGGGCGACGAGGATGTCCGGCTCGGCCGCGCCTTCTGCGCCGCGGCGCTCAAGGCCGGCGCCTATCTGCACCCGCGGCACAACATGTTCCTCTGCGCCGCGCATACCGAGGCGGATATCGAGGCGGTGCTGCGCGCCGCCGAGCCGGGCTTCCAGGCGGTGGCGCGGCTTCAGGCCGAGGGGGGCTGATCGGCGAAGGCCGATGGGACCTGATCGGCGGAGGCCGATGGGACCTGATCGGCGGAGGCCGATGGGACCTGATCGAAGGCGGCCGCCAGCCCCTCCGCCGCGCGGCGCAGGGCCGCCAATTCGTAGCCGGAGAAGCCGAGCATCAGCGCCCGCAGCGGCGGCGGCGCGGCCGGATCGCCGGGGCCCCGGTCCATGGGGCGCAGATACATCGGGCTGACCGGCCGCGCCACCACGCCGCGCCGCGCCGCCGCCTCGGCCACCGCGACGTCGTCGCCGCCATCCGGCAGCCGGGCTAGCAGCTTCAGCCCCTGCTCCGGCGGCTCGACCGCGATCCGGTCGGGCAGCGCCGCCCGCAGCGCCGCCACCAGCCCGTCCCGCGCCGCGCGGTAATGCAGGCGCATGCGGCGGAGATGCTGGGCGAAATGCCCCTCCTCGAGGAAATCCGTCACCACGCCCTCGGCCAGCGTCGCCGGGTGCCAGTCGCTGCGCAGCCGCGCCGCCTGCACCGGGCCAAGCAGCGCCGGCGGCAGCACCGCATAGCCGAGCCTGAGGCCGGGGAAGAGCACCTTGCTGAAGGTGCCGACATAGATCACCCGCCCCGCCTCATCGATGCCCTGCAGCGAGGCGAGCGGCCGCCCGGCATAGCGGAACTCGCTGTCGTAGTCGTCCTCGACCAGCCAGGCGCCGGCGCGGCGCGCCCAGGCCAGCAGCTCCAGCCGCCGCGCCATGGAGAGCACGACGCCGAGCGGATATTGCGAGGAGGGCGTGACATAGGCGAGCCGCGCCGCCGGCGCCGCGGCGATGCCGGCGGCGACATCGAGCCCCTGCGCATCCACCGGCACCGGCACCAGCCGCGCCCCGGCCGCCTCCAGCGCCCCGCGCAGCGCCGGGTAGCAGGGATTCTCCACCCAGACCGGGTCGCCCGGCGCCAGCAGCACCCGAAGCACCAGGTCGATCGCCTGCTGCGCGCCGGCCGTCACCATCACCTGGTCCGGGTCGCAGCGCACGGCGCGGGCGGCGCGGAGATAGCGGGCGATCGCCTCGCGCAGCGCCCGGCTGCCGCGCGGGTCGCCATAGCCGAACATCGCCGGGTCGGGGGCGGCGAGGCGGCGGATGGAGAGCGCCCGCCAGATGCGCTGCGAGCGGGCGTCCCAGCCGGTGCGGCCGGTGTTGAAGGGTCGGGCGGCCAGCGCCTCCGGCACCGTCCCCTCGGCGAGGCTGCCGGCGGGCGGGGCGGGCGGGGCCGGGGGCCGGCGCGCGGGCGGCAGCTCCGGCGCCTCCGGCAGGTCGCGCGAGACGAAGCTGCCGGCGCCGACCCGGCCCTCGATGAAGCCCTCGGCGAGGAGCTGGTCATAGGCCGCGACCACGGTGTTGCGGGCGAGGCCGAGCTGCTCGGCCAGCGCCCGGGTGGCCGGCAGCCGCGCCCCGGGCGGCAGGCGCCCGGCCAGGATGGCGCCGCGCAGCGCCAGGTAGAGCTGGCGCAGCACCGGCACGCCGCTGCCGCGCTCCGGCGCCGGCAGGATCAGCCCGAGATCGTGGGGCATGGGGTGGGGCTGGATTGGACCAGTGAATTCGGCATCGATTGGCCCTCGCGCCGGTCCAATCCTGGCGCTTGAATGGGCGCGACGCAACCCGCTCCAGGTCAGCCAGATGCCAGATACCGTGAGCCCGCCCGAGGCCTATCCCGTCACCGAACGCAACAAGGTCCGCCGCCTGCACGAGCGGGGGCGCTACGACCATGCCTCGGTGCACGCCATCCTCGATGCGGCGATGATCTGCCACATCGCCTACATCATCGACGGCCAGCCCTACTGCACCCCGACCGCCTTCTGGCGCGAGGGCGAGCATCTCTACTGGCACGGCTCCTCGGCCAGCCGGATGCTGCGCAAGCAGAAGGCCGGCATCCCGGTCTGCCTGACGGTGACGCATCTCGACAGCCTCGTGCTGGCGCGCTGCGGCTTCAACCACTCGGTCGACTACCGCTCCGCCATGTGCTTCGGGGAGGCCTATTTCGTCGAGGACCCGGCGGAGAAGGCCCGCGCCCTCGACGTCATGATCAACCGCTTCTACCCCGACCGCGCGGCGACGCTGCGGCCGAGCACGGGGCAGGAGCTGAAGGCGACCACCGTCATCGGCATGCGGATCGAGCAGGCCTCCGGCAAGATCCGCAGCAAGGGCGTGGCCGACGAGGAGGAGGATTACGCGCTGCCGATCTATGCCGCGCGCTTCCCGGTGCGGCAGGTGATCGGCGCCGCCGAGCCCTGCCCGCGCATGCCCGCCGGCGTCGCCACGCCGGATGGGCTGGCCGGCTTCGCCGAGGGGCGGCGGCTGGACGAAATCCTGTTGGAGAGCCAGCATAGGCTCTATGGCGACGAGTGATCTGGCGACCGCCTCGGCGGTCGAGCTGGCGGCGATGGTGCGCGGGAAGCGTGCCTCGCCGGTCGAGGTGGTGGAGGCGGTGCTGGCGCGCATCGCGGCCTGGGAGCCGCGGCTGAACGCCTTCGTCGCGCTGGATGCCGAACGCGCCCGCGATGCGGCGCGGGCGGCCGAGGCGGCGCTGGCGCGGGGCGAGGCCCTCGGCCCGCTGCATGGCGTGCCGGTGACGATCAAGGACGTGCAGGCGGTGGAGGGGCTGCCGACGCGGCGCGGCTCCCGCCTCACCGATCCGGCGCCGGCCGCGGCCGATGCGCCGCTGGTCGCCCGGCTGCGCGCCGCCGGCGCCATCATCCTCGGCAAGACCACCTCGACCGAGCATGGCTGGACCGCCGTCAGCCACAACCCGCTGACCGGCGCCACGCACAATCCCTGGCAGCACGGCGTGACCTCGGGCGGCTCCTCCTGCGGCGCCGCGGCGCTGGCCGGCGCGGGCTGCGGGCCGCTGCATCTCGGCACCGACGGCGCCGGCTCCATCCGCCTGCCGGCGCATTTCTGCGGCGCGGTCGGCTTCAAGCCGACCTATGGCCGCGTGCCCTATGCGCCAGTGCCGAACAACGGCGCCATCTCGCATGCCGGGCCGATCACCCGCAGCGTCGCCGATGCGGCGCTCATGTTCTCCGTCATGGCCGGGCCGCATCCGCTGGACCACACCACCCTCGGCGAGCGTTTCGCGCCGGAGGTGCCGCCGGGCGGGCTGCGGGGGCTGCGCATCGCCTACAGCCCCGATCTCGGCCATGCCCGGGTCGATCCCGAGGTTGCGGCGCTGGTCGCCGGCGCGGTGCGGGCGCTGGAGGGCGCCGGCGCGGTGGTGGAGCAGGTGACGCCGCCCTGGGGGCCGGAGGGCCCGGCGCTGGAGCGTGACATCTGGGGCACCGCCTTCCGCCCCTTCCTGCCGAAGGATGCGGCGGCGCGGGAGGCGACCGATCCCGGCCTCGTCGCCTGCACCGAGGCCTATCGGGATTTCACCTTCATGCAGGGCCATGCCGCGCAGGGGCGCCGCTTCGCCTATGCGGCGGCGGTGAACACCTGGTTCGCGGAGTCCGGCTTCGACCTGCTGGCGACGCCCTCGGCCTCGGTCGCCGCCTTCCCGGTCGGGCTGCAGCGGCCGCCGCATTGGGAGCCGCATCCCTGGGACTGGCTGGTCTGGGCGGAGTTCTCCTACCCCTTCAACCTGTCGCACGGCCCGGCGGTCTCGCTGCCCTGCGGCCGCACCGAGGCGGGCCTGCCGGTCGGGCTGCAACTCGCCGGGCCGCGCCTGGCCGACAGCCTGGTGCTGCGGGCTGCCGCCGGCTTCCTGGAGGCGCAACCCTTCCAGCCCTCGCACGCAACGGGCGGAGCCGCTCCCTGAGATTGATAAATTTCGATACAAGATATACTCAGGATTGAGTATATCCGCTGCGGCCTGTCCGCCATTTCAATGGCAGGCCGCAGCGGGGTGATCGCGGGCATGACCATTCTGGGAAGCTTCGGCCGTCAGGAGACCCTGACCCATACGCCGAAGGGAGAGATTGCGAAGTCGATCGGCTCCTCGTTCTTCCGGGGCGAGAATTGCAACTTCAACCCTTACCTCAAGGACCATCATTCGCCCGATTTCCTCGAGCGATTCCTGCTCCGGGGCTGGATGCCGGACGAACCCTCCATCGACAGGGACACCAGGATCACCGCCTTCGGGTCCTGCTTCGCGGAGAACATCACCAACCATCTCCGCGGCATCGGCTACACGACCTCGAAGGACCGGGCGCCGGACATCTACCTGTCCTCGATGGGCGAGGGGCTGGTGAACGTCCACAGCCTGCTCGGCCAGCTCGAATGGGCGCTGGAGGGCGTCGAGCCGCCGGACGGGCTCTGGCACGGCTACAAGGCCGAGCAGTATGGCGCCACCGAGACGGTGCGCACCCGCACGCGCAGCGCCCTGCTCGACACCCAGTTCTTCATCATCACCCTCGGCCTGTCCGAGGTCTGGTACGACGAGCAAACCGGCGGCGTGTTCTGGCGCGCCGTCCCGGTCGAGCACTACGATCCCGGCCGGCACCGTTTCCGGGTCTGCAGCATGGCCGAGACCAAGGCCGCCCTGCTGCGCATCCACGAGCTCGTCCGTCGCCACGTCCCGGACGCCAAGCTGCTGTTCACCCTGTCGCCCGTCCCGCTGGCGGCGACCTTCCGCCCGGTCGGGTGCATCTCCGCCAACTCGGCGTCGAAGGCGATCCTCCGCGCCGCGCTCGACGAGATGCTGCGCGAGGCCGGGCCCTGCCTGAACCGCGACCTGTTCTACTGGCCTTCCTACGAGATCATCACCGACCTCTTCTTCTCCCGCTACGAGCAGGATGGCCGGCACCCGCACCGTCCCATCATCCAGTTCATCATGCGGCTGTTCGAGGCCGTCCATTGCCGCTCGGGGACGAGCCTGCGCGAGATGACCGAGCTCTACCAGCAGACCCGCAAGGCCAATGCGGAGCTGGCCCTGCGCTGACGCAGCGCCACTCCCGCCGAGTTGAGGCATGTAACGCCCCAGATACACGGCCTGGCTGGTAGATCACGCGTCGTCGCCATCCAAAAGAAGGAACGTCCGACGCATGGCCCAACGAATCATGTCGCATATCGGCCAGTATCTGTGGCCCTGGACCATTGCCATGGCGGTGCTCGGCGGCCTCGCCATCTTCGGGCGGGAGCGGCTCGGCACCGGCTATCATCTCGGCGACCTGGCCGCGCTCGCCTTCATGGTCGCCGCCACCTGCATGATCGTCATCAGCCAGCGCGGCATGCCGCGGCCGGTCGAGGACGAGCGCGCGCCCGACGCCACGGCCTGAGGCGGCCGCGCCGTCGCGGCGCCCCTACCAGCGCAGCGCGCGGAGGGCGGCGATGGGATCGACGCCTTCCCGCAGCGCCACCTGGCGCAGCGTCTCCGCCGTCGGGCTGTCGCCGAGCGCATGCTGGGCGAGACCGGTCAGGGCCCAGAGCGCGTCCAGCCCCGCCGCCTGCGCCCCCGCGAGGTCGGTGTGCGGCGTGTCGCCGATCGCCACCACGCGGCGCCGGTCATCGATGCCGAGCAGCTCCAGCACCGGGTCGTAGACCGCCGGGTCGGGCTTGCCGACCTCGAAGATGTCGCCGCAGAGCGGTTTGTAGAGATCGGCCAGCGCCCCGGCGCAGATCAGCCGCTCCGCGCCCACCATCACATGCCGGTCCGGGTTGACGCAGAGCATGGGCAGCTGGTGCCGCGCCGCCGCCTCCAGCGCCGGCAGATAGGCGCTGGCATCCTCCGAGCCGCGCTCCGGGTCGGGGCCGGTGTTCAGCAGGAAATCGGCCGCGGCCGGGTCCGCCACCAGCTCGGCCACGCCATCCTCCACCACCGAGAGGTCGCGCTCCGGGCCGATATGGACGGCGCGCGGGCCGAGCCGGGCGAACCAGGGATGCCGGCGCGCCTTCAGCATCCGCCAGGCGAGCTCGCCGGAGGAGATGATGCCGTCATAGAGCGCCCGGTCGAGCCCCATGCGGTCCAGCATGCCGGCGATGAACCAGGACCGGCGCGGCGCATTGGTCAGGAAGACGACGCGCTTGCCCGCGCGCTTGAGCGCTCCGAGCGCCTCCGGCACGCCCGGATAGGGCCGCTTGCCGTCATGCACGACGCCCCAGAGATCGAGCACGTAGCCGTCGTAGCGATCGGCGAGAGGGGCGATGCCGTCGAGGATCTGCATCGGGACATCCTGTCGAGAGGTGGGGCGGGCGGCGCCCGCTGAAGCCATCGCTGCCCCTTGCCCTTCCGAGGCTTCGCCTCGGCAGGCCGTGACGTCTCTGGGGCAGGAGGGGACGCCATGGGGCTGCCGCGAAGACGCGCAGCGGCTTCGTGGGGACATCAAGCATCCCGGCCGACCGCATCCGCGACATGCGCGATGCCGTCGCGCGCCAGCAAGGCCGCCAGCTCGCGCTTGAGGCGCGGGATCAGCGCCGGCCCGGCCAGGGCGAAGCCGGTGTAGAGCTGCACCAGCGCGGCGCCGGCGCGGATCTTGGCATAGGCCTCGGCGCCCGAGGCGACGCCGCCGACGCCGATCAGGGCGAGGCCGGTGCCGCGGGCGGCGCGGTGGCAGGCGCGCAGCATCTCGGTGGAGCGGGCGAGGAGCGGCGCGCCGGAGAGCCCGCCCGCCTCGCCCCGATGCGGCGAGCGCAGGCTGTCCGGCCGCGCGATGGTGGTGTTGGAGACGATCAGCCCCGCCACGCCGCGCGCCGCGCAGGCGGCGACGAGGGGCGGCAGCGCCGCCTCGGCGAGGTCGGGCGCGATCTTGACCAGCAGCGGCGGATCGCCCGGCCGCCGCACCGCGGCGATGGCATCCAGGATCTCGGCCAGCCGCTCCTCGCCCTGCAGGTCGCGCAGGCCGGGCGTGTTGGGCGAGGAGACGTTGACCGTGACGTAATCGACCACCGGGGCGAGGGCGGCATAGAGCGCCGGGTAGTCGCGCCGCGGCTCGGCGCCCTCCTTGTTGACCCCGATATTGCCGCCGAGCACCGCGGGCAGCGGCCGCGCCAGGCCGGCGAGGCGCCGGCGATAGGCCTCGAGCCCGGCATTGTTGAAGCCCATGCGGTTGATGACCGCCCGGTCCTCCTCCAGCCGGAACAGCCGCGGCCGGGGATTGCCCGGCTGCGGCCGCGGCGTGACGGTGCCGGCCTCGACGAAGCCGAAGCCGAGCCGCATCAGCGGCAGCACCGCCTCGGCATTCTTGTCGAAGCCGGCGGCGAGGCCGATCGGGTTGCGGAAGCGGAGCCCGAAGGCCTCGGTGGCGAGGCGCGGATCATCGGGCGCGGCGTCGCGGCCGGCGAGGCCGGCGCCGAGGGCGCGCAGCGCCAGCCCATGCGCCGTCTCGGCATCGAGGCGCCGCAGCAGCGGCAGGAGGGCGGAGGCCAGGCGCGGGGTCATTGCCGCGGTGAATGCCCGAGCCATGCCGCCAAGGGAAGCCCGGGACGCGCGCGGGCGGTTGACCGGCGCAGCGGCAGCGCCGAGAAGCGGGCAGGGGAAGGGGAGGACAGGCGGTGAAGGGACCGGCGCTGCTGCTGGCCGGCATCGTGCTGTTCAGCCTGCTGGACGCGAACGGCAAGCTGCTCTCCGGCCAGTATGGCGTCGGCCAGGTGATCCTCCTGCGCCATGTCGTGCTGGTGCCCGCCTTCCTGCTGGCCCGGCTGCTGTGGCCGGGCTTCGGCGGGCCGCTCCGCACCCGCCGGCCGGGGCTGCACGCGGTCCGGGTGGCATCGATGCTGGTCTCCTCCGCGAGCTTCTTCCTCGCCTTCCGGCAATTGCCGCTGGCTGCGGGCTACCTCGTCTTCTTCACCGCGCCGCTCCTCACCCTGGCGCTGGCCGCGCTGGTGCTGCGCGAGCCGGTGCCGCGCCTGGCCTGGGTCTGGTGCCTCGTCGGCTTCGCCGGGGTGCTGCTCGCCGTGGCGCCGCGCCTGGCCGCCGGGGCGGAGGCGCCGCTCGCCGGCTATGCCGCCGTCGCCATCGGCACCCTGGCCTTCGCCGTCACCCAGACGGTGAACCGGCGGCTGCGGGCCGAGCCGGGGCTGGCGGGCGTGCTGCTCTGGCCGGGCCTCGCCGGATTGCTGATCTTCGCCCCGCTGGCGGCGCAGAACTGGGTGCCGCCGCCCCCGGCCGATTGGCTGCGGCTCGGCCTGAACGGGGTGATCGCCGGCGGCGCGGTGGTGCTGGCCGCCGCCGCCTATCGCCATGCCGATGCGGCCAGGCTTGGCCCCTACGGCTTCGTCGCGCTGCCGGTCTCGGTCGGCCTCGACCTCGCCCTGTGGGGGCTCTGGCCGGACCCGGCGATGCTCGCCGGCGGCGCGGTCGTGGTCTTCGCCTGCGTGATGAGCGAGCGGGCGCGCCAGGCGGGGCTCGCCCGGCCGCCGGACGGGCCCGCGGGGGGCGGCCGATCGGGGCGCTTGCTCCGCAAGGCGTGATGCGGCGGCGGGCGGGCGGGGCTGGGCCCGCGCCCCGGCCGGCCTGGGCGCCGAGGGGCCGATTGCCCGGTCGTCGCGGCCGTTGGGATCAGGACATTGGTCATGCTTTCGATGGCCTGCTGATCCACGGCCGCCGGGGATGCTCCGCCGGTCGCCGCGGGCGGGGCAAAGGGGGGCGGTTCCGTTCGCATGCAGGCATGGGGCGTCCCGCCGACTTCGTCCGCGCCGAGCGATGCGGCCGGGCAATCGGATTCGATTGCATTACATAACTCTCCAGTGATTAATGCCCAGCTATGCGTCGCCTTCCCGGACCCGGCCTGATGCTGTCCCGTGACCGGGCCGCTCCTCCTGCCTCGGAGGGCAGCGGCGCGTCCGTGCCGCCCGCCGGCCCCAAGGCCGGTCCTGTCTCGCCCGGCCCCGAGGCCGGCCCCGTCCCGCCCGACACCGAGGCCGATCCCGTCTCGCCCCTCCCGGCGCCCAGCCTGGCCGCGCCCGGCTCGGCCCTGCCCTCGGCGCTGCTGGCCGCGATCGAGGCCACGGGCCAACCCTGCCCCGGCGAGGCCTGCGACCTGCTGCGCTGGCGCGAGCGGGCGCTGATCGAGGCGCTCGGCATCGCGGTCAGCACCGTCGACGCCACCGGCCGCCTCGCCTTCTACAATGCCGCCGCGGCCGAGCTCTGGGGCTGGTCGCCGCCGCTGCTGGAGCGGCACTGGTGCGGTGCCTGGCGGCTCTTCGCCCCGGACGGGACCCCCGTGCCACCCGAGCAATCGGCCACGGCGCTCTGCCTGCGCGGGCAACGGCCGCCGCCGGGGAGCTGGGTCTATGCCGAGCGACCGGATGGCCGCCGGATCCCCTTCGCCGCCTTCCCGAGCCCGCTGCGCAACCTGGCGGGGCAGGTCGTGGGCGCGGTGACGGTCATGGTCGAGCTCACCGGCCTGCACGCCGCCGAGGCGGCGCGGGCCACGGTGGAGCGGCAGTTCCGCGCGGCGCAGGATGCCCTGCCGGACGGGTTCATGCTGGTGCATCCCGATGGCGAGGCCGGGGCGGCCTGTCCCGGCTTCACCATCGACTACCTGAACCCGGCCGCGGCCCGGCTCTTCGACGCCAGCCGCGAGGCGGTGCAGGGCGGGCCGCTGCGCCGGCTGCTGGCCGGGCACCCGCGCTGCGAGGCGCTGCTCCAGGCCCTCGCCGAGGTCCTGGCCCGGGGCGAGCCGCTGCGGTCGGAGGAGTGCCACCGGCGCGGCCGGGACATGGTCTGGCTGCGCCTGCACGCGACCCGGCTCGGCGACGGCCTGGCCATCACCCTCGAGGACATCACCGAGCGGCGCGAGGCCGAGGCCCGCATCCGCTTCCTCGCGCTGCACGACCCGCTGACCGGGATGCCGAACCGCGCTGCCCTCCAGGACCGGCTGCTGCAGGCGGGCCGGGCCGGGACGCCGGTGGCGGTGCTGGCGCTCGACCTCGACGGCTTCCGCGGCGTGAACGACGCGCTCGGCCACATGGTCGGCGACCTGCTGCTGCGCGAGGCGGCGGCACGGATCCTCGGCTGCCTCGAACCCGGCGACCTCGCGGCCCGCCTCGACGGGGACGAGTTCGCCCTGCTGCTGCCGGGCGAGGATGCGCAGACGCGGGCGATGGTGATGGCCAGCCGGGTCCGGAGGGCGCTGACCGCGCCCTTCGCGCTCGGCGAGTATCGCGCCAGCATCGGCGTGACCATCGGCATCGCCATCGGCCAGGGCCCGGCGCCGCAGGCCGAGGCGCTGCTCCGCCATGCCGACCTGGCGCTGTTCCGCGCCCGTGCCGAGGAGCGGGGCAGCATCCGCTGCTTCACGCCGCCGATGGCGACGCAGCGGGAGAACCGGCTGCTGCTGCTGGCCGACCTGCGTGAGGCGCTGAGCGGCAGCGGGGTGGCGGTCGCCTACCAGCCGATCATCGACCTGCGGCGCAACCGGGCGAGCGGCTTCGAGGCGCTGCTGCGCTGGAACCACCCCTATCGCGGCCCGATCCCGCCGGCCGAGTTCGTGCCCGTCGCCGAGGAATCCGGCCTGATCCTGCAACTCGGCGAATGGGTGCTGCGGCGCGCCTGCGCCGATGCGGCGACCTGGCCGGCGGGGATGAAGGTGGCGGTCAACCTCTCGCCGGTGCAGATGATCGGCGGCGAGGTGCCGCGCCTGGTCCGCGAGGCCCTGGCCGAGGCCGGCCTGCCGGCCGAGCGGCTCGAGCTCGAGATCACGGAATCCGTGCTGCTGCAGCACAACGAGACGGTGCTGGCGACGCTGCGCGAGCTCAGGACCATGGGCGTGCGGCTGGCGCTCGACGATTTCGGCACCGGCTACGCCTCGCTGGCCTATCTGCGCGTCTTCCGCTTCGACAAGATCAAGATCGACCAGTCCTTCGTGCGGGATGCGGTGCGGCGGCCGGATTGCCTGGCGATCGTCCGCTCGGTGGCCGGGCTCGCGGCCGAGCTCGGCATGACCGCGACCGCCGAGGGGGTGGAGGAGGCCGAGCACCTCGCCATGGTGCGCGGCGCCGGCTGCCCGGAGGCGCAGGGCTACCATCTCGGCCGGCCGGTGGCGCTGGCGGAGCTGGGGCGGTTCCTCTGGGGCTGAGCGCGGCCGCGCCGCCGCCGCGCGCGGTCGGTGGGCGGGGAGCGCTGCCGCATCGCCGCCGGCTTCGTCCGTCTGGCCAGGAGGCGCATCGTGCCTCGGCGCCACGCCGCGAACCCCCGCCCTGAAGCGGGGCCGCCTGGGCCGGGCTTCGAGGCTGGCAGGCCGGAAATTGTGTCTCCGGCCGCATCGTTCGTCTTATGATCGGGGCATATTGAAGCCGATATGAGGCATTCCGATGCGAAACATTCGAGCGCTCGGGCGCGCGGCCGCGCTGCGATTTTGCCCTCCCTATCGTCGGTTGAACGACGTTCTTCGGGAGACGATCCAGCGATCGGCAGCGCTGGAACAGGCCCGGGCGGCACTGGCCGCGGAGCACGCGGCACTCCTGCAACGCAACGCCGAGCTGCTTCGCCAGTCGACAACCCTCCAGCCTGCTGGCGCGCCCCTCGACGCCGAGCGCACGGGCCTGCAGGCTGCCTGCGCGACGCTCGAGGCCAGGCAGGCAGCCCTTGAGGCCGAGTGCGCGATGTTGCGCGAGCCGGTGCGGATCAGGATCACCCGCGGCGAGCAGAGCTGGTCGATCGATCCCGCGGCGTTCGAGACCTTTGGCTTCGAGGACGGCGACCTCCTGCAGGTCACGCCGATCGAGAAGGCAGCCGGGTTCCCGGTGACCTGGGGCGACGTGAACGTCACCGTCCCGAGCCACGCGATCAGGGTGCCGGCGCGATACGGGCTGTTCGAGTTCGAGGGGTTCCGCATCCCCGTCCATCTGATTTCGCTGACCGGAGCCGGGCCGGAGACGTTCGGCTGGATGGGACAGCGCCATGTCGAGCTCTATGACCGCTTCACGGGCCTCGCCCCGGACATGACGCTGCTCGAGGTGGGGTGCGGCATCGGCCGCGATGCCCTGCAGTTCTTGAAATTGCTGGACGCGACGGGCCGCTACATCGGCATCGACGTCACGCGAGACAGCATCCTGTGGTGCCAGAACAACATCAC
Source organism: Roseicella frigidaeris (assembly GCF_003258945.1). GTDB lineage: Bacteria > Pseudomonadota > Alphaproteobacteria > Acetobacterales > Acetobacteraceae > Paracraurococcus > Paracraurococcus frigidaeris. The sequence continues at coordinate 94,900 of NZ_QLIX01000007.1, read as the reverse complement.
GCCCAGGCACCTGAATTTCACATTCCACCATTTCGACGCGGAAAACGAGCTCTACAATCCGCATGGCCGCAAGAGGTCCATGGACTTCGCCTTGCCGGTGCCGGATGGCTCGGTCGATCGGATCTTCCTGGCATCGGTGTTCACCCACCTCTTCGAGGAGGAGGTGCTGCATTACATGCGCGAGTTCGCCCGCGTGCTGAAGCCCGACGGCAAGGTCTATGCGTCCTTCTTCCTGCACACGCCGGAGGCGCTTGCCGCGGCGCGCAGGGCGGGCACCACCGGCTGGGCGGCGAAATTCGACATTCCCCTGAGCGACGGCGTCTATGCCAACGACCCGGTCTATCCGCGCGGCGCCGTTGCCTTCACCGATGCCGCCATGCGCCGCCTGATTGCCCAGGCCGGGTTGCGGCTTGCCCGGCCCTACCTCAAGGGGGGGTGGTCGGGCCTCCATGCCGATTCGGATGATGGCCAGGACGTCGCCATCCTCATGCGCGCCGCGGACCGGCAACAGGCGCCACGATCGGACGGCACGGCGGCGCCGTCCTCCCTGGCGGCGGAGGCCCAGGGGCGGTGAAGGCTCAAGGGCGGTGAAGGCTCAAGGGCGGTGAAGGCTCAGGGGCGGTGAAGGGCCGGAGCCTCGGTGGAGGGGGCCGCGCGGGGCGGCAAGCGGGTTGCCGGGACTGATGCCGCTCGTCGAGCAGGGTCGCGCGAAGGGCGCGCGGCCGGACCGGAGGACGGCGGGCCTGGAGCAGATTCCGATCAGGTGGAGTCACCTGATCGGGTGAAGATGCTCTGAAAACAAAAGCCTGGGGCGCTTCTCCTGAACCGGTGTTCAGGGAATCTCCGGCGGGAAGCGGTGCAGCCCGTCCGGGCCAAGCGGCAGCGGCGTCGCCGCCCGCACCGCGGCCAGCGGCAAGGCGCCGTAGAGATGCGGGAAGAGGCCGGCCCGGCCGCTCCGCGCCGGCTCCCAGGCCAGCGCCGGGCCGAGCGCCGCGGCCTCGACCGCGACGAGCAGCAGGTCGGCCTCGCCCGCCCGGTGCTTCGCGGCGCTGGCGCGGAGCTGCGCCGCGGTCGAGAAATGCAGGAAGCCGTCGCGGCGGTCGTCGGCGCTGCCGTGATAGGCGCCGCACCGTTCCGCCGCGCGCCAGTCGGCGGCCCGGACCATGGTGTAGATGATGCTGTCCATGCCGCCTCTGTAGCCTGTGTGGGTCCCGCCCTCGACCCTCAGGCGGCGGCGCGGGCCGGCCCCGCCGCCGTGGCGAGGCGATAGAAGACCAGCCCGCCGATCTCGGCCACCGGCACCTGACCAAGCGCCCAGCCCGGCAGCACTTCCGCCGCGTGCCAATGCGTCGCGCCGCCCGTCGGATCCGGCAGGGCGCCGGCGACGGCCCGCGCCGCGACCCGGCGGCAGATGGCGAGCGCCGGATCCTGCCGGTCCGCCGCCTCCAGCAGCGCCGCCCGGCGCGGATGCCGCGGCATCCAGCAACCGAACAGGAAGGGCGCCCGCAAGGCCCGGGCGAGCAGCGCCGGGAAAGCGAGGCCCGGCCGCGCGCCGGGGGCGAAGCGCTCCCGCTCCGCGGCCCCGGCCATGGCGAGCCGCGCCCGGTTCACCACCAGCGCGGCCAGCGCCTCGATCGCCCGCACCGGCCGATCGCCGGCCTCGACGCGCAGGGTGAGCGCCAGGAGCTCGGGCGCCGTCACGACACGTCCTCCCCGACCACGCCGCGCGAGCGCCCGGCCGGGGCGCTGCAGCGCTTCACCTCCTCCAGCTTTTCCTCGATGCGGAGCAGGTGCTGCGACAGCCGGCGGTCGACGTCGCGGATGAGCGAGAGGGGCACATAGGCGCGCGCCACCTCGAGCTTGAACTCCGCGAGGTCGTCGCGGGTGCGGGTGACGACGTCGCTCTCCCGCTGGTCGCCGCGCTCGATGCGGTCCTGCAGGTCACGCCGCAGGCCGTGGAGCATGGTGAAGAGGGCGACGACGATGGGCGCCTCCACGGCGGTGATCCACCAGGTCGGCTCGATCTGCATGGCGGGTCTCCTTGAAGCATGAGGCCGTCGCGGCCACCCTGCGGCGGACGCGACGGGATTGACGAACTCCGTGACACAGTGGAACGAGCCCTATCTCGAGACCTGCTGCCGCTCCGCCCTGCACCGGCTCACGCTGGTGGGGAGGCACGGCCGCCCGGACGGGCTGAAGGACGGCCCCTGCCTCGCGCGGCTGCGCGGGATGGGCCTGGCCCGGCAGCGCGAGGACGGGCGCTACGAGGCGACGGCGGACGGGCTCGCGCGGCATGCGCGCGAGGTGATGCGGCGGCGCGCCTGAGGGTGGTGTGCCTCAACCGCCGCGCCAGGACGGGCCGCGCGCCGCCGGGCTGACCTGCGGCAGCCGCACTGGCTCGGCGAGCAGGCAGCCGGCGACGGCATCCAGCGCATCGTCGCGCGCCGCGCCGGCCTCCGGGCGCCAGGCCGCCATCTCCGCCGGGAAGGGCGTGCGGAAGACGGCCTCATGCGCATGCAGCCGCCGCCCGGCGAGGGCCGGGTCGAAGGCCGAGAGGATGCGCTCGGCCTTGGCGCGGCGGCTGTTGTGCTCGATGACGGCGCAGGCCGCCCCGGCGCGGGCCAGCTCGCGCCGCAGCAGCGCCGGCAGGAACCGGCCGAGACCATTGGTCTCGACCCGCACCGCCGGCAGCAGCAGCTCGCGCGCGATGGCCGCGACCGCCCGGCATTGCTGCGTCGCCGGGTCGAGCGGTCCGTCCGGGTCGTGCGTGATGTAGGCGAGCCGATGCAGGTAGTGGTTCGTCTCGCCATCGACATAGGTGGCGGCGAGGACGCTGGCATCGCCCTGTCCCGGCCGGCCATAGGCCGGGTCCCAGAACCCCCCGCCCGAGAGCAGCCGCCGGCCGAGCAGCGAGAGCTGCGCCCGGCCGCCGGCCTCGCGGTACTCCGGCTCCTCGGCGTAGCGGATGATCAGGGCCGGATCGAGCCGGAGCGCCGCCTCGGCCACCGGCTGCAGCAGCATCTGGCGCGCGAAGGCGAGCGGCCCGACGCGGCTGCGCAGCGCCGCGATCCCCTCCGGGGTGAAGCGTCCCGGCCAGGCGCTCCGGCCCTGCCCGTCGAGCAGCGGCAGGGTCAGCCGGCGGTAGCCGCGCAGGAAGGCATCCTCCGCGGTCGGCGGCGCGTAGATCGTCTCGGCGCAATGCGGCGTGCCGACGAAGAGCAGCGTGCCGCCGGGCACCAGGATGAACTCGCATTCCGCCAGCCGCGTGCGCAGCTCCTCCCGCTTCGCCAGGGTGTCGCAGTTGCCGGCGACCTCGACGTCGTCGCAGATGATCAGCTCGGCCCGGGTGCCGGTGATGTTGCCGCCCAGCCCCTGCGCCAGCATCGAGGGGTCGCGCAGCACCGCCTGGCGGGCGACGGTGAAGCGGTCCATCGCCCAGTCGCCCGGCCCGGCCGGCAGCAGCGGCCGGCAGAGCGGATGGCGTTCCAGGATCCGCCGCACCTGGGCGACCATCTTCACCGCGAGCGGCTGATCGGCGGCGAGCACCAGGATGCGCGTATCCGGCGCCCGCAGCAGCTGCCAGGCGCAGAACAGCCCGACCAGGGTGGACTTGCCGCAGCCGCGGAAGGCCATCAGCAGCAGCCGCTGGTCGCCGGCGTCGCGCCGGGCCTGCAGCCACTGGGCGATGCGCCGATGCGGCTGCGGCGTCTGCTGCGACTGGAGATGGTTCCAGATCCAGACGAATTCCAGGAAGTCAGGCGTCTCCTCCGGTCTCGCCATCCGCCTCCTCCATCGCCTCGTCCGGGATCGTGGCGAGCTGCCGGCGGGCCTCGGCCAGGATGCTGCCGAGCGCCTGCTGCTGCGCCGTGTCGCCATCGCCCTCGGCCAGCTTCTCGAGATGGTCGAGATGCGCGAGCGCCGAGCGGGCGGCGGCGTGGCGTGCGGCGAAGGCCTTGCTGTCGCCGCGCTCGGCCTCCGGCATCGGCCGGCCGAGGAAGTCCACATAGCTGTCGAGAACCAGCCGCGCCGCGGCGGCGATGTCGATCTCGACCGGCAGCCTGCGCCGCATGGCCGTCACAGCCTCGGCTTGACGGCGCGCAGGAAGAGCGTGCCGGCGGCGAGGTCGATGGCCAGCGAGCCGTGTCGGTTGCTCGCCCGCGCCGTCACCGTGCCGGCGGCGCCGGTGGTGGTGACGGCGGCGCTCCAGTCGATATAGGCCGAGGCCTGGCCGCCGAAGGCAGCCTGCACGAAATCGCCGTTCTGCACATAGGGCAGCGCCACGGCCTGCATCGCGCTGGCGCCGGCCGCGATGCTCGGCGGGTCGTAGGCCAGCGAGGCGGTGAGCTCCCGGCTGCCCCAGAGCCGGCCGGCGCCGGCCAGCACCTGCGGCGCCTCGGTCGCCGGCGCATAGAGGCGGAGCGATTTCAGCAGCGCGTTGGCATTGCCGCCGCGCACGCCGATCACCGCGAAGGCGGCATTCGGCGCCAGCGTCACCCGCTGCAGCCGGTTCAGCGGCAGGCCGCCGACCAGGCTGTCGAGATCGGCATTGCCCTCCCACCAATAGGAGGGCGCGCCCTGCCAGACCGCGTTCATGTTCGACCAGAGCACCGGCGCGCTGCCGTCCATCACCGCCTCGGCGGCGCTGAACTGCATCGCCATCGGCCGCAGGCCGCTGCCCTCGGCGGCGAGGAAGAACTCCTTGCAGGTGGTGCAGTCGACCACGAAGGCAAGCGCCCGGCTGGTCGGCAGCGTCACCGTCTCGGCATTCAGGCCGAGGGAGTCGAGGCCCGGGAAGCAGAAGCCGTTCAGCGTCGCGGGCGGCCCGGCGGGATTGCCCGAGAGCACCGCCATCCCCTCGAAGCCGATCCCGCTCGCATCCCAGCGGAAGGCGCGGGCGCGGACATTGCCGGCCTCCGCCACCAGCCGCGGCGTGCCCTGCGCCGCCGCCGCCTGGTGCAAGGGCAGCACCGTGCCGCCGGCGCGCGAGGCGCCGGAATACTGCACCCCGCAGCCGGTGAAGCCGTAGGTGCCGACATAGGCGACGCGGTAGAGCGCATCGCTGAAGCCGCCGGTATGCCGCGCCACATAGGGCGAGCAGGCCTCCATCCGCACGCCCTCGGCGATCAGCCCGCGGCCATCCACCTCGACGAGGAAGGGGATGGCATCCACCGTGCCGGGCGTGCCCTGGCGCTGCAGCTCGAAGCCCGGGCCGAGGAAGAGATGCGCATTGTGCAGCCGGTAGGCGTCGGGCGCCGCCGAGAGCCGGATGCCGAAGCGGCCGATGCCGGGATTGGTCGCCGAGGCGCAGGCGAAATGCCCGCCATGATGGCGCAGCGAATTCATCCAGGCGTTTGCGGTCAAGGTCCGCAGGTCGAGGCCGATGCGGTTGTCGGCGACGCGGCCGTAATGGATGTCGCTGTCCTCGCAGCCGCGGCCGTCGCCGACGAGCTGCACGCCGATGGTGAAGCGCTCGGCGCGGCGGATCTCGACCCGGCTGGCATCGATGTTGCGGATACGGATGCCGACATCCGCCTCGTCGATCCAGTCGCTCTGGATGGCGCGCAGGACGCCGAGGCCGAGATAGGCCTTGCGCTGGTTGTTCGCGCCGGCCCCGTCGCCGAGGGTCAGCGCCGCCTGGCCGGGCGGGCCGGCATAGAGGATGGTGCCGCGCATCACGAGCCCGGCCGCCGCGCCCGGCAGCAGCAGCGGCATGCTGGTGCGGAACAGGCCCTCGCCGATCTCGAGGAACTTGCCGCTGGCCGCGGCAGCGTTCATCGCGGATTGCAGGGCCGGCCCGTCATCCGCCGCGCCGTCGCCGACCGCGCCGAAGTCGCGGGCCGAGAGATGCTCGGCGAGCTTGTCCTCGACCGTGCGCGGCACGCCACCCGGGAAGGGCACGGACATCGTGCCCTCGCCGCGGTCGATGACGGTGACCGCGCCCATGCTGTCGAAGCCGAGCAGGCGGTTGGCGCGCGCCTCGCGCAGCGGCAGCACCGTCCCGGTGCCGGGCTCGGAGGGATCGAGCCGGAGCGCGCCGGAGAGCCCGTCCTTGACCTCCTGCAGCACGGCGACCTGGTAGTCCAGCTCGTCGTTCAGCACCCGGGCGCGCAGGATCCCGTTGGCCTGGAAGTCGCTGGTGCGGGATACGGGAAGGTCGCGGCGGAGGGTGATGCGGCAGCCGGCCGCCGGCGGCGCGTCGAAGACCACGCTGCCGCCCTCGGAGGCGCCCGCGCCGGCGACCTGGTAGCCGCCGGCCGCCACGAGGCCGTCGAGCCGCACCTCGATGTCCTCGGCGTGGAAGATCGGGAAGGGGTAGGTGAAGCTGGCCTGGGTGCCGTCGGCCAGATACTGCACGCGCGGCGAGACGTCGCCGATCCTGATGTGCTCGTCCATCGGGCGAACTGGCTCCTGGAAGGGGGCTTGGGGGGACCGCGTCCCCCCATCTGCCGCACCATCGGGGGTACGGCGGCGGATGATGCGGCGTGGCTAGTCGAGCAGGCTCCTCGCCGCGAAGCCGAAGGTGCGGCCGCTCTGCAACAGGGCGGTGAAGGTGCCGTCCGGGTTCAGCAGGCTGACGCGGCCCTGCGCGAGGCGGGCGGCCAGCGTGGCGGCATCGGCGTCCTGCTCGGCCGCCGCCTCCTGCGTCAGCCCGGCGGTGAGGGCGGTCGCGGAGCCGCCATCGGCAGCGAGGCCCGAGCCGGCGAGCCGCGCCCGCGTGGTGGCGATGGTTTTCGCCAGGGCGAGCTGGCGCGCCTCGGCATCGGCGGATTGCTGCGCCAGCAGCGCCTGCTGCCGCGCCGTCTCCTGCTGCTGCGCGATCTGCACCTGCGCCTTGTTGAGCGCGGCCTGCTGCTGCGCCTGCCGGACGTTGCCGTAGAGGGAGGCGCCGGTCCCGACCAGGGTGGCGATGGAAGCGAGTGCGGCCATCAGTCCGAGATCCTCGTATCGGTGGTGACGGAAAGCAGCGTCATGGGCAGCGGCGTGTCGTCGGCGATGCGCCAGAGCGGCGCCAGGGCGTCGCGCCGCCAGCCAAGCGCCCGCAGCCGGACGTCGCCGGTAAAGCTCGGCGGCGCGGTGCCGAGGATGGTGGCGTCGAGCCGGCGGAAGGGCACCGGCTGCGGCCCGCGGCCGAGATCGACGGCGAGCGCCTGGGTCTCGAGCAGCCGGAAGGTCACCGCCACCAGGCGCAGCGGCGCGGCGCCGGTGCCGCCCGCGGCGCCGAGATCGGGCGGCAGCGGCTCGATCTCATGCGTGAAGGGCAGCCCGACCTGGACGGCCTGCGCCGGCGGATCGAGCGTGACCGCGCCGCCGGCGACGACCGCCTCGCCATAGGGCGCGCCGTCGGCGACCACGCCGACGCTACGGCCCTCCAGATGGTCGAGGCCGGTCCAGCGGTCCTGCTCGGCCGCGCTGCTGCCGGTGAGCGCGGCGTCGAGCGCCAGCGCGTCGTCGAACCGCTCGAGGCGCAGCGTGCCGGCGCGCTCCACCACCGCCCAGACCACGCCCTCGATCTCCGCCAGGGCGCGGACCGCGCCATCGGTCGCCTGCGCGCACCAGGCGGTGACCTGCTCGGCGCGGTAGAGGGTCAGCGTCGCCAGGCTGCCATCGGCCATGGCGACGTGCAGCAGCCGCCGGCGCTGGTCATAGGCCATGGCGACCGGGTCCTGCACCAGGTGCTGCGAGACCAGGGCCAGGTCGTTCGCCTGGTAGAGCTGCTGCACGTCCGTATAGGTGAACTCGTAGATCCCCTTGCCGCTGCGGGCGGCGAAGATGGTCGAGCCATCGACGTCGACCGGCTGCACCAGCCGCGCGACCGGCGAGCCGACGCGGGTCTGGCGGTCGAGCTGGACGCTGCCCGGCGTCAGCGGCGCGCCGCTGACCATCCATTCGGCACCCGAGGTGAAGACCTGCAGGTGCTGGCCGGAGAAGACGCCGCGGATGGCGTTCACCTGGTCGGAGACCAGGCCGAACTCGATCGCCTGGTCGTCGAGCCCGGTGCCGAGGTCGAAATTGAACAGGTCGCCGGTCTGCGACAGCCAGAGCCGGTTCGGCAGGTCGCGCGAGCCGCCGATCACCAGCCGGTCCTGGTGGAAGCAGAGGGTCGCCGGCCAGCCATGCACCGGGGAGAAGGCGGCCTCCTCCCAATCGGTGGTGGCGTCCGTGCCGGCGAGCGTCTCCTCGACCACGGCGCTCGCCACCGTCCCGCTCGTCACCGCGCCGAGCAGCAGGCGCTTGCCGCCGAGGCGGAGGCGCACTCCGGCATGGCCGGGCTGGAACACCGCGGCCGAGGCGGTCAGCGTCACCGTGCCCGTGGTCGCCGAGGCGGCGAGGGTGATGGCAGGGTCGGCGAAGCGGAAGAAGGGCTCGTTCAGGAAGCGCCAGGGCGCGACGGTCCAGGCCGTGTGGCTGGTGCGGGTGATCCGCTGCGGCACCATCTCCGGATGGCAGAGCAGCAGGGTATCGGCATTCTGGGTGAAGGCGAGCTGCGGCAGCATCGCCGCCGTCCAGGGGCCGGCGACGGTGGCGACCGGCGCATCGCCGACGAAGACCTGCATCGCGCCCTCGGTCAGCACCAGCAGGTAGGTCTGCTCGGTGTTGAACTCGAAGGCGATCAGCTTCGCGGCGCCGGGCAGCATCGCCACGTGGCGCAGGCCGGGCCGGCGCGTCACGCCGCCGGTCGGCTGGATGAAGACGTTGCGCAGCCGCCGCGCGCCATTGGCATAGGCGCGCAGGTCGGGGCGCCCGAGCAGGGTCGAGGCCAGCTCCCCGGCGGTGAAATTCGTCTTCAGGCTGCGGGCTTGCACCATCGCTCAGCCCCGCACGCTGACCAGCGGGAAATCCTCGATGGCGCGCGGCGTCGCCTGCTGGCTGTCGGCGCGGCGCGCGGCGCGGAACTCCGCCTCGGCCTGGGAGGCGAGGAGCTGGGCGCGGCCGGTGCTCTCGGTCAGCGGGATGCAGAACTCGGCGGCGAGGCGCGCGACGAGGGCGGCGGCGAAATGCGGCGGGAAGGCGCTCTCCTCCGGGCGGAAGATGTAGGTCAGCACCACCTGCTGGGCGTTGCAGTGCAGGCGGTCCTCGAGGATGCGGTAGGCCAGGCCGCGGCCACGCCCCGGCGCGCCTGCCGAGAGGGCGCGCAGGAAGCCGGCGGGGAGCTGGAAGGCGTGCAGGAAATCGGCCGCCGGCTGGGCGGCGAGGCGCGGCAGGGTCTCCTGGCCGGTGGCGAAGCTCCAGGGATGCGCGGCCAGCAGCGCGTCGCGCAGGCCGGGATAGAGGTTGGCCGCGACCTCGGCCTCGGCGGTGCCTTCGTCGAGCGAGGCGATGGGCTGCGCGCCGATCTTCAGCAGCGCGCGCGCGCAGAGCGCGAGGGCGGAGAGGGCCATCGGGGGAACTCCGGCTGGACGGGAAGCGGGATGGCCCCACCCGAAGCCGGGTGGGGCCGCGCGGCAGGGGCTATTCCTTGCAGCGCATCCGGACGACGCCGGTCTCGTTCACCAGCACGGCGCCCTGGCTCATCATGGTGTTGACGAAATGCGCGGCGCGGTCGCCGTGCCAGGTGATGTCGGTGGTGATCTCCATGCCCGCGCCATGGCCGATCGCCGTCTTGTGGTAGAAGTAGCAGTAGCGCAGCGCGCCGTTCTTGCTCAGGCCGCTATGCGGGGTCCAGGTGGCGCCGAGCCAGCGCTTCGCCTGGGTGCCCTTCCAGGGCAGGTCGCCGTCGCCGATATACTGGGCGTTGGCGAATTCCTGGATGGTGAGCAGCTCGCTCCACTGCTTCCAGCCGACCACCGCGTAGCGCTGGCCGTCATCCGGCACGTCGGCATTGCCGAGCATCTGGAAGGCGAGCAGCACCTTGGCGCGGGTCAGGCCGTCCGTGTCGGTCTCGCCGGCATTCGTGCCGATCGCCTCGCGGGTGGAGCTGTCCATCGCGGCGATGATCAGCTCGTCGGTCTTGCGGCCGAGCGCATAGGCGCCGGCATTCGCCGCGACGGCGCGCTCGTCGATGTTGGTCTTCAGCTCGTCGAGCCGGTCCACCCAGTCGCCGGCGTAGTAGTCCTGCAGGAAGCACTCGACCGCGGTGTGGTCGATGTTCATCACCGGGACGACGCCGTTGCGCGCCTTGGCGGCCGCGGTGCCGGTGCCGACCTTGTGGAAGACGGTCGAGGCGCCGCGCACCTCGGTCTTGCTGCGCACCGTCGGGCGCAGCTTGGAGCCCTGGCGCTGGTAGGCCTCCTGCACCTCGGCCTCGTACTGCTTGATGAAGGCCTGGTCGATGGACGCGGACATGGTGCCGTCCTTCTGCTGGTGGCGGAGTGGGGCGTGCCGGTCCGGTTGGCCGGCAAAGCCGGGCCATCGCGGCGCGCAGGGCCGCGCGCCCGCCGGGGCGGGTTGGGCGCGGCCATGGGAAGGGGGCGGGGGCGGGGACGCGGCGAGGGCCTCGGGCCCGCCGCGTCACCCGCCCCCGGAACGGGGCCCCGCGCCGGTGGCGGCGCAAGGCCCCGGGCGGCGGGGCGAGCCTCCGGGAAAGGGGGGCTCGAGCCCCGCCCGGTTCAGCCGGGGCTGCCGACGAGGCGGCGGAAGCCCTCGGTCACGCGCTGGATGAATTGCGGATCCCGCGTGCGCCAGTAGCGCGGATCGCGCATCAGGGCGCGCAGCTCGGTCTCGCTCTCGGCGCCGGGCGGGGCGCTCTCGCGGGCGAGGCCGGGCTCCTGCCCGCGCATCATCTGCTCGAGCGCCATCACCCCCTCGGCGGTCGAGGCGAGCGCGGCATAGACCGTGGGCGGCAGCTTCGCCTGGCCCCAGGCCGCGAGCTGGCCGGCGATGCGGCGATAGGCATCCTCGCCGCCGTAATGCGCGACGAGCGCCGCGCGCTGGCGGTCGGCCTCGTAGGCCGCCGCCGCCTCGGCGATCAGCGGCAGCAGCTTCTGCGCCGCCAGGTCGTAGACGAGCTGCGCCTGGTCCTGGCTGAAATGCGCCGCGTGCAGTTGCCCGTTCACCTCGGCATCGGCGCAGCAGAGCGCGTGCGGCGCGGTGATGCTGTAGCCCTCCGGGCTTTCCGGGATGCCCATGGCCTGGCGGAAGCGCGCGAGCTCCTCCGGCGCGGCGTCGGCGCCGGGCCGGGCGGCGCGTTGCGACAGCCGGCGCTCGAGCTCGAGATAGGATTTCAGCAGCGCCTCGGTGCGCAGCGTGCCGGCCGCGGCGTCCCAGAATTTCTCCGGCACCTCGGGCGGGCGGGCGGCGGGCTTCGGGGGCTCGGCCGTCGGCGCGGCCTCGGCCGGCGGCTGCAGCAGGTCCTCAGGCATGCGGATCACTCCCGGTTGGGGGTTGGAAGGGGCGCGGCCCGCGGGCGTGCCGGCGGTCATGCGCCGGAGGGCCCGCCGGCGGCGGCGGCCGCGGCCCCGGTGGGCAGCAGCACCTCGGCTGGCGCGCCCAGCGTCCGCGCCAGCCAGCGCGTCGCCGCCGCGGCGTCGAGCTGCGCTGCGGCGCTGCCGCCGAGCGAGCCGACCGCCTGCAGGAAGAGCAGCGTGTTCGCCGCATCGGCGCGGCCCTGCAGCCGCGCCAGCGGGCTCTCGTAGCGGAGCGCCACCTCGCGGCCGTCGAGCAGGATCGCCGGGATCTCGCCGCGCCGGCGGAGGATGGCGAGGCAGCGGGTGACGAGCGGCGTCAGCAGCTCCGCCTGCAGCCGGCCATAGGTGGCGCCGAGCAGCCGCGCCGCCTGCGCCGAGCGTTCCAGCACCTCGGTCGCGGTCATCGACGCGCCGAGCAGCGGGCCGATGCGGTCGGCGAGGAGGGCGCCGCGGATGCGGGCGCGCAGGTCCTGCAGCACGAGCTGCGAGACGTCGAAGCTGCCGGGGGCGGCGAGCGGCGTCAGCCCGGCGCTGCCCGGCGCCTTCGGGATGATGGCGCCGGGCACCAGCTTCACCGTGTCCGGGTTCAGCACGCCGTCATCCTCGGCCTGCCAGATGCCGGTGACGGCGATGGAGGCGTTCTTCAGGACCAGCTCCACCACCTTGTTGGCGGTGCGGATATCCGGCAGCGCCTTCATCACCGGGCTGCGGCCATAGGTCTCGCCCGGCGCCTTCAGCCAGCGGAAGGCGATGGCCGGGCTCTCGGCGAAGCGGCCCTCGGCGAGCGGCAGGGGCTGCTGCGGGTCGGCGAGCAGCGCGGCGTAGCGGGCGCCGCCGCGCTCCGGCCAGACCGCCTCCAGCACCGGGTGCTGCGTCGGGTCCGCCGCGGCCGCGGCACGCAGCAGCTCCGGCGGCAGGGCTGCCTCCGGGAAGCGGGCGTGCAGCGCGGCCGCGGTCAGGCGGGCCTGGCGGAACACGGTGGAGAGGCGGCCATCCGGCCCCTCCTCCAGCACCGCCGCCCGGGCCGGGACGGCGGCGAAGCGGAAGGCCGAGGCCTCGCCGAGCGGCGCTTCCTCGACCAGCAGCAGGCCGGTGCCGGCGACGACCAGGTCGAGGAAGGCCTGGTGCATCTCGACCGCGAAATTCGAGCGGTCGAAATGCCCCTGCAGCACCGCCGCGGCATCCTCGAGCGCCTCGGCCGCCGCCCGGTCCTCGACCGGCTTCGCCGGGGCGAGGCCGAACCAGCGGGACCAGGGCGGCGTCAGCTCGGCCAGCAGCGAGGCGGCGAGCTGCTCGGCGGCATCGGCGGCGGTCGCGTCGAACAGCGCCGGGCCGCCGGTCGCCGCCGGCAGGACATGGTCGTAGCAGGCCTGCCAGAGCGGCTCGAGCGGCCGCCGCCGCTCCAGCGCCCGGCCGTAGCGGGCCAGGAGGTCGTCGGGCTGCATGCGGCTCACTCCCCGAGCAGGGATTTGCGGGGCAGGCTCGGCAGCGGGTCGAGGACACCGCGCGCCGAGGTGGCGATGGTGCCCGCGAGGCCGCGGCGGGCGCGGTCCTCGGCGGCGACGCGCGCCGCCTCGCCCTGCTGCTCGGGCGGGGCCGAGGCCGGGACCGCCTCGGCCGCGGGCTGCGTCTGCACGACGACCGGCTTCGGGGCGCTGAACAGGCCACCCATGCGCGTCACCTCGTCAGGTTCGAAAAGCGGCAGCCGATCCGGGCCCGAAAAGCCCGCGGGCCCGCCCCCGGTGAGGGGAGCGGGCCCGCGGCAGGTCGGGGGGAGGATCGGGAGGACGCCTCAGGGCGCAGTTCGCCCGTTGGCGAGAGAGGTCTTACCGACAACGGAACGGACAGTCAAGATATTTTTCCTATCGCCTGCCAGCTTCCGGAACAGCCCCCAGGGCGTCAGCGCGAAGGGCGCCCGCGCGCCGAGCACGGCGCGGCAGAGCGCGACGCAGGTGAAGGGCGAGAGCGGCGGCAGCAGCCGCCAGCGCGCCGGCCCTGGCGTGAACGGGCCGGTGACCGCGAAGCCGGCACGGCGGTAGAAGCCGGGCAGGTCGAAGCTCGCCGGCACCTCGAGCCGCGCCGCCACCAGGCGGCCGGTGAGCGGGTCGAGCACCGTCCAGCCCCGGGCATCGGCGATGGCCGCGAAGCAATGCCGATAGCCGGGGCGCAGCAGGCGCAGCCAGGGCTGGTCCGCCGCCCCGCCGAAGACGATGAAGACGCGCTGGCCGGCCTGCACCGCGCGGCGATGCGCCGGGCGCGGCCGGGGCCGCGCCGCTGCGGTCATCGCGGCTGCTCCGGCAGGCGGCCCGGGATGGCGCCGGGGAAGGCCAGGATCTCGGCGCCCTCGGGGGCGGGCAGCGCCGGGCCGTCGACGATGCCCTTCACCCGCAGCGGCCAGTCGAGGCGGGACATCGCCTCGCGCCACAGCCGCCAATCCGCCTTCTCGCGCGGATAGCGCGAGTCCGGCACCTGCTGCTGTTCGCCCCAGATGCGCATGATGCGGACATGCAGCAGCTCGATCCGCCGCTGGCGGTAGAGGCGGTCGAGGCACTTCACCACGTCGTCCGGCTCGCAGGGGCGGGAGACGAGACCGGCGCCGGAGACGATGCGGGCGCCGTCGCGCCGGGCGACGAGCGCGGCCATGGTCCAGAACCAGGCCTCCTCGACGCTGCGGAAGGGCTGCGCCTGGGCCTGGAGGCGCGGGGCGGGGGCATGGCCGGGGCGGGGGGCGCTGGTCATCGGGCGGCAGATCCTTTATCGCCTGGCGAGAACATAACGGAAACGTATTCACGGATCGGTGTGTTCGGCAAGGGGAAATAAAGGAAAATTCGCCTAATTATCCCTTTGACAAAGGAGGCGAGTTTTCAATGAGTTCTGCTAACCATGAGGGCGAGATGCCGATGGGCCTCGGCTCGCAGGACGATGCTCGCGGAAATTCTTCCGCAGCCACGGATGCTCTGGCAACCCTTCAGATAGACCTTGATGAGCTAATGGCCATCATCAGGCAGGAGTTGATCGAGTTTGGGAAAAATAATGGATGGGTTACTTTAGATATTGATGAAGCGGAGGCTCACTTTTTAAGTAACCAAGTGCGCGAACGCTTGCTGCATCTACCGAAGCCCTGAACTCGGCATCAACAAATTGGTCTCCGACTAACGTTTGGGGGCCACACAATAAGCAGAGGGATTGGGTGTATTCGTAGCATTTATCCATTATTCTAATTGCATCCTCTAAATCTTCATTAAAATAGACAAAAATATCTTTAGGATGGATTTTTATTGCATCAATGAGTGCATCAAATTTGAGTGGATTATCTGCGTCTTCGTATAAATATTTATGGCTGTCGCGGTGTCTTGACAGTTCGGTGTCGGCATCGATGACGAGAAGTGCGTCTGGGAGGTCGGGAGAGTGTCCCCAGAGGCCATGGGCCAGCCGGTTGCGCAATCCGGCGCCCTGACCCAGGTACGCTAGGCAGCTTGAAACACACGGTTGGCGTCAGCCTCAAGCGTCACCCGCGCAACGGCCCTGAGTGTGTCGGCGCGAGCTTGAGGACTTTTCAGAGAGCCGTACATGGCAGCGGCTACTGCTCCCTTTGCCCCCGTCAGGATCATCAGTACGGTACCCAAGTTAGCTTCGACGGCTGCCCATCGGGTGATCGCAGTCGCAATGAGGGTGGCCATTCCCGGATGCCGGCGGATGACCGCTTGATCCTGAATGAAGCGAGCATTTCGCTTCACGGAGATGAGGGGCTTGGCTGGCATGTGGGCAGCGTAGCTGGATCACTTGAGGGTCGTGAAGGCGCCCTCGTCTACGCACGACCGATCACAGGCACACCGCAGGTTGTCCCTACGCTATGCGACCCTGATATGGGGTCGGTTCGAACGTGGTGGAGGCTTAGGTGCCGCAGAACAAGAAGCCCGATCCGGACGCCGAGCGGCGGGATGCTGTGCTTCGGCGGATGCTGGCGACGCCGAAAAGCGATAAAGCCAGTGAGAAAGTAAGTAAGGATAGAGTACCAAGCTCGGATCGCCTACGGAAGGCCAAGCCGTCGAGTTGACACGCGCATCTCAACACCAATTTAGTAAGCAGAAACGATAGGTATTATGACACACAGCTTTATTGCTTATATTGATGAGTCTGGCGATGACGGGCTAGGCAACTATCGTGTTCCTGGCGGTGGTGGCGGCGCTTCTCATTGGTTTACACTGTCTGCAACAGTCGTGCGGGCGTCTCGGGACCTCGAGACTGTTCAGTGGCGTGATGAAATCGCTGCGCGTCTCAACAGAAGAAATGGCAGAAGAGATTTACATTTTACGGATCTAAATCACGGGCAACGAACCGTTGCGGCTCAGATTTTATCTGGAAAGCCGATGAGAATTATTTGTGTCGTGGCAAACAAAACTATAATACCCCAAGGAATATATAATGAAAAAATCAACTGTACTTTTATCTATGCCGATATCTAATCGAGCGTATTTCTTGGTTATGTAGAGATATGAGACCGTCGGTACAAGAGGGCGACGGAAGGGTAAAAATTGTATTTTCTCGTCGCGGAGGACTTTCCTATGCCGAATTCCGTCTATATTTAGAAAAACTAAAATCGATGACTGAAGAAGATATTCGCATACATTGGCCAGTTATTGATATTGACGGTATCGACGCTCAAGATCACTCCAAAAGAGCGGGGCTGCAAGTGGCCGACTTAAATGCCGCATCAATCACTTCTGGTTTGGAGTCAGACTATTATGGGAACTGTGAACTGAGATATGCCCAAATACTAAAACCTCTTGTTTATAAGCGCAACGACAACTACTTAAGTTACGGGATGAAGTTGTATCCTGGCCCTGAGCGGCTGTCCTTAAATGCGCAGCAAGGCGCTTTCGTTCAACTATTTGGTGGTCAGATTGGGGAAAATGGGCGGCCCCCTGGGCCATGATTGCGTTGCCGCCTGCACTCTTTCGAGTGCTCTGGCTAATCCAGCGCATGACCGCCCATAGGCTATCTATGCCTATTTGTGCACATGGTCAAGCAACACTCGCCTTTTCGTTATCTTGCTGATATTCTTTTTCTTTTTGATCCGAGCGTTCACGCACCGTTCATGTGTCGCTACCTGCGCTCCCTACCGCTCCACTCTAATTTGGCCTCGCAGCCAAGTGAAGAACGCCCTGGCCCTCTGCCTCTCGGTCCTAGGCCGCGTTAATCCGCCGATAGGTCAGGCGCTTGCCCTCGATGCCACGCAGCGCCAGCAGGGCGCGCTGGCGGTCATCCACCCCAAGCTTCACGCGGTGCGAGTAGCGGAAGGCGAACTCGTTGAGGTAGCGCTGTAAGTGCTGCTCCCCGACATGGTGGTACACCCCCGCCATGCCGCGCTTGAAGATGCCGAAGAACCCCTCGACGCTGTTGGTGTGGATGCGGCGCGGCCCCCATGGACCACGGGCATACTCCCCGGCCGAATGGCGCACCGTCTCATGCCCGGCGAAGGCGCGGCCGTTGGCCGGGTACAAGCGGCTTTCGTCCGTGTAGAGCACGCTCCTGGGATCGGCGTGCTTCGCCAGCACCTCCCCGACATTCTTGTGCGTCACCTTCGGCAGATGCACCGCACGCACCCCGCCGCCACGCTCCACCAGGGCCACCACGGCGCGGCGTCCCTTGAGGGTTGGCTTACCCTTCTTGGTGAGCTTCTCCGGCTCCTCCACCTTGCCCTGGTAGGTCTCATCCGCCTCGATGATCTTGCCTTCGCCGCCGAGCGGCGCCGGGTTCTCGTCGGTCATCGCCTCGCGGATGCGATGCGCCATGAACCAGGCGGTCTTGTAGGTAACGCGCAGCATGCGATGGAGCTGGTGCGCGCTCATGCCCTTCTTGCTGGCCGTGATCAGATGCACCGCCAGCACCCACTTGTGCAGCGGCACATGGCTGCGCTCGAACACCGTCCCGACCGTCACCGAGAACTGCTTGCGACAGGCGCGACATTCCAGCAGGCCGGGCCGGTGCTTCTCCCCCTGAAGCCGCGTCGCGTTGTCCACCGTGCCGCATTTCGGGCAGACCGGGCCGCCCGGCCAACGCTGCGCCTCAAGGTGCGCTCGGGCCGCTTCCTCGTCTTGGTAGATCGGCGCAGTCAGGTCAGCGGTCATGGGCCTTGCTCCCTAAGCTCAGGATTCTAGGCTTGATGTCTCCTTTGTCAAAGGGATAATGGGGAAAATTCGCCTATTGATCTCCGACTCCATCCCTAGGATGTTATGCCCATGAAGCGATCTGCCTGTGATCGGGCCCGAGACCTTGTGGGGCAATGCCGTGACGCATGACGATATCTGGCGGGCGCTCGATGCGCTGGCGGCGGAGAATGGCCTGTCCGCCTCCGGCCTGGCCCGCAAGGCCGGGCTGGACGCAACCGCCTTCAACCCCTCGAAGCGCATCGGCTCGGATGGCCGGGCGCGCTGGCCCTCGACCGAGAGCGTGGCCAAGGTCCTGGCCGCGACCGGCGCCGGCTTCTCGGAATTCGCCGCGCTGGTGACGGGCGCCGCCGCCCTGCCGCGCAGCGGCCGGGGCCTCGGCCGGCGCATCCCGCTCATCGGCCTCGCCCAGGCCGGCGGCGAGGGCTATTTCGATGATGGCGGCTATCCGGTCGGCGGCGGCTGGGACGAGATCTCGGTGCCCGAGGTCGGCGATCCCAATGCCTATGCGCTCGAGATCTCCGGCGAGAGCATGGAGCCGGTCTTCCGCGACGGCGATGTCGTCATCGTCTCCCCCGCCGCGCCGGTGCGCCGTGGCGACCGCGTGGTGGTGCGGACGCTGAAGGGCGAGGTGATGGCCAAGGAGCTGAAGCGGCAATCGGCCCGCCGCATCGAGCTGCGCAGCCTGAACCCGGCGCATCCGGATTACAGCTTCGAGCTGCCGGAGCTCGCCTGGATGCACCGGATCGTCTGGGCCACCCAGTGATCCCGGCGGCTCTCGCCCCCTGCCGCGGCTCGCCGCGGCAGGCTGTGACGCATCTCGGGCCCGGGGCCGAAGCATGGGGTCCCCCCACGGCCGCGAAGCAGCCGTGGAGGGCGTTCTCATACCACCGGCATGAATGCTTCCTTCATGCCGAGCGCCCGAACGGGCGCCGCCGGTCGCGCCGTAAGGTGCGCCTGTCAGCGCGACGCCGCCAAGGCCCAGACGAACCGGAGGGTTGCGCCCGGCGCCAAGGGGACTGCCAATGGGGGCCGTTGATGGGGCACCAGCAACGGCCAGTCGTATCAGTCCTGCGGCGCGAGGCGGGGCGCGGCGGCCCGGCGCGCCTCGAGCGCGAAGGCGCCGGCGCCGAGCCCGGCCTGGACCAGCAGCGCCAGCGTTCAGAAGGCCGGGAATTCCCAGCCGCCGCCCGGCGCGGTGAAGAGCCAGCCATGCGCCGTGTGCTGCAGCGTGGCGCCGATCAGCAAGGGCACCAGGGCGAGGCTGACCCAGCGCACCCCGAGGCCGAGGATCAGGGCGAGGCCGCCCAGCGTCTCGGCCGGGGCGAGGACGGCGCCGAGCGCCGGCGGATAGCCGATGCTGCCGAAATAGGCCATCGTCCCGCTGAGCCCGTAGGTGCCGAGCTTCAGCACCGCGCCATGGCCGAGGAAGAGGGCGCCAAGGCCGAGGCGGAGCAGCAGCGCGGCATAGGGGGTGGTGATCCGGGTATCGGGCATCGTCTCTGTCATCCTGTCGGTCCCGCGGCGTCGCCGCGTGCCGCGGACCATGCCGCCGCGGCTGGCCACGCTTCCAAGCCCGGGCCGGAGCCGGCATCATCACCGCGCTGAATGATGCGGGGCTGCGGCGTGACCGATCTCGCCACTCTCGACCTCAACCTGCTGCGCGTCTTCGACGCGGTGGCGCGGGAGCGGCACGTTACCCGCGCGGCGGAGCGGCTGGGCCTGTCGCAGCCCGCCGTCTCCAATGCGCTCGGCCGGCTGCGCGCGGCGCTCGGCGACGAGCTTTTCCTGCGCCGCCCCGGCGGGGTCGAGCCGACCGAGCTGGCCCGCAGCCTGGAGAAGCCGGTGGCCGAGGCGCTGGACCGGCTGCGCGACCTGCTCACCGCCCGCGCGCCCTTCGACCCGGCGACGAGCGAGCGCGTCTTCCCCGTCGGCTTCAGCGAATATGCCGAGGCGGTGCTGGCCCCAGCGCTGCTGCAGCGCATGCGGCAGGAGGCGCCGGGCTGCCTGCTCGCCATCGCGCATGCCGACCGCACGAATTGGGAGGCGCTGCTGGATTGCGGCGACGCCATCCTCGCCGTCGCCGTGCTGCCGGAGCCGCCGGCGCTCTACACGCGGCTGCGGCTGCTGCCGGAGGCCTTCTGCACGCTGATGCGGCCCGGCCATCCGCTGGCCGAGGGCGAGCTCACCCTCGCGCGCTTCGCCAGCGTGCCGCACCTGCTGCACTCGCCGAACGGCTCGCGCGACGGCGTGCTGGACGCGGCGATGCGCGAGGCCGGGCATCCGCGGCGGCTGGGCGCGGTGGTGGCGCATCTCTCGGCGGTGCCGGAGATCCTGCAGCGGACCGACATGGTGATCACCCTCTCCGGCCGGCTCGCGGCGCAGCTTGCCCTGGCGCACCGGCTGGTGCTGCGGGACCCGCCGATCGCGGTGGAGCACACCCGCCTCTCCCTCATCTTCCACCGCCGGCTGGAGGCGGATGACGGCCATGCCTGGCTGCGGCGGCTGATCCTCTCCCTCGCCCGCGACGTCGCGCCGGCCCAGCTCGAGCCCCTGCCCGAATGAACAATACCAACGGCATGAATGCGTCATTCATGCCGAGCGCCCGAATGGGCGCCGCGCGTCGCGCCGCTAGGCGCGCCTGTCGGCGCGACGGCACGAAGCCAAGCCGCTGGAAGCGGCGCCCGGCGATTGAGGGGCAGGACGGTGAAACCGTCCTGCGCTCGGCATGAGTGAATTCGATTACGTCGTCCTCGGCGCCGGCAGCGCCGGCTGCGTGCTGGCCAACCGCCTTTCCGCCGATGGCGCCTCCGTCGCGGTGATCGAGGCGGGCGGGCCGGACCGGCATCCCTGGATCCACATCCCCGCCGGCTATGCGAAGATCCTGACGCATCCGCACCTCACCTGGGGCTACCGCACCGAGCCGGACGCGGCGACCGGGCATCGCGCGCTCGACTATCCGCGCGGCCGGGTCTGGGGCGGTTCCTCCTCGATCAACGGGCTCGGCCATGTGCGCGGGCATCCCACCGACTACGACCTCTGGGCGCAGAAGGGCTGCACCGGCTGGGGCTGGGAGGCGCTGCTGCCCTATTTCCAGCGGCACGAGGCCTTCGCCGGCGGCGGCGAGGGGCGCGGCACGGAGGGGCCGCAGCCGGTCGAGCACCTGGCCGAGGTGCCGCCGCTGCTCGGCCCCCTCGCCGAGGCGGCGCGCGCCATCGGCCTGCCGGTGCAGGCAGACATGAACGGGCCGGAGCGCGAGGGCTTCGCCACCTTCCAGCAGACGCGGCGCGGCCGCCGCCGCGTCTCCGCCGCGCGCGCCTATCTGGTGCCGGCGCTGCGGCGGCCGAACCTCTCGCTGATCGACCGCGCCCTGGCGCTGCGCATCGTGATCGAGGGGGGGCGCGCGACCGGCGTCGCCATCCGCCGCGACGGCGCCGAGCAGGTCGTGCGGGCCCGGCGCGAGGTGGTGCTGAGCGCGGGGGCCATCGGCTCGCCGCAGCTGCTGATGCTCTCGGGCCTCGGGCCGGGGGAGGCGCTGGCCGCGCTCGGCATCCCGGTGATGCGCGACATGCCGGGGATCGGCGCCAACCTGCAGGACCACTACATCGCGCGGATGGGCTTCCGGCTGGCGGCGCATCGCTGGTCGGCGAACCGGCGCATCGCCGGCTGGCGGCTGCCGCTGGAGGCGCTGCGCTGGGCGATGCGCGGCGATGGCGTGCTGACCTGGTCGCCCGGGATGTTCTCGCTCTTCTCGCGCACCCTGCCGGGGCTGGAGGCGCCGGACATCCAGCTCAATGGCGGCCCGCTCTCCTGGGCGGAGGCGCCGGGGGAGGGGCGCTGGCCGGGCCTCTGCATCGGCGTGCCGGAGGTGGCGCCGGGGCTGACCATCGGCGTCTGGCAATGCCGGCCGGAGAGCCGCGGCAGCGTGGCGCTCGCCTCGCCCGACCCGGCCGTGGCGCCGCGCATCGCGCCGCGGCATCTGAGCGCGGCGGCGGACCGGGACTGCCTGGTGCGGGGCATGCGCCTCGCCCGGCGCTGGCTGACGGCGCCGCCGCTGGCCGGCATCGTCGCCGGCGAGGCGCGGCCGGGGCCGGCGGCCGAGAGCGACGCCGATCTGCTGGACTATGCGCAGGCGACCGGCGGCACCGTCTACCATCCCTGCGGCACGGTGCGGATGGGCGGCGATCCGGCAGCGCCGCTCGACCCGCAGCTCCGGCTGCGGGGCGTGGCGGGGCTGCGGGTGGTGGATGCCTCGGTCTTCCCCGACATCCCGGTCTGCAACATCAACGCGACGGTGCTGAGCGTCGCCGAGAAGGCGGCCGACCTGATCCGGGCGGCGGCGCGGGCAGCCTGAACCAGCGCCCCTGCCTCGGCGAAGCGCCCCGCCCATCCTGTCGCCTTCCGTTGCCCTGCCGTGGCTTTGCCACGGCAGGCTGTGACGCGCCCAGGATCAGAGGCGAATCACGGGGCCCCCACGACGGCGCGCAGCGGCGTCGTGGGGAGCGCGTCAGCGCATCTCGGAGGGCAGCGCCGCGATGGCGGTGGCGCCGGCATCGACCGGGACGATGGCGCCGGTCATCCAGCGCGCATTGCCGCTGCACAGGAAGGCGACCGCCGCGCCGACATCCCAGCCGCTGCCCTCCACCTGGAGGATGCTGCGCTTGCGCCGCGCCTCGCGCATCTCCGGCGACATGCCGCCCCGCTGCACCATCGGCGTGTAGACCATGCCGGGGCAGATGCAATTCACCCGGATGCGGTCCGGTGCGTGATGCACCGCCATGGCGCGGGTCATGTTCACCACCGCCCCCTTGCTGGTCGGGTAGAGCAGGTTGGGATGCCCGCCGCGCAGCCCGGCCACCGAGCCGATATTGACGATCGCCCCGCCGCCCGCGGCGCGCATCGCCGGCACGGCGTATTTCGCCATCAGCATCATGGAGGTGACGTTGACCAGCATTCCCTGCGCCCAGGCCTCCGGGTCCACCTCCTCCGCGGTGCCGGGCGGGCCGCCGATGCCGACATTGTTCACCAGCGCATCCAGCCGGCCCCAGCGCCCGGTCGCCGCCTCGACGATGCGGCGGCATTCCTCCGGCTTCGTCACATCGGCCGCGACCACCACCGCCTCGCCGCCCTCGGCCTCGATCAGCCGCCGCGTCTCCTCGGCCCATTCGGCGACGGCATCGGCGAGCACCAGCTTCGCCCCGGCGCGGGCGAGCAGGATGGCGGCGGCGCGGCCATTGCCGACGCCCTCGCCGGGGCGCGAGCCGGCGCCGGTGACGATCGCCACCTTGCCCTCGAGATCCGGGCCGATGCTGTCCATGACGGTTCCCTCCGCGTTTCGCGGCGGGATGCTGGCACCCGCGGGCGCTGGGCTCAATCCGCCCCCCGGGCCGTCCCCTGAACCGTCCCCTGGGCGGTCCCCTGGGCCGCCATCAGGAAGGCGAGGGCCGTCACCGCGATCTCCGCCGGCAAGGTGTGGCCGCCGGCGAACTCGCGGTAGATCACCGGATAGCCGGCACGTTGCAGCTTCGGCACCAGGCGGCGGCTGCAATGCTCGATGGAGAGCACCGCATCCTCGGTGCCATGGCTGAGGAAGAGGCGCGGCCGCCCCTCGAGCCGCATCGGCGCGACGAAGCCGGGCGAGAAGGCGAGGGCATGGGTGAAGAGGCTGCCGTTCATCAGCGCCAGCGACAGCGCGTAGGAGGCCCCGTCCGAGAAGCCGGCGACGGCGATGCGCTGCGGATCGACTGGCCAGGCGGCAAGGATGCGGCGTAGCGCCGCCTCGATGCGGGCGATGTCGGGCCCGTAGCCGCCCTCCAGCACGTCCCAGCTCTGGCCGAGGCTTTCGGGGAGCATGACCAGGGCGCTGTCGGCGATGGGGGCGAGGCGGCGGAGCGTCCGCGCGGCATCGCCGGTCGCGCCGTGCAGCATCACGATCAGCGGCAGCGCCCGGTCGGGCGGCAGGGTGGCCGGCACGCGGAGCAAGCCGTCGCGCGCGCCGCCGAGGCCGAGCGGATGCAGGCCCGGCGGCAGCGGCCAGGCCGTGCCGGGCGGCGGCGGCGCGCCCGGCACGGCGATGCGGCCGGCCGCATGGCCATCCGCGGCGGGGTCTTCGGCATCGGCAGGGGCCATGCGGCGAGGCTGGAACGGCGGCGCGGCGGCGGCAAGCCTCCTCTGCGCCCCTGGGGCCCCGCCAGCCACCCCCTTTGGGCCCCCCTGGCCGGACCCGGGCCGGGGATGGCAATAGGGCGGCGCATGGTAACGCGCCGTCATCCCACCCCGCCCCGTCCGTCCCCGCGCCGCCGGCCGCTCCTCGCCGCCGCCCTGCTGCCGGCCCTGCTCGCTGGCTGCGCCGGGGTCGGGCCGCAGCGGCTCGACATGGACCAGATGGGCTATGCCGAGGCGCTCGGCGAGGGGACGAAGCGGCAGATGCTGCTGAACATGGTGCGGATGCGCTATGGCGACGTGCCGACTTTCCTCTCGGTCAGCCAGCTCATCTCCGGCTACCAGCTGCAGAGCACAGGGCAGCTCGGCCTCAACGCCTATCCGAACGCCGCGCCGGGCAATTACGCGACCGTCGGCGGCACGGTGCAGTACACGACGCGGCCGACCTTCACCTTCACGCCGGTGACCGGCGAGCGCTTCGCGCAATCCTACCTGCGCCCGCTGGCCCCAGCCGAGCTGCTCTCCCTGGCGCAGAGCGGGGCGCCGGTCGATCTCATCTTCCGGCTCGGCGTGCAATCGGTGAACGGCATGCCGAATGCGGCGACCAGCGGCGGGCAGTCGCAGGACGCCTCGGGCGGCTTCCTCGCGCTGATGCAGGCGATGCGCCAGGTGCAGGCCAGCGGCAATCTCGGCCTGCGCTTCGATCTGCGGCCGGGCGGGCGCCGCGTCATCCTGCTGCTCGATGCCGAGAAGGGGCCGGGCGCCGATGCGATGCGGCAGATGCGCCGGCTTCTCGGCGTGCCGCCGGGCAGCCGGGAGCTGGAGGTGGTCTATGGCGGGCAGCGGCGGGCGCCCGGGCAGCTCGCGGTGCAGACGCGCTCGATGCTGCAGATCCTGAACGAGCTCGGCGCCCAGGTGGACGTGGCGGAGCAGGATGTGAAGCGCGGCGAGACCGGCGCGGCGCTGCCGGGCGAGCGGATCATCCGCGTGCTGCAGGGCAGCAAGGTGCCGGCGGATGCCTATGCCGCCGTGCCCTACCGCGACCGCTGGTTCTGGATCCCGGCCGGGGATTACGCCTCCAAGGCGGTCTTCACCTTCGCCTATGTGCTGCAGGTGCTGGCCGAGAGCGGCCAGGGGGCGCCGACGCCGGTGGTGACGATCCCGGGGCAGTAGGCGGGCAGGGCGTGGGGGAGCCAGCCTTCCCCTGTCGCATCGCTGCTTGAATTCATTGGCATTGCGGGCCTTTTTTGGGACAGGAGATTGTTCTCGCTGACCCCGCTGAAATGGATGGTCGGCACCAATATCGTGCTGACATTCGGGGGCCTTGCGAAGCTCATCACGCCCTAGAGCAGATCCCGATCAGGTGGAGTCACCTGATCGGGTGACGATGTTCTGAAAACAATAGTCTAGGGCACTTCCCCTGAACCGGTGTTCAGGGGAAGTGCCCTAGGCCGACGGTCCGGCGTCGTGGGCACTAATCCCAGAGCCGCGCCGCGCCCAGCACGCCGCTGCTGTCGCCATGCCGCGCCGGGAGCAGCGGCGTCTCGACATGGTCGCTGAAGACGAAGCCCGCCATGCGCGCCGGCACCTCGGCCCGCAGATGCGCCATGTTGGACAGCCCGCCCGCCAGCACGATGCAGTCGGGGTCGAGGATGTTCACCACATGCGCCAGGGCCCGCGCCAGCCGGTCGGCATGCCGGGCGAGCGCCGCGGCGGCGCGCGCATCGCCCGCGGCGGCGCGGGCCGGCAGGGCGCTGGCGTCGCGGGCGCCGGGCCCATCCACCTCGGCCGCCAGCGCCGGGCCGCAGAGGAAGGCCTCGATGCAGCCCTGCCTGCCGCACCAGCAGGCCGGGCCCGGATACTCCTCCGGCGTCATCCAGGGCAGCGGGTTGTGGCCCCATTCCCCGGCGATGCGGTTGCGCCCCTCGAGGAGGCGGCCGCCGGTGACGATGCCGGCGCCGACCCCGGTGCCGAGGATGACGGCGAAGACCGTGCCATGCCCCGCCCCGGCGCCGTCCGTCGCCTCGCTCATCGCCAGGCAATTGGCGTCGTTGGCCAGCCGCACCGGCCGGCCGAGCCGCGCGGCGAGGTCGGCATCCAGCCGGCCGCCGTTCAACCAGGTGGAATTCGCCCCGCGCACCAGCCCGGTCCGCGGCGAGAGGCTGCCGGGGATGCCGATGCCGACCGTGCCCGGCCCGCCCAGCTCGGCCTCCGCCGCCGCGACCAGCTCGCCGACGAGCGCGATGACGCCGGCATAGGCGGGCGGTGTCGGCGCCCGCCGCCGCAGCCGCACCGCGCCGGCGGGGTCGAGCGCCACGATCTCCGTCTTGGTGCCGCCGAGGTCGATGCCGATCCGCCACATGGGGCCGAGACTGCAATCCTGCCCCGGCCGGCACAAGCCTGGGGCAGATCCCGATCCGATGGACTCACCTGATCGGGTGACGATGCTCCGAAACCAGGCGCCCTGACGGCGACAGCCTTGCAGGGGCGGCGCGCGGGTGCTGGATTCGGGTGATGTCGGAAACGCTCCTCGACGTCCAGGGCCTGTCCTGCCCGCTGCCGGTGCTGCGCGCCAACAAGGCCCTGCGCGGCCTGCCGCCCGGGGCGCTGCTCACCGTGCTCGCCACCGACCCGGCCAGCCAGCGCGACTTCGCCGCCTTCTGCGCCGAGACGGGGCACGGGCTCGTGTCCGCGACCGAGGCGGATGGGGTCTACCGTTACGTGCTGCGCAAGAGGAGCGAGTCGGCATGAGCACGCTGCTGCTGACCCATCGGGCCTGCCTGCTGCACGACCCGGGCGACTACCACCCGGAATGCCCGGACCGGCTGCGCGCGGTGCTGACGGCGCTGGACCAGGAGGAATTCGCCGAGCTGATCCGCGACCAGGCGCCCGAGGCCAGCATCGAGCAGCTCTGCCGCGTGCATCCGCGCAATTACGTCGAGGCGATCCTCGGCATCCGCCCGGCGGCGGGCGAGACCGTGCCGCTCGACGGCGACACCATCATGAGCCAGGGCAGCGCCGAGGCGGCGCTCCGCGCCGCCGGCGCGGCCATCGCGGCGGCGGATGCGGTGATGCGGGGCGAGGTGCGGCGCGCCTTCTGCGCCACCCGCCCGCCCGGCCACCATGCCGAGCCGAGCCGGCCGATGGGCTTCTGCTTCTTCGCCAATGCCGTCCTCGCCGCCCGCCACGCCATCGCGGCGCATGGCGCGGCGCGGGTCGCCATCCTCGATTTCGACGTGCATCACGGCAATGGCAGCCAGGCCTGCGTGGAGCGCGAGCCGGCCATCCTCTACGCCTCCTCGCACCAGTGGCCGCTCTATCCCGGCACCGGCGATGCGCGGGAGCGGGGCGTCGGCAACGTCTTCAACGCCCTGCTGCCGCCGGGCGCCGACGGCGCCGCCTTCCGCGCCGCCTGGGCGGAGGAGCTGCTGCCCGCGGTCGAGCGCTTCGCGCCGGAGCTGCTGGTGATCTCGGCCGGCTTCGATGCGCATGCCCGCGACCCGCTGGCGCAGCTTCGCGTGCGGGAGGCGGATTTCGCCTGGCTGACGGCCGAGATCTGCGCCCTGGCGGAGCGGCATGCGCGCGGCCGGGTGGTCAGCCTGCTGGAGGGCGGCTACGACCTCGACGCGCTGGCGCACAGCACCGCCGCGCATGTGCGGGCGTTGATGCGCACATAATTTATTTCCCCACGACGTCGCTGCGCGCCGCCGCGGGGACCCCGTGATTCGCCTCTGGCCCGGGATGCGTCACGGCCTGCCGCGGCGAAGCCGCGGCAGGGCAACGGGAGGCGCCAGACGGGGCCGGCATGTCAGGCGCGGTGCAGCTCGGCGCCGGTGCGGGCCTGGAGATCGGCGAAGTCGAGGCCGGGGACCATGTCGAGGACGACGAAGCCCTTCGGCGTCACCTCGAGCACGGCGAGGTTGGTGTAGACCCGGCTGACGCAACCCGCCGCGGTCAGCGGGTAGCTGCAGCGGCGCAGCAGCCGCGCCGCGCCGTCCTTCGTCGTGTGCTCCATCACCACCCAGACCCGCTTGGCGCCCACCGCGAGATCCATGGCGCCGCCGATCTGCCGCCCGGTCTCGGTCGGCGAATGCGCCCAATTCGCCAGGTCGCCATTCTCCGCCACCTGGAAGCCGCCGAGCACGCAGAGGTCGATATGCCCGCCGCGCACCATGGCGAAGCTGTCGGCGTGATGCACGAAGGCGCCGCCGGGGCGGAGGCTGACGCGCTGGGTGCTGGCATTGACCAGCCAGGGATTCTGCTGGTGCGGCGGTGGCGCCGGGCCCATGCCGAGGATGCCGTTCTCGGAATGCACCACCACCTCGCGCTCCGGCGGGATGTAATCGGCGATCAGCGTCGGGATGCCGATGCCGAGATTGACGTACCAGCCCTCCGGCACGTCCTGCGCCGCCCGCGCCGCCATGCCGGTGCGGGTGAGCGGCCCGAAGCCCTGCCGCGTCTCGTTCATGCTCGCTCGCTCCCCCATGGCCTCACCGCGGCAGCACCGGGTCGCCGACCGGCAGGTGCAGCACCCGGTTGACGTAGATGCCGGGCGTGTGGATGGCGTTCGCCGGCAGCATGCCGAGATCGACCGCGTTGTGCGTCTGCACGATCGTCAGCTTCGCCGCCATCGCCATGATCGGATTGAAATTCTGCCCGGTCTCCCTGTAGGTCAGGTTGCCCCAGCGATCGGCCATCCAGGCCTCGATCAGCG
Organism: Roseicella frigidaeris; assembly: GCF_003258945.1. GTDB lineage: Bacteria > Pseudomonadota > Alphaproteobacteria > Acetobacterales > Acetobacteraceae > Paracraurococcus > Paracraurococcus frigidaeris. The sequence continues at coordinate 66,509 of NZ_QLIX01000007.1, read as the reverse complement.
CCACGTCGCCGGGCAGCGCCTCCTCCAGGATGCAGGGCCGGCCCTGATACTCGCGCACCTCCTTGCCCTCGGCGATGAGGGTGCCGGCGCCGGTCGGGGTGAAGAAGGCGGGGATGCCGGCGCCGGCGGCGCGGATGCGCTCGGCCAGCGTGCCCTGCGGGATCACCTCCGCCTGCAGCCTGCCGTCGCGCACCCAGTCGCCGGCGACGCTGTTGGCGCGCACGAAGCTGGTGATCACCTTGCGCACCCGGCCCTGGTCGATCAGCCGCGCCACCGCGTTCGGCGGCTTGCCGGGCACGCGCATGCGGCCGGCGGAGTTGATCACCAGGGTCAGGTCGGTCGCGCCCTGCTCGATCAACCCTTCCAGCAGCGCGTTCGGCGCGCCCACCTCGCCGAAGCCGGGCATCATGACGGTGGCGCCGTCCGGGATGCCGGCCATGGCCTCGGCCATGGAGCGGACGAATTTGTCGATCATGCCCGGGCGCTTCCTCCTCGCCTCGCATCCTGCGTTGGCGCGGAGTGTAGGCGCGGCCTCGCCGGCCCGGCCAGCCCCTGGCGGCCGGGCGGGCGGGATGCTTCACTGCGCCCGGGCGCGCGCAGACGCGCCACAGGACGGGAAGGGACGCCATGATCCGCCGCCAGAGGCCCGGGCCGCTGACCCGCCGCGCCGCGCTCGCCCTGCTCGCGGCGCCGGCCATCGCCGGCGCGGAGGCCCGCTTCCCCGATCGTCCGCTGCGCCTCGTCGTGCCCTTCGGCGCCGGCGGCAACCTCGACACGCTGGCGCGGCTGCTGACGCCGGCCGTCGCCGAGCGGCTCGGCCAGCCGGTGGTGATCGAGAACCGGCCCGGCGCCGGCGGCAATCTCGGCACCGAGCTGGTGGCCCGCGCCCAGCCGGACGGGCATACGCTGCTGCTCGGCTCGAACGGCGCCCTCGTCATCAACCCGCTGATCATGGAGCGGGTGCCCTACGACCCGGCGCGGGATTTCCTGCCGGTCTGCCTCTGCTTCCGCACGCCGCAGGTGCTGGTGGCCAGCCCGAAGCTGCCGGTGCGGAGCCTGGAGGAGTTCATCGCCCATGCGAAGGCCCGGCCCGGGCAGCTGCAATGCGGCTCGGCCGGCACCGGCACCTCCAACCACCTCAACATCGAGCTGCTGAACGCCGCGACCGGCATCGGCCTGGTGCATGTGCCCTACCGCTCGAGCGGCGCCGCGACGCCCGACCTGCTGAGCGGCGCGCTCGCCTGCTCGATGGAGCAGGTGACCACCGCCCTGCCGCTGCACCGCGACGGGCAGCTCCGCATCCTCGCCGCCGCCCTGCCGCAGCCCCTGCCGATGCTGCCCGAGGTGCCGAGCCTCGCCGCCGCCGGGGTGCCGGGGGGCGGCCTCGTCTCCTTCATCGGCATCCTGGTGCCGGCGGGCACGCCGTCCCGGCTGATCGCCGCCCTGCAGGCGGGCTTCGCCGGGCCGCTCGCCGATCCGGCGCTGCAGGCACGGGTGGAGGAGACCGGCAGCCTGCTGGCCGATCCGGCGACCCGCAGCCCCGAGGGCTTCGCGGCGCTGCTGCGGCAGGAGGCGGTGCTGTCGCGCCAGGCGGCGGGCCAGGCCGGGCTGCTGCTGCACTGATGACTCCCCACGAAGCCGCGAAGCGGCTTGGATCGGCGCGCCGAAACGCTCTCGCCAGGGCCGGGCGGACGGTCTAGCCTCGGCTGAACGATAGCCGGCTAAGCAATCGGCGGAGGGATCGAGGGTGTCCGAGAGAGAGGTGGTTCGCTTCGAGATCGAGGACGGCATCGGCGTCATCACCATCGACAACCCGCCGGTGAACGCGCTCGGCGCCGGCGTCTCGGAGGGCATCATCGCCGCGGTCGAGCGCGGCGAGGCCGATCCGTCGGTGCGCGCCATGGTGCTGATCGGCGCCGGCCGCAGCTTCATCGCCGGGGCCGATATCCGCCGCTTCGGCACCAAGCGCGAGACGCCGGCGCGCCGCAGCTACGACGTGCTGGAGGGCAGCGCGAAGCCGGTGGTCGCCGCCATCCACGGCTATGCGCTGGGCGGCGGGCTGGAACACGCGCTCTGCTGCACCTGGCGCATCGCCGTGCCCTCGGCGAAGCTCGGGCTGCCCGAGATCCTGATCGGCATCATCCCGGGCGGCGGCGGCACGCAGCGCCTGCCGCGGCTGATCGGCGCGAAGCCGGCGCTGGAGATGATCACCACCGGCCGGCACGTCCCGGCGCCGGAGGCGAAGGCGCTCGGCATCCTGGACGCGCTGGTGGAGGGCGAGCTGCGCGCGGAGGCGATCGCCTTCGCCCGGCGGATCGCCGGCGAGCCGCTGCGCCGCATCGGCGAGCGCCCGCCGCCCGCGGCCGAGCCCGGCCTGTTCGAGGCGGCGCGCAAGGCCATCGCCCGCAAGGCGCGCAACCAGACCGCGCCCTACCACGCCATCGCGGCGGTGGAGGTGGCGACGCGGCTGCCCCTCGCCGAGGGCCTGGCGGAGGAGCGGCGGCTGTTCGGCGAGCTGGAGAATTCCGACGAGGCGCGGGCGCTCCGCTACGCCTTCTTCGCCGAGCGCGAGGTCGCCCGCCTGCCGCATCTGCCGAAGGACCTCGCCGCGCCGGAGATCCGCAGCATCGCCGTGGTCGGCGCCGGCACCATGGGCGGCGGCATCGCCATGAGCTGCGCCGACCATGGCCTGCCGGTGAAGCTGCTCGACGCCTCGCCCGAGACGCTGGCGCGCGGGATGCAGCGCATCCGCGACAACTACGCCGTCTCGGTCCGCCGCGGCAGCCTCGACCAGGCGGCGATGGAGCGCCGCCTGGCGCTGATCCAGCCGGTCGAGCGCTACGAGGATATCGCCGATTGCGACGCGGTGATCGAGGCGGTGTTCGAGCAGCTGCCGGTGAAGCAGGCGGTCTTCGCCGAGCTCGACCGGGTGATGAAGCCCGGCGCGCTGCTGCTGACCAACACCTCGGCCATCGATATCGACCGCATCGCCAGCGCCACCGGCCGGCCGGAGGCGGTGGCGGGGACGCATTTCTTCGCCCCGGCCAATGTCATGAAGCTGTTCGAGGTGGTGGAAGGCGCGCGGACGGCGCCCGAGACCATGGCGGCGGCGATGCGGCTCGGCCGCGCCATCGGCAAGATCAGCGCCTATGCCGGCAATTGCGACGGCTTCGTCGCCAATCGCAGCCGCATCCCCTTCACCATGGAACAGAACCTGATGGTGGAGGAGGGCGCCCTGCCGGAACAGGTGGACCGGGTGATGGTCGCGTTCGGCTATCCGATGGGCCCCTTCGCGGTGAACGACCTCTCCGGCCTCGATGTCAGCTACCAGACCCGGCGGCGGCGGCTGGCGGAGGATCCCGGCTACCGCATGCTGCCGATCCCGGACCGGCTGGTGGAGATGGGGCGCAAGGGGCAGAAATCCGGCGCCGGCTGGTATCGCTACGCGCCGGGCGACCGCACGCCGCACCCTGACCCGGAGGTGCACCGGATCATCCGCGAGGTGGCGGCGGAGCAGGGCATCGCGCAGCGCGACTTCTCCGACGAGGAGGTGCTGCAGCGCCTGCTCTTCGGCTCGGTGAACGAGGCCTGCAAGATGATCGAGGAGGGCAAGTGCCTCCGCGCCAGCGACCTCGACGTGATGTGGCTGAACGGCTTCGGCTTCCCGCGTTACCGCGGCGGGCTGATGGCCTGGGCGGACGGGATCGGCGCCCGCGAGGTCTACAACCAGATCGCCGCCTGGCACCAGCGCTACGGCGCGCGCTGGGCGCCGGCGCCGCTGCTGCGCGAGACCGCCGAGCGCGGCGGGCTGCTGCGCGAGCTGAAGGCGCCGGCGCTGCGCTGACACCATCGCCCTCGGACGCCGGGCGCAATCCTCCGGCTGGCTTGGGCCTTCGCCGCACCTGCGGAGGGCCTCGGACCGGCCAGGAGACCGGTCCGTCGGTAGAACCACGGGAAGGGACACGTCCATGGACCTGCGATTCACGCCCGAGGAGGCCGCCTTCCGCGAGGAGGTGCGCGGCTTCATCCGGGACAACCTGCCGCGCGAGATCCACGAGCGCATGCGCCTCGGCTATCCGCCGCGCAAGCAGGACACCATCGCCTGGCAGCGCATCCTGAACGCCCAGGGCTGGGCCGCCTACAACTGGCCGAAGGCGCATGGCGGGCCGGGCTGGAGCCCGATCCAGCGCATGATCTTCCTCGAGGAGAACCTCTCCGCCCCGGCGCCGGAGCTGCTCTCCTTCAACATCACCATGCTCGGCCCGGTGCTGATCCAGTTCGGCACCGAGGCGCAGAAGAAGCGCTTCCTGCCGCGCGCCGCCAACCTGGACGACTGGTGGTGCCAGGGCTTCTCCGAGCCCGGCGCCGGCTCCGACCTTGCCAGCCTGCGCACCGCGGCGAAGCGGGAGGGCGACCACTACATCGTCAACGGCCAGAAGATCTGGACCTCGACGGCGCACAATGCCGACTGGTGCTTCTGCCTGGTGCGCACCGACCCGACGGCCAAGAAGCGGCAGGAGGGCATCTCCTTCCTGCTGATCGACCTGCGGACGCCCGGGATCGAGGTGCGGCCGATCATCTCCATCGACGGCAGCCACCATCTGAACGAGGTGTTCTTCACCGATGTGAAGGTGCCGGCGGAGAACCTGGTCGGCGAGGAGAATCGCGGCTGGTCGGTGGCGAAATACCTGCTCGGCAACGAGCGCACCGGCATCGCCCGGCTCGGCAAGAGCAAGGAGCGGGTGCGCTTCGCCAAGGAGGTGGCACGCGAGGTGCGCAAGGAGGGCCGGCCGCTGATCGAGGATCGCGGCTTCCGCGCCCGCGTCGCCCAGCTCGAGGTCGACATGAAGGCGCTGGAGATCACCCAGCTCCGCGTCGTCTCCGCCTATGCCAAGGCCGGCGGCAACCGGCCGGACCCGCTCTCCTCGGTGCTGAAGATCAAGGGGACGGAGCTGCTGCAGGCGAGCAGCGAGCTGGTGATGGATGTCGGCGGGCCGCAGGCGATGCCGGTCTGGCAGCAGGAGCTGGCGGCGCTGGCGAACGAGCCGGCGATCGGGCCGGACTGGGCGCCGCAGATGGCGCCCAACTACCTGATGCTGCGGGCCGCCTCGATCTATGGCGGCACCAACGAGATTCAGAAGAACATCCTCAACAAGGCCGTGCTGGGACTCTGAGATGGATTTCGACCCGACCGAGGACCAGCGCCTGCTGGGCGACAGCGTCGCCCGCCTGCTGGCCAGCGAATACAGCTTCGAGCAGCGCAAATCCCTGCTCGGCACGCCGACCGGCTGGAGCGAGCGGCTCTGGTCGCGCTATGCCGAGCTCGGCCTGCTCGGCCTGCCGATCAGCGAGGAGCATGGTGGCTTCGGCGGCGGCCCCGTCGATGTGATGCTGCTGATGCAGGCCTTCGGCCGGCATCTGGTGCTGGAGCCCTATCTGGCGACGGTGGTGCTGGGCGGCACCGCCCTCCGCCTCGCCGGCACCGCGGCGCAGCAGGAGGAGATCCTGCCGGCGATCGCCGAGGGCAGCCTGAAGCTCGCCGTCGCGCATGGCGAGCGGCAGGCGCGCTACGACCTCTCCGACGTGCGCACCACCGCGACGCGCCGCGGCGAGGGCTTCGTGCTGGAGGGGGCGAAAAGCGTCGTCCTGCATGGCGACTGCGCCGACCGGCTGGTGGTCAGCGCCCGCACTGCCGGGCGGGAGGACGAGCCGGAGGGCATCTCGCTCTTCCTCGTCGATGCGGAGGCGCCGGGCCTGGCGCGGCGCGGCTATGCGCTGCGCGACGGCACGCGGGCGGCCGAGCTCTCGCTGAGCGGCGTCGAGCTGCCGCGCGAGGCGCTGCTCGGGCCGCTCGATGGCGGCCTGCCCATCGTCGCGCGGGTGGTGGAGGCGGGCATCGCCGCGACCGCGGCCGAGGTGATCGGCGCGATGGAGACGATGCAGGCCATGACCCTCGACTATCTGAAGACGCGCCAGCAATTCGGCCGGCCGATCGGCGACAACCAGGCGCTGCAGCACCGCGCGGCGGAGATGCTGGTGGCGCTGGAGCAGGGGCGGTCCATGGCCATGCTGGCGACCATGTCGCTGGAGGAGGAGGACGCCGCCGAGCGGGCGCGCGCCATCTCCATGGCCAAGGTCGGGGTCGGGCAGGCCGGGCGCTTCGTCTCGCAGAATGCCGTGCAGCTGCATGGCGGCATCGGCATGACGGAGGAATACGCGGTCGGGCATTTCTTCCGCCGCGTCATGGTGATCGAGCACCTCTTCGGCGACACCGCGACGCATCTGGACCGGCTGGCTGATCAGGTGAGCTAGAGTCCTCTCAGGGCGGAGGGACGCCACAGCTGCCGCGGTGGCTTCGGGCTTCGTCCGCCGGCCTTCGTCGCGCTAGGCTCCGCCGCGGGAGGACCGGGACATGGCGATCGCCGGCATGAAGCAGCGGCTGCGGGCCGGCGAGACCCTCGCCGGCTTCGTGGCGACCATACCCTCGGCGGTCTCGGCCCAGGCCATCGCCGCCGCGGGCGCCGATTTCCTCGTCATCGACCAGGAGCATGGCGCGGTCGGGCCGGAGAGCCTGCACGCCATGATCGCGGCGACGACGGGCACGGGCTGCGCGCCGCTGGTCCGGGTGCCGCGCCAGGACGAGGGCTGGGTGAAGCCGGCGCTCGACCTCGGCGCCGAGGGCATCGTCTTCCCGCAGATCCGCTCGGCCGAGGAGGCGGCGGCCTGCGTCGCGCTGACCCGCTACCCGCCTGCCGGCCGACGCGGCTGGGGCCCCTTCGTCGCGCATGCCCGCTGGGGCACCGGCCTGCAGGACTACCTGCCGCAACGGGCGGCGGCGACGGTCTGCGTGCTGCTGATCGAGACGCGGGCGGCGGTGGAGAACATCGAGGCGATCTGCCGGGTGGAAGGGGTGGATGCCATGATCATCGCCCAGTTCGACCTCGCGGTGGAACTCGGCGTGCCGGGCCGCTTCGATGCGCCCGAATTCCGCGACGCCTTCGCGCATCTGGAACACGCGATCCTCGGCGCCGGCATCCCGCTCGGCGCCGCCGCGCTGACGCAGGAGCAGACGGCGGCGCTGCTCGCGCGCGGCCACCGCCTGCCGGTGCATGGCTTCGACGTGCTGATGCTGGCCAACGCCGTCCGCCAGGCCGCGGCCTGGCGCCGGCCGGGCGGTTGATTCAGCCCAGCGCCCCCGCCTCCCGCAGCCGCCGGATCTCGGCCGGGGCATAGCCGTGCTCGGCCAGGATCGCCTCGGTGTCGCCGCCGAGCGCGGGCGGCGGGGTGGCCGGCGCCTTGGTCTCGCCGGCGAGGTGCAGCGGGCTGTCCACCGTCCAGCCGCCGGTGGTGGTGGGGCGGATGGCGCCCATGGCCCGCGCCTGCTCCGAGGCCGCCGCCTCCCCGGTCGTCGTCACCGCATCGAAGGTGAGGCCGGCGGCATCCAGCACCGGCCGCCAGTCGGCGAGGCTGCGGGCGGCGAAGCCGGCATCGAGCAGCGGGATCAGCGCCTGCGCATGCTCGCGCCGCAGCGCCTGGGTGGCGAAGCGCGGGTCCTCGCCCCAGGCGGGGTGGCCGAGGATGGCGAGCAGCGCCGGCCATTGCCGCGCCTCGTTCAGCAGGGCGAGCAGGAACCAGCGCCCGCAGCCGGCGCGGTAGAGGTTGGTCAGCGCGCTCGGCGCCCGCTCGCGCGGCGGGCGGGGGATGAAGCGCGCCTCGTCCAGCGCCGCCTGCACCATGAAGCCATTGGCCCAGAGCCCGGCGCCGAGCAGCGTCGCCGAGACCAGCCCGCCCTGGCCGGTGCGCTCCCGCCGGTAGAGGGCGGTGGCGATGGCGCCATAGAGCGCGACGCCGGTCGGGTGGTCGCCGAGGCCGGCGACGGAGCGGGCCGGGGGCGCGGTGGCATCGGACCGCACCAGGTCCATCAGCCCGCTGCGGGCCCAGTAGGCGGTGGCGTCGAAGCCGGTCTTGTCCGCCTCCGGCCCGGTCTCGCCATAGGCGGTGAGCGCGGCGTAGATCAGCCGCGGGTTCAGGCCGAGCAGCGTCTCCGGCGCGATGCCGAGCCCGGCGCGCAGCCGCGGGATGGCGTTGGTGACGAAGACATCGGTGTCGCGGATCAGCCGGTGCAGCACCGCCTGCGCCTCCGGCCGCTTCAGGTCCAGCACCAGGCCGCGCTTGCCGCGGTTGTCGAGCACCCAGGGATAGTCGGTCTCGCCGCGCGGCTGGCCGGGGGCGGTGGCGAGGGCGCGATAGGCGTCGCCGCCCGGCGGCTCCAGCTTGATCACCTCGGCGCCGAAATCGCCGAGGATGGTCGCGGCCGCGGGCGCGGCGACATAGCTGGCGGCGTCGATCACCCTGAGCCCGGCGAAGATCCCGGTCATTGGCGACGTCTCCCCTGTTTTGCCGCCATGCTGCGGCGATGGGGCAGCGGCTGCAACCGGAGATCGCGCGCGCCGCATCCGGCTGCCGCCCGTTGCCCTGCCGCGGCTTCGGGGAGAGCTACCGCACGCCGTTCTGCGAGATGCCGACCGGCACGGCGGTGCGGCCGCCATCGACCACGTATTGCGCGCCGGTGATGTTGCTGGCGAGGTCGCTGCACAGGAACAGCACGAGATTCGCCACCTCCTCCGCCCTGCCGTAGCGGCGCAGCGGCAGGCCGGCGGCATAGCCCTCCTCCACCGCCTCCGGGCGGTTGGGCGAGACCTGCTTGGCGATGTCGCGGACCATGCGGGTGTCGATCGGGCCAGGGCAGATGGCGTTCACCCGGATGCCGAGCCGCCCGACCTCGCCGGCGGCCACCTTGGTCAGCCCGATCACCGCATGCTTCGAGGCGACATAGGCCGGCATGCCCGCCGTGCCGACGAGGCCGGCGATGGAGGCGGTGTTCACCACCGCGCCGCGCTCCTGGCGGATCATCACCGGCAACACGTGCCGCAGGCCGAGGAAGACGCCCTTGACGTTGACGCCCATCACCGCGTCGAAGATCGCCTCCTCATACTCGGCGGTGGGCGCCACCTTGCCCTCGATGCCGGCATTGTTGTGGAAGCAGTCGATGGCGCCGAAGGCATCCAGCGTCGCCTGCACATAGGCCGCGACATCGGCGCCGCGGGTCACGTCCGCCTGGCGGAAGATCGCCGCCTGGCCGAACTCGGCGGCGAGCGCGGCGCCCGCCTCGGCATCGCGGTCGACGATGGCGACCCTGGCGCCGCGCGCGACGAAGCCGCGGACGGTCGCCGCGCCGATGCCGTTCGCGCCCCCGGTGACGAGGGCGACCTTGCCGCTGAAATCCATGTGTTCCTCCCCTCCGCCCTGGCGACGGTTGCCCAGGCATGCTGCCGGCAGCGGCGGCGGGAGACAATGGGCGGCGGCGTCAGCCCAGGTCGGGGCGGCCCAGGGTGGGGTGGTTCACGGCACGGCGGATCAGCGCTCGATCTCCTCGAGCGAGAGGCCGAAGGCGGCGACGCCCTCGGAGAGCAGGTCGCCCACCATGTCCATGCCGAGCAGGTAGTCGCCGGCGCCGCCATTCTCGTTCCGCTCGGCGGCGAGGCGCAGCGCCTCCTCCCATTCCTCCGACCCGAAATCGCCGCGGCCGACCCAGGCGAGGGCGATGAGCGCCGCCTGCTCGTCCTCGTTGAGCCCGTCGATGAACTCGCGCAGCGAGTCCTCGGTCAGGTCGTCCGGATTCTCCTGCAACAGCGCCGCCTCGCTGTTCTCGTCCTCGGAGAGCTGCGCCGGATCGGTCTCCTCGGTCACCTGCACGGCGCGCGCATGATCCACGACGGTTGCAACCGTCTCGAGGCTGATGCCGAGATCCACGTCATCGTCGTCGTCGGGCGCTCTGGCCATGGCGGGTCGATCCCTCGAAAGCCCCGGTAAGGCCGCAAAGGCCACTTCGGTTGCATGGCGGTTCCCGCCCGCGGCGGGAATCTTCGCTGGGAACAGAAGGCCGAACGCCCGCGTTGGCGGGGGCAATTCCCCGCGCCAGAGCGCGCAATCGGACAGAGGTCCTTAGACGATGCTCAAGTTGCGTGCAAGCGCGACGCCCGGGTGGCGTCTCATCGCCCTTGGGGTCGTGCTTGCCGGAGCGCTGCTGCCCCTGCCGAAGGAGGGCGGCTCGGCCGCCCATGCCATGTCGACCGGGCCGGCGGGTCCGGGGCCCTCCTGCGGCAGGCCGGAGGGGCTGCCGGCGGTGCTCGAGCCGGGGCTGGTGCGGGCCGAGCGGCCGCGCAGCCAGGCCTCGGCGCCGGCCGTGCCGGAGGCCGAGCCGCTGGAGGCGCCGGCGGTGGCGATGCACGCCTTCTTCACCTGCCGCGGCGCCGCGCCGCGGCCGCAGCCCGTGATCCAGGGCTGGCGTGCCAGCGGGCCCGTCCGGCGCAGCTGAGCGGCCGCCGCGGATCATGGTCCCGGTCGTTGTCTGGTCGCGCGCTTCACGCCCTAGACGCGCCGGGAGAGATCGACCAGCCCGGCGAAGCCATCCTCGGTGCCGAAGGCGAGATGCGTGCCGGCGGCGTTCCAGCCGAGGGCCGAGATGCCGCCATGCCCGGGGGCGGCCACCGGCACCACCTTGCCCGAGGCGATCTCGGCGATCAGCACCAGCCCATCGGCGAAGCCGGCGGCCACCACCTCGTGCTGCGGATGGCAGGCGACGGCGTTGCAGAGCACGCCATCGCCGCCGGCCAGCTCGGTCGGCGCCTTGCCCATCGGGCCGCCGCCGAAGAAGGGCCAGATCACGATCGCATCGGCGCCGCTGGTCGCCAGCCAGCGGCCGCGGGCGGTGAAGGACAGGAACTGCGTCTTCGAGGGATAGCCCGACATGCGCATGTGTTGGCCATCGGCCAGGCGCCAGCCATGCAGGGCGTTCTCCTGCATCGCCGTGACCACATGCGTGCCGTCCGGGCTGATGGCGATGGCGGCATGGCTGCCCTTCCATTCCAGCAACCGCGGCTTGTCCTCCTTCGAGGCGACGAACCAGAGGCTGGCGCCGTTGTAGTGGCTGGCGGCGACGCGCTTGCCCTTGGCGTCGAAGGCAATGCCGCCGACCGAGGAGGGGTGCAGGAGCGTCTTCAGCCGCTGCCCCTTGCCGTCGAAGAGGTGGAGCTGCTTGCCGAGGCTCGCGGCGCGCAGCCCGCTCTCATGCGCCGCCACATGCTCCACCCATTTCATGGCGCCGAGGCTGGCGATCTCGGTCGTCGTGCCATCCGGGGCGGTGCGCAGCAGGCGGCCATCATCGCCGCCGGTGAGGTAGCCGTCCTTCGCATCGGCCGCGAGCGAGAGCACCGCGCCGTCATGCGCCGCGACGCTCCGCCAGTCCTGCTCCGGCGCCGCCGGCTGGACGATGCGGAGCGTGCCGTCGCCGAGCCCGAAGCCGAGGCTGCCGTCCCGTCCGAAGGCGAGGCCGACCACCCAGGCGCCGAGCTCGCGCGAGGCGCCGCGCGTCTCGAGCAGGAAATCCGCCGCCTCGTCGCTCACGCGTCCACCTGGCAGCTCTCGAAGCCGCGGCGGAGCTGCGGCCGGTTCAGGTCGCGGCCGATGAAGACGATCTTCGACCTGCGCGGATCGCCCTCCTTCACCGGGCCGATGAAGTCGCCATCGGCGATCATGTGCACCGCCTGGAAGGCGAAGCGGCGGTCGTCATTGGCGTAGTAGAGGATGCCCTTGGTGCGCAGCAGGTCCTGGCCCTTGTTGGCGAGGAGCTGCGTCATCCAGGCATTGAAGCGCTCCGGGTCCATGGGGCGGGAGACCTCGAAGGAGACGCTCATCACCTCGCTGTCGTGCTCGTGCTCGTCCTCGCCCGAGAGGAATTCCGGCTCCCGCTCCAGGATGCGCTTGAGGTCGAAGGCCTCGCGGCCGATCACCGCCTCGATCGGCACGTCGGACTTGGTGCTGCGGCGGATCTCGGCCCAGGGGTTGAGGGCGCGCACCTTGCGCTCCACCGCCTCCGCCTCCTCCGGCGAGACGAGGTCCATCTTGTTCAGCAGGATGATGTCGGCGAAGGCGATCTGCTCCTCCGCCTCCTTGCTGTCGGCGAGGCGCGCCGGCAGGTTCTTGGCGTCCACCACTGTGACGATGGCGTCCAGCCGGGTGGCGCGCTTGACGTCCTCGTCGGCGAAGAAGGTCTGGGCGACCGGGGCGGGATCGGCGAGGCCGGTGGTCTCGACGATGATGCCGTCGAATTTGCCGCGACGCTTCATCAAGCCGCCGATGATGCGGATCAGGTCGCCGCGGACGGTGCAGCAGATGCAGCCGTTGTTCATCTCGAAGACTTCCTCGTCGGCATCGACGACGAGGTCGTTGTCCACGCCGAGCTCGCCGAACTCGTTGATCACCACGGCGAATTTCTTGCCGTGGTTCTCGCTGAGGATGCGGTTCAGCAGGGTGGTCTTGCCGGCGCCGAGATAGCCGGTGAGGACGGTGACCGGGACGGGAGAGGCTTCGCTCATCCGGGGAACTCCAGGGGTACGGAAGGGCCCCGAGAGGGGGCCAAAGGGAGGAATGCTTCGCGCGCAATATGGTGCAGCGGCGGCGGCGGGCAAAGAGCGGCCCCCAGGGAAGGGGGAAGGAGGCGGTCCGGCGGGGAAATCGCCCGGCCGGCCACAACGATCGCCGCCGCCCCGGGTTAAGGGAGCAGGCAACCCGGAGACGCGCCATGGCCATCGGAGACCCCAATCCCGGCAGCTCGAAGAAGGGCGGGATCGATACGCGGAGCAGCGACGCCCGGGGCAAGCAGGCCGACGAGGTGAAGCCGCATGCCGAGCGGGCGGCCGAAAAGCCGGCGGAGCCGGCGCCGCGCGGCGACGAAACGAAGGGAGCCTTCAAGGACCAGGTGGGGCACTGATCCAATCCCCACGAAGCCGCTGCGCGGCTCCGTGGGGACCCCGTGACCCGCCTCGCCTCGGAGGGGCGTCACGGCCCGCCGCGGCCTGGCCGCGGCCGGCTGTGACCCAACCTCGGACCCAGGGGGCATCCATGAGCCCCCACGAAGCCGCGAAGCGGCTCGATGGGGCGTTCAGGCCGCCTCGGCGCGGATGGCCTCGCCCAGCACCCCGAACAGCCGGTCGACATGCGGGCGCTCGACGATCAGCGGCGGCGAGAGGGCGATGATGTCGCCCGTCACCCGGATCAGCACGCCATCGTCGAAGCAGCGGCGGAAGACCTCCGTCGCCCGCGCCCCGGGCTTGCCGGCGCGCGGCGCCAGCTCGATGCCGGCGATCAGGCCGCAATCGCGGATGTCGATGACGTTCGGCAGGCTGCGCAGGCTGTGCGCCGCCTCCTGCCAATAGGGCTCGATGGCGCGCGCCCGGCCCGGCAGGTCCTCCGCCCGGTGCAGGTCGAGCGTGGCGATCGCCGCCGCCGCCGCCAGCGGATGGCCGGAATAGGTGTAGCCGTGGAACAGCTCGATGCCGGCCGCCGCGCCGTCCACCACCGCGTCGTAGACGGCGTTCTGCACCGCGACCGCGCCCATCGGCACCGCGGCGTTGGTCAGGCCCTTGGCCATGGTCATGATGTCGGGCGTGACGCCCAGCCGCTCGGCGCCGAAGGGGGTGCCGAGGCGGCCGAAGCCGGTGATGACCTCGTCGAAGATCAGCAGGATGCCGTGCCTGGTGCATAGCTCGCGCAGCCGCTCCAGATAGCCGACCGGCGGCACCAGCACGCCGGTGCTGCCCGCCACCGGCTCCACCATCACCGCGGCGATGGTCTCGGCGCCGTGCAGCGCGACCAGGGCCTCCAGCGCGTCGGCGAGATGCGCGCCCTCGGCCGGCTGGCCCTTGGCGAAGAGGTTGGCCGCCAGGCCATGGGTGTGCGGCAGGTGGTCGACATAGGGCAGCAGGGCGCCGAATTGCTTGCGGTTGCCGCCGATGCCGCCCACCGACATGCCGCCGAAGCCGACGCCGTGATAGCCGCGCTCCCGCCCGATCAGCCGCACCCGGCTGCTCTCGCCGCGGGCCTTGTGATAGGCGAGGGCGATCTTGAGGGCGGTGTCGGCGCTCTCGCTGCCGGAATTGGTGAAGAAGATCCGGTCCATGCCCTCCGGCGTCATCTCGGCGATGCGCGCCGCCGCCTCGAAGGCGATGGGATGGCCGAGCTGGAAGGTGGGGGCGTAGTCGAGGATGGCGGCCTGCTTCTGGATCGCCTCCTTGATCTCGACCCGCCCGTGGCCGGCATTGCAGCACCAAAGGCCGGCGGTGCCGTCCAGCACCTCCTTCCCCTCGGGCGTGTAGTAGGACATGCCCTCGGCGCGGGCGAGCATGCGCGGATGCGCCTTGAAGTAGCGGTTGTCGGAAAAGGGCATCCAATAGGCGTCCAGGTTGTTCGGACGCGACACGCTCATCTCGTTCATGCAAGAAACTCCGCCGGCTGCGGCCAAGGAACACCCGCGGCTGCCCCAGGGCAAGGGAGATGCAAGGACCATGCGAGAGGCCGCGGCCGCCGCGCGGGCCATGCGCGGAGGGCGGGGCGGACCTGCCGCGCCGCCAGCGGGATTGAAGCGCCGGCCGCCCCGGCCCAGTCTCGCCTCCCATCCGCCGGGCCGGCTGCGCCCGGCCGCTTCCGGGAGCCAGATCGATGTCGGAAGGCCGCCTGCTCATCGGCAACAAGCGCTACTCCTCCTGGTCGCTGCGCGGCTGGCTGGCGGTGCACCTGGCCGGGCTCGAGGTGGAGGAGGTGCTGATCCCCTTCGTCCGCGGCGAGGGCATCGCCAGCACCCCGGCGATCCTGGACGCCACGCCGGCCGGGCTGGTGCCCTATCTGGAGCATCGCGGCGCCCGGGTCTGGGAGAGCCTCGCCATCTGCGAATACTGCGCCGAGCAGGCCCCCGGCCTCTGGCCGGAGGAGCGCGCCGCCCGCGCCCGCGCCCGGTCGATGGCCGCCGAGATGCATGCCGGCTTCCGCGGCCTGCGCCAGGCGATGTGGTTCAATGCCGGGCGGGATTTCAGCGGTCTCGGCCGCACGCCCGAGGCGCTGGCCGATATCGCCCGCATCGAGCGCGCCTGGGCCGAGGCGCTCGATGCGGGCGGCGGCCCCTTCCTCGGCGGCGCCCGCTTCACCCTGGTGGATGCGATGTACGCGCCGGTGGTCGGCCGCTTCCTCACCTGGCGGCCGGCGCTTGCGGCGACCACGGAGGCCTATGTGCAGGCGGTGCGCCGGCATCCGCTGGTCGAGCGCTGGTATGCCGAGGCGCTGGCCGAGCCCGAGGCCTGGCAGCTCGCCGGCTACGAGACGCCGCCGGCGACGTGACCACCGCGCGCGCCATCGGCCGCTCGCTGCGCACCTATTACGCGCCCGGCCGGGCGGCGCGGCTGGATGCCTTCCATCGCCGCTTCCTCGGGCCGGGGGAGCTCGCCTTCGATATCGGCGCGCATGTCGGCGACCGGGTGGCGAGCTTCCGCCGGCTCGGCGCGCGGGTGGTGGCGGTGGAGCCGCAGCCCCGCCTGGCCCGGCTGCTGCGGCTGCTCTTCGGCCGGGATGCCGGCGTGGCCTTGCAGGCGGTGCTAGTCGGCGCGGCGCCGGGCGAGGCGGTGCTGCGGCTGAACACGGCGAACCCGACGGTGGCCAGCGCCAGCCCGGACTTCATCGCCGCGGCGGCCGGGGCGCCGGGCTGGGAGGGGCAGGCCTGGGATGCCGAACTGGCGCTGCCGGTGACGAGCCTCGATGCCCTGATCGCGGCGGCGGAGCAGCCGGATTTCATCAAGATCGATGTCGAGGGCCAGGAGGCGGCGGCGCTGGCCGGGCTCACCGCCGCGCCGCGCAGCCTCTCCTTCGAGTTCACCACCCTCCAGCCCGGCGTGGCGCTGGCCTGCCTCGACCGCCTCGCGGCGCTGGGCTACCGCGCCTGCAATGCCTGCCTCGGCGAGAGCATGCGCTTCGAGCATCGCCAGCCGATCGGGCTGGAGGCCATGGCCGGCTGGATCGCCGCCCTGCCGGCCGCGGCCAATAGCGGCGATGTCTATGCCAGCCGGGAGCCGGCGCGGCTCGCGGCGGAGATTGCCTGATCCGCCCGGCCCGGGTGTAGCCTGGCCGGCAAGGCGGCGGCGCCCCAAGGGCCGCCCGGCGGGAGGAGACATCATGACGCACGCCTCGCGGCGCGGGTTGCTGGCCGCGCCCCTCGGCCTGCTGGCCCGGCCCGGGCTGGCCGCCGAGGACTACCCGACCCGGCCGGTGCGCTTCGTGATGCCGGCCTCGCCGGGTTCGGGCGTCGACATCCTGACGCGCGCCCTGGCCGATGTCCTGCAGCGGCGCACCGGCTGCGCCTTCGTCATCGACAACCGCAACGGCGCGGCCGGCGCGATCGGCGCGCGGCATGCGGTCACCCAGCCCGCCGATGGCTACACGCTGTTCTATGGCGGGCCCAATTTCGTCATCCTGCCGGTGATGAACCGGGCCTTCGCCCGGGAGATCGATGTCCGCACCGCCTTCGACCCGGTGACCATCGCCGGCAGCGGTCCCTTCCTCCTGGTGGCCAGCCCGAAGCTGCCGGCGCGCGACATCGCCGGCTTCGTCGCCTGGCTGAAGGCGCATCCCGGGCGGTGGAATTGCGCCACCTCCGGCATCGGCGCCACCGTGCATCTGCTCTGCGAGCTGTTCTGCCTGCGGGCCGGCGGGCTGCAGGGCACCATGGTGCCCTATCGCGGCGACGGGCTGGCGGTGCAGGCCGTGGCGAATGGCGAGGCGCATTGGACCATCGCCGTCTCCGGCAGCACCAAGCCCTTCGTCGATGCCGGCTCGGTGCGGGCCATGGCGGTCACCGGCGCGGCCCGGATGGCGGCGCTGCCCGACGTGCCGACCCTGGCCGAGACGGGGCTCGCGCCGGGGATCGAGACCACCGCCTGGCTCGCTTATTTCGTGCCTGGCGGCACGCCGCCGGCGCGCATCGCCTGGCTGCAGCGGGAGATCGCCGCCGCCATGCACGACCCGGCGATGCGCGAGCGGCTGGAGATGCTGGGCTTCGAGCCGGTCGGCTCCGATCCCGAGACGCTGCGGCAGGTGGTGGCGCGCGACCTCGCGCTCTGGACCCGAGTGGTGCAGGAGGCGCGGATCGCGCCGCTCGAATAGGGCCGTCGCGGCTCAGCTCGGTCCCGATCCCGCATAGAGCGCGGCGATCTCCGGCCCGTAGCCGCTGAGCGGCCGGGCGGCGCGGGGCCGGGCCGGGCGCGGCAGGCCGGCCAGCGCCGCGGCGAGCCGCACCGCCGCCGCCGTGCCGTCGATGAGCGGCACCGGCACCGCCGGCTGCAGCAGCGGCGCCAGGCCGGCCAGCGGCCCGCCGGCCAGGATCACCGCCTCCGCCCCGTCCTGCGCGATGCTGTCCCGCACCAGGGCGAGCAGGGCGGCCTGCTCGGCCGCGCCGAAGACTGCCGGATAGGCGGCGTCCGGCGGCCCCATGCGGAAGCCGGCGCAGCGCCCGCGCAGCCCGTGATGGTCGAGGCAATCCTCGAACATCGGCCGCAGCGCCGCGGAGAAGGAGACGATGCCGAAGCGCCGGCCGAGCATGGCGGCGGCGTGGAAGGCGGCCTCGGAGAGGCCGATCACCGGCACGTCCAGCAGCAGCTTCGCCGCCTCCAGCGCCGGATCGCCGAAGACCGCGATGACGGCGGCGTCGTAGGCGCCGCGGTGGGCGGCCAGCGCCGCCAGGATCGGCGGGCCGGCCAGCAGCCAGTCGGCGCGGGTGACGATCAGCGGCAGGCCATAGGGCGCGGTCGCCGCCTCGATGGCGACGCCCGCCGGGGCGGCGGCGCGGGCGGCCGCGGCGATGCGCTCGGTCACGGCCTCGGTGGTGTTGCCGTTGAGGACGAGGAGGCGGGTCATGCGGGGTCTCCGGCGCGGCCGGCGCAGCCTCGCCCGCCGCCGCCGGCCGGGGAAGCCCCCGCCGCCCCTACAGATCCTTCAGCACCGCCCAGAGATTGGCCTTGCCCTCGAAGCCGATGCCGGGGAGGTCCGGCATGCGGATGCGGCTGTCCTGCACCGGCGTGCTGTCGGCGAAGCCGCCGAAGGGCGCGAAGACCTCCGGATAGCTCTCATTGCCGCCGAGGCCGAGCCCGACCGCGATGTTCAGCGCGAATTGGTGCCCGCCATGCGGCACGCAGCGGCGCGGCGACCAGCCGTGCTCCTGCAGCATGGCGAGGGTGCGGAGGTATTCGACCAGGCCGTAGGAGAGGGCAGGGTCGAATTGCAGGATGTCGCGGTCGGCGCGCAGCCCGCCATGGCGGATCAGGTTGCGGGCGTCCTGCATCGAGAACAGGTTCTCGCCGGTCGCCAGCGGCCCGGCATAATGCTCGGCGAGGGTCGCATGCGTGGCGTAGTCGAGCGGGTCGAGCGGCTCCTCGTACCAGCGCAGCCGATAGGGGGCGAGGGCGGCGCCATAGGCGAGCGCCGCATGCAGGCCGAAGCGGCCGTTGACATCGACGCAGAGCCGCGAGCCGTCGCCGCCGAGCAGCTTCAGCACCGCCTCGATCCGCGCCAGGTCGAGGGTCAGCGCATCCTTGATGGCGGTGCCGGGGGCGCCGCCGATCTTCATCTTCACCACGCTGTAGCCGAGGTCGAGATAGCGCTGCATCTCGGCCACCAGCTCGTCCAGCCCCTTGCCGGGGTAGTAGTAGCCGCCGGCGGCATAGATCCAGGCGCTCGCATCCGCCTCGCCGCCGCGGTAGCGGTCGGCCAGCAGCCGCCAGAGCGGCTTGCCGGCGAGCTTCGCCGCGGCGTCCCAGAGCGCCATGTCGAGCACCCCGACCGCGACGCTGCGGTCGCCATGGCCGCCCGGCTTCTCGTTGCGCATCATCGCCGCCCAGGCGCCGGCCGGCTCCAGCCCGCCATCGGCATGGGCGAGCAGGGCCTCCGGCGTCTCCAGCAGACGGGGGATGAAGCGCTCGCGCAGCAGGCCGGGCTGGGCGTAGCGGCCGTTGCTGTTGAAGCCGTAGCCGGTGGCGCTGCGGCCATGCCCGTCCTCGACCGTCACCGCGACGACCGAGGCGGTCATCTTGGAGAAGTCGATATAGGCATTGGCGATGGCGGAGGCGATCGGCACCACGCCGTCGCGGACCGAGGCGATGCGCATCAGCCGATGACCTCGGTGACAGCGATGCGGAGGCCGGGCAGCGCCGCGGGTTCCAGCATGTCGCCGCGCGCGGCGCGCGTGGTGGCCAGATAGGCCTCGTCCTTCGGCTCGCGGTACACCTCCACCACGCCCTCCCCGAGATTGACGATCCAGACCTCCGGCACCTTGTGTCGGGCATAGAGCGGGAGCTTCACCCGCCGGTCATAGGCGAGGCTGCTCTGCGCGACCTCGACCAGCAAGAGGACGTCGGCCGCGGTGGGATGCGCGCCGCGATAGAAGTCGGCGCGCGGCCGCAGGAGCATGAAATCCGGCTGCGGCTCATTGGTGTCGGAGAGCCGCAGCGGGCTCTGCGCCGTCACGGTCGCCCGGCCCTGCACGGCGCCGGCCAGCACGGCGATGAGGCCGTTCACGGCCGCGCTGTGCGGGCTGCCGATGGGCACCATGTCGACGATCTCCCCCTCGATCAGCTCGACGCGGTCGTCGCGCGTCAGGATGCCGGCTTCCGCCATCCGGTAGTAGCCATGGATGTCCAGCTTGTGCCGCCGCACCTCGGGAACCCGCTCCAGCAGCCCTGGCCTGTCGCCGTCCATCGCCGCCTCCACTCATCGGACCCAGCATAGCCCAGAACGCCCGCCCGCGCCCGTCGCCACCCGTTGCCCTGCCGCGGCTTGGCCGCGGCAGGCTGTGCGAGGCCGTGCCGGGGAGGGCATCCCGGGGCCCCCACGGAACCGCGCAGCGGTTTCGTGGGGCGTATCAGACCGCTCCCTTGGCCCGGAGTGCCGCCAGCTCCTCGGCCGAGACGCCGAACTCCGCCAGCACCTCGGCGGTATGCTCGCCCCGCTCCGGCGTCGGCCGGCGCGGCGGCTCGACCCCCTCCAGGGTCATCGGCGACCGCACCAGGTTGAGGGTGCCGAGGCTCGGATGCTCCACCGGCCATTCGAGGCCGAGATGCCGTACCTGCGGGTCGGCGAAGACCTCGTCCATGGCATAGACCGGGCCGCTCGGCACGCCGGCCTTGTTCAGCCGGGCGATCCAGTTCGCCGCGGTGTCGGTCTCCAGCACCGATTGCAGCAGGGCGTTGGTCTTCTCGCGGTTCTGGGCGCGGCTGCGGTCGGTGGCGAAGGCCGGGTCCTTCGCCTGCTCCTCGAGGCCGAGGGTGGCGACGATGCGGTTCCACATCTCCTGGCCGCCGCCGGCCAGGTTCATCAGCCCGTCGCTGGTGCGGAACAGCCCGGTCGGCACCGTGGTCGGGTGGTCGTTGCCGGCCTGCTTCGGCACCTCATGCGCCATGGTCCAGCGCGTCGCCTGGAAATCCATCATCGCCACCATGGCCTCCAGCAGCGAGGTATGCACCCAGCGCCCCTTGCCGGTCTGCTCGCGCTCCAGCAGGGCGACGAGGATGCCGATGGCGGTGTAGAGGCCGGCGGTCAGGTCGGCGACCGGGATGCCGACGCGCACGGGGCCTTGTCCCGGCAGGCCGGTCACGCTCATCAGCCCGCCCATGCCCTGGGCGATCTGGTCGAAGCCGGGGCGGCGGGCATAGGGGCCGGTCTGGCCGAAGCCGCCGATCGAGCCGAGCACGATGCGCGGGTTGATGGCCGAGAGCGCCTCGTAGCCGATGCCGAGCCGGTCCTTCACGTCCGGGCGGTAATTCTCCACCACCACATCGGCTTTCTCGACCATCCGCCGGAACAGGGCCAGCCCGTCCGGCTGCTTCAGGTTCAGGGTGATGCCGCGCTTGTTGCGGTGCACCTGCTGGAAATCCGGCCCGTGCCGGTCCCCGCCCATGCCGCTGCCGGTGTCGATCTCCTCCGGGGCCTCGATCTTGATGACATTGGCGCCCCAATCGGCGAGCTGGCGCACGCAGGTGGGGCCGGAGCGGACGCGGGTGAGGTCGAGGACGGTGAAGCGGGCGAGCGGCAGCATGGGTCGTGCCTCCTGGTCCAGGCCGCCGGACGCGCCGCGACCGGCCTGCCACGAAAGCCGCACCGCCCGGGAGCGCCCCCGGGCCGCGACAGCCACGGCTTGATAACCGGCCCCGGCCCCGGCACCAATGGGCCCGACCCGGGGAGGAACCCATGGACGAGCTGCTCTACGAGACCCGCGACGGCATCGGCTTCGTCACGCTGAACCGGCCCCAGGCGCGCAACGCCCTGACCTTCCCGATGTACGAACGGCTGCGGGAGATCGCGCTGGCGGCCGGGGAGGACCCGGCGCTGCGGGCCATCGTCATCACCGGTGCCGGCGAGAAGGCCTTCGCCGCCGGCACCGACATCGCCCAGTTCCGCAGCTTCAGCACGCCGCAGGACGCGCTCGACTATGAGGCGCGGATCGACCGGGTACTGGTCGCGCTCGAGGAATGCCCGAAGCCGACCATCGCCGCCATCGCCGGCGCCTGCACCGGCGGCGGCGCCGCCATCGCCGCGGTCTGCGACCTGCGCATCGCCGCGGCCAATGCGCGCATCGGCTTTCCCATCGCCCGGACGCTCGGCAATTGCCTGTCGATGGCGAATTACGGCCGCCTCGCCGCGCTGATCGGCCCGGCGCGGGTGATCGACCTGATCTACACCGCGCGGCTGGTCGAGGCGGAGGAGGCGAAGGCGATCGGCCTGCTCTCCGAGGTGCTGCCCGACCATGCGGCGCTGCAGGCGCGCGCGGCCGAACTCGCCACGACGATCGCCGGCCACGCTCCGCTGACGCTGCGGGCGACGAAGGAGGCGATGCGCCGGCTGCGCCTGGCGGCGCGCCAGGTGGAGGGCGACGACCTGGTGACGATGTGCTTCACCAGCGAGGATTTCCGCGAGGGGGTGGCGAGCTTCCTCGCCAAGCGCCCCATGGCCTGGAGGGGGCGATGAGCCCGGCGCCGGAGCGCTGCCCGGCCTGCCGGGCGGAGCTGACGGATCGCGCCGGCTCGCCGGCGTTGCGGCATCTCGCGCCCAGTGCCCGCCGCTCGCGCGCCCGCAGCCTGAGCGATGCGGCGGGCGATCCGGTCTGGGAATGCCCTGATTGCGGCCATCGCTGGGACCGGCAGCACGGGCGGACGGGGACCGCGCAGGGGCGGCGGCGCGAGCCGCGGCACTGAGGCCGCCAGGCCACCAGGCCGGCTGGAGGATGCCGGCCCTGGGATGCATGAGAGGGCGGTCGGCCATGTGGCCGACGCCGGGGAGGATACCACGCATGATTCCGCGCCGCCGCCTGCTGGCCGCCACCGCGCTGCCCTTCGCCGCCCCGCTCCTGGCCCCTGGCCCCGCCCGCGCCGCCTGGGCGCCGGACCGGCCGGTCACCATGCTGGTCGGCTTCGCGCCCGGCGGCGGCACCGACATCATCACCCGCCTCCTCGCCCCGGCGCTGCAGGCCGAGCTCGGCCAGCCCATCGCGGTGGAGAACCGCCCAGGGGCGAGCGGCACCATCGCGGCGCTGGCCGGCTGCCGCGCCGCGCCGGATGGCCAGACCCTCTTCATGACGACGGTCAGCGCCTCGGCCGTGGTGCCGCCGCTGATGCAGCCGCCGCCCTTCGACATCCACCGCGACCAGACGGCCATCTGCCTCGCCGCCACGGTGCCGCTGGTCGCGGTGGTGCCGATGAGCTCGCCGGCGCGCGACCTCGGGGCCTTCATCGACTACGCCAGGGCGAGGCCGGGGCAGCTCAACTACTCCTCCTCCGGCGTCGCCACGCAGCAGCACCTGGCGGCCGAGCTGCTCTGCGCCGAGGCCGGCCTCCGCATGACGCATGTGCCCTTCCGCGGCACCGGCCAGGCGGTGAACGAGATCCTGGCCGGGCGGATCGACCTCGCCATCGACACCTTCCCGACCTACCTGCCGCATATCCGCGGCGAGCGGGTGCGGGCGCTCGCCACCACCATGCCGCGGCGGATCGAATGGCTGCCCGACCTGCCGACCGTGGCCGAGAGCGGCTTCCCCGGCTTCGATGCCGATGTCTGGTACATGCTGATGGGCCCGGCCGGGCTGCCGGCGCCGATCCGCGATCGCTGGGCGGCGGCGGTCAACCGGGCGCTGCAGGACCCGGTGCTGCAGCCGCGCATCCGCGAGGCCGGCTTCATCCCCGGCGGCGGCAGCAGCGAGGATGCGGCGGCGCTGCTCCGCCGGGATGCCGCGCGCTATGCCGGGCTGATCAAGGCGGCCGGGATCCGGATCGAGTAGGCATGCCGGCCGGGTCAGCCCGGGCGGCGACCGCGGCCGAGCTGCTTCGGCGGCACCGCATCCGGCACCGGCTCCGGCCCCGCCATGGTGCGGAGGATCAGCACCACCGCCGCCTTGGCCGGCAGGTCCAGCCGCCGATAGGCGCGCAGCAGCGCCTCCTCGTCGCCGGCCAGCAGGCCGAGGGAGGCCTGGTCCTCCTCCAGCAGCTCGGCCGGCGGCGGCGTGTCCGGATCGAGCCCGACGAGATAGGAGACGCTGGTCGCCAGCGCCTCCGCCAGCCGGATCAGCCGCTGGCCGCGCGGCGGCGGCACCTTGCCGGCGGCCAGGCGGTCGAGGAAGTCCGGCGGCAGGCCGGCCTGGCGGCAGGCCTCCTCGGGCGTCAGGCCGAGGCGATCCAGCCTTCCCTCGATCAGCGCCAGCATGGGCGGGGCAGCATCCGACATCGACCTTCCAGAACCTCCCGGGCCGGCTGGAGCATCTGCACCCGATCATACCCGGCGCACGACGTGCTGGCCTACGGCCCGCGGGGCCGAGCGCCCGGATGGGCGCCGCGCCCCGTGGCGCGCAGCCAGGCAAACCGGAGGGTTGCGCCCGGCGCGTGAGGGGCGGGGCGGTGAAACCGTCCTGCGCCCGGCATCAGGCGAGTCCACCCGATCGGGATCGTCTCCAGGAGGCACCGCGCTTGACCCCGCCGCCCATGCCTCGCGACATGCGGGCTTCGACCGGGAGCATCCAAATGGTTTCTCGCCGCCCCCTGCTGGGCCTCGCCGCGCTTGCGCCCGTTGCCGCCCGTGCCCAGGCCCCGACCCCGGGCTGGGCCCCGAACCGCCCGCTGCACCTCATCGTGCCGATCGCGCCCGGCGGCGCCCTCGACATCACCGCCCGCATGCTGGGCGAGCGGCTGCAGCCGCTGCTCGGCCAGAGCGTGGTGGTGGAGAACCGCGCCGGCGCCGGCGGCAATATCGGCGCCGAATTCGTCGCCCGGGCGGAGAAGGACGGCCATACGCTGCTGATCGGCGCGGCGAACACGCTGGTCGCCAACAAGTACCTCTACGGCTCGCGCATGCCGCTCGACCCGTTGAAGGACCTGGCGCCGATCAGCCGCGTCTCGACCGGCACCATCCTGATGGTGGTGAACGCGAAGCGTCCCTGGACGAGCTTCGCCGAGCTGGTGGCCGCCGCCAGGGCGGCGCCGGGGAAGATCACCATGGGCTCCTCCGGCACCGGCACCACCAGCCATCTCACCATGGAGCTGGTGAAGAAGGTGGCCGGCATCGACATCACCCATGTGCCCTATCGCGGCGGCGGGCCGGCCATCCAGGACCTGCTCTCGGGCAATATCGACATGATGTTCGACGTCATGCCGGCGCTGATGCCGCATGTGCGGGAGGGGCGGTTCCGGGCGCTCGCGGTCGGCAGCGCCAGGCGCGTCACCTATGTGCCGGGGCTCGAGGCGGTGCCGGGCATGGACGAGCTGCTGCCCGGCAAGGGCGTGGACGCGCAGGTCTGGTACGCCATCATGGCGCCGGCCGGCACGCCGCAGCCGGCGCTGGCGCGGCTGCATGCGACGATTACCCAAGTGGCGCGGGCGCCGGAGTTCGGCGAGCGCCTGGTGCCGCTCGGCTTCCAGCCGGTCACCGATGCCAGCCCGGAGGAATTCGGCCGCTTCCTCGCCGCCGAGGAAGGGCGCTGGAGGACGCTGGTCGAGATCAGCGGCGCGCAGGCGGAATAGGGCTGCCGCGGCGGGGCCGCCGGGCTTGCCCCGGCGGCATCGGCGCGCGAGCCTCTCCGGCAACAGGGGAGGCAAGGCCATGAAGATCGGCGCCGGGATGTTCTTCACCGACTATTCCATGCATCCGGCGGAGCTCGCCCGGGCGCTGGAGGAGCGCGGCTTCGAGAGCCTCTGGGCGCCGGAGCACTCGCACATCCCGCTCGGCCGCAAGGCGGCCTATCCGGGCGGCGGCGAGCTGCCGAAGATGTATTACGACGTCATGGACCCCTTCGTGACGCTGACCGCCGCGGCGGGGGCGACGACGACGCTCCGCCTCGGCACCGGCATTTGCCTCGTCGTGCAGCGCGACCCGATCCAGACCGCGAAGCTGGTCGCCTCGATCGACCAGGTCTCGGGCGGGCGCTTCCTCTTCGGCGTCGGCAATGGCTGGAACCGCGACGAGATCGAGGACCACGGCACCGTCTTCGAGACCCGGCACAAGCTGGCGCGCGAGCGGATCGAGGCGATGCAGGCGATCTGGACGCAAACCAAGCCGGAATACCAGGGCGAGTTCGTCGCCTTCGGCCCGATGATGACCTGGCCGAAGCCGGTGCAGACGCCGCACCCGCCGATCATCGTCGGCGGCGCCTTCCCCTGGGGCGCGAAGCGCGCGGTGCGCTACGGCAATGGCTGGATGCCGCACCGGGTGCGCCAGCACTATGCCGATGTGGCGGCGCTGGTGCCGCAATTCCGCGCCCTGTTGGCCGAGGCCGGCCGCAGCGAGGCGGACTGCCCGGTGACGATCTGGGGCGCGAAGGAGGACCGCGACGCGCTGCTCGCCGACCGCGACCTCGGGATCGAGCGCGTGGTGGTGAGCCTGGAGGCGGCGAAATCCGATGTCATCCTGCCGCAGCTCGACCGCTGGGCGAAGCTGGTCGAGGCGGTGAGGTAGCGGCAGGCCCGGGGGCGAATCACGGGCCTCCGACTGCGGCGCGTAGCGAGGTCGTGGGGAGCTACCCGATGCGGCGGTAGTCCAGCCCGCGCGCCAGCCAGCAGCCGAGGCGAACGCCCTCCACCTGCCCGTCCGCGCCGCGGCGGAAGGCGAGGGTCCAGTCGCCCGGCGGCGTGTGGTCCAGCGCGCGGGGGCAGGGCAGGGTCCAGACATCCTGCGCCACCGGCTCCAGCAGCTCCATCCGGCCCTGGCCGAGGACACCGGCGAAGCCGCCATAGGGCAGGCCGCCGGCCGCGGCGATGTGCAGCTCCGCCTCCAGCTCCTCGCAGCGATAGCGGCCGGCGATGTCCGTGGCCGGCATGCCGTTGAGCGGCTCGAGGCGACTGCGGAAATTCTCCTGTGGCCGCTCCAGCCAAAGGCCGGCCGGGCCTGGCTGCAGCCTGGTCTGGCCGTTCGTCGCGCTGCCATCCGGCTGCAGGTCGAGCAACTCCGGCGAATGGCCGAAGCGCAGCCGCAGCCGGCCCGGCATCGCCGGCTCGATGCGGGCGAGCAGGCCGGTCTCCGGCTCGGCATAGGCGCCCGCCCAGGCCGGCATCGGCAGCGCGGCATCGGGGCCCGGCATGGGCGCGTCCAGCACGGTGGCGAGCGCCTCCATCGCCGCCGCATGCGCGTCCGAGAGGTGGTTGAACAGCACGACCACCGAGATCCGCTCGGCCGGGACGTAGAGCCGGTGGCTGCGCCAGCCGCGCAGCGCCCCGCCATGGCCGAGCAGGGCATGGCCGAAGGCGGTGCCGCGCGCCAGGCCGAAGCCGTAGGGGGCCGGCGCGCCGCCGGCGAAGGCAACCGGCGCGGCGAGTCGGGCGGGCAGCGAGCCAGGATCGTCCCGCCCGGCATCGAGGAAGCGCTCCCAGGCGATCATGTCCTCGAGGCTGGCGCCGAGCCCGGCATCGCCGGTCCAGAGGATGCGGTTCTCGGCGGCGCGGAAGCCGCCGGCCTGGCTGCCCTCATAGCCCTCGGTGCCATCCGGCATGGCGCGGGTATCGGCGGCGAGGAAGGCGGTCGGCATGCCGGCGCGCTCGAAGAGGCGGCGCAGCAGCGCCGCGAAGCCCTGGCCGGTCTCCGTCTCCAGCGCCTCGGAGAGCAGGCGGAAATTCTGGTTCACATAGGAATAGCGCGTGCCCGGCGCGAAGTGCAGCGAGGCGGTGCCGGCGATGACCCGCATCGCCTCGGCATCGCCGAAGGGCGCCTCGACCGGCGAGCCATGCAGCATGGCGACCGCCCAGTAGTCGCGCAGGCCCGACTGGTTGTGCGCGCAGTGCAGCGCACCGGGCGCCGCGGCGCCGAGGCGCGGCAGCCGGGCGCGGATCGCCGCATCGAGCACGGCCGGGTCCGGGCAGGCCTCCAGCATCGCCGCGCAGGTGAACTGCTTGGTGATCGAGCAGAGGCGGAACAGGGTCTGCGGCGTGAAGGGGATGCGCCGCTCGGCATTGGCGAAGCCCCAGGCATGGCGCAGCAGCACCTCGCCCTGGCGCAGCACCGCGAGCGCGCCGCCCGGGCCGGGATAGGTCCGGGGCAGGCGCCGGGCCAGGCGGTCGAGGCGGGTGGCGAGACCAGGGTCGAGACCGGCGGCCATGGCGCGGGGCTCAGCCGAGACGCCGGTATTTCTGCAGGCAGCGCACGCCCTCGGGCGGCGGCGGCTGCCCGTCATGGTAGCGCGGCCAGGCGGTGAAGCTGACCTCGCCGACATAGAGGTCGCCCCGGGAATCCACCGCCAGCCCGTGCGGCGACCAGAACTGCCCCGCGCCGTCGCCGAGCGTGCCGAAGCGCGAGAGCGGCTTGCCCTGCATGTCGAGCACGCTGATGCGCGGGCCGAGATTGGGGAAGGCCTGGTTCACCGGGAGCTGCGGGCCGAGCTCGCCGACATAGCAGCAGGGGCAGCGGCCCTTGCCGAGGAAGAGGGCGCAGGGGCGGTGGACATTCGTCCATTCGCCCTGGACGCCGCCCTTGCCGTCGAAGATCTGGATGCGGTGGCTCTCCCGGTCCGCGACATAGACGAGGCCGGCCTCGTCGCAGACGATGTTGTGCGGCAGGTTGAACTCGCCCGGCCCGGTGCCGGGCCGCCCCCAGGAGAGGAGGTGGCGGCCATCCGGCGCGTATTTATGCACCGCGGCATTGCCGTAGCCGTCGGAGACGTAGAGGTCGCCCTCGGGCGAGAGCGCGGTATGGGTGCAGCGGTTGAAGGGCCGGCCCGACATGAAGGGCGCCGGCCGGCCGGGCAGGCCGATGGTCATCAGCACCTCGCCCTCCGGCGTGCATTTGCGCACCGTGTGGTCGCCGTCATCGGTGCACCAGAGCATGTCGTCGGGGCCGATATGCAGGCCATGCGCGCGGGTGAAGAGGCCCTCGCCCCAGGAGGTCAGGAAGCGGCCCGCGCGGTCGAAGACCACCATCGGGTGCTCGCCGCGGTTGAAGGCGTAGACGCGGTCCTGGCTGTCCACCGCGACGGCGGCCACCTCCTTCAGCGACCATCCCGGCGGCAGGCTGCCCCAGCCGGGCACCGGCTCGTAGCGGAAACCGCCCTCGCCGAAGGGGCCGCTCACAGCACCGCCTCCGCCACGACGCGCAGCGCGGCCTGGGTGGCGCCGGTCAGGACCAGCGTGCCGATCTTCCCGTCGCGCGCCACCGCCTTCCAGTCCTGCAGCCGGCCGCGGATGCGGTCGGCCGGCCCGACCAGCGCGATCTCGTCCACCAGCTTGTCCGGCACCAGCGCCGCGGCCTCGCGCTGGCGCCGCGCCAGATAGGCGTCCTGGATCGCCGCCGCCGCATCGGGGTAGCCGAGGCGGCGGACATAGTCGTTGTAGAAATTCTTCCCCCGCGCGCCCATGCCGCCGATATAGAGCGCGAGCTCCGGCTTCACCGCGTCCCGGCAGGCCTGGAGGTCGTCGCCGAGGCGGATCTTGGTGTAGGGCGCGATGTCGAAGCCCGAGAGGTCGGCCGGCTTGCCCGCCTTCGCCATGCCCTCGAGCGTCGGCTTCACGACGAGGTCGGCGCCCTCGGGCGACATGAAGATCGGCAGGTTGCCGTCGGCCACCTCGCCCGCCAGCCGCATGCCGCCCGGGGTGATGGAGGCGCAGTAGAAGCGCAGCGGCCGGCCGTGCAGGATGCTCTTCAGCGGCTTGCCGAGCCCGGTCGCGTCCGGCCCGTCATAGGGGATGCGGTAATGCTCGCCCTGGTGCTCCAGCGGCGCCTCGCGCGCGACGATCGCCCGGATGATGGAGATGTATTCGCGCGTGCGGGTCATCGGCGTGCCGTAGGGCTGGCCGTGCCAGCCCTCCACCACCTGCGGGCCGGAGGGGCCGACGCCGCAGAGGAAGCGGTCGCCCGAGAGCATCTGCAGCGTCATCGCCGTGCTGGCGGCGCAGGCCGGGGTGCGGGCGGGCATCTGCATGATGCCGGTGCCGGCCTTGATGCGCGAGGTGCGGGCGAGCACCCAGGCGACCGGGCTGACGGCGTCGTTGCCGTAGCTCTCGCCGCACCAGACGCTGCTGTAGCCGAGGCGTTCCGCTTCCAGCACCAGCGCGATGTCGACGCCGGCGCCCATGCCGAGGGTGAGGCCGAGCCGCATCTCAGAGCCCCCGCATCGCATCGTCGCGGAAGGCGCGCATGCTCGCCAGCACCGCCTCGACCGTGTCGCCGGGGAAGGTGAGGTCGACGCCGATGACGCCCATGTCCCGCAGCGCCTTCAGGTCGTCGGCGATCTGCGCCGGCTGGCCGGAGAAGAGCCGCCGCTCGCCATCCCCCGCGGTCGGCGGCACCTCCGGCCCGTAGCGCTGGACGCGGTAGGCGAGGCCGATGGCGCCGGGGTCGCGGCCCTCCTTCTCGGCCAGGCCCCGCAGCTTCGCCACCGCGGCGCGGTAGCGGGCGAGGCTCTCCAGCGGGAAGGCGGGGTTGGTGCCGATCGGGTACCAGGCATCGCCGAGCCGGGCCGTGCGGCGCAGCGCCGGGCCGCTCTCGCCGCCCACCCAGATCGGCGGCCCGCCCCGCTGCACCGGCTTCGGCTCGAAGGTGATGTCGCCGAAGCGGACATGCTCGCCGGCAAAGCGCGGCTTCGGCTCTGTCCAGAGGGTCTTGGCCGCCAGGATGTACTCGTCCGTCACCTTGCCGCGGGCGGCGAAGTCCGGCACCTGCAGCGCCTCGAACTCCTCGCGCAGCCAGCCCGCGCCGATGCCGAGCGTCAGCCGGCCGCCGGAGAGGACATCGATGGTCGAGAGGATCTTCGCGGTCAGCAGCGCCGGCCGGTGCGGCACCACCATGACCGAGGTGACGAAGCGCAGCCGCGTCGTCCGCGCCGCGAGGAACATCACCTGCGTGAGCTGCTCGTGCCGCTCGCCGCGCGAGCTGGCGGGGAATTCGCCGCTGTCGGTATAGGGATATTTCGCGTGGATGTCGGTCGGGATCACCACGTGGTCGCTGACGGTGGCGTAGCCGAAGCCCAGGGACTCGGCCTCCTGCGCCAGCCGGGTCAGGGCGTCCGGGGTGGCGAGCGGGCCACCGCTCGGCGCGCTGAAGCCGATCTGCATGCTGTTTCCTCCGCTGGGGCGGGCTGCCTCGGGGCATCGCTCCGGGGCGCTCCTGGGGAGCGCCCCGGGGGCGCATTGCATCCGGCCCGGTCAGCGCCCACGATGCGGGGGAGTGGCGGGGGAGCGCAAGCGTGCAGGACCGGCTGGAAGCCATGCCCTTGGACGCGCTGATGGCGGAGGCGGCGGCGCTGCGCGACGCGGCGCATGGCCGTCTCGTCAGCTATTCGCGCAAGGTCTTCATCCCGCTCACCAGGCTCTGCCGCGACGTCTGCCATTATTGCACCTTCGCCGAGGTGCCGCGGCCGGGCCGCGCCGCCTATCTCTTGCCGGAGGAGGTGCTGGCCATCGCCCGCGCCGGCGCCGCCCAGGGCTGCACCGAGGCGCTCTTCACCCTCGGCGACAAGCCCGAGCTGCGCTGGCCGCAGGCGCGCGAGGCGCTGGCGGCGCTCGGCCATGCCACCACGCTCTCCTACCTGGCGGCGATGTGCGGCCTCGTCCTGAAGGAGACGGGGCTGCTGCCGCATGCCAACCCCGGGGTGATGACGCGCGACGAGATCGCCGCGCTGCGCGAGGTGACGGCCAGCCAGGGCATCATGCTGGAGAGCGTCAGCGCCCGGCTCTGTGCCCCGGGCGGCGTGCACCATGGCAGCCCGGACAAGCACCCCGAGGCGCGGCTGGAGGTGCTGCGCCTGGCCGGCGAGCTGCGGGTGCCCTTCACCACCGGCATCCTGATCGGCATCGGCGAGACGCGGGCCGAGCGGATCGAGGCGCTGCGCGCCATCGCCGCGCTGCAGGACCGCCACGGCCACATCCAGGAAGTCATCATCCAGAATTTCCGCGCCAAGCCGCGGACCAAGCTGGGGGCGGCGGCGCCGGAGCCGGATCTCGACGAGCTGCTCTGGACCATCGCCGCGGCCCGGCTCGTCCTCGGCGGCGCGATGACCATCCAGGCGCCGCCCAACCTCTCGCCCGGCGTCTATCAGCGCCTGGTCGGGGCGGGGCTGAACGACTGGGGCGGCGTCTCCCCGGTGACGCCGGACCATGTGAACCCGGAAGCGCCCTGGCCGCATCTCGAGGAACTCGCCGCCCGCACCGCCGAGGCGGGCAAGGTGCTGGTGCAGCGGCTGCCGGCCTATCCCGCCCATCTGCGGGCGCCCGAGACATGGTTCGCCCCGGCCGTCGCCACGGCGCTGCGGCGGGCGAGCGATGCCGAGGGGCTGGCGCGCGGCGATGACTGGTCGCCGGGCGAGCTGACCCTGCCGCCGCTGCCGGCGCCGCGCCTCGCCGCGGCGGAGGCGGGGCTCGCCCGCCTGGTCGCGCGGGCGACGGAGGGGGCGCGGCTCGGCCCGCCGGAGATCATCCGCCTCTTCGCCGCGCGCGACGCCGATACGGCGCATGTCACCGCGGCGGCGGATGCGCTGCGCGCCGCGGTCTCCGGCGAGGTCGTGCGCTACGTCGTCAACCGCAACATCAACTACACCAATATCTGCGCCTATCGCTGCCGCTTCTGCGCCTTCAGCAAGGGCAGCACGCATGCGGCGCTGCGCGGCCCGGCCTATGACCTCGACCATGCCGAGATCGTCCGCCGCGCCGAGGAGGCCTGGGCGCGCGGCGCCACCGAGGTCTGCCTGCAGGGCGGCATCCATCCCGACTACACGGGCGAGACCTATGCCGGCATCTGCCGCGCCATCCGCGCCGCGCTGCCGGGGATGCACATCCACGCCTTCTCGCCGCTCGAGGTGACGCAGGGCGCGGCGACGCTCGGCCTCTCGCTGCGCGACTACCTGGCGCGGCTGAAGGAGGCCGGGCTCGGCACCCTGCCGGGCACCGCGGCGGAGATCCTGGACGACGAGATCCGCGCCATCATCTGCCCCGACAAGGTGAACACGGCGGAATGGCTGGAGGTGGCGCGCACCGCGCATGGGCTCGGGCTCCGCACCACCGCGACCATCATGTTCGGCCATGTCGAGGCGCCGCTGAACTGGGCGCGGCACCTGCTGGCGCTGCGCGACCTGCAGGCGGAGACGGGCGGCTTCACCGAATTCGTGCCGCTGCCCTTCGTGCACATGGAAGCGCCGATGTACCTCCGCGGCCAGGCGCGGCGCGGCCCGACCTTCCGCGAGGCGCTGCTGATGCACAGCGTCGCCCGCCTCGCCCTGCATCCGCACATCACCAACATCCAGACGAGCTGGGTGAAGATGGGTCCGGCGGGCGCGGCGCTCGCCCTGCAGGCCGGCGCCAACGATCTCGGCGGCACGCTGATGAACGAGAGCATCAGCCGCGCCGCCGGCACCCAGCACGGCCAGGAATTCCCGCCCGCCGCCATGGAGGCGTTGATCCGCGGCATCGGCCGGGTGCCGCAGCAGCGCACCACGCTCTATGGCGTGCCGCCCGGGGCGCAGGCGGCGCGGGCCTATGACGCGGCGGACCTCACCCCGGTGGTGCAGACGGCGCCGCGGCGGAAGGTGCCGGCATAATACCAGCGGCCGTTGATGGTGACCCATCAACGGCCCCCTCAGACGCCGGGCGCAAACCTCCGGTTTGCTTGGCTTCGCGGCATAGGCCGCGGGCCCCATTCGGGGCCTCGGACCGGTCAAGGACCAGTCCGTTCGCAGGAGATGTTCGCCGCTGCGCGGCGATCCTTACAGCCGCGCCAGCACGCCGCTCTCGCGCAGCCAGGCCAGCGTCCGGGTCGGGCGCGCCAGGGCAAGGCCGGCGAACATCGCCAGATCCGCCGGATGGTCGATATCCATCGCCACGCCCGGCAGGGGCACCACCCGCGGCGCGATGCCCTGGGCCCGGGCCGCGGCGAGGTGCGGGCGGTAGCTGTCATCGCCGAAGCGCAGCGGCACGGCGTCCGGCGGCGAGAGCACCACGCCGTTCGAGCCCATCTCGTCATGCGAGGGGGCGATGGTGAAGGCCGGCGCCGCGCCATGCGCCGCGACCAGCGCCTCCACCTCGGCCGGCGTCACCGCCGGGATGTCGCCCGGCATGGTCAGCACGCCCGCGGCGCCCTCCGCCGCCAGAAGCCGCGCCGCGGCGGTGACGCTGCCGGTATGCCCCTCGCGCGCGCCCTCGGTGATCACCCGGGCGCCGCGCCGCGCCGCCTCGGCCGTGGTCCAGGCATCGAGGGTGACGACGGCGACGCCGGCCAGGCCGCGCGCGGCGCAGAGCGCGTCCAGCACCTCGCCCGCCATCACCCGCATCAGCGCCACCCGCTCCTCCGGCGAGAGCAGCGGCGAGAGGCGCTGCTTCGAGCCCTGCATCTCCTTCACCGGCAGGATGGCCCAGATCGCGCCCATGCTCACCGCAGCGCCTCGGCGGCGGCGAGCACGGCGCGGGCCAGCGACACCTTGTCCTCGAGGCTCCGCATCAGCGTCGCGGCGCGGAAGACGCGGGGGGCGATGCCGGCGGCCTCGTCGCCCTCCTCCATGACGAAGCCATGCAGCAGCCCGCCATAGCGGGCGGCGACGGCGGCGGCGGTGGGCGGGGTGCCGAGCTCGGCGAAGATCTTCGCCGTCGGCCCCTTCACCGCCTGGCCGGCGATGATGGGCGAGACGGCGATGACGGGCGCGCCGCTCGCCTGGATCGCCTCGCGCATCCCCGGCAGGGCGAGGATCGGCTCGATGCTGATGAAGGGGTTGCTTGGGCAGATCACCACGGCGCGCGGCCGGGCGGCCAGCGCCGCGAGCACCGCCGGCAGCGGCCGGGCCTTGCCAGCGCCGGCGAAGTCGATCGCCCGCACCGCCGGCCCGGCGCGCCGGCCGACGAACCAGTCCTGGAAGTCGAGCCAGCCGGTATCGGTGCCGATGCGGGTGCGCACCGGGTCGTCGCTCATCGGCAGGATGCGGGCGCCGATGCCGAGGCGGCGGCGGATATCGTCGGTGACGGCCGAGAGCGTCTCCCCGGCCCGCAGGCGCGCGGTGCGCAGCAGGTGCAGCGCCAGGTCGCGGTCGCCGAGGCGGAACCAGTCCGGGCCGCCGAGCGCCGCCAGGGTCTCCATGCAGGCCCAGCTCTCGTCGCGCCGGCCCCAGCCGAGCTCCGGATTGTCGAGGCCGGCGAGGGTGTAGGTGAGGGTGTCGATATCGGGGCTGATGGCGAGGCCGAGATGCTCGAAATCATCGCCGGTATTGGCGACGACCAGCAGCTCCTCCGGCGGCAGGAGCTGCGCCAGGCCGAGCGCCAGCTTCGCCCCGCCGATGCCGCCCGAGAGCGCGACGATCACCGGAACAGGTCCTCCGCCTCGCTACGGATGAGCTCCGCGGCGGGGAGGGGCGGCGCCGTCCAGGCCAGGCCGCGCAGCAGCACCGCCGGCCGCCCCTCGGCGCCCTGGCCCATGACGAGGCCGGCGGCGGCGGCGATCTCGTCGGCGAAGCCGGTGATGCTCACCTGCAGGCTGCGGCCGAAGAGGTCCGGCTGGCCGCGCAGGTCGAGCAGGGCGGGCAGGCCGGCGGCGCCGATCGCCACCCCGACCGTGCCGCGCCGCCAGGCCCGGCCGAAGCTGTCGGTGACGACGACGGCGAGGCCGAGCCGCGCGGCGAGGCGGGCGGCGCTGGCATCGGGATCCGCCGGCAGCAGCAGCGCGTGCCCCTCCTGGCCGAGATTGGACTGGTCGATGCCGGCATTGGCCATGACGCAGCCGAGCCGGTGCTCGACGATGATGAGGTTCGGCCGCGACCGCACGACGCGCACGGATTCCGAGAGGATCAGCTCGACCAGCCGCGGGTCCTTGCCGGTCTCCGCGGCGAGGCGGAGCGCCGCGGCCGAGGGGGTGACGGAGGCGAGGGGCACGCTGCGCCCCTCCGCCTTGCTCACCACCTTCTGCGCCACGGCGAGCACGTCGCCCGGCGCGGGCCGCAGCCCGGCGTGGTCGAGCCCGGCCTGCAGCAGCGCCGCGAGGTCGTCGCCCGCCCGGACCATGGGCAGGTCCGGCAGGGCGGTCAGGCTCAGCGTATCGGTCACCCGAAGCGGCGGCGCAGCAGGGGCAGCACCCGCTCCCCGAACAGGGTCAGGAAGCGCGCCTGGTCGGGGCCGGGGGCGTGGAAGACGAGGTGGTTGAAGCCGAGGCCGATGTAATACCCGATCTTCTCCACCTGCTCCTCCGGGTCGGCGGAGACGATCCAGCGGCTCGCCGCCCGCTCGACCGGCAGCGCATCGGCGAGCCGCTCCATCTCGACCGGGTCCTCGACCTGCATCTTCTCCTCGGGCGAGAGGGCGAGGGCGGCCCAATGCCGGGTATCCTGCATCGCCCGCTCGCGGTCGGTGTCGAAGGAGACCTTGATCTCGATCATCCGCTCATAGTCCGGCTTCGGCGCCGCCGCCGCCTCCAGCCCCGCCGCGACATTGGGCAGCAGCGTCTCGGTGTAGAGCTCGGGCTTCTTGCCGCTGGTGCAGATGAAGCCGTCGCCGCTGCGGCCGGCATATTTCGCCACCAGCGCGCCGGCGGCGGCGACATAGACCGGCACCGGCCGCTCCGGCCGGTCGTAGATCGTCGCCTTCTCGGTGCGGTAGTACTGGCCCTCGAAGCTGACGCGCTCCTCGGTCCAGAGCCGGCGCATGAGCTGCACCGCCTCGCGCATCCGGGCGAAGCGCTCCTTGAACTCCGGCCAGGGCGCGCCGGTCGAGGGCACCTCGTTCAGCCCCTCGCCGGTGCCGATGCCGAGGATGACGCGGCCGGGATACATCGCGCCCAGCGTGCCGAAGGCCTGGGCGACGATGGAGGGATGGTAGCGGAAGGTCGGCGTCAGCACGCTGGTGCCGATCACCAGCCGCTCGGTGCGCGCCCCGAGCGCGCCGAGCCAGACCAGCGAGTTCGGCGCGTGCCCGTCGGTGTGCTTCCAGGGTTGGAAATGGTCGGAGATGAAGCAGGACTCGAAGCCGGCCTGCTCGGCGAGGATGCCGTAGTCCAGCAGCCGCGCCGGGGCGAATTGCTCCGCCGAGGCCTTATATCCGAGCTTCAGCATGGATGTTGTCCCTGTCAGGTGTCGGCGAGGGCGGCGATCATGGCGTCGCGCGCCGCCACGTCGCCCTCCTCGGTCACCGGCTGGAGGCAGACATGCGTGGCGCCGGCCTCGAAATGCGCCCGCAGCCCGGCCTTCACGGCATCGGCGTCGCCCGAGAGCACCATGGCGTCGATGAAGCGGTCGCTGCCGCCCTCGGCGAGGTCGGCCTCGGTGAAGCCGAGCCGCAGCCAGTTGTTCACGTAATTCGGCAGCACCATGTAGCGCGCCAGCTCCTTGCGGCCGAGGGCGCGGGCGCGGGCCTTGTCGGTCTCGACGCAGACCTTCTGCTCCACCGCCAGCACCTTGCCCGGCCCGAGCGCCTGCGCCGCCTGGCGGGTATGCTCGGGCGTCACGTTGTAGGGGACGGCGCCATCCGTCTCCGCCGCCGCCAGGGCGAGCATCCGCGGCCCGAGGGCGGCGAGCAGCACCTTGCCCTCCGGCGCGCCCTTGCCGCCCTTCCGCATGCCCTCGAGATAGGCGCGCATCGCCGGCACCGGCTTGTCGTAGCGATGGCCGCGCACCCCCTCGACCAGCGGCACGTGGCTGACGCCGAGGCCGAGCGCGAAGCGGCCGCCATGCAGCCGGTTCAGCGTGGCGAGGGCGCGGCGCGCGGTGAAGGGGTCGCGCGCATAGATATTGGCGATGGAGCTGCCGATGGCGAGACGGCGGCTGTTCGCCAGCAGGAAGCCGGCCAGCGCGATGCTCTCGTAGCCGGTGGATTCCGGATACCAGAGCGTGCCGTAGCCATGCCCCTCGACCACGCCCAGCAGGGCGCGCAGCCCGGCGGCGTCGAGCCGGTCGGTGGGGTACCAAACGCCGAGACGTCCGAGATCCATGCTGCGTCTCCTCTCCCCGGCATTATGGGCCGGTCCGGCCGGGGCCGCCACTGCACCCCCGCCGGTTCCCTTCCGGGCCGATAGGAGGCTACCCTTTCCGGCAAGACCAGATCCCGGGGAGGGACGGATGACAGAGGCCGCCGCGCGTTTCGGCTACCAGATCGGCGCCGTGGGGGAGGAGGGGCTGACGGACCGCCAGCTCTACCGCGAGGCCATCGCCGATGCCGAGCTGCTGCACCGCCTCGGCTACGACGCCGCCTGGATGGTCGAGCACCATTTCAGCGACTACTACCCGCAGCCCAACCCGCTGCTCTTCCTCTCGCATCTCGCCGCCGCCTGCCCGGGGCTCGGCCTCGGCACCGCGGTGATGGTGCTGCCCTGGTACGACCCGGTGCGCTTCGCCGAGGATGTGGCGATGCTGCAGACCCTGGCGCAGGGCCCGCTGCATATCGGCATGGGCCGCGGCACGGCGAAGTCGGAATACGACGCCTTCGGCATCGGCATGGAGACGGCGCGCGACCGCTTCCGCGAGACCTGGGAGTTCACCCGGGCGGCGCTCGCCGGCGGGCCGGTCACCTTCGCCGGGCAGCATGTGCACTGGCCGCGCCCGACCACGCTGCGGCCGGCGCCCGAGGGCGCGCGCCCCAGCTTCTACGGCGCCATCGGCAGTCCGGAGAGCGCCGCCATCATGGCCGAGCTC
The DNA here is from genome assembly GCF_003258945.1 of Roseicella frigidaeris. Taxonomy (GTDB): domain Bacteria; phylum Pseudomonadota; class Alphaproteobacteria; order Acetobacterales; family Acetobacteraceae; genus Paracraurococcus; species Paracraurococcus frigidaeris. The sequence continues at coordinate 28,525 of NZ_QLIX01000007.1, read as the reverse complement.
GGCCTGCCGCCGCTCTGCCTCTCCTCCTTCCCCGACAAGCTGCTGCGCCGCATCCTCGAGACCTGGACGGCGCGCACCGCGGCGCTCGGCGGCAGCCCCGCCGTGACCAGGCCGATCTCGGTGAAATGCTTCGTCGCCCGCACCGACGAGGAGGCCCGTGCCCAGGCGCTGGAGCACCTGCCGCGCTTCTTCGCCCTGCAGGTCGAGCACTACCAGTCCGACCACGCGCCCTGGGGCGACATCCCGGGCTACCAGCAGTTCAACCGCATGTTCGCCAACCTGCGGCAGCTCTCGGACCCGGCCAACCTCGATGGCTATATCGCGCAGAACCTCGTCGGCTCGCCGGAGACGGTGGCGCGGCGGGTGCGGGAGATCCTCGATCTCGGCTTCAACTACCTCGTCGTCAGCAACGCCACCTATGGCGTGCCGCGGGCGGTGCGGCACGGGACGATCCGCCTCTTCGCCGAGGAGGTGATGCCGCGCGTCCAGGCGATGCGGCCCGCCGCCTGAGCCGCGGCGGCCCCTGCGACCGCTCCCTTGGCTTTGAGCCGCCCATCAAAGCCGTCGCTGCCCGTTGCCCTGCCATGGCTTGGCCATGACAGGCTGTGACGGATCCTCGGCCAGGGGCGATCACGGGGACCCCGCGAAGCCGCGCAGCGGCTTCGTGGGGAAATCCTAGGCCGGCAGCGTCGCCAGCGCCGCCAGCCCGCCCTCGGGGCGGTTGCGCAGCACCACGTCGCCGCCATGGGCGCGGAAGATGTTGCGGGCGATCGGCAGGCCGAGCCCGGTGCCGCCGGTCTCCCGGTTGCGGCTGACCTCCAGCCGGTGGAAGGGCTGGAAGACCGCCTCGAGCTCGCCGAGCGGGATGCCCGGCCCGTCATCCTCGACCTTGAGATGGATCGGCCGTCCCGGCCCCTCGGGCGGCGAGAGGCTGAGCTGCGCCGCCCCGCCATAGGCGAGCGCATTGCCGACGAGGTTGGCGATGGCCCGCTTCAGCGCCACCGGCCGGGCCGGCGCCGTCAGCCGCTCCGGCCCGCGATAGGCGATGTCCTCGGCCAGGTCGGGATGCGCATCCGCCGCCTCGTCGAGCACGGTGCGGCAGAGCGCGGCGATGTCCACCGCGACCGTCGGCTCGGCCGCGGCGTCGTCCCGGGCGAAGGCCAGCGTCGCCGCCACCATCGCCTCCATCTCGTCGAGATCGGCCAGCATCTTCCGGCGCTGCTCGTCATCGTCCATGAACTCGGCGCGCAGCCGCAGCCGGGTGATCGGGGTGCGCAGGTCGTGGCCGATGGCGGCGAGCATCTGGGTGCGGTCGCCGACGAAGCGGCGGATGCGCTCGGCCATGGTGTTGAAGGCATGCGCCGCGCGCGCCACCTCGGCCGGCCCCTGCTCGGGCATCGGCGGGGCGTTCACGTCGCGGCCCAGCCGGTCGGCGGCCTCGGCCAGGGCGCGCACCGGGAAGGTCAGCCGCCGCACCGCCCAGAGGATGAGCAGCCCGGCCGCCAGCGTCATCGCCACGAAGGCGATCAGGAAGGTCTCGGAATGCCAGGGCCGGGGCGGCGGCAGGCGGATATGCAGGTTCAGCCACTCGCCGCTCGGCAGCCTGAGGCTGGCGATGAAGCTCGGCCCGCCCGGCTCCCAGGCGGTGATGATCTCGCGCGGCCGGTAGCGCGGCGGGCTGGCGGCGAAGAGGTCGAGGCGGAGCTGCCGCGCCACCGGCAACGGCATCGGCGGCTGGTCCGGCCGCGCCAGGGGCCGGTCGTCGAGCGTCGCCGTCAGGCTGCTCGGCAGCTCCATCTCGGCCAGCATCTGCGCCCGCCGGTCGGGCGGGGCGAGCAGCACGGTGCGCCAGGCGCTGATCGAGCGCTGCGAGATCTCCCGCGCCTGGGCGAAGCGCTGCAGATCGACGCGGTCCAGCGCATGGATGGTGAGCCCGGCCGCCTGCACCACCGCCAGCGCCAGCAGCAGGACCAGGGCGGTGCGGCCGGCGAGGCTGCGCGGCCGGAAGCGCCAGGCGGCGGGGGCCTGCCTGGCGGGGGCCGGCGTGACCAGGGGCGACGGCGCGGCCGCCGGCGTGGCGGGGGCCTGGCTCAACCCTTCTCCACCGTCGCCGCCAGTACGTAGCCGCCGCCCCGCACCGTCTTGATGAGGTTCGGGTTGCGCCCGTCATCCTCGAGCTTGCGGCGGAGGCGGGAGACGGCGACGTCGATCGCCCGGTCGAAGGGGCCGGCCTGGCGGCCGCGCAGCAGGTCCATCAGCATGTCGCGGGTCAGCACCCGGTTCGGGCGCTCCACCAGCACCTGCAGCAGCTCGTACTCGCCGCCGGTGAGCGGCACCTCGGCGCCGTCCGGGTTCAGCAGCCGGCGGCGCGTCGGCTCCAGCGTCCAGCCGGAGAAGCGGATGGCCCGGGCCGGCGGCTCCTTCGCCGCCCCCGGCTCGCCGCTCGCCCGGCGCAGCACGGCGCGGATGCGGGCCAGCAGCTCGCGCGGGTTGAAGGGCTTGCCGAGATAGTCGTCGGCGCCGAGCTCGAGCCCGACGATGCGGTCGGTCTCCTCGCTCATCGCCGTCAGCATGACGATCGGCACCTCGCCCTGGCTGCGCAGCCATTTGGCGAAGTCGAGCCCGCTCTCGCCCGGCAGCATCAGGTCGAGCACCACCAGGTGGTAGCGGCCGAGCGGCCAGAGCTTGCGGGCCTCCTTCGCGTCGCGCGCGGCGGAGACGCGCATCCCCTGGCGTTCGAGGAATTTCGACAGAAGGTCGCGGATCTCGCGGTCGTCATCGACGACCAGGATATGGGGTTGCGGCTCCATGGCCCGGCCAGCATAGCGTGCCGTTGCGGTCTTGGCCGGGTGGCTGTTGCGCCATGTTGCCGAAGCGGCGCCTGTTGCAGGGCGTTGCAATTCGGCATGTCCCGGGGCTTCGCGCAGCAACATCCGGGGCGCAGCTTCGGGGAGTGGCCGGCCCCGCCCACATCCCCTCCCGGGGCCGGCCCGCAGAGCGCGACCATCGAGGCGCCGAGTCGCCCTCCCCCCAGGGCGGGCGCCCCAGCGATGGCCGTGAGGGGCAGTCGGTGCGTCGCCTGGTCCGCAGCCATGGCCGCGCAATGCCGATCGCTCTATGGCGGCGGGGATGGTTCCCCCCTCTTCAGCCACCCCGCCGCCGTGCCCCTCTCCCCCGCCGCCCCGGGCGGATGCCGCCTTCCCGCATGCGCCGGACTGGGCGCGGGCCGGCATCGCCGCGCTGGTCGCGGCCGATCCCCGGCTCGCCGTGATCGAGCCGGCGGCGGGGCCGCTGGCCTGGCGCGTGCGCCAGCCGGGCTTTCCCGGCCTGCTGCGGGCGATCTGCGGCCAGCAGATCAGCAACCAGGCGGCCTCGGCGATCTGGAAGCGGCTGGCGGCATTGCCCGGGGCGCTGGAGCCGGCGGGGCTGCTCGCCCTCGACGACGCCACGCTCTGCGGCGTGGCCGGCCTCTCGCGGCCGAAGGCGGCGCATGCCCGCTCCCTGGCCGCCGCCTGCCTGGAGGGGCGGCTCGACCTCGCCGGCCTCGCCGGGATGCCGGATGCGGCGGCCGTCGCGCATATCGCCGCCATCCGCGGCCTCGGCCCCTGGACGGCGGAGATCCACCTGCTCTTCGCCGAGGCCCGGCCCGACATCTTCCCGAGCGGCGACCTCGCCCTGGCGGCGAGCGCCGCGCATCTGCTGGAGCTGCCGGCGCGGCCGGGGCCGAAGGCGCTGGCGGCGATCGCCCAGGGTTGGGCGCCCTGGCGCTCGCTGGCGGCGCGGCTGCTCTGGCATCACTGGCGCTTCGTCACCGGGCGCGCCGTGGTGGAGGATGGCTGAGGCGTCCCGTCCTCAGACCAGGTGCCAAGCCCAAACCTCCGGTTTGCCTGGGCCTTCGCGCCACGGGGCGTGGCGCCCATTCGGGCGCCCGGCCCTGCGGGCCATCAGTCGGGACGTCCTGCGCCCGGCATCGGCCCTCGTCCCCAGATCCTGTCCCCGGGGCAGGCCGTCGTCAGGCGACGCAGCCGGGCCCGTTGCGGTTGAAGCTCTGGACGATGCCCTCGCGCACCTCGAAGACCACCGAGCAGCCGAGCGGCCGGCCGGCGCCGCCGAGCCCGACACCGACCCCGGTGCCCACCCCGACGCCGCTGCCGCCCCAGCCGAAGCTGCCGAAGCCGAGGCCGATGCTCGGCGTGACGGCCGGCGCCGAGCTCTGCTGCAGGAAATCCCATTGCAGCAGCCGGCGGCCATCCGCCTCGTAGCTCCGGCTCGGCACCCCGAGCCCGGCGACCAGCTCCGCCTCCGGCCGGCCGACATAGGGCGTCATGCGCTGGTCGAAGGCTTCGGGGGTGCGGGACGCGCAGGCGCCGAGCAGCGCCAGCGCCGCCAGTCGGGGAATGGATCGGATGCGCAGCATGATTGGCTTCAATGCGGCGCCGGGCCCCGGGTTCCGGGGCCGGGTGACGATCCGTCGCGGCCGGCCTCAGGCCGGGGGCGGCGCCGCGTCGAAGCCATCCGCCAGCACGCCGCGCGGCCGGACCATGGCGTAGGGCCCGCGCGGCAGGAAGCGGCCGGTGCCGGGCTCGGCCTGCACCACGCCGTCGCGCATCACCACCGCGCCGCGGCGCAGCACCGTCACCGGCCAGCCCGTCACCTCCAGCCCCTCATAGGGGGTGTAGTCGATGGCGTGCTGCATCAGCGCATTGGTCAGCCTCACCCGCTTCGCCGGGTCCCAGAGCGCCAGGTCGGCATCGGCGCCGACGGCGATCACCCCCTTGCGCGGCGCCAGGCCCATCAGCCGCGCCGGGTTGGTGGCGGTCAGCCGCACGAATTCGTCGAGCGAGAGGCGGCCCTTCGAGACCCCCTCGCTGAACAGGATCGGCAGCCGCGCGGCGAGGCCGGGGATGCCGTTCGGGATGGCGTCGAAGCTGGCGTCGCGGCCATTGGCGGCCTTACCCCGCTCGCCGCCCATCGAGAAGCCGCAATGGTCGGAGGAGACGATGTCGAGCGTGCCGCGGCGGATCATCTCCCAGATCCGCGCCTGTTCCGCCGGGGTGCGGGGGGAGGGGCTGCACATGAAGGCGGCGCCGGCGAAGGCGCCCTGCTCCGGCGTGCTGCGGTCCATGTCGGCACCGGTCAGCATCAGGTATTGCGGGCAGGTCTCGCCCCAGACCTTGAGGCCGCGATGCTGCGCCCGGGCGATCTCCTCGGCCGCCTCGGCGCAGCTCACATGGAAGACCTGGATCGGCTGGTCCACCAGCTCGGCGAGCGCGATGGCGCGGTGCGTCGCCTCGCGCTCCACCACGGTCGGGCGGGACCAGGCATGGTATTTCGGCCCGGTCAGCCCGGCCCGCAGCAGCGCCTCGGTACGCCACTTGATGGCGGCGTAATTCTCGCAGTGCACCGTCACCAGGCAGCCATTCCGCCGCGCCGTGACCAGCACGCGGAGATAGTCCTCGTCGCTCAGGTGCAGCGGCTCGTAGGTGAGGAAGACCTTCAGGCTGCGGATGCCGCGGGCGACGATCTCCGGCACCTCGCGCTCCAGCACCGCATCGGTCGGGTCGGTGATGATCTGGTGGAAGCTGTAGTCCAGCATGCCCCGGGCGGCGCGCTGCTCGTAATCGGCGAGGCGCGGCAGGATCCCCTCGCCCTTCCACTGCGGCACGAAGCACACCACGCTGGTCGTCCCCCCGGCGAAGGCCGAGGTGCTGGCGCTGACGAAGCTCTCCTCGTTCACCGTCACCGGCGGCGGGGCGTCGCCACGGGCGCTGACATAGCCGCCGCGCGCCGGCTCCTCGATATGGCAATGGCTGTCGATGCCGCCCGGCAGCACCAGCAGCCCGCCGGCCTCCACCACCGCCGCGGCATCGGTCAGCCGCTCGGCCAGCGCGGCGATGCGGCCCTCGCGGATGCCGATGTCGCAGCGCGTCGTGCCGAAGCCGGTCGCCACCTCGCCGCCGCGCACCACGAGATCATATTCCGCCATCGCCGCTCTCCGCCGAAGATGCTCCCACTTGTGGAAGGATGCCGCCGCCCCTGTTGCGGCGCAAACCCGGGAGGAGAGGAAGGGAATGGGGATGCTGGCGGCGGGGCTGGTCGCGTCCTGGCTGGTCCTGGCCCTGGCGGCGACGCTCGGCAGCGCGCTGACCCTGCGCCTGCTGCGCCGGCCGCAGCCCTGGCCGGAGGCGACGCCGGAGGTGCTGGTGCTCGTCCCGGTGCGCGGCGCCGGGCCGCTGCTGCCCGACTTCCTCGCCGGCCTCGCGGCGCAGGACTGGCCAAGCTGGCGCGTCGCCTTCGCGGTCGAATCCGCGGCGGACCCGGCGCATGCCGTGCTCGCCCGCTTCGTCGCCGCGCATCCCGGCCGGGCCAGCCTCGCCATCGCCGGCCCGGCGACGCGGCGCGGCCAGAAGGTGCAGAACCTGCTGGCGGCGCTCGCCGCGCTGCGCCCGGGGGATGCGGCGGTGGTGACGCTCGATGCCGACATGCTGCCGCCGCCCGGCCTGCTGCGGGCGCTGCTGCGGCCGGTGCTGACCGGCCAGGGGGCGATCGCCAGCGGCTATCGCTGGAGCCTGCCCGCCCAGGCTTCGGCTCCTGGAACCGGGGCGGGCTGGGCCAGCCGGGCGCTCTGCCTGATCGAGGCCGGCATCGCCACCCTGCCGCGCCGGGCCGCGGCGAATATCTGCTGGGGCGGCGCCACCGCCATCGGCCGGGAGGCGCTCGACCGGCTGGACCTGCCGCGCCTCTGGGACCGCGCCATGTCGGACGACCTGGTCCTGACCCGGGCGGCGCAGGCGGCGGGGCTGCTGATCTACAGCCCGCTCACCGCGCGGGTGCCGGGGCCGGTGGCGCTGGACGCGCGGGGGGTGCTGGAATTCGGCCGCCGGCAATACCGGCTGCTGCGCCTGCACCTGCCGCGGGCCTGGCTGCTGGCGGGGCTGGCCGCCCTGCTGCCGGTGCTGGGCGGGGGGGCGGCGCTGGCCGCGGCGCTGCACGGGGCGCCGGCCGGGCTGGCGGCGCTCGGCGGCGCGGCGCTGCTGGCCGGGCTCAGGGCGCGGCTGCGCGGCGCCATCGCCGATCGGGTGCTGCCGCCGACGGAGGCGGCGCTGGCGCGGCGGGCCCTGGCGCGCGACGCCTGGCTGCAACCGGCCCCGGCGCTGCTGGCCGCGGCCTGCTTCCTCGCCAGCGGCCTCGGCCGGGAGATCACCTGGGCCGGCCGCCGCTACCGCCTGAACAACCAGGGGCAAGTGCTGGCGGTGACGCTCCGGCCCTAGCCGGCGGCCCGCGGTGTGCCCCGCCCGGGGCCTTCAGGCCGTGCCGGCGGCCGGCAGGCGGGCGAGGTCGTCGGGCCCGAGGGCGCGCAGGAAATTCTCGCCCCAGCCCTCGGGCGAGGTCTCGGCGATCGCCGCCCAGCACTCCCGCCAGCGCGCCCGGCGCTCGGCGAGCGGCATGTCGAGCGCGGCGCAGATCGTCTCCGCCATGCCCTCCGCGTCGTGCGGGTTGACCAGCAGGGCGGCGGCAAGCTGCGCCGCCGCGCCGGCGAAGCGCGAGAGCACCAGCACGCCGGGATCCGCCGGGTCCTGCGCCGCCACATACTCCTTCGCCACCAGGTTCATGCCGTCGCGCAGCGGCGTCACCACGCCGACGCGCGCCTGCCGCATGAAGCCGGCGACGGTGTCGCGGGTCTGCGGCCGGGCGAGGAGGCGCAGCGGCACCCAGTCGGGCTCGCCGAACTCGCTGTTGATGGCGCCCGCGGCGCTGTCGAGCTCCTGCCGCAGGCGGCGATAGGCCACGACATCCTCGCGCGAGGGGGCGGCGATCTGCAGCATGGCGAGGCTGCGCGGGGTGCGGCGGGCGACGACGCGGCGGAAGGCCTCCAGCCGCTCGGGCAGGCCCTTGGTCGGATCGAGCCGGTCGACGCCGAGCAGCAGCGCCTGGCCGCGCAGCGAGCGGGAGAGGAGCTGGTAGGGCTCGGTCGCGGCCTGGGCCGCGGCGGTGGCGGCGAATTCCGGGGCGGCGATCTCGGCCGGGAAGACGCCGAGCCGCACCGGGCGGCCGCCGAGCTCCAGCACATCCTCGGCCAGCCGCGCCGCGCCGGCGAAGCCGACCGCCGTCGCGGCGAAATTGTCGCGGTCCGCCAGGGTCTGGAAGCCGAGCAGATCGGCCTGCAGCACGTCCTGCACCAGGCCGCGGATGCCGGGGGCCACGGCCGCGGCATCCGGGGCCGGGAAGGGGACGTGCAGGAAGAAGCCGGTCGCGCCCAGCACGCCGCGCTGCCGCAGCGCCCCGGGCAGGGCGAGCAGGTGGTAGTCGTGCACCCAGATGCGGTCGTCCCGTCGCAGCAGCGGGACGAGGTTGTCGGCGAAGCGCCGGTTGACCTTGCGGTAGATGTCGAGGTCCTGCCGGCGGAAGCTCATCAGATGCGGCAGGCCGTGCAGCATCGGCCAGAGCACGCCGTTGCTGTAACCGGTGTAGTAGCCGCGATGCTCGGCTTCTGTCAGGTCGATGGTGGCGTAGCCGACGCCACCCCGCTGCGTGAGGCCGGGCGGCGCGGCGGCGTCGGTGACCGCGCCGCTCCATCCGAACCAAAGCCCGCCCCGGCGCTGCATCAGCCCGAGGAGCGCAACCGCCAGCCCGCCTGCCTGCCCGGCATTGCCCTGTGGCACCGGCACACGGTTGGAGACGACGACGATCCGGCTCATCCCACCTCCAGCAGCGCCACCGGTAGGCGGGCGAGCACCTGCCCGACGGGCAGGCGGTCACCTCGGGCCGGCTGACCCTCCCCGGTCAGTGCGTCCCGCCAGTGCCGTGCATGCCATGAAGGCGGGAGAAGCAGATCGGTTCCGCGCCATTCCGCCGCCGGCAGCAGCGGCAACGCCGAATCGCCGAGCGGCCGGCCCGGCAGCCGCATCACGACCGTGAGCACGGCCTTGTCCTGCCGGCTGCGGAGGAAGGCGAGGACGTGCTGCGCCATTGGCCCCTCGACGGCAAGCGGCTGGTAGTCGCCCGTGGCGAAGAGCGCCGCATGCGCGCCGCGCAGGGCGAGGGCGCGGGCGATCACCGCCTGCTTCACCCGCCCGTCCCGCCAGGTCTCCAGCAGGGCATCGGGCGGCGCGGCGGCCTCCAGCGCGACGCGCCGGCCCTCCCAGTCGACCGGGCGGCGGTTGTCGGGATCGACCAGGGAGAGATCCCAGAACTCGGTGCCCTGGTAGAGGTCCGGCACGCCGGGCGCGGTGCAGCGGAGCAGCGCCTGAGCGAGGCCGTTCGCCGCGCCGGCCGGGGCGATGCGCGCGGCGAAGCCGGCGATCTCCTCGCGCATGTGGCTGGCCCGCTCGGGCGCCATGATGGCGGTGATGAACTCCTGGCAGGCGGCCTCGTAGTCGAGGTTGGGCACCGCCCATTCGGTGCGGCGCTTGGCCTCGCGCAGCGCCTTCTCCTGCCAGGCGGCGACCCGCTCGAGGAAGGCGCCGACCCCCGCCTCGTCCCCGGGCGCGAGGTCGAGCGGCCAGGCGCCGACGAGCGTCTGGTAGAGCATGAGCTGGGCGCTCATCCCCGGCGCGGCGCCGTCCGGCAGCTCCTTGCGCAGGGAGGCGTTCAGCCGCGACCAGCGGCGCACCGCCGCGCCCCATTCCTCGTGCAGCTCGGAGAGCACGGCGAGACGGGCCCGGACATCCTCGCCGCGCTTGTGGTCATGCGTCGCGGTCGCCAGCAGGGCGCGGGGGAAATGCCGTGCCCGCGCCCGGGCCGAGGCGTGGAAGCCGGCGGGCGTCACCGCGAAGCGGCCGGGGTCGGAGCCGACCTCGTTGCGCGAGAGCAGCCGGCCGTAGCGGTAGAAGGCGGTGTCCTCGATGCTCTTCGCCGTGACCGGGGCGGAGAGCTGCTGCACCCGCACCGCCGCCGCCAGGCGCTCGCGCCGCTGCACCGGCGGCAGGCTGCGCGGCGGCTCGCCGCCGAGCCAGCTATCGAGCAGCTCGAGCAGCGGCCGGTCGGTGGCCCGCACGGTCCGCCGCGCCCCGGCCAGCGCCCAGTCGAGGATGCGCTTGTCCTCGGCGCTGCGGCCGCCCTGGGTGATGTAGAGCCGGTAGACCGGGAAATGCACCAGCACCTCGGTCAGCGCGCGGCGCAGGCCGGTGAGCGTGAAGTCGCGCGTCGTCAGGTCGCGCATCGCCACGCGCTTCAGCGCCGCCGCGGTGCCGTTCAGCTCGGAGGCGAGGTTGTCGCGCAGGATCTGCCGCTTGGCGAGGCGCGCCTCCTCGTCGAAGGCGCCGGGCCGGCCGGTGCTCTCGGTCCAGAGCGTGGTGAGCGGCGCCTCGCCCTCCGGGTCGTGCAGCACGCCCGCGGCCTCGTCCATGAAGTCGTAGCCGGTGGTGCCGTCCACCATCCAGTCGGTGCGCAGCGCTTCGAAGGGGGCGAGGATCTTCTCCACCCAGATCAGCGGCGGATGGCCCGGCCGCACCGCCTGCATCCGGCGGTGCAGCTTGCGGCAATAGCCGCGCGGATCCGCCAGGCCATCGACATGGTCGATGCGCAGCCCGTCCACCGCGCCCTCGGCGTAGAGCTTCAGGATCAGCTCATGCGTCGCGTCGAACACCTCCGGCAGCTCGACCCGCATGCCGGCGAGGGAGGTGATGTCGAAGAAGCGCCGCCAGTTGATCTCGTCCGCCGCGGCGCGCCACCAGGCGAGGCGGTAGTGCTGCCGCTCCAGCAGCCGGTGCAGGGATTGCCGGCCCTTCTCGTCGCGCGGATCGAAGGCGGCGAGGGCGGTGGCGATGCCCGTCGCGCCCGCCTCCGTCTCGGCCCGCGCCGAGAGGGCGCCGCGCAGCGCCGCCGCCTGTTCCCGCGCCTGGGCGCGCTCGCGCTGCTGCAGGCCGACGCGGCCGAATTCGAGCGCGAAATCGGCGAGCTGCGGATCGCCCGCCGCCTGCAGGATGTGGTGGTAGTGCTGCGGCGCGATCGGGAAGCGGTGCTCGAAATACTGCGCGTGGAAGCGCCCCTCGGCGCGGTCGAATTGCAGGGTGAGGTCGCCCGAGGCCAGCGCCTCGCCATAGGGCGCGCCGAGGAAGGGGGCCAGCATGCGGCCGGAGAGCGTGCGGTCCGGCGGGTCCCAGTCGATGTCGAAGAAGGTGGCGTAGGGGCTCTGGCGGCCCCATTCGAGCACGTCGAGCCACCAGGCGTTGTCCGAGCCGCCGACGCCCATGTGGTTCGGCACGATGTCGATGACGAGGCCGAGGCCATGCGCCTTCAGCGCCGCCGAGAGCCGGCGGAAGGCCGGCTCGCCGCCGAGCTCGGGATTGATCTGGTTGTGGTCGACGATGTCGTAGCCATGCGTCGAGCCCGGCCGCGCCTTCAGGATCGGCGAGGCGTAGAGATGGCTGACGCCGAGCCGCGCCAGGTAGGGCACCAGCGGCACCGCATCGTCGAGGGTGAAGCCGGCGTGGAATTGTAGGCGTGCGGTAGCGCGCGGGCCTTGCGGCCCGGTGTCGCGCGCCGGGTTCGCCATCGGTTGGGTCTCCGTCGGTTCAGGAACAGATCGCTGCAGGGCAGAAGCACCGGCGGGGCCGCTGCGGCTCCCTCACAAGATCGCGCGGCACCGTCGCCCTCAGTGCGGCGGGACCTGCGGCCGGGCGCGGGCGAGCTGGCCGAGGCGCCGCGCCACCGCGGGCTCGTCGAGCAGCGTGCTGGCCTCGCCGGGCAGGCGGCGGCGCCAGTTGGGGTGCTGCTCGACGGTGCCGGGCAGGTTCGGCTGCTCGGGGAGGGCGAGCGCATCCTCGAGCGGCAGAATGGCGAGGGCGCAGACGCTGCCGCCGACATGGGCGAGGGCGGCCTCCACCACCGTCGCGGCCGCCGCCTCCGCCGGCTGGTCGCCAGTCGCGGCGCCGCTCTCGAGGAAGGCGGTCCAGAGCGCGGCGCGGTCCGCCTGCCGCTGTTCCGCCTCGTGCGCCGTCGTCGCCGCGTCGGGGAAGAGGCCGAGCCGGGAGCGCCAGCCGATGTCGCGGCCCTGCCACCAGCCGACCACGGTCGGCAGGTCGTGCGTCGTCGTCATCGCCGCGGCGTTGCGCGACCAGTCCCGCGGCGGCCGGAAGCCGCCATCCGCCGCCTGCTCGAACCAGAGGACGCGCATGCCGAGGATGCCCGCCGCCTCCATCCGGCCGTGGAAGCCATCGGGCAGGGTGCCGAGATCCTCGCCGATGACGATCGCCCGGTGGCGATGCGATTCGAGGGCGAGCAGCCGCAGCAGGTCGTCGATCGGGTAGCGCAGATAGGCGCCCTCGGCCGGGCCGGCGCCGCGCGGCACCACCCAGAGGCGTTGCAGCCCCATCGCATGGTCCACCCGCACGCCGCCGGCATGGCGGAAGGCGGCGCGCAGCAGCTCGAGATAGGCGCCGAAGCCGCCGGCCCGCATCTCGAGCGGCGAGAAGGCGGTGAGGCCCCAATCCTGGCCGAGTGGCGAGAAGATGTCGGGCGGCGCGCCGACCGTGACATCGGGCAGGATGGCGCGCTGATGCGACCAGGCATGGCTGCCGCCGCCATCCGTGCCGACGGCGAGGTCGGCGATGAGGCCGATCGGCATGCCGGCCTCGCGCGCCGCCTGTTGCGCGGCGCCGCGTGAGGCGTCGGCGAGCCATTGGCAGAAGGCATGGAAGGCGATCTCGGTGGCATGGTCGCGGGCGAAGCGCCGCACCCCGGGGCTGTCCGGCGCCTGGAACTCGGCCGGCCAGTCGCGCCAGTGCCAGAGGCCGGGATCGCGCGCCAGCAGATGCGCGTGCAACGCCTCGAACCGGGCATGCGCCTCGAGCGTCGCGCCGGCCTCGCTGCGATAGGCGACGAAATCCGGATGGTCGGCGGCCTCGGCGAAGAGGCGGCGCAGCCGCGCCTGCTTGCGCCGCGCCGCGTCGGGCCAGTCGATCAGCCCGTCCCGCGGCTCCGGCGCCGGCTCCGGCGGCTGCGCGCCGAACACCGCCGCCGGATCGGCGTAGAGGGTGTTGAGGTAGATGCGGGAGGAGGGCGAGTAGGGCCCGTATTTCCCCGGATCGGCGGCGAAGAGCGCATGCGCCGGGCTGACCGCGATGGCGGCGCAGCCGCGCCGTCCGGCGGCGTGCGCCAGCGCGGCGACGCCGCCGAAATCGCCGATGCCCATGTCGTGCGGCGAGCGCAGGGAATAGATCTGCGCTGCCAGGGCCCAGGGCAGGCTGCCGCCATGCGTGGCGGCGCCGAGATCGGCCAGCGTCAGGCAGCGCGGCGGCGCGGCGGCGACGATGCAATGCGCGTCGTCGAGATGCAGCCGGTGGTAGCCCGGGGTGGAGATGGCGGGCAGCCGCGGCTCGCCGCCCCAGCCGCGCTCCAGATGCCCCTCGATGCGGTCGCCGCCCTCGATCTCCAGCCGGAAGCGCTGGCCGACCGTGGCGCCGGGGATGGGCGCGCCATCCGGGCCGACGGTCAGGGTGATGAGGGGCGGCAGGCGCCCGGCCAGCGCCGCGAGCGTCGCCTGCGCCTCCCGGGCCTCGGGCGGCAGGCCGAGCGAGGCGAGCACGGCGCGCAGGGTCTCGGGCGAGACATGCTTCTCCTCCCCGCGCACGTCACGCCAGGCGGTGGCGATCCCCACCGCCTCGGCCATGTCGCGCAGCTCCTGGTCCGTGGTCATGCCTGCCCTTTCGTCATGCCCCGGCGGCCGGCGGTGCCAGCAGGGCGACCGTGCAACGGGGCGGGAGGGTTCCGGCCGCCAGCGCCGCCGCGGCCCCCGGCGCGCCCTCGAACAGCGTCTCGCCAACCGGACCCGCCGGCAAGGCACAGCCCGTGGCCGCCTCGCCGAGATTGGTCGCCAGCGTCAGGAGGCTGCCATCGCCAAGCTGCCAGCGGGCGAGCACGGCCTTCGGCCCGACCGCCTGCGCGCCGAGCGCCCGGGCGCCGGGCAGGTGCGGGACGAGGCGCGCCCGCCGCAGGGCGAGCAGTTGGCGGTGCAGCGCCAGCACGGCGTCGTGCGGCGGCCGCGCCGCCTCGGCCGGATCGGGGATGGAGGCGCGGAAGGTCGCCTCGGCATTGGGGTCGGGGATGCGCTCACGCCGCGCCGGGTCCTGGAAGGCGGCGAATTTGGCGAATTCCTTGCGCCGCCCCGCCGTCACCAGCGGCGCCAGCTCGGCATTGTGGTCGGTGAAGAAGAGGAAGGGCGCGCTGGCGCCCCATTCCTCGCCCATGAACAGCATCGGGATCTGCGGCGAGAGCAGCAGCAGCGCCGTCGCCGCCGCCAGCGCCTCTGGCTCGGCGAGGGCGGCGAGCCGTTCGCCGAAGGCGCGGTTGCCCACCTGGTCGTGGTTCTGCAGGAAGAGGACGAAGGCGGTGGGCGGCAGATGCGCCGAGGGCTCGCCGCGCGCCTCGCCGAGATGCGCCGAGCGCTGGCCCTGGAACAGGAAGCCCTCGGCCAGCACCTTGGCCAGCTTCGCCGCGCCGTCCTCGGCGAAATCCTCGTAGTAGCCCTCGCGCTCGCCGGTCAGCAGCGGGTGCAGGATGTTGTGGCCGTCATCGTTCCACTGGGCGTCGAACGCGCCGCTGGGGCGCAGGTGATGCGCGCCGTTGCGCTCGTTCTCCAGCACCAGATGCACATGCCGGTCGGGGATCTCGCGCCGGATGCGGGCGGCGAGGGCATCGAGCCAGGACTCCTCGGCGATGGCGTGCACGGCATCGAAGCGCAGCCCGTCGAAGCGGTACTCGTTCAGCCAGAAGAGGGCGTTGTCCTCGAAGAAGCGGCGCACCGCCGGCTTCTTGAAGTCGATGGCGGCGCCCCAGGGGGTGTGGATGCCCTCGTCGAAGAAGGGCTTGGCATAGGCATGCAGATAGGCGCCGTCCGGGCCGAAATGGTTGTAGACGACGTCGAGGAAGACCATCAGCCCGTGGCCGTGCGCCGTATCGATGAGGGATTTCAGCGCCTCGGGCGTGCCGAGCGCGGTATCGGGGGCATAGGGCAGCACGCCGTCATAGCCCCAATTCCGCCGGCCCGGGATGTCGTTGATCGGCATCAGCTCGATGGCCGTGACGCCGAGCTCGGCGAGGCGCGGCAGCGCCGCCTCGACGCCGGCGAAGCCGCCCATGGCGCCGGCATGCAGCTCGTAGAGCACCACCTCGTGCCAGGGCCGGCCGCGCCAGCCCGGCTCGCGCCAGGCATAGGCGCGCGGGTCGAGGACGATGGAGGGGTCGTGCACGTCGCCCGCCTGCAGGCGCGAGGCGGGATCGGGCACGGCCAGGTCGGGCGAGACCCGGAAGCGATAGCGCGCGCCGGCGCCGACCGGGGCCGTGGCTTCGTGCCAGCCCTCGCCCTGCGGCACCATCGGCTGCGGCGGCCGGCCCTCGATCTCGAGCGTGACCTCGGGCGCATCCGGGGCCCAGAGGCGGAAGCGCGTGCGGTCGGGGGCGAGCAGCGTCGCGCCCCACCCTGTCTCCTGCGCGACGCCGCTCATGCCGCCGGCAGCCGCGTCGCGAGCAATACGGCGCCATGCGGCGCGACGGGGACCGCCTCGTCCAGCACCGGTCGTTCCTCGGCCTCGGGATGGCCGCTGTCCAGCATCAGCGTCCAGCCGAGCCGCGGCGTCGGCAGGGCGAAGGCGTGCCCGGCGCTGTCGGCATTCAGCAGCAGCAGCGTGACCTCGACGCTGCCATCCCCGGCGGCGGCGGCGCGGCGGAGCGCCAGGGTGCGCGCCTCGGGATCGTTCCAGGCCTCGGGCGTCATGGCTCTTCCGTGCTGATCGAACCATGCAATGTCGTTCAGGCCGGGCCGAAGTTCCGTCACGCCATGCAGGAAGATCGGCGGGCGCAGGGGGGAGAGGCGCTGGCGGAGCGCGATCAGCCGGGCGGTGAAGCGTTGCAGCGCCAGCGCCTCAGGCCGCGCCGCGCGTTCCCAATCCACCCAATTGGTCTCGTTGTCCTGGTTGTAGGCGTTGTTGTTGCCCTTCTGGGTGCGCAGCATCTCGTCGCCGGCCAAGAGCATCGGCGTGCCGGCCGAGGCGAAGACGGTGACCAGCATGGCGCGCAGCACCGCATGCCGGACGGCGACGATGTCGGGGTCCTGGGTCTCGCCCTCGACGCCCCAGTTGCGGCTGAAATTCTCGTTGTGGCCGTCGCGGTTGTCCTCGCCATTCGCCTCGTTGTGCTTGCGTTCGTAGGAGACGACGTCGAGCAGCGGGTAGCCGTCATGCGAGGCGGCGTAGTTGACGCTGGCCCAGGGGCGGCGCCGGCGATGGTCGAAGAGCTCGGCCGAGCCGGTCAGCCGCGCGGCCAGTTCGGCCCGCATGCCGGCATCGCCGCGCCAGAAGCGGCGGATGCCGTCGCGGAAGCGGTCGTTCCACTCGGCGAAGCCGGGCGGGTGGTTGCCGAGCTGGTAGCCGCCCGGGCCGATATCCCAGGGCTCCGAGATCAGCTTGACGCGGGAGAGGATGGGGTCCTGCCGCACCGCGTCGAAGAAGCCGCTTCCCGGATCGAAGCCGGTGCCCTCGCGGCCGAGGATGGTGCCGAGATCGAAGCGGAAGCCGTCGATCCGGTACTCCGTCACCCAGTAGCGCAGGCTGTCCATGACCATCTGCAGCACCCGCGGATGGCTGAGGTTGACGGTGTTGCCGGTGCCGGTGTCGTTGATGCAGTGCCGCTCGTCGCCCGGCATCAGCCGGTAGTAGGAGGCGTTGTCGAGCCCGCGCCAGCATAGCGTCGGGCCGAGCTCGCTGCCCTCGCAGGTGTGGTTGTAGACCACGTCCATGATGACCTCGATGCCGGCGCCGTGCAGGCGGCGCACCGCCACCTTCAGCTCGTTGCGCATCCAGGATTCGATCAGGTAGCGCGGCTCCGGCGCGAAGAAGGCGAGGGTGGAGTAGCCCCAGTAATTCCGCAGCCCCTTGGCGACCAGGAAACGGTCCTGCAGGAAGGCGTGGATCGGCAGCAGCTCGATGGCGGTGACGCCGAGCCGCTGCAGGTGCTCGATCACCCGCGGATCGGCCAGGGCGCGGAAGGTGCCGCGCTCGCGCGGGGCGATGTCCTCGCGCCGCATGGTCAGGCCGCGGACATGCGCCTCGTAGAGGACGGTGCGGTCCCAGGGCACCTGCGGGTTGCGGTCGTCGCCCCAGGCGAAGCTGTCGTCCACCACCACGCATTTCGGCATGGCGGGGGCGCTGTCGCGGCGGTCGAAGGACAGGTCGGTGCGGCCGCCGCCCGGCCGGTAGCCGAGCAGCACGTCGGACCAGCGCAGCTCGCCATGCAACTGCTTGGCATAGGGGTCGAGCAGCAGCTTGTGCGGGTTGAAGCGATGGCCGTGCCGCGGCTCGTAGGGGCCGTAGGCGCGGTAGCCGTAGATCTGCCCCGGCCGCGCCTCGGGCAGGTAGCCGTGCCAGACCTCGTCGGTGCATTCCGGCATGGGCAGGCGGGCGATCTCGCGCCGGCCGGAGGCATCGAAGAGACAGAGATCGATGCGTTCGGCATTCGCCGAGAAGACGGCGAAATTGACCCCGAGCCCGTCCCAATTCGCCCCCAGCGGATCGGGCCGGCCGGGCAGCAAATGGTTCGGTGTGGGCGGCATGCTACCCCTGTGGTCTGGATGTGCCGGGCCGGACGCCCTGGAGGCTGCGGAGGCCGGCCCCTCCTGTCAGCGGCCCCGCGTGGCGCGCCCCGGGCCGCCGGGACCCTCGCCCCCGGCGCGCCGGCGCGATGGCTGCCGCCCCTCAGCCGCCCTGCGGCACCAGGATGAGGACCGCGAGCGGCGGCAGGACGAGGCTGAGGCTCTCGCCGAAGCCGTGACTCGGCGTGGGCTCCGCGGTGATCCAACCACCGTTGCCGCTGTTGGTCCCGCCATAGGCGGCGGCATCGGTGTTCAACATCTCGTGCCAGGTGCCGCCGCGCGGAACGCCGATCCGGTAGCCGTGGCGCGGCACCGGCGTCATGTTGCAAACGACGAGGGCCGGCGGGTCATTGGCGCCGCCGAAGCGCAGGAAGGCGAAGACGCTCTGCGCCCGGTCGTCGCCCACCACCCAGCGGAAGCCCTCGGGCGCGGCGTCGCGGCGGTGCAGCGCCGGCACCGCGCGATAGGCGGCGTTGATGTCGTTCACCAGGCGCTGGATGCCGCGATGGCCGGCATCGTCGAGCAGCGGCCAGGCGATGCTGGCATCGTGGTTCCACTCCGCCGGCTGGGCGATCTCGCCGCCCATGAAGAGCAGCTTCTTGCCGGGATGCGTCCACATGAAGCCGAGATAGGCGCGCAGATTGGCGAGCTTCTGCCAGGTGTCGCCCGGCATCTTCCCAACGAGCGAGCCCTTGCCATAGACCACCTCGTCATGGCTGAGGGGCAGGATGAACTTCTCGCTCCAGGCATAGACCAGGCCGAAGGTCATGCTGTCGTGGTGGTACTGTCGGTGCACCGGATTCTGCTCGATGTAATGGAGCGAATCGTGCATCCAGCCCATGTTCCATTTGTAGTCGAAGCCGAGGCCGCCCTCGCCGGTCGGCCGGGTCACGCCGGGCCAGGCCGTGCTTTCCTCGGCGATGGTGACGGCGCCGGGGCAGCGTTCCGCGACGACGGCGTTCATCTCCTGCAGGAAGGCGACGGCCTCGAGATTCTCCCGCCCGCCGAAGCGGTTCGGGATCCACTCGCCGGCCGGCCGGGAGTAGTCGCGGTAGAGCATGGAGGCCACGGCATCCACGCGCAGCCCGTCCACATGGTAGTGCTCCAGCCAATGCAGCGCGCTGGCGAGCAGGAAGCCGCGCACCTCGTTGCGGCCGAAATTGTAGATCGCCGTGTTCCAGTCGCGGTGGAAGCCCTCGCGCGGATCGGCATGCTCGTAGAGCGCCGTGCCGTCGAAGCGGTAGAGGCCATGCGCATCGGTCGGGAAATGCGCCGGCACCCAGTCGAGGATGACGCCGATGCCGGCGGCATGGGCACGGTCGACGAACCGGGCGAAGCCGGTGGGCGAGCCGAACCGGGCGCTCGGCGCGAACATGGAGAGCGGCTGGTAGCCCCAGGAGCCGCCGAAGGGATGCTCCATGATCGGCAGGAATTCGAGATGGGTGAAGCCCATGCCCTGCACATAGGGGATCAGCCGGTCGGCCAGCCGGTCCCAGTCGAGCGATTCGCCCTCCGCATCGCGCCACCAGGAGCCGGCATGCACCTCGTAGATGGAGATCGGCGCGCCCGGCGCCTGTGCCGCGCCGCGCCGCGCCATCCAGCCCTCATCCGTCCAGGCGAAGGGAGCCGGATCGAGGACGCGGGAGGCGGTGGCCGGCGGCAGCTCCGTCGCCTGGGCGATCGGGTCGGCCTTCAGCGGCAGAAGCGCCCCGTCCGGCCCGACCAACTCGTATTTGTAGACGGCTCCGGGTTGCAGGCGCGGGATGAACAGCTCCCACACGCCCGCTTCAGGCCGCAGCCGCATCGGATGGCGCCGTCCATCCCATCCGTTGAAATCGCCGACGACCGAGACGCGGCGCGCATTCGGCGCCCAGAGCGCGAAGCGCACGCCGGGCACGCCCTCCATCTCCATCGCCTGCGCGCCGAACACCTTGGCCAGCTCGAAATGCCGGCCCTCGCTGAAGAGATGCAGGTCGAGCGATCCGAGCAGCAGGCCGAAGGCATAGGGATCCTCGGTCTCCTGCGTCAGCCCCGGCCATTCGATCCGCAACCGGTAGGGCACCTGGCGCGACACCCGGCCGGAGAAGAGGCCGGCCGGATGCACCTTCTCGAGCCGGCCGATCTCCTCGCCGCCATCGCGCGCCAGCACCGCGACGCCGCGCGCCCCAGGCTGGAAGCTGCGCACCTCGCCGTCATGTGGACCGAGGAGGGAGAACGGGTCGCCGTGGCGGCCCGCGGCCAGCGCGTCATAGGACTGATTCATGCAGTGATCCGCTCCGCCAGGGAGGCAAGGCCACGCAGCGGCACACCGATCCAGGCCGGACGGTTCGCCGCCTCGTAGCGGATTTCATAGGCCGCCTTCTCGATCAGGAAGAGGTCGAGCAGCGCAGCCTCGGCGTCCGCCGGCACCCAGGGATTGGGCGCGGCGGCCTCCGCCGCGTGATAGGCATCGAGGAAGGCACGCTCGGATTGCTGCTGCCAGCGGGCGATCAGCGCCGTGCGCCGCTCGGAGGGCGCGGCCGCCGAAGCGCCCGAGCCTTCCGTCGAGTTCGCCACGTGCGACACGTAGTCGAAGCTGCGCAGCAGGCCGGCGACATCGCGCAGCGGGCTGCCCTTGGCGCGCCGCTCGGAGAGCGGCCGCGCCGGCTCGCCCTCGAAGTCGACGATGACGGCATCGCCCTGCGCCACCAGCACCTGGCCCAGATGGAAGTCGCCATGCACGCGCGTCTTCAGCGCCCCCGCCGCCGATTGCGCCAGCCGGTGCGTCGCCGCGCGCAGCGCATCGGCCCGCGACAGCAGCCGCTCGGCGAGCGGGGCGATATCCTCCGGCAACTCACGCGAGCGCAGCAGCTCGAGCGCCGGGTCGAGCTGTTCCAGCGCCCCCTTCGCCCAACCCGCGCGGTCCTCCTCCGTCGCCGTCTCCGGCGCGAAGGCCGGCTGGTCGGTCGGCTTCGCCAGGGCTGCGTGCAACTCGCCCAGGCGGCGGCCGAGCGCGCCGGCGAAGGCCAGATAGCCGGCGAAAGGGTCCTCCGGCGGCGTTTCGGTCAGCGCCGCCTCGTCAACGGCGCGGCCGAGCCAGTCGAGCGTCCAGGCCCAACCATCGCCCTGGTTGCGGACGAAGCCCTGCGCCAGCATCAGCGTGTTCGGCGTGCCGTCCGGCGCGATGCGCACCACCTCGCCGAGCAGCGGCGCCGTATTGGCGAATCCCGCCTCGGTCAGGTAGCGCGTCATCTCGGCTTCCGGATGGATTCCGGGATTGATGCGCCGGATGATCTTCAGCACGACCTGGTCGCCATAGATGAGCGAGGAGTTGGACTGCTCGGCCGAGAGCCGGCGGATCTCCGGCGCGTCCGGCAGGGTCAGCTCGGCGAGGCGCGAGGTGGACCGGAAGTGGATCTCGCCGTCATCGGTCTGCAGCGCCAGGCCGTCGCGCAGCGCCTGCAGCGCGGCGGTCGGCAGGCGGTTGTCGGCGAAGGCGTCGGTCAGGAAGCCGACCCGCCGGCCCTGCCGCAGCCGCGTCAGGGCCAGCTGCGCCGGCAGCGGGCCGATGCCATCCGTGTCCTCGACGCCGCCGAGGGGCAGGGCATAGCGCTCCACCCGCCCCGGCAGCCTGACCTCAACCTCGGCCATGACCACCGCGCCCTTCGCTTCGGGCAAGGCGGCGATGGCGGTCAGGCGGACACCCTCCAGCGTCTCGCCCTTGGCGGCGAACCAGCGCCGCTTCGGGAGGTAGGCAGGCAGGATGTCCCGCTCGATCTCGCCGCGAACGGCGTCGCCAAGGAGTTCCTTCACGTCGGCCTTCAGGACAAGGGTTCGGAGGTCAGGCAGCGGCTCGGGCGAGGGGGCGTGCCAGGGCGGCAGCGCCTTCTCGGTGGCGAGGACGAACCAGTAGAAGCCATAGGGCTGCAGGGTCAGCAGGTAGGGAAGCTGACCGATCGGCGGGAAGCTCGTGCCGCCCAGCATCTCCACCGGCACCTGCCCGCTGCAGGCGGAAAGGTCGAGCTCCACCGCCTGCGCCGAGCGGGAGAGGTTGAAGACGCAGAGGATTGTGTCGCCGTCGTATTCCCGTAGATAGGCCAGCACCTTGCGGTTCGCCGGATAGAGTAGCCGCATGCTGCCGCGGCCGAAGGCGCGGCTGCGCTTGCGCACCGCCAGCATGCGGCGCATCCAGTTCAGCAGGCTGTGCGGGTCGCGCGACTGCGTCTCGACATTCACGGCCTGGTAGCCGTAGAGCGGGTCCTGCAGCACCGGCAGCACCAGCGCCGCCGGATCGGCCTTCGAGAAGCCGCCATTGCGGTCCGGCGACCACTGCATCGGCGTGCGCACGCCGTCGCGGTCGCGCAGGAAGATGTTGTCGCCCATGCCGATCTCGTCGCCGTAATAGATCACCGGCGTGCCGGGCATGGAGAGCAGCAGGCCGTTCATCAGCTCGATGCGGCGACGGTCGCGCTCGAGCAGCGGCGCGAGACGGCGGCGGATGCCGAGGTTGATGCGCGCCCGCTTGTCGGCGGCATAGGTGTTCCAGAGATAGTCCCGCTCGCGGTCGGTGACCATCTCGAGCGTCAGCTCGTCATGGTTGCGCAGGAAGATCGCCCATTGGCAGCCATCCGGGATGTCGGGGGTCTGCCGCAGGATGTCGGTGATCGGGAAGCGGTCCTCCTGCGCGATGCCCATGTACATCCGGGGCATCAGCGGGAAATGGAAGGCCATCTGGCATTCGTCGCCGTTGCCGAAATACTGCTGCGTGTCCTCCGGCCACTGGTTGGCCTCGGCGAGCAGCATGCGGCCCTGGAAGCCCTGGTCGAGCTTGCTGCGGATCAGCCGCAGCACCTCGTGCGTCTCCGGCAGGTTCTCGTTGTTGGTGCCCTCGCGCTCGCGCAGATAGGGCACGGCGTCGAGCCGCAGCCCGTCGATCCCGATATCGAGCCAGAAGCGCATGACGTTCAGCACTTCCGACAGGACGCGCGGATTCTCGAAGTTCAGATCCGGCTGGTGGCTGTAGAAGCGGTGCCAGAAATATTGCCCGGCCACCGAATCGAAGGTCCAGTTGGACTTCTCCGTATCGAGGAAGATGATGCGCGTACCGTCGTACTTCTGGTCGCTGTCCGACCAGACATAGTAGTTGCGGTGCAGCGAGCCGGGCGGCGCGCTGCGGGCGCGCTGGAACCAGGGATGCTGGTCGCTGGTGTGGTTGATGACCAGCTCGGTGATGACCTTGAGGCCGCGGGCATGCGCCTCCCGCACGAAGCGGCGGGCATCCTGCAGCGTGCCGTAGCTCGGGTTCACCCCGCGATAGTCGGCGATGTCGTAGCCATCGTCGCGCAGCGGGCTCGGGTAGAAGGGCAGCAGCCAGAGCGTGTCGACGCCGAGCTCGGCGATGTAGTCGAGCTTCTGCAGCAGCCCGGCGAAGTCGCCGATGCCGTCGTCGTTGGCGTCGAAGAAGCTCTTGACGTGGAGCTGGTAGACCACCGCGTCGCGGTACCATTGCGGGTCGCGCGGATGCGATGCCACCCGGTGCACCGTGGCCGGGCCGCCGCGGCGCGGCGCGAGGGGCTGGGTGGCGCGCAATTCGGCCATGGAGGGGCTGAGGTCCCTGCCGTCGTCGCTGCGGCGGGACATCACACGCCCCCCGCCGGCCGCACCCGCCAGATCCCGAAGGGCAGGCCGCCGGGATCCAGCCGAAGTCGCTGCACCTTGCCCTGCCAGGTGAACTGCCAGCCCGTCATCAGATCCTCCGCCTCCAGCGCCGCCCCGTCCGGCAGCCCCCATTCCCAGAGCGGCAGCTCGACCGCCGCCTCCTGGACGTTGCGCGGATCGAGGCTGACGGCGCACAGCACCACGTTGCTCCGGTCCGTGGTGGCCTTGCGGTACCACAGGACCTGGTCATTGAAGGCGTTGTGGAAGGCGATTCCCAGATGCGTCTGCAGCGCCGGGTTGCCGCGCCGGATCATGTTCAGCCGGGTGATCTCCTCCACGATATCGCCGGGCCGCCGCTCCGGCCAGACCCGGATCTCGTATTTCTCCGAGTCCAGGTATTCCTCGCGCCCGGGCAGCGGCGTCGCCTCGCAGAGCTCGAAGCCCTGGTACATGCCCCAGAGGCCCGAGAGCGTGGTCGCCAGGAAGGCGCGGATCAGGTGCGCGGCGCGGCCGCCCGTCTGCAGGAAGGGCGGGTTGATGTCGGGCGTGTTGACGAAGAAATGCGGCCGGAAGAAGTCGCGCGGCGCCGTCGTCGTCAGCTCCGTCAGGTAGTCCTGGATCTCCTGCTTGTAATTGCGCCAGGTGAAGTAGGTGTAGGACTGGCTGAAGCCGATCTTCGCCAGGCGGTACATCACCTTCGGCCGGGTGAAGGCCTCGGCCAGGAACACCGCCTCCGGGCATTGCGCGCGGATGTCGGCGATCAGCCATTCCCAGAAGGGGAAGGGCTTGGTGTGCGGATTGTCCACCCGGAACAGCCGCACGCCCTGGTCCACCCAGAAGCGCACCACGTCGCGCAGCGTGATCCAGAGCGAGGGCACCGAGCCCTCGTTGTAGAAATCGACGTTGACGATGTCCTGGTACTTCTTCGGCGGGTTCTCGGCGTAGCGGAGCGAGCCGTCCGGCCGCCAGTCGAACCAGTCCCGGTGCTGCTTCAGCCAGGGATGGTCCGGGCTGCACTGGATGGCGAAGTCGAGCGCCAGCTCGAGGCCGTGCTCCCGCGCCGCCGCGACCAGCCGGCGGAAATCCTCGAGCGTGCCGAGCTGCGGATGGATCGCGTCGTGCCCGCCCTCCTCCGAGCCGATGGCGTAGGGGCTGCCGGGATCGTCCGGGCCCGGGGTCAGCGTGTTGTTGCGCCCCTTGCGGAAGGCCCGGCCGATCGGATGGATGGGCGGGAAGTACAGCACGTCGAAGCCCATCGCCCGGATATGCGGCAGGCGGCGGATGACGTCGTCGAAGGTGCCGTGCCGCGCCGCGTCGCCGCTCTGGCTGCGCGGGAACAGCTCGTACCAGCTGGCGAAGCCGGCACCGGTGCGCTCGGCGTCGAGCGGCATCTCGGCGCTGCGGGCGCGGAAGGGGCGGTCGTCGGCCTCGGCCATGAAGCGCGCCGTCTCGGGCGCCATCAGCAGCGTCAGCCGCTCCTGGTCCGGCGCGCCCTGCAGCCGCTCGGCGAGCTGCGACAGCGCCCCGCCGGCGCGCTTGCCGGCCGTGGTGACCAGGATGCGTCCCTCCTCCAGCTCCAGGCCGATCGGGACATTGGCGGCGTGCTTCTTCTCCAGCTCGTCGCGGAAGGTGGCGAAGGCGTCGCGCCAGGCCTCGACGGCGAAGACGTAGCGGCCCATGCGCTCGAGCGGGAAGCGCGCCATCCAGCGGTCGTTGCCGAGCGGCGTCAGGCGCGTCTCGGACCAGGCGGTCTCGTCGGCGGCGCGCCAGAGCAGCACGGCGCCGAGCTTGTCGTGGCCGTCGCAGATCAGGTCGCAGGTGACCTCGACCACCTCGCCGACCGTGCGCTTGACGGGGAAGCGGCCGCCATCCACCGCCGGCGCCACCGCCTCGATGCCGATGCGCGGCGCCGCCGCGGCGGCGGCGACATCCGGGGCCGGGGTGACGGCCGCGGCGGTGCGGATCGGCTGCGGCGGCTCGGCCGCGTAGAGCCGCACCTCGCCCGGGGCGAGCTGCACCGTGGCGAGCGGCGTCAGCACCTCGGCCGCTGCCGGCGAGACCGACCGGAAGCGCGCGAAGGCGGCGCCGGCGCCCGGCAGCAGCGTGGCGAGGGCGACGCTGGCGCCGTCGTGCAGGTCGGCATTGGCGAGCACCAGTGTCGCCGCCCCGGCCTCGCGCACATCCGGCGCCACCGCGCGCAGCAGCGCCGTCACGGAGGCGCCGGGGCCGGAGAGGGGACGCAGCTCCGCCCGGGTCAGCGCCCGCCCGGCCAGCGCCGCATTCGCCGCCCGCAGCTCGGCCGAGAGGTCGAAGCCGGTATGGGCGCGCAGCCACTCCCAGTCGCCGGGCCGGTCGCGCGCCGGGTCGAGCGGCCGGCGGGCGCCGTATTCGAAGCCCATCGGCACCAGAAGCCCGCTGCCGATGCCGCAGGCGAGGCGGAGCTGCCGCTGCGCCTCCCGCTCGGCGCTCCAGCTATCCGGGTCGCGGGCGGCGAGACGGGGGCCGAAGGGCGGCTCGACGGTGGCGATCACCGGGGCGATGGCGGCCAGCCGCGCCGCCTCCTCGGCCAGCCAGCCGCCCTTCAGGTCCCACCAGCCGAGGCTGTCGAAGACCGCGGCGAAGCCGGCCCCGGCGAGCGGCGCCAGGTCGCCGGCCGGGATGCCGGCGGTCCAGGCGAGGAAGCGGCAGTGCGGCAGCGCGGCGGTGAGCCGGCGCCAGACCGCGGCTGGCACCCGGTGCGGGGCGTCGCAGCGGAAGCCGGCGATGCCGGCCTCGGCGAAGCGGCCGAGCCGTGCCTCCCACCAGGCGCCGAGCGCCTCGGCGACCTCCGGCGCCTCCCAGCGGGCGCGGGCGGTGCCGCGCTCGGGCGGCGCCTGCCGGGGATCGGGCGGGCCGGACTGGCCATCGCCCTCGAACCAGTCGCGGTGATCCGCCCGCATCGCGCCCTCGGCGGCGACACGGTCGAGCACGATGTCGAGGTAGAGGGCCAGTCCGGCCGCTTTCGCCTTGGCGGCGAGCGCCGCCAGGGCCGCCGTCGCATCGCCATCGGCGTCGAGGATCGGATGCGGCGCATCCGGATCGGCCAGATGGTAGATGTTGCCGGTGGGTCCGGCGGCGAAGGGCGGGGCGACCAGGGCGGTGTCGAAGCCGAGCTCCGCCACCCGGGCGAAGGCCGCGTCCCATTGCGGCAGGGTCCCCACCAGGAGCGGGTGCAGCAGGTAGATCCGGGGCGCCGGCGGTCCCGTCACCACGGCGGCCGCCGATGCCGCCGGGAGCGCCACCGGTGCCGCCGCCTGGGCCTCCGCCGGCTGTCGTGGCGGCGTGGCCGGCGTCGGCCCGGCTGCCGCACGCGCCGCTGCTTTCGGCTTGCTGCCGCGTCGTGCTGCCATCATGTCCCCCGTAGCCATGTCCGGCGCGAAACGCCGCTCCAACCGATCGGCGCCATCGATTGGTATCACGCATGCGCGAGATGTGCGCCGGCGCGCCCCGGCACGAAACCGGCATGGAGCCGGCGAGACCGCCCGAGGAGGCCCCCATGCCCGAGCCCGACCGCTTCGACCCAGCGGCGTATGTCGCCAGTGTCGCCCCCGCGGTAGGGTTGCGGCTCGATGCCGCGCGCCAGGCCAGGGTCGCGGCGGCGCTGGCGCTGGTGGCGCGGGTCGGGGCGCCGGCGCTCGCGGTCCCGCTCGACGAGACCGCCGAGCCGGCGCCGGTCTACCAGCCATGACCCCGGGCCCGGCCCTCGCCCTCGCCGCCCGCATCCAGGCCGGCGAGACCACCGCGCGCGCCGTGACCGAGACGGCGCTGGCCCGCATCCGGGACCGCGGCCCGGCGGTGAACGCCTTCACCGCCCTGCTCGCGGACCGGGCACTGGCCACCGCCGCTGCCCTCGATCGGCGCATCGCGGCCGGCGAGGCGGTCGGGCCGCTGGCCGGCCTGCCCGTCGCCGCCAAGAACCTGTTCGACCTCGCCGGCATCCCGACCCTGGCCGGCAGCCGCATCCGCCGGACCGCGCCGCCGGCGACGCGCGACGCCTTCCTGGTCCGGCGATGGGAAGCGGCCGGGGCGATCTGCCTCGGCGCGCTCAACATGGACGAGTTCGCCTATGGCTTCACCACCGAGAACAGCCATGACGGGCCGGCGCGCAACCCGCACGACATGGCGCACCCCGTGGGGCGCATCGCCGGCGGCTCCTCCGGCGGCTCGGGGGCGGCCGTCGCTGCCGGGCTGGTGCCGCTCAGCCTCGGCACCGACACCAATGGATCGATCCGCGTCCCCGCCTCGCTGAACGGCGTCTGGGGCCTGAAGCCGAGCTATGGCCGGCTGTCCCGCCACGGCGCCTTTCCCTTCGTCCATTCCCTCGACCATGTCGGGCCCTTCGCCCGCAGCGTCGCCGACCTCGCCGCCGGCTACGATGCCCTGCAGGGGCCCGATCCTGAGGATCCGGCGCAGGCGCCGCAGCCGCCGGCGCCGGTGCTGCCCGGCCTGGGGGCCGGGATCGGCGGCCTGCGCATCGCCGTGCTGGGCGGCTGGTTCGGCCGGCAGCAATCGGCGGCGGCGCGCAAGGCGGTGGCCGCGGTGGCGCGGGCGCTCGGCGCGACGGCGACGGTGGCATGGGACATGGCGGAGGCCGCGCGCGCCGCCGCCTTCCTCATCACCTCGGCCGAGGGCGGCGCGCTGCACCTGCCGACGCTGCGGACGCGGCTCGAGGATTACGAGCCGCTGATCCAGGACCGGCTGCTGGCCGGCGCGCTGCTGCCGGCGGCCTGGGTCTCCCAGGCGCAGCGGGTGCGGGGGCTGGCGCGGGAGTCGATGCGGGCCCTGCAACGCGACTGGGACATCCTGCTCGCCCCGGCGACGCCGGTGCCGGCCACGCCGATCGGCCAGGAGACGTTGGAGCTGGACGGCGCCAGCCTGCCGCTGCGGCCCTCCCTGGGGCTGTTCACCCAGCCGATCAGCGCCATCGGCCTGCCGGTCATCGCCGCGCCGGTGCCGCGGGCCGAGGGGGCGCTGCCGATCGGCGTGCAGCTCATCGGCCGGCCCTTCGAGGAGGCGGTGCTGTTCCGCGCCGCGGCGGCGCTGGAGGCGGCCGGGGTCTGCGCCGCGCCGGTCGCGCCGGATTTCGCGGCGGGGGCGATCTGATGCCAACGGCATGAAGGATTCATTCATGCCGAGCGCCCGAACGGGCGCCGCGCCCAGTGGCGCGAAGCCAAGCAACTGTCTTTTGTGTGAATGTGGTGTTTTAGGCTGGGGCGTAGGGTTTGTTGTCGCGGATGAGTGCGTTGGCGAGGACGATGAGCT
>NZ_QLIX01000069.1 GCF_003258945.1 Roseicella frigidaeris | reverse complement strand
GCATCGCTTGCGCCTTCGTCCGCTTGGCCATGATCCGCATCATGCTGCGACGGCTGGCCGCAACCCCCTCCGCCTGAATCAGAACTTCCCGGATGGGCTCTTACTGAGGCAAGCCGCGCCCGCTGATACTAATTTAGTTCTTCATGAAAATTGCTCGAGAGAAGGGCAAGCACATTAGGGCCTGTTACCTCCTGAACGCTACGGAGGAAGCCTCATGCCCGTGGCTGACCGAATCAGGCGTGAAGCGGCTGTAGACAGCTGCCGCACGGAGGTCTGCTTCACCCTCATAAGCGGACATGGCAGCAGCCCGCCCGCGCTCGCCCGGCATGGCGTGGTCCCGACAAAAGCCGCCTTTCGCTCGATGGACGGCAGGTAGTCGGAGCCGCGCTAAACGACGTATATTCGGACGAACCCTAAACGGGCTCGACTGGATACCAAACGCAGGAAACATCATGAATGTGCACACCGGCAAACCGATCATCCGTAGCGTAAGCCAGGGAGAAACCATCAAGTTACCGGTTGATGGGCCTACCCTGCAGGAGGTCACGTGCGACGATATAGCCAGATTGGCACTGGCCATGCATGATCATGAATATTTCTTCTCCCTTCGCCGAGGTCTCCGCTTCGATTTCAGCCGGGACTTAAACGGCAGCGGGATACAGGGCCTCTACATCAGAAGAGAAAGCGACGGGAAGGATACTTCAAATTTATTAGAAATCATTTTTGATTACACACTCGAGAAGGATGGCAATTTCCTCTACGAAGCCGACCTTATTAAGGATCACGGCAAAGACTACGAGCCCTCTATAAACTGCGGCAAAACCCGTTTCGTTGCTAGATCATCGACTATTCAGATTGACTGGAACAGTGACGAAGCCCAGCAGTGGCGGTCGGATATAGAACGCCTTTCGAGATCGCCCGAAACTCTGACCGAATGGATAGAGGACGACTCGGAAATGCTAGTACGCTGCGGATCTATATACTTCTGCCGCAAACCCGCTATCTTCAATATAAATGACCTTAGGCGGTACGATGCATCAGGAATTAGTTTGAAAGTCCTAAAGGATCGGTTTAAGTGCTCGAAATGCGGCAAGCGAGGAGCCCGTGTCACTGTATTCTGAATATCTTGGCTAAGTGGATTATCAGCGTAAACTGGCTTTTTCTATAACAACTGCTCTTGGTTATAAACTGACATTCGGTGAATTTTTCCCCGAGGACGGTTTTTTCCCAATTGCCGGTGCCCAGTGGCGCGGCAAAGCACGCGAATAGGCGGCCGGTACTGGGATTGGCAATTCGCGGGCCGAACGGCGAGGATGGGCGCGAAGCCGCCGATCAGGACGTCCTAGGGCATATGACCGCTTCGCCTTCGAATCCAGGCCTTGGAGGGACTGCACAGGAAGGTCTGAGAAGGGTTGAAAGCGCCGGTTGTCCGATCGGTCCCAAGTGTCAGGTTTTATCCAGTAGCGTGCGGTTTTTCACGGGTCGTGCAGTGACCCCGTGGAGGTTGACCGAATGCCTATACGGCATGCCACCAAGCCGTAAAGCCATCTACAGATCCAAGCGCTTCGCCGGGCTGTCCTCGAGCAGCTTTGCCCGTCGCACATACCGGCGCATCGTCCGGAGGTCGCGGTGCCGGCTGTGCTGCATGATTTCTTCGTCTCGCAGGCCGGCCTTGTAGGCCTGCGTCACGAAGCCCGCCCTTAACCCGTGCGGGCTGACCGGCTCAAGCGCAGTGCCCGCGATCCCGGCCTGCTCGGCCCGCCGGCTGAGGATCTGTCGCACACCGTCCGGGTGCAGCCGTCCCGGCTCCACCCCGCCCCATCGGTTGATCTTGCGGAACACCGGCCCGAACCGCGTGTCTGAGGCCTGCAGCCACGCCTCGATGGCGCGGACCGGGCAGGTGTCGCGGCGCTGGCCGCGCGGGATGCCGAGATCCTCCCCCTCCCCCGCCTGGTCGCCTTTGCTATGCGGGATATGCAGCCGCAGGCCCTGCGCGTCGAACCTGAGGTGCTCCACATCGACGGCGACCAGCTCGCTGCGGCGGAGGGCGGCGGCATAGCCCAGAAGGATGAGCGCCCGGTCGCGCAGGCCGGCAAGGTCGGGTCCACAGCCGGCGACGAGGCGCCGGATTTCCGGGGTGGTGAGGGCGGCGGCGCGGCGCTGCGGTCGGCCGCGCGTGCGTGTCACGCCGCGCAGGGTCTCGCTGATGACCGGGTGGCCCGCCCAGAATGCAGTGTGCCCGGCAATGCGGTGGGCCTTGCTGATCGACACCAGCCGTCGGCGCAGCGTGGCGACGGCATAGGTGCGCGCCTGGACGGCCAGATAGGCGGCGACGGTCTCCGGCGGTGCCGGCAAGGAGGCAAGCCCGGCCGCGCTGCACCATGCGGCGAAATTCTGCCAGTCGGAGGCGTAGGCGAGGCGCGTGTTGTCGGAGAGGGCATCGCGGGCGAACCTGACCGCCTCCTCCATGGCGTCGCGGGCCGCGGGCGACAGGGCAGCCGTCGTCACCTCGGCCGGCTCACCGGAGATCGCCGGAACCGGCGTTGGCTTCGGAGGGGTGCTCACGCCCCTCCCCTCCCCTGCGCCCGGCGCTCATGATCGGTCGCCAGCTGCGCCAGGCGGCGTAGCTCGGCGGCGCCGATCCGAATCTCGACCGAGCCCTTCCGCACATACGCCACAGGCCGCCGGTCGGGGGTCTCGTAGCTGACGCCGGCGACGAGCTCGGCCCCCTCAGCACTGCGGAGGGCAATATTGAGCGGCGGGAACTCCGCCGGCCAGGTGGCACCGTTGGCCCGATGTCTCGCTTGGTCCTCGACGGTCACTTCTCACCGCCTTCCTGCGTTGGGGAGACCGGCTCCGGTGGGATGAGCGCCAGCAGTTTCTGGGCCTCGGCGGGCGTGCGCGCCTCGACCTCCACGGTGCCGTACTTCAAGCGGACCTTCCGGCCGACGCGGGCCTGCAGCCAGGCACCGGCGACCGCCGCCACGGCCGGAGCGACGAAGGGACCCGCCTTGATGGTCCACTCCCCTAGGTGGGTTATCGCCTGCTCCATGCCGTCCTGGATGAAGACCCGGGGGTCCGCCTTCACGCCGCTGGCCCTCAGCTCTCGATCAGCGGTCCATAGGTCACCGTTTGGCAGAGGGACGCCGTCTTCCGGCTGCAGATACAGAACCAGATCACCTTCACTCACAAGCCGCCTCGCTCAGTATGCCTTTAGTGGCTTTCATCAGCAGGGTCTGGGTACCTAGCAGGCTGCTGAAATTCCCCCTCGCGACCGGCCCCGGATCGTGATTCGCTCGTCTCCATCGGAGGGGG
>NZ_QLIX01000068.1 GCF_003258945.1 Roseicella frigidaeris | reverse complement strand
CCCTCAGGCCTCACTCCGCCCTCAAGGGCTTGCCGCCCATCTCACGCATCACCAGCGACAATGTCCTTGGCAATGACACCTAGAGCAGATCCCGATCAGGTGGACTCACCTGATCGGGTGAAGATGCTCTGAAAACAAATGCCTGGGGCGCCAAGGGCGTCTTGGCGCTTGCCAGCCCGGTGGGTTGCAGGTGAAATCCGGCGCCGGACATCCGATGCCGATGGGGAACCGATGGTCACGCAGGCTGCATCATGGATCCGCGGCGCGCGGCGCGGCGCCGCCCTGCTCGGTCTCCTCGCCCTGGCGGCCCTGCCGGGCTGCGAGAGCCGGAAGCCGGCCACCCAGACGGGCGAGGCGCTCGACCGCGCCGGGACGGCGACCGGCGCCGCCATCGACCGCGCCGCGACCGCGACGGGCGGCGCGATGGAACGCACCGGCGAGTGGGTGCGTCGCAAGACGGAGTGAGGGTGGCCGGGGCGTGCCGTTGCTGCGCCGCCCGGCCGGGGCGGGCATGAGGCTCGCCGGGATCGACGTCGGCGGATGACGGCGGGTGCATCGGCGTCGATGCGGGGCGCCATGAGGCGGCGGCGCCTCGCGGCGCTCGGCCTGGGATCCTTGGGTGCGGCCCTTTGCGGCTGCACGCCGGTCGTCATCCCCGCCGGGCCGCCGACCGGGGAGTCGCGCCTCGACGGCCAGACGTTCGTCATGGCGGATGGCGCGCGGCTGCCCGTCCAGGCCTGGCTGCCGGCGGCGGCGCCGCGCGCGGTCCTGGTCGGGCTGCACGGCTTCGGCGACTACTCGCGCAATGCCTTCGAGTTGCCGGCGCCGGCCTTCACCGCGGCGGGCATCGCGCTCTATGCCTATGACCAGCGCGGCTTCGGCGCCGCGCCGCATCGCGGGTTCTGGCCCGGCACTGCGACCCTGGTCGCCGATTGCCATGCCGTCACGCGGCTGGTGGCGGCGCGGCATCCCAGCCTGCCGGTCTTCCTGATGGGGGAGAGCATGGGCGCGGCCGTGGTGCTGGTCGCGGCCCAGGCGCCCGGGGCGCCGCCGGTGCAGGGCTGCATCCTCCTCGCCCCCGGCATCCGTGGCCGGGCGAGCATGAGCGGCTTCTCCCGCACGACGCTGGAGATCGCCTCACGCCTGATCCCGGCGGTCGGCTTCAGCGGCGCGGCGCCCGGCTTCTCGCCCTCCGACAACCAGGAAGCGCTGCGGCGCTGGTCCCGCGACCCGTTGACGGCGAAGGAGTACCGCGTCGATTTCGTCTACGGGCTGGTCGAGCTGATGGACCAGGCGCTGCAGGCGGCGGCGACATTCACCGGGCCA
This sequence comes from Roseicella frigidaeris, assembly GCF_003258945.1. GTDB lineage: Bacteria > Pseudomonadota > Alphaproteobacteria > Acetobacterales > Acetobacteraceae > Paracraurococcus > Paracraurococcus frigidaeris. The sequence continues at coordinate 2,090 of NZ_QLIX01000068.1, read as the reverse complement.
GCGCTCCTTCTCTATGGCGCGCATGACCGCATCGTGCCGAAGGCGCCGATGCGGCGCCTGCTCGAGACCCTGCCGCAGCGGCCCTCGCTGTGCATTGCCTATTACCGCGAGGGCCACCACCTGCTGCTGCGCGACCTCGATCGCGCCACGGTCATCCACGACCTGCTCGCCTGGATGGCGGACCCGGCGGCGCCGCTGCCCTCGCAGGCCGACCTCGCCGCCGCCGCCTGGCTGGCCAAGCGGGACGAGGACGGATGATCAGCGGCCGCGGATCGGCGCGCCGCCCCAGCCCTCGATGAGGCGCGCGAGCTGGGCGAGGTCCTCGCCGGCCATGCCCTGGCTGGCGGCGAAGCGCCAGAGCCGCGCCGCCTGCTCCAGGCTCCACATCGGCACGTCCTGGCTGCGCGCCTCCTCGAGCCCGAGGCCGACATCCTTGTCGAGCACGCCGATGCTGGCGCCGAAGCGCCGCTCGCCGCTCAGCACCGTCGGCAGGAAGCCGGCGGTGGCGAAGCTGCGGCCGGTGCCGGCATTGACCATCTCGAGCATGACATCGGCATCGAGCCCGGCCTTGGCGCCGAGCGAGAAGGCCTCGAGCGCGGTCGCGGCATTGGCGGCGAAGAGCAGGTTGTTCACCAGCTTCATCACCTGCGCCTGGCCGGGCGTCTCGCCGAGGACGAAGACCTGCCGGCCGATGCGGAACTGCCAGGGCCGCAGCCGCTCGACCGCGGCCGGCGCGCCGGCGGCGAGCATGGCGAGCGTGCCGGCCCGCGCCCCGGCCGGGCCGCCGCTGATCGGCGCATCGACCATGGCGATGTCGCGCGGCGCCAAGCCTTCGGCGATGCGCTGCACGCTGGCGCGGCCGATGGTCGACATCTCGGCATAGAGGCGGAGCGCCTTGCCATGGACGACGCCCTCGGGCCCGAGCGCCACCGCCTCGCTCACCTTTCCGCTGGGCAGGCAGGCGAAGACGATCTCGGCGCGATCGGCGACCGCCTTGGGCGAGGCGCAGGCGGTGGCACCGCGGGCGGTGAAGGGGGCCATGGCCTCCGGGCGAGGATCGTAGACATGCAGCTGCACGTCCTCGCCGAGCAGGCGCTCGGCCATGGGCGCGCCCATCTGGCCGAGGCCGAGGAAGCCGATGCGGGTGGGTGTGGGCATCAGACGGTCACCAGGCCGCTATCGACCGGCAAGATGGTACCGGTGACGATGCGGCTGTCATCCGAGGCGAAGTAGAGGGCGGCCTGGGCCATGTCCATCGGCTCGCCGAGGCCGAGCAAGTGCTGATCGGCCAGGCCCTGCATCGCGGCATTGCCGGCGAGCAGCCGACGCACGCGCTCGGTGAGCGTCACGGTCGGGGCGATGGCATTCACCCGCACGCGCTTCGGCCCGAACTCAACGGCGAGCGAGCGCGTCAGCGCCGCCACGCCACCCTTCGCCGCGGTGTAGCAGTCGCGGCCGGGGAAGCCCATGAGCGCGACGACGGAGGCCATGTTGATGACCGAGCCGCCGCCGGAGCGGATGATCTCCGGGATGCCGAAGCGGCAGCCGAGGAAGGTGCCGAAGAGATCGAGGCGGATGGCGCGCCAGAACTCGTCGAGCGGTGCCTCGACGACGGTGTTGTCGATGCTGGTGGAGCCGCCGGCATTGTTGTGCAGCACATGCAAGCCGCCGTAATGCGCGACGGCGCGGCGGATGGTCTCGGCGATGCTGTCCGGCTCGCCGACATCGGTCTGCAGGAAGATCGCCTCGCCGCCGACGGTGGTGATGCGATGCGCTGTCTCCTCGCCGCTCGGCCCGTCGATCTCGGCGATGACGAGCCGGGCGCCCTCGCGCGCGAAGAGCTCGGCCGTGCAGCGGCCGATGCCGGTGCCGGCGCCCGTGACGAGGGCGACCTTGCCCGCCAATCTTGCCATGCGTGTTCCCTCCATGCCCGACCTTGGCAGCAAGGACGGCAGCAGGGCAAGACGTGCAGGAGGCGTGGGAAATCTGGATGCGGGGACAGGATTTGAACCTGTGACCTTCAGGTTATGAGCCTGACGAGCTACCGGGCTGCTCCACCCCGCGTGGGTGGTGTGTGTGGGTGTGTGGAT
>NZ_QLIX01000067.1 GCF_003258945.1 Roseicella frigidaeris | reverse complement strand
CAATCTCCTCGGGCGTGTGGGCCTTCTTCCTCGCCATCCCCGAACCTCCCCCCGCAGTCGCCAGGCTACATCACCGGCGGACCACTTCTACGGGGGCAGGCCAGTGTGTCGACACGCGATCGCCCAGCGTCTCGCCCGGCCCCTGCGCAAAGCGGATCGCGACTTCGTAGGTGCCCGGCTCGGCGAACAACCCCTGCGCCAGCTCCGGCGGAAGGTCGTCGGCGATCGTCAGCGTGCCGACAACGCAGGCCGAACTCTTGGCATGGCTGGCGCGCACGGCATGCTGCTCACGCTTCTCGACCACCTCGCTCTGCTGGGTCATCCCCTGGATGATGCCATCGATCGTCGCCTGCTCGTCTGGTTCGAGCGTCTCGATGTCGTCGCGGTAGCGCAGGTAGGTCATGGCGATCCTCAACGGGTAGGAGCGAACGAGAACAGCTCGGTGCGGATCGACGGCGGGGCACCCGGCGTGAACCACTGCGTGTCCTGGATGTGGCTCGCGGTGACGTAGATCGTCCCGTCGGGACCTTCGGCGAACGTATCGGGCCAGCGTAGCCGCTTATCCGTCAAGACGATCTCCGTCCCGGACCCGGCGAGCCGCCTGATCGAATAATCGGTCGGCGAGGTAATGTAGAGCGTCCCAGCCTTGCTCATCCACAGCCCATCCGCGACAGCGGTGGTGGCAACGGTCTGCACCGCGCCACTGCGCTCTCGCTCGCTGACGTCGGGGCGCAGCTTGTCGGTGGCGATCGAATAGAGCGTCTTCCCGGTCAGCGCCTGCCAGTAGAGCGTCTTCCCGTCATTCGAGATCGCAATGCCGTCGGACGCGAACGTAGGCTGCCGCCCATCGGGGCGGACAAGCGGCTTGCCCTCGATGGCGACGGTGACGCTCTTGTCGATTTGAGTCGACGGATGTCCATCAAGCGCTCGGAAGCTCTTTCCGTCCTCCAAGTCGACGACGATGATTGCGCCGCGCGTGCCGCTGTCGGTGATGTAGCCGGTCCGGCCATCGGGCGAGAACCGGATATCGTTGAGGTAGGTGCCCTGCAGCGCAACGTCGCCGGGCACCGCGATGACCTTGGTCACCTTATTCGTCTTCAGGTCGATGCGGACGAGCTTCGGCGCGCCCTCCAGGATCTTCTCGTTGCCGGGCGCGCCGGGATCGAGCACCCACAAGTTGCCGTGGCCGTCCGGCACGATCGACTGGACGCAGACGAAATACTCGCCGACCGGCATCTCGTTCGCCCTGGCGTTGCGCCAGCTGTTCCACTTGACGTCGGGGTAGGGCCGGAGCGCGCCGTCGGCCATCACCTCGGCAACCGATATGGGCGCGTCGTCGGTCCAGCGTGGGAAGTTGACGAAGCGGCGCCCGTCGGCAGTGACGGCGACGCCGGTGACCTGGTGGTCGAACCGCGCCACCTGGGTCAGTGCGGCGCTGCGTCCACTCTGGGCGTAGGCGGCGCCCGTCAGCGCTGTCGTGAGGACACTCAGCCCGATCAGAATATTGCGCTTCCGCATCTGCCGCTCCCGTTCACCGGACGCGACGCGCGGCGGTTCGCTGACCAACGGACGAGCGCTAGAGCGGTTTCCGGTCTGACTGAATCGCTTGTGATCCACGGGGACGTGGGGAGGTGATTCAGTATCCCTGGCGAGGGAGGCCGGGCATGTCGAAGGCGTTGTCGGTGGATTTGCGGGAGCGGGTGGTGTCAGCGATCGCGGCCGGTGCGTCCTGCCGGGCGGCGGCGACCCGCTTCGGGGTGAGCGCGTCGAGCGCGATCCGCTGGGCAACGCTGGCGCGGGAGGCGGGCTCGGTCGCACCAGGGCCACTGGGCGGAGACCGCCGGACGGCACGGATCGAGGGGCATGCCCCGCTGATCCTGGGCTTGGTCGAGCGGACTTCCGACATCACGCTGAAGGAGATCCAGGCCGAACTGGCCAAGGCGGGCGTGTCGGCCGGGATCGGCACGCTGTGGCGCTTCTTCGACCGGCGCCGGATGACGTGGAAAAAAAGACGGCCCATGCCGCGGAGCAGGACCGGCCGGACATCCTGAGGCGGCGCTGGGCGTGGTTCGACGACCAGATCGACCTCGATCCCGCCAAGCTGGTCTTTATCGACGAGACCTGGGCCTCGACGAACATGGCCCGTACCCGCGGCCGGGCACCCCGGGGCGAGCGCCTGCGGGCCGGCATCCCGCACGGGCACTGGAAGACCACCACCTTCGTTGCCGGCTTGCGCAACACCGGCATGGTCGCCCCCATGGTCCTCGACGGCCCGATCAACGGCCGCGCCTTCCAGGCCTATGTCGACCAGGTCCTCGTGCCCGAGCTGCGGCCCTGCGACGTCGTCATCATGGACAACCTCGGCAGCCACAAGGGCGCGGGCGTCAGGGCTTCCATCGAGGCCGCAGGCACGAGCCTGCTCTACCTCCCGCCCTACAGCCCCGATTTCAATCCCATCGAGAACGCCTTCTCCAAGCTCAAGGCGCTGCTCCGCAAAGCCGCTGAGCGCACCGTCGAAGGACTTTGGGACACCATCGGCCGCTTTATCCCAAGCTTCACCCCAGCCGAGTGCACCAACTACTTCGCCGCAGCCGGGTATGACCCAGACTGATGGGAAAACGCTCTTAGAGCCTGTTTGAGAATGGTCAGGGGTGTGCGAGACGCCTGACGAGGAGGGCGCCGAGACTGAGGCGGATCATGGCCTCGGAGACGTCGAGGCGGCGTTCGTAGTCGCGGACGAGGCGTCGCCAGCGGGTCATCCAGCCGAAGGTGCGTTCCACCACCCAGCGGCGGGGGAGGACCTGGAAGCCCTTCTGGTCCGCCAGCTTGCGCACGATCTCGATGGTGAAGTCGCGCCAGGCGGCAAGGCTCGCCAGCTTGCCCCGGTCATACGCTCCNCATCAGGTTCACCCTCAGCAGCCGCCCGTCCGTGTCCACCGCGACGTGCCGCTTACGCCCCTTTGTCCGCTTAGCCGCGTCGTAACCGCCCCCGCTTGGCGCGTTCGGCGCCTTGACCGTCTGGCTGTCGAGCACGCCCGCTGACGGGCTTGCCTCACGTCCCGCCTGCTCCCGATCCAGCATGAGCGCGACATCGTGGATCGTGTGGAACAGCAGCCGCCGCACGAAGCGCCGGAACCACCAGTAGATCGTCTGCCAAGGCCCGAAGTCGTGCGGCAGCATGCGCCACCCGCAGCCCGCCCGCGCCAGGTAGCGGATCGCGTTCAGAACCTCGCGCAGTTCCACCCCAGGCGGCCTGCCGCGCCGCGCAAGTCGAGGCAGCAGCGGTTCCACCACCGCCCACTCCTCATCCGTCAGGTCAGACGGGTAGCGCTTCGTCCTACGGGCAAGCTCGGCCATCCGGCCACGGCTCTCTCGGGTCCACATCCCCAGTGTGAATCACGCCCAGACAACCCATGCCACCCCATTCTCAAACAGGCTCTAAGCTCGAGTTTGGCCATTTGCGGGGGCTGAAGCGGCGGAGCGAGTGACTGGCTAAGCTGGGGCGTCCCGGCCAAAGGACAGCCAC
>NZ_QLIX01000066.1 GCF_003258945.1 Roseicella frigidaeris | reverse complement strand
GCTCTGCCGTCCACGCCATTGCCTGCCCCCGCGAATCGCCCGCACGACCAGAGAATCACATCCGATTCAGCCGATTCAATTCCTTTCCGGATGGGCTCTCAGATTAGAGTCAGCGAACCGTGTCGCGCCCGGCCGACCGTGAGGCTTTGGAGCGCTCCATAACGGGGCACTAGTACTCCACCCCTAACAGACTAGTGCAGGCACACCACTCGCCTTTGCCGATTGCCTGACCGCTTGCGGAACTCCGAGGTACGGCCGCGGTTATGCGGGCAGCGCCGTGGCCAACCGATCTTGGTTCCGGCCCCGAGCGCTTCAGGGGAAGGCCAGATGGACAGCGATCGCATCGCGGGCTCGGCCAAGCAGGTAAAGGGCTCCATCAAGGAAGCCATTGGGAAGCTTACTGGCGACACCAAAACCCAGGCTGAAGGCGCTGCAGAGAAAGTCGAGGGTAAGGTCCAGAATACCGCCGGCGGTGCAAAGGACGCCGTGCGGGACGCGACCGACAAGTAGCGCTTCAGCAATAACACAAAAGCAACGTCAGCGGTCCGGTGCTTACCGGATCGAACCATAGGTGTGCCGTGTCGAGATGCGCATCGCTGACCAGCAGCGACTGCGTCACCGTGTTTATGAGAGCAGAGGAAATTCGAAGATGCAGACCCGGGCCACAGAGGGTACTTATAACGACGCTGCCGCCGCTGCGGTTCTTCCAGAAGGGGCTCCAACGCTGCCCTCGCGCATCTCATGGGGTGCGATCATCGCCGGTGCTGTTGTGGCACTGACCATTGGCCTGATGCTGAACGCCTTGGGTGCTGGCGTGGGCGCCACGACGGTCGACGCCACGGCGCGTGGAACGCCGTCCGCCTCGTCCTTCGGCATCGGTGCGGCCATTTGGCTGCTGGTGTCCAACCTGATCGGCCTCGCAGTTGGCGGCTACGTCGCCGCGCGTCTGTCCGGCACGGCCGACAACACCGATGGCACATTGCATGGCCTGGCCGTGTGGGGCACCACCTTCCTGATCTCCGCCGTACTGCTGGGCAATCTGGTGTCCGGTATCGCGTCTACCGCCACCTCCGGAGCTTCCAGCCTGCTGGGCAGCGTGGCGTCGGGTGCCGGCTCCGCAGCGTCGGCGGTAGGTCAGCAGGCTGCTGACCGTACGAGCACTGGGACCCTGCAGTCGATGGCGCAGAGCGTCACCGACCGCGTGCAGAACGCGCTGAGCGGGACTGGTGGCAACCCTGCCGGGATGACATCTGATCAGCGCAAGGCCGAGATGGGTCAGCTCGCCACCAAGAGAGTGACGGACGGCCAGCTGTCGCAGGCTGACCGCGAGCGCCTGAACCAGCTTGTGGCGGCCGAGTACAACATCAGCCCGCAGGACGCCCAGGCCCGTGTCGCCCAGGCTGAGCAGCAGGCTACCCAAGCCGCACGCCAGGCTGAGGAAGCGGCCCGCCGTGCTGCCGACACTGCTGCCTCCGGCACATCGATCGCTGCCTTCTCGGTCTTTGGCATCATGCTGCTGGGTGCCATCGCAGCAGTGCTCGGCGCCCGCCGCGGCACCCGCGACCTGCTGGCGTTCCGGACCACCCGGCGTGTTGCCTGAGCGCAATATGGGAGGGGGCCACGGCGATGCCGTGGTGCCTTCCGATGACCATGTCGCCGAAGGCGTGACCGAGCAGGTCATACCTCTGGCCGAGGAGATCCTGCACGTCAGCAAGCGCACGGTCGAGACCGGACGAGTGCGCATTTCGCTAAGCACCGAGACGGTCGAGGACGTGCTGCGGGATACCCTGCGCACACGGCGCGCCGAGGTCGAGCGCGTGCAAATCGACCGCGAGGTGAGCGAGCCGCCGCAGACCCGCCAGGACGGCGACGTGCTCATCGTCCCGGTGGTTGAGGAAGTCCTTGTCGTCGAACGGCGCCTCGTCCTCCGGGAAGAGATCCGCCTGCGTTTCATCGATGGCGAGAAAGCCGTGGAACGGTCCGTCGAGCGGCGGGTCCAGCGGGCCACGGTCGACAGAGTGCCAGCGGCAGGGGTAACGCCTCTAGCCGCTGGAATGGATCAATGACCCCACCGCTTTAGGAGACACCATCATGTCGCGTACCATCACCGCCATGTTTGACGATCGTGCCCATGCGGACGCCGCCATTCAGCAACTCGCGCAGCAACTGAACATCGCCAGCAGTGATATCCAGATGCATGCGGCCGACGCAGCATCGACTACCGGCGAGACCACCGCCGCGTCCGGCGATACCGGTTTCTGGGCGTCGCTGAAGGATCTCTTCGTCCCCGACGAGGATCGGACGACCTACGCGGAGGGAGTGCGCCGCGGTTCCGTCGTGGTGTCGGCGACGATCGAGGACAGCAAGCTCGAGCAGGCGATGGATGTCCTCGAGAGCCACGGCGCAGTGGATCTCGACACCCGCGAGGCCGAGTGGCGGCAGCAAGGCTGGTCGGGTACCCAGGCCGTCGCCTCGGACACCGAGGTGGCCAGCGTGCCGGCTGCAGCCGGGCTCGGTGTCGCCGCCACGGGCATGGCCGTGCGGTCCACCACGCCCGCTGCTGCTTCGACGACGGCAGCAGCCGCCACCACGACCGCCCGCGTCGGCGGTGAGGAGGTAATTCCGATCGTTGAGGAGAGCCTGCGGGTAGGTAAGCGCGACGTGGAGCGCGGACGGGTTCGGGTGCGCTCCTATGTGGTGGAGACGCCGGTGACCGAGCAGGTGATGCTGCACCAGGAGCATGTCGATGTGCAGCGCCGCGTGGTCGATCGCCCGGTGACTGGCGCTGACGCCCTGTTCCAGGACCGCACGATCGAGGCCACCGAGACTGCCGAGGAGGCGGTCATCGCCAAGGAAGCCCGCATTACCGAGGAGGTCGTCATCCGCAAAGAAGCCACCGAGCGGACCGAGACCGTGCAGGATACCGTTCGTCGCACCGAGGTGGACATCGACGACACCACCACGAACGCGTCCGGCGTGACGACCGGTGTTGGCGTCGCCGGTGTTGCTCCTGATGACGCGCCGGGTAACCCGCCCGGCACGATGGCGAGCCGTGCGGTCGACAAGACCTTCGGTACCAACGTCAGCGGTGCCAATCCCGACAAGCGCTGACGAACGCTGAACGGGGTGGGGACGGGAGCAATCCTTCCCCACCCCGCCGTTCAATGACCAGGGCCATCCTGGTAGTGGCGGCCAAGTAAGCCACTGCCCGGACGGTACCCACCTTTATCTTCATGCCACCTAGGGAACACCCCCATGTCCATCATTGCCTGGCTGATCTTGGGACTTGTTGCTGGCTTCATCGCCAGCAAGCTGTATGCCGGTAGCGGCCAAGGGGCCGTCGTTGACATCGTGCTTGGCATCGTCGGCGCCTTCGTCGGCGGCTTTCTGTTTAACATGTTCGGCGGAGCGGGCGTGACCGGCTTCAACCTGTACAGCATGATTGTCGCCGTGATTGGCGCAGTCGTTGTGCTGTGGATCTACCATGCCGTCACCGGCCGGCGGAGCGTCTGAAGCAGCTCGCAGTCGGAGGAAATAGTGCCGTCATGCCAAGTGACGGCGGCCAGTTTCTAAAAATTGGACTGCAGCTTGGCGACGTTGCAATCGACGTCATGTGGGTGGCTGATGCACCCAGATAACCATGGCCGTGATCTGTGACGTGGCTTGCTAGACGCCGAACGGTTTACAGGCAGATCAGACCCTGTTGATTGCCACTGAGATCTGACCCGGTTTGGGGTGAAGTTGCCACTGAGAGCCCATCCGGGAAGTTCTGATTCAGGCGGAGGGGGTTGCGGCCAGCCGTCGCAGCATGATGCGGATCATGGCCAAGCGGACGAAGGCGCAAGCGATG
>NZ_QLIX01000065.1 GCF_003258945.1 Roseicella frigidaeris | reverse complement strand
TGCTCTGCCGTCCACGCCATTGCCTGCCCCCGCGAATCGCCCGCACGACCAGAGAATCACATCCGATTCAGCCGATTCAATTCCTTTCCGGATGGGCTCTAACAGAAACTTCCAAAGGTTCAATTGTGGGATCAGTGTCTTACAAACTTTCCCCCCAACCATCTAATTTATAACGTTCATTTTATGGATCACATTCCCGCATATAGCTAATCCATACCGTATTGTGTACGGAACGGTTTGGCATGCGAAAACTTGGCACCACGGCGGACGACACGCTTTCCGGCGGTCTCGGCTCGGATTCCATCGAAGGCGGCGGCGGCATCGACCTGCTGACCTATGCCACATTGACCTCGGATTACGGCCTGACGGCCACCTTCCATGCTCCCGGCAGCGCAACCATCGTCAAGGCCGGCCCGGGCGGTGCGGTGGTCGGGACGGATGCCGTCACCGGCATCGCCGCCATCGAGGGCGGCGCCGGCCGTGACCTGTTCGACTTCACCGCCGCCTACGGGACATCGACCACCGCCGCGGCGGTGACGGAGGTCGCCGGCGGCGCCGGGGACGACACGATCAAGGCGGCGGGACGGGGCTGGGTCGAGGCGGATTACAGCGACGCCGCGGGCTCGGTCATCGTCAACCTGCAGGCGCAGATCGATGGCAACGGCCATCTGATCGGCCAGGCGCTGGACGGCGATGGCGGCACGGACACCCTGATCGACCTCCACCGTGTCCGCGGCTCGGCCCATTCCGACCGCATCAGCGGCGGCGGCGGCAACGACACCGTCACCGGCAGCCTCGGCAGCGACACGCTGGCCGGCGGCGCCGGCTCCAACACGCTCGACTATTCGCGCATGGCCGCCCCGGCGGGCACCACGCTCAGGATCACGCTGAACAAGGACGGCACCGGCACCGCCGAGAAGAGCGGCGGCGGCGGGACCGATGCCATCAGCGCCTTCCAGACCATCAATGCCGGCAGCGGCGCCGACCGCATCGAGATGGCGAAGAACGGCGCCGGCCTGCAGGTGGCGCGCGGCCTGGACGGGGCGGACACCATCGACGGCGCGGATTCGGCGCTGAACCTCGTCGACTACGGGCTCGACACCGCCGGCGTCTCGATCAACCTCGATGCCGGGACGGCGCGCGACGGCTCGGGCGCCACCGACACGCTGCAGAAGGTGGTGCGGGTCCGCGGCTCGGACTTCGCCGATACCATCCGGGGCAGCAGCAAGGGCGAGACCTTCGATGCCAGCCTCGGCAATGACAGCTATGCCGGCGGCGGCGGCACCGATACGCTGAGCTATTCCGGTCTGTCCGGCCGCAGCGTCGCCATCACCATGACCGCGGGCGGCGTTGGCACGGCGGTCAAGAGCAATGACGGTGGCACCGACAGCTTCTCCGGCATCGGCGTTCTGCAGGGAACGAGCGGCAACGACCGGATCATCGGCAGCGCCGCCGCCACCAGCCTGACGCTGCTGCGCGGCCTCGGCGGCATCGACACCATCGACGGCGCCGGCAACGCGCTGAACGTCGCCGACTACAGCCAGAGCGACGGCGGCGCCGCGGTCAACCTCGCCAACGGCATCGCGGCCGATGGCGCCGGCGCGTTCGACCGCCTGCTGAACGTCGCCGCGGTGCAGGGCTCGCGCTACAACGACACGATCATCGGCGGCACAGGGGCCACCCTCTTCTACGGCACCACCGGCAGCGACCGCTATACCGGAGCCAGCGCCGCCGACACGCTGAGCTACGCGCGGACCGACGGCCTCAAGATCGTCACCAGCTTCGACGCCGCCGGCACCGGCACCGCGGTCAAGGGCAGCGGCGGGGCGGCCGGAACCGACAGCTTCACCGGCATCGATATCCTGATCGGCGGCCGGGTGGCGGATGATCTCGGCGGCCATGTCGCCACCCTCGGCAGCACCCTCTTCATCGATGGCGGCAGCGGCAACGACACGATCCGCGGCTTCGGCCTCGACGAAAACGTCGCCGACTACTCGGCGCGGACGGCGGCGCTCACGGCGACGCTCGGCGCCGGCGGCACGGCCTCGCTCGCCGGCGGCGAGGTCGACCGGCTGGTCGGCGTCGTGGCGATCCGTGGCACCGCGCAGGGCGACCGCATCACCGGCAGCGCGGCGGATGAGCGCTTCGTCGGCTCCGGCGGCAATGACACGATCATCGGCGGCGGCGGCCATGACACCCTGGATTACGGCCAGGCGGGCCTCGCCTCGGGCATCGTCCTGGGCTGGACCGGCGCCGATGCGGGGACCGTCGCCAAGCTCGGCACCGGCAAGATCGACGCCTTTTCCGGCATCGACCACGTCATCGGCACTGCCTTCGCCGACAGCGTCACCGGCCATGCGGCGATCACCCGGGCGACCTATGTCTTCGGCGGGGCGGGCAGCGATTCGATCGATGGCGGCGGCAGCAGCCTGCTCGTCGCCGACTACAAGGGCGGCGCGGCGATCCATGCCGATCTCGGCGCCGGCACGGTGCTGGAGGCCTATGGCACGCCGAGCACTGACCGGCTGACGGGCATCGTCCAGCTCCGTGGCTCCGACCATGCCGACATGATCACCGGGACCGGCGCGGCGGAGACGCTCTGGGGTGGGGCCGGCGCGGATACCATCGCCGGCGGCGGCGGCGCCGACAGCCTCGATGGCGGCGCGGGCAACGACCGCATCCTCGTCGGCGCGGGCAACGCGACCATCGAGGGCGGGGCTGGGCACGACACCGTCGTGCTCGACGCCCTGGCCGCGGATGCGAGCATCAGCCGCAACGCGGATGGCAGCTGGACGGTGGTCGGGTCGCACGGCACCGAGCTGCTGCGGAATGTCGAGGCGGTGCAGTTCACCGACGGCCTCGTGCAGCTCCGAGGCGTCGCCTACGACTTCAATGGCGACGGCAAGAGCGAGATCCTGTTCGAGGCCGAGGACCTGCCGGATGCACCCGGCTACCGTGCCATGGCGCAGTGGCAGGTGAACGGCGCCAGCTACGAATCGGGCGGGACCTTCACCTATGTCGACCAGAGCTGGGCCGTCGCCCATACCGGCGACTTCAACGGCGACGGCAAGGCCGACCTGCTCTGGCACCAGGCGAACGGCACCGCCTCCATCTGGATGATGGACGGCACCGGCTATGTCGGCGGCGCGACCATCTACGCCCCCGGTGCCGGCACCGCCTATGACATCGCCGGCGTCGACGACTTCAACGGCGACGGCCGGTCGGACATCCTGTTCAGCAAGCAGGTCAGCTGGCAGGGGCATGATTACGTCACCCTCTCGCTCTGGGAGATGGATGGCCTCGCCGGCATCGGCGGCGGTGTCGTCGGAACGGTCGATGCGAGCTGGGCGGTCGTCGGCATGGGCGACTTCGACGGCGACGGCCGCGCCGACATCCTGTGGCAGAATGCCGACAGCGCCGTCTCGATCTGGCGCATGGACGGCACCCAGTATCTCGGCGGCGGCACCATCGCCACGCCGGGCGTCGGCTGGTCGGTGGTCGGCACGGGCGATTTCGACCACGACGGCCGCTCGGACATCCTGCTGCAGGACGCCACGGGCAAGGTCGAGGCCTGGCGCATGGACGGAACCACCATCCTCTCCACCGCGACCCTCGACACCGAGAGCGCGGGCTGGAAGGTGGCAGCCATCGGCGATTACGACGGGAATGGCCGTGCCGACGTGCTGTGGCGGCAGGACCCGGTCGCCGGCCAGGGCCATACCGAGCTGCGGCTCTGGACCACGAATGGCCAGGTCGTCACCAGCGACGACCTGATCTCCTATGTCGGCAATGAGTGGGCCGTGGTCTGATCCAACCGCCCAGCGCGGAAATCTGTGTCAGGACAGCGTAAAAGTGCTTGGCATTCAAAGATTGAGTTGCCAGCACAGGCAGATTCCTGCCGCGAACGGGTATACCAGCGGCCGGGACGGATTTCGGCGGCCTGCTGGCAAGGAGCCGTGACGTCGCCGTGACCTGATCTCCTAATGATTTAAGTTAGAAGTTCAGTGACACCACAGGCGAGATAAACGCGGGTACCCGGCGGAGGCCCGATCATCGGCCACGCAGCACCGCCAGCACCCGGCGCAGCGCCTCCGCTCCGTCAGGCGCAGTGCCACTGACCCTCATCGAGCCAGAGCACCGTCCCACAGGGCAGCACCACCTCGATGCGCGCGGGGGACCTTGCCGAGATTTCAGAGGTCGACGGCGGTGCCGGCATCGGCGCATCCTTGGCCACGGCAGCTTGCGCGAAGGCGGGCAACGGCAACGGCACGGCGCCGAGCTCGCCGCTCATCTGGCTTTGCTACTGAATGTTGGCCCAGGCGTGCTGGCGAATTTTGGCCCACCTGCCGTCCCTCAACCTACGGTCTCCCGGGTGACCCGGGGGACCTGGAGTG
>NZ_QLIX01000064.1 GCF_003258945.1 Roseicella frigidaeris | reverse complement strand
CAACCAACAGCCCTCGGGCGAGCAGCCACCCCGGCCGACATCGATCGGAATGGCCGGCCGACATGGCGTCGGAATCGGTGGCCGACTTCGCCGGAATCCGCATTTAGGGCGATTGCGTTAGCCGCGCCATGCGGCGCCTCTATGGCGCGAACCTCACCTGTACCCTTGTCCCGCAGCATCATCGTCGATTGCTGCAGACAACGAGGCACCACGATTTGCCGCGTGAACCACACGAGCGGCGGGAAATCGCGCATGGGGCGCCGCAGAGTGGCGTCGGTCAGAATCTCCCCCAGATCGGGATGGATGACTCCCTCTGACTGTCCCTCGACCTGGATCACACCGGACATCCACAACAGGTTCGTTCGGAGGGTGCTGGTGTGGTGATAGACCACCCGCACACCCTCTTCACGGCGCCGCTTCGCCTGCCCCATCACTCCGGCTCCTTGCTCGCTTACCCAAAAGGAAGGGCGCCGATCAGGCGCCCTCCCCTCTTCTTCATGATGCTCGGCCCATCGACCCTTATAGCCCGCTAGCTGTTGCTATCTATGGCTAGCCCTACTTCCCCTGCTACCACGCGCTAGCCCCGCTAGTCGTCGTAACGCCTGCGAGTGTCGGGCGGGTTAAGGTCGGCCGCGGGCACCTCGTGGCCGTCGAGCTGCAGTAGCTGGGCGACCAGGCGCCGGGTGCTGCCACGCTCGGCCGAGAGCCTAGCAATGAGCTTAGCGAGGTCCTTGCTGGCGCGGAAATTAATCTGCACCAGTTCGACCTTGGGTGCCGGAGGCACTGCCACTTGGCGGCGTTCGGTTCCTCGCTCCGGTTCAGCGCGGACCGCGGTAGTCGCAGGCAAATCGCCAGTGACCTGGACCAGCGCCTCAGCCAATTCCAGACCAGTCGGTTTGCGCTTCAATCCTGCAGCCATAACGCTACTCCCGTTATCGGCGCTAGCGCCGCTATTACGTACTTGCCGGGCTATGAGGGATAACGTGTGCTATCCAGCCGCATCCTGCTTGGCGTCCAGAAGGTCCGGTTGGACAGGTGTGCCAGCCGGGAAAGTAGACTTTGCTGGCAGCACACCAATGCTAGTCAGCTCAGCGATCAGCCGGTCGACTTCCAGGCCGATCGTGCCCGCGACTGGGACCCGGCCCGTGTAGGACATTTTCCGGATCTCGGCTGAGCTGGAGATGTGCTGCTTGAGGACAGGGAGCTTGATGCCAAGCCCGGCCTCGGCCTCAGCCAGATCCTCAAGCGTGGCACGCTCTGCCAGGCCTCGCGGATTCCACGCCATCGGCACGAGGTGGTACGGAATGGCGCGGCGAGCGGACTTGCCGCAGGCCAGTACCTGCTTGGCGGTTTTGATCGCCTCCCTAGCTGTTCCACGGTCTGCCATTAGAGGGATCAGGACCGCGTCCGATGTGGCGATAGCCATTGCGGCGGTCTGGTTCTCAAATCCCGCGGTATCACACAGCGCGAGGTCATGCGTCTCAGCCTGGGCCTGCAGCACGTCAACCACCTCGACGTGCCGGATTTCGGTCTGGCAGGTGAGGGGGTGGCCCTCGTAGCCGAGCCTGAACCAGGTAGCGAACGACGCATTGCGATCGGCGTCGGTGACGCTGACCCGCAGACGCGGTGCCAGATTGGCAGCGAGGAGGGTCGTCAGTGCGGTTTTCCCGCCGCCTCCTTTGCTGGTCGCAATCGTCACGATGTTGCCCATGCTATCCCCCAATAGCGTCTGCTAGCGCCCCTAGCGGTACAGTCGCCCTGCTAGCCCGGCTAACCTGACCCCCTGCCTCTCTATGCTACCCTCGCTAGCACATGCAATCCCTAATAGCGGACGCTATCTTCAGATATCAATATAGCTGCGCTATCGTTAGATAGCATCTGCTGTCTCCGAACAGCGCAGTAGGGGAGGGGGGGACGATCAAAGGGAAGCCGACACCCCGTCATCGGCCTCGGCACAGTCCGGCCCCAGATCAAGCGGAGGAGTACGCCACAAGGTAGCCATTAGTTAGTTTGTTTGAGGTTAGTTTGTTTAACCAAACATACTAACTAACGGAGCCAGCTCGGATGCGTCCCCCGCTCGTAACAGAATCTGAGGTTTTGGAGGCGGCGCGTCGGGTCCGCGCCCGCGGCAAGGAGATCAACGGCTGGTCGATACGCCGCGAGCTTGGTGACCGCGGCAACCCGCGCCGCCTACTGGCCGTCTGGACAGCAAAGGGAGATGCGGCTCCACCGGCAGCCGAGCCAGTCGATACTATCAGCCTGCCAGCCCCACTGCTCGAGCTCGTAGCCGCGGCGCAGACCGCACTCACAATCGAGCTGGACACCATTGTCCGCACGATCCATCGCCATGCGAGGGAGGACGCGGATGCCACGTTCCGGCGCATCACAGACGATCTGCAGGCATCCGAACAGCGCATCAAAGAGCAACTCGACCTCGCTGAGGCGAGTGTGGACGCGACAGAGACCGAACTGGACCGGCGAGGGGACGCGATCGCCAGCTTGGAAACAGAGATCGGCGAAGCCCGCGTTCAGATAGCCGGCCTGACAGAGCGAGAGAGGCAAGCCCTCGACCGCGCACAGGAGGCGGAAACACAGATCGCCGCTCTCCAGGCAGAGCGGGACAGCCTCACCAGGGCTTCCCAACTCGCACGAGAGGCCCAGACACGAGCCGAGGCACAGGCGGCAGCCATGCGCGATGAGGTCGGCCACCTCCGCGCAGCTTTGGAGAGAGCGGAGGCCGTCCGACAGACTGACGTCGGCCGCGTGACAGCGGAGCTGGCCGCGGCCCGGCAGCAAATCGAGGAAGCCCGCGACGCCCACCAGGCCGACCTTACTGCTGCACGTCAGGAAGCGGCCGCCGCGCAGGCGAGCGAACGAACTCTCTATGCTCAGCAGGAGCGCATGCTGACGGAACTGGCTGCCGAGCGCACAGAGCGCCGCCAAGCCGAGACGGTGCTGCAGGCTACTCAGCGAGAGGCCGCAGCAACCGAACAACGGAATGCGGCCCTGAGGGCCGAGTTGACCGAGGTCAGCCGTGGGCGACAGGTCGCAGAGGATCGGGCCGCGGCACTGGAGGCCGAACGGCGAGGCGCCATGAGCGTCCCGACGGGATAATGGGTAGCCGACCCGGTGAGCTTGTGGGTTGCGAAACAGGGAAGGGCCGTGAGAGTCTTCCTAGAATGTTCTGGTTTAGGGTATGGCCGATTCGTCTGACATCGAGTGGACCGACGCGACTTGGAACCCTGTAACGGGCTGCACCAAGATCAGCCCCGGCTGTGACAACTGCTACGCAGCCCGGTTCTCCGAGCGCTTTCGTGGCACGCCCGGCCACCCCTTTGAGACCGGCTTCGACCTGACGCTGCGCCCGGAGCGGCTGCAGCAGCCGCTCGCCTGGAAGCGGCCCCGGCGCATCTTCGTCAACTCCATGTCCGACCTGTTCCACAAGAAGGTGCCGATTTCCTTCATCGCTAAGGTCTTCGATACGATGGAGCAGGCCCACTGGCACCAGTTCCAGCTGCTGACCAAACGCAGCAGCCTGATGCGTGACTTCCTCAAACGGCGCTACGCGAAGCACTCAGCGCCGCCACACATCTGGCTGGGTGTTTCCGTTGAGGACCAAGCCCGCCTGTCACGGATCGAGCATCTGCAGCAAGCCCCAGCCGCGGTGCGCTTCCTGTCAATCGAGCCCCTCATCGGACCCATTGGTCAACTCGACCTGGCAGGCATCCACTGGGTCATCGTCGGCGGGGAGAGCGGGCCGCGTGCACGGCCCATGTCACCGGACTGGGTGCGCGAGATCCGCGACCAGTGCTTGGCAGCCGGCGTACCCTTCTTCTTCAAGCAATGGGGTGGCTTCCGCCCCACTCAGAATGGCCGCACCCTGGATGGCCGTCTCTGGGACGAATTCCCACAGGATCGACCCCTGATGCTCGCCGCCGCTGAATGAACGATCCCGACCAAAGTCCCACGGTCGGCCCGTGGGCACGAGAAAAGCTGGCAGCGCTGGGCGCGTACCTCGACTTCTACACCACTGCCCTGNACCTCCTCGCCGAGCTCGAGCCACCGCCGATCGATGCCGAGGCTGAGGAGTACATACGCGGCTCACCGCGCGTGGCGCTCGACATCCCCAATCCCTTCAGCCGCTACATCTTCATTGAGCGCGACCCCGCGCGGGCAGCCGAACTCGAGCGGATGCGCGAAGAGTATGGCGGCCGCCACCGGATCGAGGTGCGCCAGGGCAAGGCCGGCGACGAACTGGACGAGCTATTGAAGAGCGACCTGGGTCGCTCCGGCCACCGCGCCATGATCTTCCTCGACCCGTTCGGGATGCAGATCTCTTGGAGCACGATCGAACGCCTAGCCGCCACGAAGCAGGTCGAGGTGATGATCAACTTCGCCCTCGGCATGGCGATCCAGAGGGCCTTGCCGCGCAACGCCGTGCTCTCATCAGGTTGGCGCGAGACGCATGACCGCTTCTTCGGCTCACCAGGTTGGTACAGCCAAGTCTACGAGGAGCACACTGACCTGCTCGGCTCCAAAACCGAGAAGCGCAAGGACGCCGGGGCTCGGCTGCTGGAGTGGTACCGCGAACGGCTCAAGGCCGCCTTTGGGCATGTCTCTCCGGCGCGACTGATCAAGAACACGAAGGGCGGTCACCTCTACTACCTGATCTGGGCTGGGCCGCACCCGCTCGGCCTGAAAGGGGCGCACCACATCCTCAGCAAGGGCGAGAACGTCGAGCGCTCAAGCATGCCGCCCGTCCCGTTAAGAGATGGGCGAACCCTATCCGCTGACGGCCGGCGCCCGGCGCGGCGAGCGCCAGGGCTAGGGCCCGTTAGCGCCTGAGCCAATCTGTGGTGGCGGCAAGGCAGAGAACGCCGAGCATGGAAGTTTCGTGTTCTCTCGGGCGTCATCGCCGCATCAAATCTGTAATATCTACTTCGCAATGGAGCGGGCCTGAATGTCAAAAATCACTCGTGAATTCTATAAGACAGTCAAAGGACCGATGGCTAAGAGCCCATCCGGGAAGTTCTGATTCAGGCGGAGGGGGTTGCGGCCAGCCGTCGCAGCATGATGCGGATCATGGCCAAGCGG
>NZ_QLIX01000063.1 GCF_003258945.1 Roseicella frigidaeris | reverse complement strand
TCGTTAACGCTATCCATAACGTCGACCTGAAGCTCCTCGCTCCAGGCCGACCCAGCACATTCAGGCCTCACCTCGGAAGATGGGCCTCGTCGCCGCGCTTACGCTGATAGACTCGCTGTTTGGCCTCTATCTGTTCCTGCTGAAGCTCTACGCTGATGGCGGGTACCAGGGCGCCACCTTCCAGGCCGGACTGCTCACGACCTGCCGCCACATCAACCTCGAGATCGTCAAGCGATCCCAGACGCGCAAGTTCGTCGTGCTACCCAAGCGCTGGATTGTCGAGCGCACCATCGCCGTCGACGTATACGTCGACCAATCGCTGCCGACGATTAGCCAAGGATTGGGAGTGCTTGAACCGCCGCGCGCTTGCCTTCCTGCGCTGGGCCTCCGTCCGTCGTATGCTCCGATGGCTATGTCAAAAAACAATATGATCCCGGATGGACTCTGATCACGCTTACATGGCGATTGGAAGCCTGCAATGTTGGCACGTCAGAATTGTTTAGATGCATGCAGCTGTCGCGGATTTTGACGAGCGGAACTCACTCAGCATTCGACAGACAGTTCCGCAGGTCGCGTAGAGGAGTTCGTGATCAGCATGACTTGATCTACGGCGCCAAGCCCAGTGCCTGGTTCAGCCGGCTGCGCGCCCGCCCCGCCTCGACCTCTGCCCGCGCCTCCCCGGCCGCGGCCTCGATCTGCAGCTGCCGCACGCGGAACAGGTCGAAGGCACCGATCTCGCCGCTGCGGAAGGCCGTGCGCGCCGTCGCCAATTGTTGTTCGGCCACCGCGCGCCGGTCGGCTGCGATGCCGCGTGCCCGCGCCGCGGCGGCCAAGCCGAGGCGGGCGAGGCTGATCTCGCCCTCCACCACCCGCCGGGCCTGGATCAGCTCGCCCTCTGCCCGCGTGCGCTCGGCCTCCGCATCGGCGCGGCGGGGGGCGTTGCGCGCCTCGCTCGGCAGCGGGATGCGGACGCGCAGGCCAAGCGAGGTGCCCTGCTCGGTCACCAGCCCGCCCTGGCCGCGGGTGAAGACGCCCAGTTCGGGGTTGTCCATCGGCGTCGCCCGCACCAGCCGGGCGCGCGCCTCGGCGGTCGCCAGCGCCGCTTCCGCCGTGCGGATCGCCGGGTGGGTGGCCGCGTCCATCATGGCGGGCTCCGACCGCGCGCCGGCCAGGCCTGTGCTGCCACCCGCCGACTGCAGCGCCGCCTCGCTCCCGCCGGTCAGCGTGCGGTAGGCGGCGTGGGCGGCAGCAACCGCAGCCTCGGCCCGCGTCAGGTCCAGCGTCGCCGCCAACTCTTCGTTCCGGGTCAGCAGCGCCTCGGTCTGCGCGATGTCGCCGAGTTCCACGCGCCGCTGCACGTCGCGGCCGATGTCGCGCGCCGTCGCCAGCCGGTTGCGCGCCACCCGCAGCTCGGACTCGGCGGCACCGACCGCCCAATAAGCATCGCGCAGCAGCCCGGCCAGCTCCAGCCGCCGCAGCGCCAGGCGCCGCTCCTGCTCCTCCACCCCGGCGTTCACCGTGCCCGCGAGGGCGCCGCGCTGCCCGGGCAGCCAGAGCGGTGCCGCCACCTCCACGTTCCATTCGTTGGCCCGGCCCGGCCCGCGCGCGTCGGACCGGAAATCGCCACCCAGCAAGGGCGAGCCGGGGATGGGGGAGCGCACCAGCGCATCGCGGGACCGCACCGCCTCCCGCTGGCCCTGGATGGCGCGCGCCGCGGCATCGATGGAGAGCGCGGCGTCGAGGTCCCGCGCCAGGCCCGACGCTTCGATGGGCGAGACCGCCATCGGCGGTGAGGTGCGAGGCCCGCTCGGCTGAAGCGGCGGCGCTTCGCGCGGCCGCTCCGCCCGGCGGGGAGCCGGCGCGAGCTGCGGCGGGCGGAGGGTGGTGGCCGGCGGATTGGCTTCGGGCGGCACTGCCATCGGTGGGTGGGACAGCGGCGTTGGTTGCGCCCGCGCATCGCCCGCGGCCGCAGCGGGGACCACCGCGGCTATGACCGCGGCAAGGAACACTTTGTGCACCGTCGCTACTCCGCGGCGGCCGGGCGGGGCGCAGGATCTGAGTGCGACGATTGCCCCCGCCCGGCGAACCGCGGATAGAGCGTGGGCAGCACCAGCAACGTCAGCATGGTGGCGGTGATCAGGCCGCCGATGACCACGGTGGCCAGCGGCCGCTGCACCTCCGCGCCGGCGCTGGTCGAGACCGCCATCGGCAGGAAGCCGAGGCTGGCCACCGTCGCCGTCATCAGCACCGGCCGCAGGCGCAGCATGGCCGCGTCCCGCGCTGCGGCCATGGCGTCCTTCCCTTCCCGCCGCTGCTCCACGATGGTGCTGACCAGCACCACGCCGTTCAGCACCGCGATGCCGAACAGCGCGATGAAGCCGACGGCGGCCGAGATGCTGAAGGGCAGACCGCGCAGCCACAGCGCCAGGACGCCGCCCGTGGCGGCGAAGGGGATGTTGACGAAGATCAGCGCGGACAGCCGGACGCTGCGGAACATGAGGAAGAGCAGCGCGAAGATCAGCGCCAGCGCCGCTGGCACCACCACCGTCAGCCGCGCCGTCGCCTCCTGCAGGTTCTGGAACTGCCCGCCCCATTCCATGGAATAGCCGGGCGGCAGCCGGACCTGGGCCTGCACCGCCGCCTGCGCCTCCCCCACGAAGCTGGCGATGTCGCGGCCGCGGACATTCGCCTCCACCGTGATGCGGCGCCGGCCCTTCTCGCGGCTGATCTGCGCCGGTCCGTCCTCTGTCACCACGCGCGCCAGCTGCGTCAGCGGCACCGCCCGGCCGCTGCCGTCGGCGATGCGGAGGTCGCGGATGCGGTCGGGGTCCATCCGGTCCTCCGGCCGCAGCCGGACGCGGATGTCGAAGCGGGCATTGCCCTCCACCAGCGTGCCCACTGTTCGGCCGCCTAGCGCCTCCACCACGTCCAGGACCTCGGCGGCGTTCAGGCCGTAGCGGGCCACCGCCTCCCGGTCCACGATGATCCGCAGGTAGGGCTGGCCGGCGGTCTGCTCCGACTTCACGTCCTCCGCCCCCGGCACCTTCGCCACCGCCTGCACCACCGCATCGGCCGCGCGGCGCAGCGCCGCCGGGTCGTCGCCGTAGATGATGACGGCGATGTCGGAGCGGACGCCCTGCAGCAGGTCCTGCATGCGCATCTCGATCGGCTGCGACCAGGATAGCTGCAGGCCCGGCACCTCGCGGTCCAGCGCCTCGGCATAGGCGGCGATCAGCCCCTCCCGGTCCGGCGCCGTCCGCCACTGCTCGCGCGGCTTCAGGATGATGAAGCTGTCGCTCTGCTCCACGCCCATCGGGTCGGTCGGGATCTCCGAGCTGCCGGAGAGGCTGACCACCGTCTCCACCTCGGGAAACCTTAGCAGCGTCTTCTCGACCAGCGTCGTGGTCTCGACGGCGGTGGACAGCCCGATGCTCGGTAGTTTAGTGATGGTGACGGCCAGCGCGCCCTCGTCCAGGCGCGGGATGAACTCGGCGCCGAGCCGCGTCGCCAGCAGGCCGCTGGCGACCAGCAGGGCGAGGGCGATGCCGATGGCCGGCGCCGGGTGCCGCTCCGAGGCGTCGAGCAGCGGGGCGTAGCGCCGGCGCACCCAGGCGATGGCGCGGCTGTCATGCTCCGCCACGCGCCCGCGCAGCGCGAAGGTCGCCAGCACCGGCATCAGCACCAGCGTCAGTACCAGTGAGGCGACCAGGGCGAAGACGACAGTCAGCGCCATGGGGCGGAACATCTTGCCCTCGACTCCCTGCAGGCTCAGCAGCGGCAGGTAGACCACGGTGATGATGGTGACGGCGAAGACGATGGGGCGGCCGACCTCATGCGCCGCCTCCCGCACCACATCCTCGATCGGCCGGTCCGGTTGCTCGCCGCGGCGGCGGACGACGTTCTCGATCATCACGACCGCACCGTCGACGATCAGGCCGAAGTCGATGGCGCCCAGGCTCATCAGGTTGCCGGAGATCCCAGCATAGTACATTGCCGTGGAGGCGGCGAGCATCGAGAGCGGAATGGCGGCGGCGACGACGAGGCCGGCGCGGATATTGCCCAGCAGCACCAGCAGCACGACGACGACCAGCGCCGCGCCCTCCACCAGGTTCTTCGCCACGGTATGGATGGTGCGGGTGATCAGGTCGGACCGGTCGTAGTAGGGCGCGATCTCGACGCCCTTCGGCAGGCTCTTGCCGATCTCGCCGACGGCGGCCTTCACGCGGTCGCCGACCTCCCGCGTGTTCTCGCCCAGCAGCATCAGCGCGACGCCGACCACCGCCTCCCCGCGGCCGTCGCGCGTCACGGCGCCGAGGCGCGGGCGGGCGGCCGGCACCACGCGGGCGATGTCGCGGACATAGAGCGGCACGCCACCCTCCCCGGTGCGCAGCACGATGCGCTCGATGTCCTGCGGGTTGGCAATCAGTCCCTCCCCGCGAATCACCGCTTGCTCGCCGTTGCGCTCCAGCGTCGCACCGCCGCGGGCGCCGTTGTTGCGCTCGATGGCGGCGAACACCTCGGAGAGGGAGAGGCCGTAGCGGGTCAACGCATCGGCGGCGACCTGCACCTCGTAGGTCTTCATTTCGCCGCCGTTGACGTTGACGTCGATGACGCCCGGCACCTGCTTCAGGCGCAGGGCGATCTGCCAGTCGAGGATGGTGCGCAGCTCCATCAGGCTGCGGCCCTCTCCGCGCACCTCGAACTGGTAGATCTCGCCGAGGCCGGTGGAGACCGGGCCCATCTGCGGCGCCCCCGCCTCCGGCGGCACCTGCACCGAGGGCAGGCGGGAGAAGACCAGGTTGCGCGCGGCGTATATGTCTGTGTCGTCGGAGAAGCGGACATAGACGACCGAAAGGCCATAGCGTGTGACGGAGCGCAGGTTCTCCATGTGCGGAAGGCCCTGCAGGGCGAGCTCTACCGGGAAGGTGACGAAGCGCTCCATCTCCGGCGGGCCAAGGCCAGGCGCCTGGGTGATGACCAGCACCTGGCGGGGCGAGATGTCGGGCTGCGCGTCGATGGGTAGGCGCCGCAGGTCATAGAGGCCCATGGCGACCAGCAGGCCGACCAGCACCAGTACGACCGTGCGGTTGGCGATGGCGGCGTCCGTCAGGCGGGCGATCACCGGCTCAATCGCCTTCCACGCGGCTCTGCAGCAGCAGCGCCTTCAGGCGGAAGCTGCCCTCGGTCGCCACCACCTCCCCCGGCTGCAATCCCTGAGTGATCTCCGTCGCGCCGCCCTGGCGCAGGCCGGGTGTCACGTCGCGGCGGGCAAAGCGGGTCTCGCCGGTCCGCACGAAAACCACCGGCTGGTTGTCCACCGCCTGCACCGCCGCTTCCGGCACCACCCCCCTGTGGCAGGGAAGTTGTCCGGCGCCTTGAGATGATCTCTCATTTTCAGAGGGGCGGGACGGAGTGATGAGTTGGCCTATTCGACGGAACGCCGCGCGG
>NZ_QLIX01000062.1 GCF_003258945.1 Roseicella frigidaeris | reverse complement strand
GGCAGCCTCGACAAGGTCTATGGCGGCAGCAACCGCAACGCCGCCATCGGCAAGGGATCCTTCGCAGACCAGCAGGTCGTCACCATCGGCGGACAGTGAGCCGGGAGGGCGCGCCCGGTCCCGACCGGACCGGTCGCGCCCCTTGCCCCCGGGGCAGGCTTGCCCTCGCCCGGCGCGCCGCCCACTCTCATGCCGCAACGGAACCGGGAGGCGGCCATGGCGATCGCGGAGCAGCACCGGGAAGCGATCCTGGCCGGCCACCCCATCCTGCGGCACCTGCAGCGCGACGACCTCCGCCGCCTCGCCGCCTCGGCACATCTGGCGCGGCACAAGCGGGGCGCGGTGATCTTCCAGAAGGGCGATGCGGGCACCAGCATGATGGCCGTGATCCGCGGCCGGGTGAAGATCTGCACCATCTCGCCGGACGGGCGCGAGCTGCTGCTCAACATCATCGACACCGGCGGCATCTTCGGCGAGATCGCCATCCTCGACGGCCAGCCGCGCACCGCCGATGCGGTGGCGCTGGAGGAGAGCGACCTGCTGGTGCTGGAGCGCGACCGCTTCCTCCCCTTCCTCGCCGGCAATCCCGAGGCGCTGTCCCGGCTGCTCGCCGCGCTCTGCCAGAAGCTGCGCCAGACCAGCGCGCATCTCGAGGATGCGCTGTTGCGCGAGGCGCCCTCGCGCCTGGCGAGCGGGTTGCTCCGCCTCGCCGAGACCTTCGGCCAGCCGGTGCCCGGCGGCCTCAGGCTCACCCTCAAGCTGTCGCAGCAGCAGATCGGCAACCTGATCGGCGCCTCGCGGGAGAGCGTGAACAAGCACCTGAACGACTGGATCCGCGCCGGCCACCTGCTGAGCGAGGGCGGCTTCCTGATCATCCGCGACCGCGCCGTGTTGCAGGAGATCGCCACCGCCGAGGGGTAGGTCAGCGGATCGCCAGATCCGCCACCGCCGCCAGCTCGGCCACCGCCCGGGAATCGATCCGCCACGCCGCCATCGGCGCGCCCCGGTTGCGCAGCGCCACGTTGCCGATCGGCAGCCCGGGCAGGCTGCCCTGCAGCAGCCGCCAGCTCGGCTCGCCGAGGATGATGGTGCAGGCGCCCGGCCCCTCACCGCCATGCTGCTTGCCGAGCTGCTCCAGCCGCGCCCCGACATTCGCCGTGTCGCCGAGCAGACAGAACTCCATGCGCTCGCCATGGCCGAGGCTGCCGGCGACCAGCGGCCCGGTATGGATGCCGATGCGCAGCCCCGCCTCCGGCAGGCCGGCCGCGCGCCAGCCGGCATTCAGCGCCGCCATCGCCTGCTCCATCGCCAGGGCGCAGCGGGCGGCGGCGCCGGCATCCTGGGCGATCGCCGCCGGGTCGCCGCGCGGCACCGGCACGCCGAAGGCGGCGAGGATGCCATCGCCGATGAAGCGCAGCACCACGCCCCCATGCGCCGTCACCACCTGCACCATCGTGTCCATGTAGCGGTCGAGCCAGGCGATCAGCGGCTCCGGCGGCAGGCGCTCGCAGATCGTGGTGAAGCCGGCGATGTCGGCGAAGAGCACCGTCGCCGTCAGCTCCTGCGGCTTCGGCCGGCCGCCGGCGAGGAACAGCTCGCGGTCGCGCAGCAGCGCCTCGGCGACGGGCGCGCTCAGGAAGCGGGCGAAGAGGCTGTGCAGCACCGCCCGGTCGCGCCGCTCCGCGGCGCCGGCGACGGCGCGCGCCAGGCCGCCGGCGACGAGTCCGGCGAGGGCCGGCGCCAGGACCGGCCAGCCGGGCTGCCCGGCCGCCGTCGCCGCCAGCACCGCCCCCGGCCAGGCCAGCCCGAGCAGGCCGAGGGCGAGGATGAGCCGGCGGCCGGAGAGCCGCAGGCCGGCAAGCAGCCCGAGCGCCGCCAAGCCGAGGGTGGCGAGGCCCTCCTGCCAGGCCGCGACCCCGGCGCCGGCCCCGCCGTCCAGGATCTGCGCCAGCACCTGGGCATGGATCTCGAGGCCGAAGCTCGGCGGGCCGAAGGCCGAGCCGAGGCTGCGATGCTCGTCGGTTCCGGGCAGCAGGCTGCCGATCAGCGCCACCCGGCCGCGCAGCCAGTCCGGCGGCAGCAGCGGCACCGCCTCGGCCGGATAGAGCGGCGCCACCGGCCCCAGGGCGGTGCGGCGCCAGGTCATGGCGAAGGGCTCGGCGGGCGGCGCGACGCCGATCGCCGCCGCCAGGGCGGCCGGGAAGCTCGGCGCGCCGGTCGTCGGATGGCGCGGGCGATGCACCCGCACCAGCCCGTCGAACCGGTCGCGCGCCAGGTTGGCGTCGCCGGTCGGGATGCCCTGGGTGAAGCCCGCCAGCACCGCCGCGCGCTCGGGCGGCAGCGGCGTCTCCGGGCCGAGGGTGATGAGCACCGTCGGCACCGCCTGCCGGGCGACGGTCGCGCGCAGCGCCGCGTCCTTGGCCGGCTCGGTCGGGCGGTCGAGCAGGATGTCGAGGCCGATCGCCGCCACCCCCGCCTCGGCAAGCGTGTCGACCAGCCCGGCGAGGAAGCCGCGATCGACCGGGGAGCGGTAGGGGAAGGCGGCGAGCGTCTCCTCGGTGATGCCGATCAGCACCAGCCGCGGATGCGGCGGCGCGAGGGGCGCCAGCCAATGCAGCGCCGCGCCCTGGAACAGCCGCTCCGCCGCGGCCAGGGGCAGCGGCGGCTGCACCAGCACCAGGCCGAGGCCGGCGGCCGCCACCAGGAGGAGGGCCGCCCGCGCCGCATCGCGCATCCGCCGGGCCATCGCCTCCTCGCCCTGGAAAGGCTGCATCCTCGACGCGGGCATGGGCCGCAGGCAATGGCCGCGGCCCGCCCGGCGCGTCACGCCCTGCGGAGAGGCCGCGCGGCGCCCGGCCGCGGCGGGCGGGCAGCCGGCGTCAGCGCGGCGCCCGCGGCCGCAGCGAGGGCGGCGGTTGCCAGGCGCGCGGCCGGCCGGCGATCCGCGCCGCCCGCCATCGCGCCCGCTCGGCGGCGACCGCGGCCCGCAGCGGGGCGGTCCAGCGCGTCTGCCACTCGGCCTCCGAGAGGCCGAACCAGCCGAAGGGGAAGAGGGGCAGGAGGCTGGCGCAGCTGCAGGGAGCGCCCTGGCTGGCGGCTGGCGTGCCGCCCTGCTCCGCCGCCGCGCCAGGCGCCACCTCGACCACCCGCGCCGCGGCGGGGAGGATGAGGAGGAGCAGCCCCAGCGCGGCCAGGGGCGGCAGCCAGGGGCGGGAGGCGGGCATCCGCCTACTCCACCCGCACGAACTGGACGCGGCGGTTGCGCGGGTCGTAGCCATTCCCGGTGAGCGGCACGCCCTCGCCGAGGCCGAGCACCACCAGGCGGGTCAGCTCCACGCCCTGGCGCTGCATCAGGTAGTAGGCGACGGCGGCGGCGCGGCGCTGCGAGAGCTGCAGGTTGTACTCGTCCGGCCCGAAGGCGTCGGTATGGCCCTCGACCTGCAGCTTGAGCTGCGGCTGGTCGCGCATCAGCTCGGCGACCCGGTCGAGGAAGGGGTAGGCGCTCGCCGGCACCGCATCCGAGTTCATGGCGAAGTTGATGCGGAAGCCGATGCTGCCGGCGGGCGCCTCGGCGGGGGCGGCCGGGGCGGCCGGCAGCGGCAGGGTGTTGCCGGCGGCGGCGAGCTGGGTGCTCGGCGCGGCGCGGCGGCGGGGCCGGCGCGGCGCCGCCTCGGTGGCGGGCTCCGGCTCGGCCTCCATGGCGGCGGCCAGCGGCATGGGGGCCGGGGCCGGGGCCTCCTGCGCCTGCGCGGCCGGGGCGGCATCGGCGGCCGGGGCGCCGAGGACGATGCGGCGGCTCAGCCCGGGGCGGGATTCCGGCACCATGATGCTGCGCAGCAGCTCGAGGGGCGGGGCCTCCTCGAAGATGCGCACCTCCTGCGCCAGGGCCGTGCCGCCGAGCAGGACCGAGGCCAGGGCGGCGAGGCCGGCGATGCGGTGACGGACCTGCGACATGGTGCGAACCCCTCTCTCTGCCGGTTCCGGCCGGTGCCGATGCCGGGAGACTAGGGGCGCCGCGGGCCGGCGACTGTGAAGCAGGCCACAGGGCCGGCGAGAAAGCCGGGCCAGGCATCCGGGCGCCCGGGTCACTGCAGGCCGAAGAAGGCCCGCAGCCGGCCGAGCAGGTCCTCGCGCTGCGGCAGCCCGGCCTCGGCCAGCGGCTCCCCCGCCGCCGCCTGGGCATTGCGCGCCTGCCGTCCGGCCATGATGGCGGCGAGCTTCTCGGCCAGCTCCGGACGGCGGCGCAGCACCGGGTCGAGATGGTCGCGCCGCAGCTCGAAGACCAGCGCCTCGGTCGCGGCCGTCACCGTCGCGCTGCGCGGCTGGCCGGTGAGCAGCGACATCTCGCCGAACACCTCGCCCGGCCCCATGCGGTCGGGCGGGATCGCCGCGCCCTCCTGCTCCACCCGCACCTCGAGCACCCCTTCGGCGAGCAGGAAGAGGCTGTCGCCGGCCTCGCCCTGCCGCACCACCGTCGCGCCGCGCGGCAGTGCCCGCTCCTGCATCATGGCCTCCAGCGCCGCCCGGTCCTCCGGTGGGAAGTCGCCGAAGAGGGTGCTCCGCTGCAGCAGCGCGGCGCGCGGCGAGCGGCGTGGCCCGGCGCGTTCGAGCTGCAGCGTCCGGCCGGGCCGGGCCGGGGCCAGGCCGGCATGCTGCAGGGCGCGCAGCGCGGCGCTCGCCACCGCGTCCCGGCAGGCGGCCTCGCTGCCGAAATCCGACACGAAGAAGCGCAGCAGGTAGATCGCGCTGCCCTCGGCGAATTCCTGCAGCTGCACATCCGCCGCCAGCCCCGGCACCTGCCGCTCGGCATCGAGCGCGGCGCCGAGCAGCAGGCGCTTCGCCCGCTCCACCGGCAGGGCGGGATCGAGGGCGAGCCGCAGGCTGGCGCGGTAACGCCCGGCGGCGCCGTAATTCACCAGGCGATGCGCCGCGATCAGCCCGTTCGGCACGGTCAGCGTCACGCCCTCGCGCGTCACCAGCCGCGTCGTGCGCCAGCTCAGCTCGGCGACGCGGCCGGTGCAGCCCTCGGCGGTCTCGATCCAGTCGCCGATGCGATAGGGCGCGTCGATGCCGAGGGCTAGGCCGGAGAAGAGATCGCTGATGATGTTGCGCAGCGCGAAGCCGATGACCGCGACCGCGACGCCCGAGGTGGTGAGCAGGCCGAGCGCCGACTGGTCGAAGACCAGCATCAGGATCGCTGCCCCCGCCGCGAGGAAGAGCAGCGCCCGGACCAGGTCCGACAGCAGCCGCGGATAGGGCGTGCCGCGCCGCGCCGCCTGGGTGGCGCGCAGCAGCAGCAGGTCGAAGAGCCGCGCGCCGGTCCAGGCGAGGCCGAGCCAGGCGCCGATGCCCGAGACCATGCCGAGGATCGCCCGTGGCCAGGGCGGCCGGTCGGGCTCGGCGAGCAGCGGCAGGGCGGCTTGCAGCAGGAAGCAGAGGCCGGTGAGGGCGGCCGGACCGATCAGGGGACGCAGGCTGGTCGGCCGCATGGCAGCTCCGTGGGGGCCGCCGGGATCCTGCCCGCATCCGGCTTGGAACGGAAAGAGGGGTTGGGTGTGGTGTGTTTCACAGAGGTTGGTTGGGTTGGTTTGTAGGGTCTGGGTGTCGAGAGCGACCGCTGGTTCCTGGAGG
>NZ_QLIX01000061.1 GCF_003258945.1 Roseicella frigidaeris | reverse complement strand
TGCTCTGCCGTCCACGCCATTGCCTGCCCCCGCGAATCGCCCGCACGACCAGAGAATCACATCCGATTCAGCCGATTCAATTCCTTTCCGGATGGGCTCTGAGGATGGCGGCGAAGCGATCTACACAGACCTCGAATTCCCGCTCACCACCTCCGTCTCCACCGTGCAGCGGCTGATGAAGGTCGCGCTGGAGCGCAACCGCCGGCAGCGCACCGTGGCCTTCCCGGCAAAACTCTCGGCCCTGCGGCTGCGGCCCTGGGAGGGCGCGACGGTCGCGCTCGACCGGCTGGTCCCGTTCCCCGCCCGGATCACCGGCTGGAGCCTGGCCCAGGATGGCGGGGTGGATCTGGTGCTCGCCGAGGAGGATGCCGCCGTTTGGAACTGGGATCCGGCGGTCGACGAACGCGCCACCGGTGACAGCCCCTCCGTGGTGCTGCCGAACCCGGGGCGCATCGCCACGCCCGCCTGGATCAGTGTCGAGACGCCGCAGGGCAGCGCCTTCGCGGCGCTGTCCATCGCCTGGGCCGCGGTCGCCAGCGCCCATCTCGCCGGTTACGAGGTGCGATTCATGCCAGCCTCCGTTGCCGCCTGGCAGGGCTACGGGGCGGGGCTGGGCGCCACCGCGGCGGCTATTCCGACCGCGGAGCCGACCGCCTTCCGGGCGCGCGCCGTGGCCCGCAGTGGCGCCGTGTCGGGCTGGCGGGAGGCCCTGGTGCCGGCCGCCGTCTCGGCGGCCACCGCGACCGGCATCGCGGGCGGGGTGCGGCTGTCCGGCGGCTTTCCGGCCGATGCCGTCCGGCTGCAAGTGTTCGAGGCCAGCAGCAACAGCCTGGCCGCCGCGGTCAAACTGCCCAACGAGCCGACCAGCCTCTTCTGGGACCGAACCGGCCTGACGACCGGCCAGACCCGCTGGTACTGGCTCCGCAGCGTCTCGGCCGAGGGCAATGTCTCGGCCCTGGCCGGCCCGGTCTCCGCCACCGCCCTTTGATCGGAGCCAGCCATGGCCGCCCGCATCGATGACCTGATGGTCCTCGGCCAAAACATCTCCAAGACCGACCTGGCCAAGTATCTCCGTGACCGCGAGGCGGTGATGCCGCGCGACTTCGGGGGCCTCGGCGATGGTGCCGCCAACGACCGCGCCGCCATCCAGGCCTGCTTCGATCGGGCTGCGGCGGATGGGAAACTGGCCGTCATCCCGACCGGCACCTGGAACGTCGATGCCGGCGTGACGCTCGGC
Organism: Roseicella frigidaeris; assembly: GCF_003258945.1. Classification (GTDB taxonomy): domain Bacteria; phylum Pseudomonadota; class Alphaproteobacteria; order Acetobacterales; family Acetobacteraceae; genus Paracraurococcus; species Paracraurococcus frigidaeris. The sequence continues at coordinate 4,890 of NZ_QLIX01000061.1, read as the reverse complement.
GGCGGCGCCCGCGGCCTGATCATGCAGGGAATGATCCAGTACACCGGCGCCGCGAACGCGCCGGCCACCGTGCTGACGCTGGGCGACGGCGGTACCACCCGCAATGGCGAGAAGCTCTACCTCAACCTCCAGGTCACCCGGCAGATCCAGTCGGACTGGGTCAGCGAGGCCGATATCGGCATCGTCGCGCGCAACCTCGATTCCTCGCTGCTCGACCTCCGCCTGGTGTCCGGCTTTTGCATCGGGCTGCGCACCCTCGGCGACGGCCGCGGCTTCGAGGACACCACGCTGATCCTCGGGCGCATCCTGAACAATCGGTATGGCCTCGACGTGCACTGCGCCACGGCGACGGCCTGGAACACCTCGATCCGCTACTATGGCGGGCACTTCGCTGTCGCGACGGGGATCAACGCGACGACGGACCGGTATGGCGTGCGCTTCTCGCGCCAGGCCGGGGCCTACAACAACCACAACCGGCACATCTTTGACGGGCCGAATTTCGAGCTGCGGCAGCTCGACCCAAATGTCGCTATCCCCTTCCTCAACGAGACCAGCGGCACCGCTATCATCGCCCGCGGCATGCGCATGGAGGCCTGCTCGCCGATCGCGGCCCGGCACACCGCCGCGGCGACCGACTGCGAGTATGAGGTGGCCTGGTCCAACACCTACCAGGTCGGGATCGACTACACTGCCACGGCAAGCCGGGCGGGCAATGCCGTCTACAACCGCCACCGCGCGCCGGCCTCCCGTCTCACCCGGCTGCTGGCCAACATCCCAAACCTGCGGGCCGCCGCCTTCCGCTACAGCAATACCGAGATCGGCGTGGAGGGCGCCTGCGTGATCGCCACTTCTACCACCACCGAGACCACCATGGCGGCGCTGTCCTGGTCCGGACTGGATGGCATCGCAGGCACCGGGCGGGGGCTGCTGTTGAACGCCAACCGCGGGGTGGCTTTCGTGGTGCAAACCACCCACGCGAAGGAGTTCGCGCTGGCGCACTGGCTGGTCGCTGGCGCCGATGGCGGGCGGCTCTGCGTGCGCTGCTTCGACGGCGCCGGTACGGTGCGCGAGAACCAGCCGCAGGATGTGCTCGCCTCCGGCACCACCATGCAGTGGGACACCGCCTCGAAGAGCTGGCAGGCCGGTGCGGTGATGCAGGACAGCTCGCTGAACCGTCGGCAGACGGTGCGGCTCGGCGCGGGCGTCGCCTTCGCGCAGATCGGTATCATCGGCTTCGACGGGCAGATCGAGCTCGAGGCGCTGCGGCTCTACGGCCTGCCGGAGGACGCGCCAGCGATCCTCTACGGCTGCCCCTCGCTACCTGCCGGGACGCGGACGCTGGCGCTGGAGACGAGCTGGGACCTGCCGAGCCTCGGGCCCGGCGCGACGGCCAACGTGGACGTCACGGTGCCTGGCGCGCGGCGCGGCGACTTCGCGGACGCGTCGCTCGACACCAGCAGCATCGCCTTTGTGCTCGACTGCCATGTGTGGTCGAACAACAGCGTGCGCGTGACGGCGCGCAACGTCAGCGCGTCAACGGTGGATCTGGCCGCGGCGCCGCTGGCGGTACAAGTGACGAAGCGGCGCGCTGTGTGAGGCGCCACAGAATTGGCCTCTTCGCAGCACGTCCATCGAAGCATGGCGGCATCTCGTGCCGTTACTTCGACGAAAACCAGCTGCTGCCCAGGAATGCCTTAATCTCTTCAATTCCTGGCACTGCGCCTTGTTCAAGGCGTCCCACCAGCCACGCGAGATATGCCTCGCCCAGAGCTTTGGTCAGTCCGTAGGCGACAGCGGCGTTCAATGAACCTCCGGCGAGAGATCCGACTCCAGGGATCGTCTTCAGCAGATTTCCGGCGGCTCCAGCGAGCATGCGTCCCGCGATCATCGCCAGCAATGGGCCTGCTACACCCGCGATCAACGCCTTCCAACCTTCCTCACTCAGCTCAACGCCCATCCTGCGCGTGACGGCCACTATCATGGCGATCTGGACCGGCGCGAGCAGCGCGGCATCCGCAAATGGAATAGGGTTCATCGCGATCGTTGCGGCTGCTTTGCATGCAGCCTCGACTGCGTCCCGCGCATGATCAATCTTCGGCTGCAGGACAACGCGCTGTGCCGCGGCCATCGCGGCCTTCTGCGCGTCCGGTAGAAGACGTAGCGTCTGCTCGACAAGATCCTGCAGGCCAGAAGGACCTACTCCCTCTCCGCCGGCGAAGATCCGCCTTTCAGCGATGACGGACACAACAGAGCGGACCGGCGGATCGGCGAACTCGGCGCGCGCCTTCTCCGCAAGCGTGCTATCGAACCACGACTTGGTCACGACAACTATCGCTGGCAACTCGAGCCGCTTCGCCATCCCGGCGAGCTGCTGATCGGAGTCCTGGATCCGACTGCTGGTTCCGTCGATACACAGCCAAAGAATGTGAAGCTGGTCTTGAACGCGCGACTGGGTCCGCGCCTGCCGCAGCGCGGCCTCCAGTTCGCTTATGGTCCGAGAGAAATCCCCTCGTTCGAGACCGCGGGTATCGAGCAGCCTGACCGGAAATCCCGGTTCCTCATACCACTTCGCCGCTGCGGTCACCGGCCTACCGATCCCCGTCTCAGCGAGGTCCCGGCCGAAGATAGCATTGAGCAGCGTGCTCTTCCCCACGCCGCTGCCACCGGAAAGCACGATGTTGCAGGCGGGGAGAGTGACGAAATCAACTCCTGGTACAAAGCCAGTGATATCGTCGAGCGTCGCGCCCGCCCCGCCAGCTAGCCGTTCAAGTAGGGATCGAGCTGCTCGCGGACCTGGGTGGGGAGTTCCTGTCGAACTGATGCCCGATCGCCCGCGGCTAGCCGGGTTCTGGAAGCCGACCCTGGCTCTGATTGTACGCAGCAGACTCGCGACAAAGACGGCCGCACGAGCAACGTCCCGGATATCTCGAACGCGCGCATCTTCGATGTCGGAGCCGGTCCGCGTGTCGCGGCTGAGTGCCTCGTCGATTGCCTCCGCAAGGGCCGAGTCGGAAGTGTCGCTGGAGAATCTGATGCCCAGCCGGCCCGCTACGGCCTCCAACCCGTCTCGCCATCCACCACCGCCCTGAAAGTAGCCCGCGTTCTGCTTTGCCACGATGGCGGCCAGGGCATCCTCCAGGAGGTGTGGCCAGTTCCCCGGGCGATCCTTTGCGGCCAAGTATTGCTCTTTCCCGACCAGCGTTTCTGGCGCCGCCCGCAGGACCAGATCCACAAGCGGCTGAAGATCGGCATCACGACACAGCAGGAAGAGGGAAAGCAGCCCGTTCTCTTCGAGGGCCGCCGCAATCTCCCATCGCCAGGAGAACCCGTCAGCTGAGGCTTTCGACATGGCTGAAGGCTCCGCTAAGCTGCTTCGGGGACGGAATGGAGCCAACGATGGCGACTGGCTGGATCGCGGGCATTCTTCGCGGGCGAGAAGATTCTATCGCCGAGCCTCTCTCCTTCATCGGAGATACCTTGATGCGCCGCGCTGCGATCGGCTGGGCGGGAAAGGAGGCGGTAATCGTTGTCGCGGTCTCGGCGGCATTGGTTGTCATCGGATGGCTTGGCACGCGCATGGTCGATCCAGAGCCAGCGGTGCTCGCTGCCTCGGTGGTCCTCTTGATCTATTTCGCGCATGTCGCGGTGTTCGTCCCCGGTTTGCTGCGTGCGGCTTGGATGAGTTGGAAGCTCCGTCTGCCCGTCAGACGCTTGGCGCTCTTCGTCCTTTACCGAGCGATTCTGCGGAGCATGGAACGAGTTGAACGCGCCGTTGAGGATGGGTTGGAGGGTGCGAGCTGGTACGTCCGGGGCGGTGCAGGTCTGGCCAAGTGGTGGAACAGTGCGCCGAGGGAGCAGGTCGCCTGGCGGATTGCTCAAGCGACCGCCCCATTGATGTGGAAGCATGCGATCCGAACTGCTGCCTTGTGCATCGCGCCCTTGCTCCTGGTCATCTCGACCTTCCGCATGACGGTCACGCATGGGATCTTGCTGAACGACGCAGCGCATCTTGGAGTGCTTGAAGCTGCCGTATACCCGCTCGCTGCTCTGGCAGATGTCGCGTTTGGAACCTCGCTCCGTGCGGTCCTGAAGCATGGCTAGGAGTTCACCGGCACCAATCATGTCACCCAGCCGCGTTCCGTTTTCTCGGCCAGCGGCGCCGGCAGTGTAGCGAGCGTCAGACGTCGAAGGGCGTCGAGCCCGTGCGCAGGGATTAGGATGCGGCCGTTGCCGGTTCGCGGTTCGGCACAGATCGGCACGACATGATGCGGAAAGTCGAAGACTCGCTGGCAGCGATTTCGCATCGCTTCCAGTTCGGGGCCGTTGATATCGGCCTGGGTGATGACGACGATGACCGGGATGCCCGCCCTGCTCAGCACCCGACCGAGCTCACCCTCCGTGCCCCGCAGCCGCTTCGCCTCATCCGGTTCGTCAGCTTCGCCAAGGATGCGCGCTGAGTCCGCCTGAATGCACAGCCAGGCGCAGTGCGGGCGCTGCTCGGAGCTCCACCCCTCAAGCTTCGACTGCACATCGTCGACCTGGGCCTCGCCCTTGATGATCTCCAAGCCCTTGCTGTCTGCGAACCACACCGGAAACTCCGTGGTTCCCAACCATTCAATGCCTGGGGTCTGTGGGGGGCCTTCGCCGACTTTGCCGACAGGCGCTCCGACGACTGTGCGGATGAGCGTCGTTTTGCCAACACCGGTCGGGCCAGCGACCAGGACCCGCGCCTTCTCAAGGGCGTCCTTGGGAGGTGGCGTGCCGGTTAGCCAAGTCCAAAGGTCCTTCCTGATTACCGAGCTACTTCCGTTCTGAGATGGGAATCCCTATATCTCAATGGGTTAACGTTTGGCAGGGCCGGAGATTGGGAATGGCGCGCAACGCGGTGCA
>NZ_QLIX01000060.1 GCF_003258945.1 Roseicella frigidaeris | reverse complement strand
TGGAGCGGCGCACCCGCCGCGCCATCACCGCCTCAGCCGCCCATCCAAACCAAAAAAGCAACCCACACCCGCGCAGCAGACAGGCTTTTCAGCAGCCTGCTAGGTCCTCTGCGACGACGACAACTGGCGTACGTGCCAAAGCGGCGCTGGGGCACCAGGCGCTAGCGCCCAATCATCGAACTGCCATATGGCAATAGCATCATTTACCGCTTTGGTGATGCTGTTTGTCGAGCTCTTGGCGCGCGGTGCGCCAGCCGACGACCATGGTGAGCAAGGCGAGCAGGGTCTGGGCCAGATGCATCCAGCTGAGCGGGTCCCCGCCTGCCGGCGAAGCGTACCAGTCGGCGAAGAGGAAGAACCCGACCATCACGACGGCCAGGATGGCGAGGTAGACCTTCACCCGCGACCAGACCCAGCGGCCCGGCTGGTCGGCAGTAGCGAACGGAGCCCGGCGGTGTTGGGAAAGTCGCTTATGTCCCTACTCCCGCATAATCCTGATGGCCTTGATAACGCCGTAGAACCCGAACACGGCGATCATGGCGAGGTCAATCGTTTGGAACAGGTACGATAGCGGCAGACAGCCGTAGACCATCATCTCCTGCCTATGGTTGAGCGGCAGGATAAGGCGATCCACCGCTCAGGTTCACACGATCAGCACACCGGCGATCAACACGTGGGCAATCAGGACGACAGCCGCCCGCAGAGCCTTCTGGAGCATGTGCCACATCAAGTCGGCATCGAAGTATCATGATGCCGCATTGCCATATGGCGCTATTGCCCTCTCCTCTGTCGCTCGGACGGAACGCGCATCGGAGCGGCGATGCCCTTTCGCTGAGCCCACTCCTCGATCGCCTCCATGAGTAGGTCGTGGACCTTCACCTTCGGCCCGAGGGCCAGGGCAAAGCGCTTCAGCTCGTACTTACCTTCGGGGTGCAGGTAGACGATGGTCGGATCAGACTTGCTCTCCATCGGCCGACGGCGGGCGGCGTAACCCCCCTCCCCTACCCCGCTCGGGCTCGGGACAACCGGCGCTGTGGGTATAGGTGCCGGGACCACCTCGGTCGGGGGTGGTTCGGCCGCGAGCGGCGGGGTCAGCTTGACGGCGCCGCCATAGCTGACTGGCGGTGTTTTCGCCATGTTTTCACATCTCCAAAGCGCCACGGTATCATATGGCGATGTGACGATGTGATGATAGGGGCGGGCGGCTCTGACCTCGCCGATATTACCATATGGCAGAATGGTTATAGGATGAGATGGCAGGGGGCAGGGGCCTCCAACAGGATGGCCCCGGGTACTCCGCCTGCATGTGGCAGGTGAGCTGAGATGGCGGCCCAGACTGTCACGCTTCACCCACCGGGTCGCGGGGCGCGAACTCCGGCTAGCCGAAGCTGCCCGACAATGCGCGTACGCAAACGACGTCACTGCTAGAATATCATATGGAAAGATTGCCACAACGCCAAAGTGTTATATGGCAATATGGCAATTTTCTTGAGCGCGAAGATCACGTTGCTCAGCGCACGGCTGCTGCCAGAACTAACCGATTGCGAATATTTCCATTCTACCGTATTGCCATATGACGATGCGGCGCCATTACACAATGGCTTTGCGCCTTAGCCAGGCCCAGACCTCGGCCACCTCGGCGCGGGCCTTACTGGTCGGCTCGCGCTCCTGGATCGCTAGCGCCTCGGCCTGCGCGTACGGGTAGCTCAGCGTGTAGGTGAGGGGGGTCGGGCAATGCGGGATGCCCAATTCCTTCAGCCGTCCGAGCGCCAGTGACAGAGCCTTGGCCCGGTTACCGGGCGGGGTCTGGGTGAAAATCGTGGCGCTCGGCTTCTTCATCCGGTCCACGATCGCCCAGGTTGCCTCCAGGGCGCGGATGTCCATCGGGTTCGGCCGGGTCACCATGGCCGCGCCGGTCGAGACCTCCAGCGCGGCGTTGATCGCCGGGGCCGAGTGGGGAGGGGTGTCGATTACGATGAGGGACGCGCCCCGGTCCTGCAACTCCTTGACTACCGTGCGCAGCGACCGGGTCCCAAGTGAGATGACGGCCGGCGCGTCGATCCCAGCCTGCTCACGCTGACTGCCCCAGTCCGAAGCTGATTTTTGCGGATCGGCGTCGATGATGGCGGCGGCCATCCCCTGTCGAAGGGCTTCGATCGCCAAGCACTGAGCGACGGTGGTCTTCCCCGCCCCACCCTTTTGGCTGATCACAGACACCACCGACGCCATGGCACTATCCCCGATCGCCACATGATGCCGAAACCATAAGGGAACATGGCGATGCGGCGCTAGGGCCACTTTGCCATATGGCAACATGGCGTCTCTAGCTAAGTCTGGCCAAGCGTTAAGAGTGTGAAATGGGGCATATTTGGATTTATCCGCCGCCCCGGCGTAGTGCCGATGATCCTGCGGATCTGGATCTCGGTGACCCGCCGTAGCTCATCGTGATCGACATGGGCGGAGGCCAGATCGGTTGAACCCCGTTCAACACGCTCCGCGAAGCCCAGGTCGTCATCGAGGAATGGCAACAGCACCACAACCGCGTGCGGCCACACTCGTCGCTGGGCTACACCGCGGCTAACCAAGCGAGCGTGCTGCGGGGACTGGCGGTCTCGTCGACCGCCCATCGCGCGGGCGGTGCGCTCGACCTCTTCTGGAAGGGCGGCCCGAGCCTTCGGCTCCCGCGCCCGCACGGCGTCGGCAACCTCGGCCCAGTCCTCATGATCTACGACGCGGCTTCTCTTGTCCGGCAATCCAACTCTCGGCAGAGGTTAGCCCCGGGGGCGGCGGTCGGAAACGGGGGGCTGGGGATTCCATCGATAGCCGGAACCTTGGCAAGGCCCTATGCCCCGGGTCGGCCCCACGGATTCAGGGGTTCCATGAAATCGCCATCTGGCGGTGTCCGAAACCAAGGATTTCCATTGGGGACTCGATCGAGCCCACCCACCGGATTGCCCGGCGCATGGCCCAGGGACCGGCTCGGGGGCGGATGGGGATTCTATCGATAACGCTCCTGGCACGGGACTCCACCGAGCCTCGTTCGAAGCCTTGTCGGACTCGACCCCTCAGCAGGGCTGGACGGCGATCAGCTTTGGCGCCACCGGTGGCCGGGACGGCTTCAGGATGACCCCCTCGTCGACGACCTCGACCTTAGCGGCCGGGTAGACCGCCGTCGCCAGCGCGAGGACGTGCGGGAAGCGGGCTTTGAAGTGGTGCTGGTGCTTGAAGCTGGCGCCGTGCTGGGCCTTCAGGGCCTTCCAGGTTACGAGCTTCGGCGCCGACAGCGAATGGAGCCGGTAGGCCAACCAGAGATAGCAGTCGATGGCCGGGCTGTTGTTCGCCAGTGCGCGGATCGCCGACTCCTCGAGGGGCACTGGGTGTTTCTTTAGCTGCTCGAAGAAGCCGTGGCTGAGTCGGGCGGCTTCTAGGTTCAGCCGTCCTTGTCGCTCGTCGCCTGGCGCATCGATCATCAGGGCGCCCTCCATGATGGACTGGTTCACCAGCCCCTCGCGGCCTGCGCCGAATAGGTGGAAGGTAAGGCGGCAGCGGGAGATGAGCTCGGCCTGCTCTCGTACGGACCTGCCGGAGTTGCCCCCCCATGGCACCCCCATACGCTGCATCCAGTCCCGGTAGGACCGGCCCAGTTCGACCTCCGGGGAGTTAGTCCTCAATGCCTCTTGTTGGAGCCAGAGGAGGATGAGTCGGCTGTGGCTGCCGAAGGGAACTGACGTCCATTCCAGCGGGCCGTCCTGTGAGATCGGACGGCGGCCGGGTTCGACCACCAGCCGCATCCGGTCGGACGCGACCTCCCATGGCTGCCCTGGAGGTAGGCGCTTGTGCGGCAGAGCGCACTGGGCCCAGCCGGAGTAAGCGAAGCTGAGGGCGTTGTCCTCGTCGGCCATGTAGAGGGAGGCTGCCTCGAGCACATCCCGGGGCGCGACGTTGGCTTCGATGGCTGCACGCTTGCCCTTGGCCTCCAGGATGTCGTGGATCTGGCCCATAGCCCCGCTCCGCTTGGTCTCCAGCTGTTTCGACGGTGGGCACAATGCAGCGCCTTACCCCCGGATGTCGCTGGGGATTCCATCGAGACAAACTACTAGGGGAATATTTGTCTTATTAGTTTGCTCGATGGAGTCCCCGGGATAACTCGGCGACTCGTTGAATCTCTAGGAGGTCGCGGTCCGCGGACTCTCGATGGAATCCCCAAATTCCTCGATGGAGTCCCCAGCGTGGCATGTGAGCGGAGGGCGCCGGTTATCGATGGAATCCCCAATCTGGGGCCGGGCGATGCCGCGACTCGGGTAGGGGGAGTAGTAGCTCGCACTGGGCGGCGCATTGCGGATGTTGGGCGGCTTTCAAGCCGGCCACAAAGCCGGCCACACAGCTGGCCAATGGCGATTGTTTCCTCAAATATATCTGCTAGTTATGCTCATATGGCAGCCGGCCAAAAGATAGTGCGAAATGCGGGCCCCGCATCGCTAACACTCGTGCCAGGCGAGGAGCAGCCGGCGTGGCCGGTGCTCCGCGACCTAGCATTCCTCCTTGGAGCCGAGGCGGGTGGGCTCGCTGGGCGTCTCGCCCCGACGACTGCCTCCGCAGTCGGCGACCTCGTCCGAGGGATGAACTGCTATTACTCGAACCTCATCGAGGGCCACGACACGAGGCCCGTGGACATCGAGCGGGCCCTACGCTCTGACCTCGAAGCGGAGCCGAAGCGGCGCAATCTCCAGCTCGAAGCGGCCGCCCACATCGCCGTTCAGGCGGCCATCGATGGGGGTGAGCTGGACGACCGCGCCGCGCCGTCCGAGCTAGCGGTGGAGATCCATCGGCGGTTCTACGAGCTGATGCCGGCGGAGCTCCGCTTCGTCGAGGAGCGAGGGAGCGGCCGGCTGGTCGAAGTGCTTCCTGGCCGTCTCCGTGAGGGGCACGTCGAGGTCGGCGACCACGTCGCGCCGCCGCCAGATGAGCTCCCGGGCTGGCTGAAGCGGCTGGATGAGGGCGCACCCGAGCGCTTCGGCCGCGCCGACCGGCTGGTGGCAATCGCGGCCCTGCACCATCGGCTGCTCTGGGTCCACCCCTTCGCTGACGGCAACGGGCGAACGGCACGCCTGCTTTCGCATGCATTGCTGCGCCGCGCCGGCGTGGGCTCTGCGCTCTGGTCGGTCTCGAGGGGGTTGGCGCGCCACGTGGACGCCTACAAGACGCACTTGGCACGCGCGGACGCGCCGCCGCAAGGCGCGCTGGATGGGCGCGGAATCCTGTCCGATGGACGCCTGTCCGACTTTTGCCGGTTCTTCCTGGCCGCCTGCCTTGATCAGGTGCGCTTCATGGCCGCCTTGCTCGCTCCCGAGGCGCTGTCGAGCCGCGTCCGGGAATTCGTCGCGGCGGAGGCAGCCGGAGGTCGTCTGGATCCGCGCGTCGGCCCACTCCTCGAAGCCGCCGTGCTCTTCGGCCGTGTCCCCCGCGGCGACGTCCCCGGCCTAGTTGGGACCAGCGACCGCCAGGCACGACGGCTGGCAAAGCCGCTGGTTGATCGTGGGCTTCTGACCGGGACGAAGGATGCCCCGTTCAGGATCGCCTTTCCGCTCGGAGAGACCGAACGGCTGTTCCCTCACCTTTGGGCGCCGGCCGGCGTCGCCAGCGGTTTGCCGCCTCTGCCCGAGGTCGAGGAGGCGCTGCGGCGGCCATAGGCGGTGCCGATCCAGGCTGAGACGATGCGGTGCTACGCGATGACGTGGGCGCGTTCGGCGACAGTTCATCCCCGCGCACGCGGGGAACACGAGGCCGTCGTCACCGCCGGCCTGATCGTTGACGGTTCATCCCCGCGCACGCGGGGAACACGTCGCCGAGACATGGCGCGGCCTCTCCGAAACCGGTTCATCCCCGCGCACGCGGGGAACACGGTCGGGGCCAAGGTCACTCGGAAGGGATAGCCGGTTCATCCCCGCGCACGCGGGGAACACCATTTAGCGGCACTCCCTGCCTGTTAGGGCGGCGGTTCATCCCCGCGCACGCGGGGAACACGGCGGCAGCGGCGCGGAAGCTCTGCTCGGCCTCGGTTCATCCCCGCGCATGTTGAATGCCAGTGAGAGCTGACCCGAGATTGCCATGAGGAATTGACCCGGGTTGTGGATGGAGGAGCGGGGTTTTCGGTCTGGTCAGGTGAGTTGTGGCTT
>NZ_QLIX01000006.1 GCF_003258945.1 Roseicella frigidaeris | reverse complement strand
ATCGCTTGCGCCTTCGTCCGCTTGGCCATGATCCGCATCATGCTGCGACGGCTGGCCGCAACCCCCTCCGCCTGAATCAGAACTTCCCGGATGGGCTCTTAGCGGAGACCGTGGCTACCGTGAGAGCGCTTGCAACTTCACGCTGCTTGTCGACGCTTGGCAGCGCGATGCAAAGGCGCCGGAGGTCGGTGCCTGAGATTCCGTGCTGACCCGCGGCTGTCTTGATACTGCCGGCCAAGTTCCTTCGCGCGTCGGTTGTTGCGACTGCCGCTTCCACGAACTCGGGAATCGCAACCGACGGATCAAGGCGCATGCGAATGAGCTTGTCCGGGTAGACGCGCGGCGCAGAGAGCCCGCGCACGGTGCCGCAAGCGGCGACCAGATCGGCGTTGCCGTTGAAGCGGACAAAGAGAAGGTCGCCATCTCGAAGCAGATACGGATGCGCGGCAAGATCGCTGTCCGGTCGGTGATAGCGGACATCATCCAGCGAAACCCGCCCTGGTCGAACGGCCGAAATGCGCAGAATTGGCACACCGGGCGGCTCATTAGCGGGTTTCGCGGAGATTCCATTCCGTGTCTCGGTGGCGATGTCGGCAAGCGGCGTCTCCGGCCATCCATCAAGCGCTCCCTCACGAAACGCGCTGTCCAGCACCCGTTGCTGGTAGTGTTTCGCGAGCGGCGCGATGCGCAGCAGGTCGGCGCGGGCCTGGCGGGTGCGGGCGAACAGCGCCTCGATCCGCGCCACGATCCGGCGCTGCTCGGCGGGGGGTGGGATCGGCACTTCGATGCCGCCCAACGCCTGCGCTGGAAGATGCTTGATTGTCGTACCGGTGAAATGTTGCGCGATTTCGCTAGTCTGCGCGATGTGAGTCAGATAATGCGCGATCCAGTCGGCAAGCAATGCGCTGGAAGGTCGAACGCGATGCAGCGCCTTCTGAAACTTCAGAGGCGTTGGCCCACCGCGCCAAACCGCTGCGCGGCCTGGTTCACCGCCCTCGCACACCAGTACGTCGCCGTCTGCGATCGAGAACTTCGCGGCCTCGTTGGGAGTGAAGCGCATCACTGCTAGATCCGAGAGATCAAAGCAGCCCCACCGGACATTCACGTTGCGCAGGTATTGGTGTGTCTGGCCTTCGATATTCTTGGCTTTGTCGAGCATCTTGCCAAGTTGCAGGTCGGCTACGCGCGCCAGCGGCAGAACCGCCCACGAGGTAGGCAGATTCTCACTCACTCCGCCGCCTCCGCGCGCTCGCCGTTGCCGTTCAGCTCCCCGGCCAACGCCTCCACCTCCACCATCGCCCGCGCCAGATGTGTGCGGATCGCCTCTAGGATGTCCTCCGGCTCCTCCAGCGCGTCCTCGGCCGCCGTGTCGTCGCCGCGCAGCCAGGAAATGTCGAGGTTCTCGCCGCGCGCCGCGATCTCCTCCCGCGTGAAGCGTCGGAACCGCCCCTCCGCGCCCTCGTCCTCGCGCGCCGCGCCGCCGTTCGGGTCCTCGCCATAGGCGGCCTCGAAGGCGGCGAAGTCCTCGGCGCGCAGCGGGCGGGTCTTGCCATAGGCCGGCTGGCCGGCGCGCATGTCGTACACCCACACCGCCTGCGTGTTCCGGCGGGCCGTCGTGCCGCGGCGCAGGAACACGACATTGGTCTTCACGCCCTGGGCGTAGAAGATCCCGGTCGGCAGGCGCAGGATGGTGTGCAGGTTGGCCACCTCCATCATCCAGCGCCGCAGCTCCCGCCCCACGCCATCGGCGAACAGCACATTGTCCGGCAGCACGATGCCGGCGCGGCCCCCCGGCCTCAGTGCGCGGACGATGTGCTCCACAAAGGCGAGCTGCTTGTTGGAGGTGTCGGCGGTGATGGTGAAGTCGCCGCGCACCGGCCGCCCGCCGCCCTTCTTCGTGCCGAAGGGCGGGTTGGAGAGGATCAGGTCCGCGCTCCCCAGTGCCTCGCCATCGGGCCCGAGCGCGTCGCCGCCCTTCACGCCATCCGGCTCGATGCCGTGCAGCAGCAGGTTCATGGTCAGCAGCCGGTGCGTGCCGGGCACCAGCTCAAGGCTTCGGAACGCCTCGCGCCGCTGGAACTCCTGCTGCGCCTTGGGCAGAGCGAAGAGGTCGTCGGTCGCCGACCTGATGGCGCGATCCGCCGCGACCAGGAAGCCGCCGGTGCCGGCGGCGGGGTCCTGGATCACCTCGCCGGGGCGGGGCTTCAGCAGACGGATCATGCTGTCGATCAGCGCGCGCGGGGTGAAGTACTGGCCGGCGCCAGACTTCTTCTCGGCGGCGTTCTTCTCCAGCAGCCCTTCATAGAGGTCGCCGAGGCCCTCCTCCTTCGCCGAGTACCAGTCCAGCCGGTCGAGCGCGCCGACCAACTCGCGCAGGTTGGCCGGCTTGCGGAGGCTGGTCTGGGCGTTGTCGAAGATCGTGCGGATGCCGGGATGGCCGGAGGTGCCGAGCTTCAGCAGCGTCGCGCGGTAATGCGTCAGCAGTGCATCGCCCTCGCGCGCCGTCAGGCCGGACCAGCGGCAATCGGCCGGGACCAGCTCCTCCCGCCCAGTCTCGGCGAGCATCTTCAGGAACAGCAGGTAGGTCAGCTCGGTGACGTAGTCCTGATAGGTGATGCCGTCATCGCGCAGGATGTTGCACAGGCCCCAGAGGCGCTGGACCAGGTTGGTGGTGGTACCGCTCAAGGACGCGCTTCCTTCACTCCGCGATTGACTTCCTCGGCCCAGATTGGTCGAGGTTGCTGTGTGTCATCGCGCGTCATATCGGCGATGAACTCGTCCGCAATCCACATCCTAAAGCGGATCATCATGTCAGGGGTTAGGGCTAAGGTGGCGACGATCTTATTGTCTTTGGTGGATTGAACAGCATAGCCGACGAGCCTTGGCTGGCTCCCCGCCGGAGTTCGGCACAGAGATTCAACAGAACTGCCGTCTGCGTGAGCGACAGCATTTCGAATAAGGACGATGGCGTCGGCCACAGACTGCGTATTCTGGGGTTCCCCGTGACCAAACTGGCCAAACCCCTCGGTCTTCATCCGTTCATAGAAGCGGCGTGCGGCCAGATCGTTAGGGCTCGACCCCTTCGTTCGCATCCGTTGTGCAATCCAGCAAACGATGGACGAGAACAGCGCAAAGGCCTGCGTCACGTCATGTTCGGCCTGCGGGCTTGCGCGGAGCATGTCCCGCAGGCGCAGGATTACGGCCCATTCGACCTGATCTTTGGTGATCTGCATCAGGCCGCCTTCCAGACGTCTTCGTTGATGTCGGCGAGCAGGGAGGCGAGCTGCCCACCGAAAACCGTGTTGAGTCGCTTCATGCCGCCGTTCTGCGCGAACAGGCCCTCATCGAGAAGGGTCGGATCGGCGACGCCCATCTCCTTCACTAGGCCGGCGAGGCGATCGAGCCATTGGCGCTGCGGCGCGGTCCACGCCTGGCGGGCGCGTAGCCGGGCCATGGCGCGATCCACCCGCACCGCCCAAGGCTCCAGCGCGTCGCCAAGCGCAGCCTGCCGGACGAAGCCGATCAGCCCAGCCGCGATGTCCTGGTTGGTGGCGTCGCGATAGGCGGCGCGCAGGGTGGCCTCGGTGAAATGCTCGGCCTGCAGCGCCATCGCCAGTTCCTTCAGCACGGCGCGGGTGAGCTCGCGCGGGCGGGTCAGCACGGTCTGCAGGGCGGCGAGCGTGTTGCCGTTCTCGCGAAGGAAGGTGGCGAAGGCCGAGAGGTAGTCCTCAGGCCGGCCCGCGGCGCCGTAGCCAACCGTCGTGCTGTGGTGGCTGTCGGGGTGGTAGGACACGGCGAGCGGCAGAGGGCGCCCGCCTTCCGGGTTCCAGTCAAGGATGGGGCCGAGGGTGGGGCGAGCCTTGACCCACTCGGCCAGGTCCTCGGGCGTGGCGCCCTGCGCGCGTGCCAGGGTGTCGGCGGGGCTTTCGCCCGTCGCGTTCTCCCACGCCTCGGCCGCCTGCGGGCTGAGCTTGCCGATGCGCCGACGCAACCGGACGAGCAACTGGTCGCGGACGGCGGCGCGGAAGACCGGGTCGGTCGCCTCGGCGAGTTCCTCTAGCAACTGCTCGAAGGACAGCTTCGGGTCGACCACCACGGGCCTCATCTCGGTGAAGGCCTGGATGGCGTCGTATTGGCGGACGGCATCGAAGACTCGGAAGGTCTCCTTGCCGATCGCGTCGCAGCGGCGCGTCGCGCGGCCGATCATCTGGTCGTAGAGGATCCGGCTGTTCACCCGGCGCAGGAAGACCAGGTTGACGATGGAGGGCACGTCCACGCCGGTGGTCAGCAGGTCCACCGTGACCGCGACCTTCGGCAGCGCGTCGTTGCGAAAGCGCCGGATCATCCGGCCGGGCTTGTCGATGCTGCCGGTGATCTTCTGGACCGCGCCGTCCTCGATCTCGCCATACGCGGCGGCGAAGGCGTCCTTCAGGGCCTTCACCACGATGTCGGCATGCGCGTCGGTGGCGGCGAAGACCAGCGTCTTGCCGGGCAGGCTTGGATCAATGTGCTTCGCCAGTTCCTCGGCGACGACGCGGTTGAATTCCTGCGTGATGACCCGGCGATTGAAGCTCTCCACCTCGAAGTCGAGATCGTCCGGGGCGGTGGTGAGGTCGATCGCCTGGGTCAGCGGGTCGAGCAGCGGCAGTTCCTCGCCCTGCCGGAAGTGGATGCCGGCCTGGGAAAGCGCCGTCTCGATGCGGATCGGCGGCTCCTGGTCGATGAGGTAGCCATCCACCACCGCTTCACGCAGGCCGTAGGTGAAGACGGGGCGGCCGAAGATCTCGGTGGTGTGCAGTGCGGGGGTGGCGGTGAGGCCGATCTTGACCGCGTCGAAGTGCTCCAGCACGCGGCGGTACTTCGAGACGTAGTCGGCCTCGCTCCGGAAGCCGAGTTCGGCGTCCCCCAGTTCGCGGTCGAGCGTGTAGCCGCGGTGGCATTCGTCCACGACGATGAGGTCGTAGAGATCGACCGCCGGCACGTCCTCCGGCGTCTCGGCGTAGAGGATGCGCTTCACGAGGGACTGGATAGTGCAGATGTGCACCTTGGTCGCCTCGTCAGGCGCGACCTCGTTCAGCCCTTTAAGCCCGAAGATGTCGGCGAAGGTGTTGGCGCCGACGACGCGAGTGGTGCGGAACTCGCCGCCGGCCTGGTCGCCCAGCGAGGTACGGTCCACCACGAAGCAAACCCGCCGAAAGCGCCGCGTGGCGAGCAGCCGGTAGAGCATGGCGATGGCCAGCTTGGTCTTGCCTGTGCCGGTGGCCATGGCGAGCAGCAGGGTGCGGTGGCCGTCCTCGGCGAGGTTGCGCTCCACCGCTTCGATGGCGCGGCGCTGATAGGGGCGCAGTTCGAAGCCGAAGTCGAAGGGCTTCTGGGCAAGTTCCGCCTGCGCCTTGGTCTGGTCCTGCCCGAGCAGGGCAAGCAGCCCGTCCGGGGTGTACCAGTCGGACAGGGCGCGCCCGTGGTTGGTCGGCGCGCGGGCGTCGCGGAACCAGATGCCGGACTGGGTCTCGATCTGCTTGAGGTAGCCGCGCCCATTGGCGGAGAAGAGGAACGGTAGCCGGTAGGCCGGCTCCTGTCCTTGGCTGTCGGCCGGCCAGGGGCCGCCAGCGGGCAGCTCGGTTCCAGCCTCGGGCAGGAAGCCCTGGGCGTAGCGGCCCGCCTGACCCAAGGCGGCGGCGACGTTCCGGTTGCGCCGCTTGGCCTCGACCACTCCGACGCAGGTCAGGCCACAGAATAGGGCGTAGTCAGCAGGACCGCTGGTCGTGGGCCACTCGGCAATGGCCAAGTTGCGGCCCTTGGCGGGCCGAGCGCCGGCGGCGTAGCGCAGGGTGCGGCTGTCGGCCTCCCAGCCGCGCGCGCGGAGTTGCGCATCGATGCGGTCGCGGGTGCTGGCCTCGTCGAGATCGAGGGCCTCGGCGGCCTGGAACGCAAGGAGGCTGATGGTCTGCTGTGCCGCGGGCGGGGAGGTCGCGGCAGCCTGCTGCAGCGCGGTAAGTTCTGCGGCGAGGGCCGAACGGGCGGACTGCTCCTCGGCGGCCAGCGCCTCCCACACGGCGCGGTCAGCCGCCTCAGCCTGGGCGCGTGCCTCGGCCGCTTTGGCCGCCTCGCGAGCGCGCTCGGCGGTCGTCAGGCTCGCGTCCCGCTCGGCGCGCAGGCGCTCGATCTCGGCCTGCAGCTCCGCGGTGGCGTCAGCCGGCGGGCGCGGCGGTTGGAAGGGGCCGGGCTTGAACTTCGGGTCGCCGAAGGTGCGGTGGAAGAAGATGGCCAGCTGTCGGGCGAGTCGGAGCGCGGCCATGGCCTCGGCATGGTCGCCCTGATGGCCATGCGTGGCATCGTTGCCGCGCCGCCGCAGGTCGTGGAACACGTCGAGCACGTCCCGCGGGACGGTGCCCTCACGGCGCAGGCGCGCCAGGAGTTCGGCCTGGCTCTCCTCCATCGTGGTGAACACGCCGGTCCGCGCGGCGATCTGCTGCGCAAGCATCTCGCCGAACTGTCGAAGCTTCATCAGGGAGGTGACGGGGTCGTCCGGGAAGTACTGCTCGGCCCGGGTCGCGACCACCACCAGCCCCGCATCGTAACGAGCGAGGAAGCCGAAATTGGCAGAGGGAGGGAGAGTGACCGGCATGCGACGCCGCTATGGAACAGGCGGGACCCGTTACGAGCAAGCGTTCCGTACCGTGATTCGGCGCGCGCAGTACGGCAACGAGGGAAACGGGATTACAACACCGCCCGCGAGGCCGGACCCAAAGTGCTTGGAATGCCTGGGCCTTTCCCGGCGTACCGTTTGCCCGCAGTCCAGAGGTCCGGAGAATATGGCGTCTCCGAAGAGCCGAAACGGCGCCGTTTGCCCTCTCTACAGTCCAGAGCCACGGCGAGAAGCCGCCAATATACTGGCGTTTTGGACGGAAGGTGGCGCTTTGCTATCGGGAGGTCGGAGAATGACTGGCGGATGGGGTGGGATTCGAACCCACGATACGCTTTTGACGTATACGCACTTTCCAGGCGCGCGCCTTCGACCGCTCGGCCACCCATCCCGCGCCGCGGCCGCCCTTGCCGGGGCGCCGCGAGGGCGCGGACCATAGTGGCCCGGCCTGCCCAGGGCAACCCCAGCGGCAGCCCGGGGCGGGGGCTTTTCCGCGGACCGCTTCCGTGGTTCCTCCCGGCACCGAACCAAGCCCGGGAGGTCACCCGCACCCATGCATCGCCGTCACATCCTGCGCGGCAGCACGCTCGCCGCCGCCACCGCCCCGCTTGCCATGCCTGCCCTGGCGCAGCCCCAGGCGCCGGCGCTGCGCTGGCGGCTGACCAGCAGCTACCCGACCAGCCTCGACGCCATCCACGGCGCCGCGCATGTCTTCGCCAAGACGGTCGCCGAGCTCACCGAGGACCGCTTCCAGATCCGCGTCTTCGGCCCGGGCGAGGTGGTGCCGGCGCTTCAGGCGCTCGATGCCGTGCAGGCCGGCACGGTCGAGGCCTGCCACACCACGGCCTCCTTCTACACCGGCAAGAATCCGGCCTTCGCCTTCGCGACGGGCGTCCCCTTCGGCCTCAACACCCGCCAGCAGAGCGCCTGGATGGTCGAGGGCGGCGGGATCGAGCTGCTGAACGAGCTGTTCCGCCAGTACAACGCCTACAGCCTGCCGCTGGGCGCGACCGGCGCGCAGATGGGCGGCTGGTTCCGCAAGGAGATCCGCGGCACCGAGGATCTGAAGGGCCTCAAGATGCGCATCGCCGGCCTCGGCGGCACGGTGCTCTCGCGCGTCGGCGGCGTGCCGCAGCAGCTCGCGGGCGGCGACATCTACCCGGCGCTCGAGCGCGGCACGATCGACGCCGTCGAATGGCTCGGCCCCTATGACGACGAGAAGCTCGGCCTCAACAAGGTCGCGCCCTATTACTACTACCCGGCCTGGTGGGAGGGCGCGGCGAATACCAGCTTCGTCGCCAATCTCGACCAGTGGAACGCCCTGCCCAAGGCCTATCAGGCGGCGATCCGCACCGCCTGCGCCGAGGCGACGACCTGGATGGTCGGGCGCTACGACACCCGCAACCCGGACTCGCTGCGTCGGCTGCTCGCCAGCGGCACCCAGCTCCGCGCCTTCCCGCGGGAGGCGATGGAGGCCTGCTACCGCGAGGCCCTGGCGCTCGAGCAGGAGCTGGCGGGCAAGAGCCCGGAATACCGCAAGATCCACGAGGCCTGGTCGAAGTCGCGCGACGACATGCGGGCCTGGTTCCGGGTGGCGGAGCTGTCCTTCGACAATTTCCTCGCCCAGGCGGCGGCGCGGCGCTGAGGCGGCTGCCCTACACCCCGTAGTGCCGACGATACCAGGCGACGAAGGCCGGGATGCCGATCTCGATCCCGGTCGAGGGCACCTGGCCGGTGAGGGCGCGGAGCAGGCTGGTATCGGCCCAGGTCTTCAGCACCTCGCCGGGTTGCATCGGCAGATAGGTGCGGATCGCCTCCCGGCCGCAGGCCCGCTCGATCTCGGCGATGAGGTCGAGCAGCGGCACCGGCCGGGCATTGCCGATATTGACCACCCGGAAGGGCGCGGCCGGGCTGACGGAATCGCAGTCCGCCACCTTCCGCCCGGCCTCCGGCACGTAGTCCGCGAGCTGCGTGATCGACGTCACCAGATCGTCGATATAGGTGAAGTCGCGTTCCATCCGGCCATGGTTGTAGATGTCGATGGCACGGCCGTGCAGGATCGCGTCGGTGAACTTGAAGAAGGCCATGTCCGGCCGGCCCCAGGGGCCATAGACCGTGAAGAAGCGGAACATGGTGATCGGCTGCCGGCGGATCGCGGCATGGGCATGGCCGAGCTGTTCGGTGGCCAGCTTGGTGGCGGCATAGATGTTGAGGGGCGTCGCCACCGCCTCCGTCTCCCGGAAGGGCATGGCGGTGTTGGCGCCGTAGGCCGAGCTGGTCGAGGCCATGAGCAGGTGGCGCACCGGCTGCGCCCGGCAGGCCTCGAGCAGGGCGAAGGTGCCGCCGATATTGGCGTGGACGTAGCTGGCCGGATGCTCCAGCGCGTAGCGGACGCCGGCCTGGGCGGCGAGGTGGATGACCACCTCCGGCGCCTCCCGCGCCATCACCTCCTCGAGCCGCGCCGCATCGGTCAGGTCGAAAATATGGGCGGTGAAGCCCGGGTGCCGGGCGAGCTCGGCATGCCGGGCCTGCTTCAGCCGCACGTCGTAATAGGGGACCATGGCATCGATCCCCGCCACCGCATGCCCGGCCGCGAGCAGCCGGGCGGCGACATGGAAGCCGATGAAGCCGGCGCTGCCGGTGACGAGGAATTTCATGGCCGGCGCTCCGCTCTGTCCGCGCCCCAGATAGGCCAGAACCCTCCGCGGCGGAACTCGGCCGGGCTTCCTCGGGGCCCGCTCTCGGATCTTCATTGACAAAGCCGTGATCGTTTCGTTTTAACGTCCCATGCTGCTGACGAAACGAGATGCGGCGGCGGCGCGCCTGCCGGCCACCGATGCCGCTCCGGGTGCCGCCGAGGCGGCCCGGCTGACGCAGCTCGAGGCGCGGTTCGCCGCCCGGGCGGCCCGCATCGCCGTGATCGGCCTCGGCTATGCCGGCCTGCCCATGGCGCTCGCCCTGGCCGAGGCCGGCTTCCAGACCCTCGGCATCGACCAGGATGTCGGCAAGCTGGCGCGGCTGGCGGCCGGCGAGACCGGCATGCGCCATGTCGGGCCGGAGCGCCTGGCCCCGGCCCTGGCCAGCGGCCGCTTCGCCGTCAGCGGCGACCCGGCGCGGCTCGCCGAGGCCGATGCCATCCTGATCTGCGTGCCGACCCCGCTCGGCCCCGACCGGGCGCCGGACCTCGCGGCGGTGCGGCTGGCGGCGGCCACGGCAGCCCGGGCGCTGCGGCCGGGCCAGCTCGTCGTGCTGGAATCCACCACTTGGCCGGGCACGACCCGCGAGGTGGTGCAACCCATCCTGGAGGCGGGCGGGCTGCGCTGCGGCGTCGATGTCTTCCTCGCCTATTCGCCGGAGCGCGAGGATCCCGGCAATTCCCGCTTCCGCACCGCGACGATCCCGCGCGTGGTCGGCGGCGCCGATCCGGCGGCGCTGCGCCTGGCCCGGGCGCTCTACGGCGCGGTGATCGAGCAGGTGGTGCCGGTCGCCTCGCTCGAGGCCGCGGAGGCGGTGAAGCTCGTCGAGAACGCCTTCCGCGCCGTCAACATCGCCTTCGCCAACGAGATGAAGCTGGTCCTCGGCGCCCTGGGGATCGATGTCTGGGAGGTGGTGGCGGCGGCGGCCAGCAAGCCCTTCGGCTACATGCCCTTCTGGCCGGGGCCCGGGGTCGGCGGCCACTGCATCCCGGTCGATCCGCTCTACCTCGCCTGGAAGGCGCGGGCGGCGGGGGTGCCGGCGCGCGTCGTCGAGCTCGCCGGCGAGATCAACGCCGACATGCCCTTCCATGTGCTGACGGCGTTGCAGGCGGCGCTGCGCGGGCGGCTGGGCCGCGGCCTCGCCGGCAGCCGCATCCTGCTGCTCGGCGTCGCCTACAAGCCGGATATCGAGGATGTCCGCGAAAGCCCGGCGCTGCGCCTGATCGAGCTGATCGAGGGGCAGGGGGGCGAGGTGGCCTATCACGACCCGCTGGTGCCGGTGCTGCCGGCCCTGCCGGAGCATCCCGGCCTCGCCGGCCGCCGCTCCCGCCCCTGGGCGGAGGCGCTCGCCCGCTGCGACGCGGCGGTGATCGTCACCGACCATGCCGGCATCGACTATGCCGGGCTCTGTGCCGCCCTGCCGCTGGTGGTCGATACCCGCGACGCCTGTGCCCGCCGCGGCCTGCGCGGCGCGCAGATCGTCAAGGCGTGACGCTCATCCTCCCTCGAGCGCCTGCCGCACACCCCCGGTTTGCCCGGCGGCGCGGCGCGCGGGCCCCGTCCGAGGCCTCGGGCCGGCCAGGCGACCGGTCCGCCGGCTCGAGGACGCCGCCGCCTTACCCCGCGCGCAGCCGCTCCTCCATCTCGCCGAGGATGGTGGCGTCGTCGATGGTCGGCGGCACCGTATAGGCCTCGCCATCGGCGATGCGGCGCAGCGTCGCGCGCAGGATCTTGCCGCTGCGGGTCTTCGGCAGGCGGGAGACGACGCGGGCATCGCGGAAGGCGGCGACCGGGCCGATCCGCTCGCGCACCAGGGCGACCAGTTCCCGGCAGATCTCCGCCTCCGCCCGCGCCACGCCCGATTTCAGCACCACGAGGCCGAGCGGCACCTGGCCCTTCAAGCTGTCGCGGATGCCGATGACGGCGCATTCGGCGATGTCGGGATGGCCCGCCAGCACCTCCTCCATGCTGCCGGTCGAGAGCCGATGGCCGGCGACGTTGATGATGTCGTCGGTGCGCGACATGACGGAGATGTAGCCGTCCTCGTCCACCACCCCCGCATCGGAGGTGTTGTACCAGCCGGGGAAGGCGGCGAGGTAGGACTCGCGGAAGCGGTCATCGGCCTGCCAGAGCGTCGGCAGGCAGCCCGGCGGCAGCGGCAGGCGGATGGCGAGCGTCCCGCCCTGGCCGCGCGGCAGCGGCTGCCCCGCCTCGTCGAGCGCGGCGACCTCGTAGCCCGGGCTCGCCTTGCCGCCGCTGCCGAAGCGCGCCGGGAACAGGCCGAGGCCGCGGAAATTGCCGCTGATCGGCCAGCCGGTCTCGGTCTGCCACCAGTGGTCGATCACCGGCTTGCCGAGCAGCCCGGCGCACCATTCGGCGGTCGGCGGGTCGCAGCGCTCGCCGGCGAGGAACAGCGCCTCCAGCCGCGAGAGGTCGTGCGCCGCCAGTAGCCGGCCCTCCGGGTCGTCGCGCTTGATCGCCCGCATGGCGGTCGGCGCGGTGAACATCGCCTTGACGCCGTGCTGCGCGCAGACCCGCCAGAAGGTGCCGGCATCCGGCGTGCCGACCGGCTTGCCCTCGAACAGCACCGTGGTCGCGCCGGTCAGCAGCGGCGCGTAGACGATGTAGGAATGCCCCACCACCCAGCCGACATCCGAGGCGGTGAACATCACCTCGCCCGGCCCGACGCCGTAGAGCATGGCCATGGAGTGGCGCAGCGCCACGGCATGCCCGCCATTGTCGCGCACCACCCCCTTCGGCTTGCCCGTCGTGCCGCTGGTGTAGAGGATGTAGAGCGGGTCGGTCGCCGCGACCGGCACGCAATCCGCCGGCGCGGCGGCCGCCTCGGCGGCGAGCCAGTCCTCGTCGCGGCCGGCGAGCAGCGCCGCCTCCGCCTGCGCGCGCTGCAGCACCAGCACCCGGTCGGGCTTGTGCGGCGAGAGGGCGATGGCGGCGTCGAGCAGCGGCTTGTAGGCGACGACGCGCCCCGGCTCGAGGCCGCAGGAGGCGGCGAGGATCACCTTCGGCCTGGCATCGGCGATGCGGGCGGCGAGCTCGGCCGCGGCGAAGCCGCCGAAGACCACCGAATGCACGGCGCCGATGCGGGCGCAGGCGAGCATGCCGATCGCGGCTTCCGGCACCATCGGCATGTAGAGCACCACGCGGTCGCCGGCCCCGACGCCGCGCTCCCGCAGCGCCCCGGCGAGGCGCGCGACGCGGCCCTGCAGCGCGGCATAGGTCAGGGTCTCGACCCGGCCGGTCATCGGGCTGTCCCAGAGGATGGCGGCCTGGCCGCCGCGGCCGGCGGCGACATGCCGGTCCACCGCGTTGTGGCAGGTGTTCAGCCGCGCATCCGGGAACCAGCGGCCATAGGGGCCGGCCCCGGGGTCGAAGATCCGGCGTGGCGCCTCGGCCCAGTCGATCGCCGCGGCCGCTGAGGCCCAGAAGCCCTCGGGGTCGCGCCGCCAGGCGGCATAGGTCGCGTCATAGGCGCTGGCCCCCGCGCCGGCCTGTCCCGTCGCCGTCTGCCCTGTCGCCGTCTGCCCTATCGCCGTCTGCCCCGTGGCCTTCTGCATTGTCGCCTCCCGCATTTCCTGCCGGGGAAACTGGCAAGGCCCGGCAGGCTGGGCAAGCGGTTGCGGCCGCCCCGGAGGGGCGCACCGCGGCTAGGCCCTGGGCCGGGCCAGGAAAGGCTGGCGGCGGCGATCGCGGTTCGCTAAAGCGGCCGGAGGACAGGCCTGACGCCCCGCGCGTGCATCTGCTCCAGGAGCGACGGCCGCCGCCGGGACGGTGGCCGGCACCCGCAGGCCGATCCCCCGCAAGCACGGCTGGACGGCGCGGCATTTGCCCTGGATCAATGCCGAGCCCGGCCCCTGGCCGCCTATGCTGCAATGCAAACATAACGGTCAGGGAGAGCAGGCGTGGCCACAGCCGACGAGGCGCGGATCCTGGACAATCCGAAATTCCAGGAATTGGTGCGGAGCCGCTCGCGCTTCGCCTGGACCCTGGCCGGCATCATGCTGGGGATCTACCTGGCCTTCATCTTCCTCGTCGCCTTCGCGCATGACCTGATGGCGGCCCGGATCGGCAGCGGCGTCACCTCGGTCGGCATCGTGCTCGGCCTCGTCGTCATCGTCGCGGCCTTCCTGCTGACCGGCCTCTACGTGCAGCGGGCGAATGGCCGCTTCGACGCGCTGACCCGCGACCTGCAGCGGGAGATCGCCTGATGCGCCGCCGCCTTCCGCTCGCCCTCGCCGCGGGCCTCCTCGGCTTCCTCGGCACCCATGCCATCGCCTGGGCGGCCGGCGCCGTCGAGGGCAATGTCCAGAAGCAGGGGCTGAACATCGCCGCGATCGCGATGTTCTTCCTCTTCGTCCTCGGCACGCTCTTCATCACCTACCGCGCCGCCGCCTCCTCCAAGTCGGCGGCGGATTTCTACGCCGCCGGCGGCGGCATCACCGGCTTCCAGAACGGGCTGGCGATCGCCGGCGACTACATGTCGGCGGCCTCCTTCCTCGGCATCTCCGGCCTCGTCTTCGCCTCCGGCTTCGACGGGCTGATCTACTCCATCGGCTTCCTGGTCGGCTGGCCGGTGGTGCTCTTCCTCATCGCCGAGCGGCTGCGCAACCTCGGCAAGTTCACCTTCGCCGACGTGGCCAGCTTCCGGCTCGACCAGACGCAGATCCGCATCCTCTCGGCCACCGGCACGCTGGTCGTCGTCGCCTTCTACCTGATCGCGCAGATGGTCGGCGCGGGGAAGCTCATCCAGCTCCTCTTCGGCCTCGACTACCTCTATGCCGTCGTCATCGTCGGCGCGCTGATGATCGTCTATGTCGCCTTCGGCGGCATGAAGGCGACCACCTGGGTGCAGATCATCAAGGCCTGCCTGCTGCTCGGCGGCGCCACCTTCATGGCCTTCATGGTGATGCTGCATTTCGGCTTCAGCCCGGAGGCGATGTTCGCCGAGGCCGTGCGCGTCCATCCGCGCGGCGAGGCCATCATGGCGCCCGGCCAGATGGTGGCCGATCCGATCTCGGCCATCTCGCTCGGCCTCGCCCTGATGTTCGGCACCGCCGGGCTGCCGCACATCCTGATGCGCTTCTTCACCGTCTCCGACGCCAAGGCGGCGCGGAAGAGCGTGTTCTACGCCACCGGCCTGATCGCCTATTTCTACATCCTCACCTTCATCATCGGCTTCGGCGCCATCACCTTCCTGATGGTCGATCCGGGCTACTACCAGACCGCCGCGGACGGGACCTTCAACCGGATCACCGGCCTCCTCGGCGGCACCAACATGGCGGCGGTGCACCTGGCGAACGCGGTCGGCGGCAGCCTCTTCCTCGGCTTCATCTCGGCCGTCGCCTTCGCCACCATCCTCGCGGTGGTGGCCGGGCTGACCCTCGCCGGGGCCTCGGCGGTCAGCCACGACCTCTATGCCGAGGTCTTCTCCCGCGGCCGCGCCTCGGAGCGGCGGGAGGTCAACATCTCGAAGGCCGCCGCCGTCGTCATCGGCATCGTCGCCATCGTTCTCGGCTATGTCTTCGAGAACCAGAACGTCGCCTTCATGGTCGGCCTCGCCTTCGCGGTCGCGGCGAGCTGCAACTTCCCGGTGCTGCTGATGAGCACGATGTGGAAGGGCTGCACCACCCGCGGGGCGATGTGGGGCGGCTTCCTCGGCCTGGTCTCGGCGGTGGCGATGGTGGTGCTGTCCAAGGCGGTCTGGGTGCAGACCCTCGGCCATCCGCGGGCGCTGTTCCCCTACGACAACCCGGCGCTGTTCTCGATGACGATCGCCTTCCTCGGCATCTACGTCATCTCGCGGCTGGACAACAGCCAGCGGGCGCGGCGGGAGATCGCCGCCTACGACGCGCAATATGTGCGCTCGGAGACGGGCATCGGGGCGGCCTCGGCGCATATCCACTGACCACGGGGGCCGGGGCGCCGCGCCGGCGTCCCGGCCCCACCGGGGGCCGCCGCCATGCCGAACGGCTTCGACGCCAGCAACCCGCCCTTCGACCGGCTGACCCAGCCCGAGATCGGCGAGCTGCGGGCCGCGCTCGACATCGCCTATCTGGCGCCGGGCGAGGCGGTGCTGCGGCCGGGCCAGGCGGCCGAGCACCTGCACGTCGTCATCAAGGGCGCGGTCGAGGCGCGCGACGGCGAGACGCTGAACGCCGTGCTCGGCCCGAAGGACAGCTTCGACAGCCGCGCCCTGGTGCATGGCGCGGCCGGCGAGGCCTTCGTCGCCGCCGAGGAGACACTCTGCTACCTGATCCCGCGCGCCCTGGTCCTCGACCTGATCGCCCGCAACCCCGGCTTCGCCGCCTTCTTCTACTCCGAGGTCTCGGCCAAGCTCGACGCCTTCGCCCGGTCGCACCGCGCCGAGGGGATGGAGAGCGTGCTGCGCGCCCGGGTGGGGGAGGCGAGCCGCGGGCCGGCCCTGCTGCTGCCGGGCGACGCCTCGATCCAGGCGGCGGCGCGGCAGATGCAGGAGGCGCATATCAACGCCGCCTTCGTGCGGGACGGCGCGCGCACCGGCGTCGTCACCGGCATGAACCTGGCGAAGGCGGTGCTGCTGCGCGGCCTGCCGCCGGAGACGCCGGTGCGCGAGGCCTGCCATTTCGACGTCATCGCGGTGGAGGCCGGGGACTTCATCTTCGATGCGCTGCTGCTGATGACCCGGCACGACAAGCGCCGCATCGCGGTGCGCTCGGGCGGCGCCTTCACCGGCTTCCTCGAGGACATCCACATCCTCGGCCTCGTCGCCGGCAACTCCCAGCTCATCCCGGGCCGGATCGACCGCGCCCGCGGCGTCGAGGAGCTCGCCGGCCCGGCGCAGGACATCCAGCGCCAGGTGGAACGGCTGCACCGCCAGGGCGTGAAGGTGGAGCAGATCGCCGAGATCACCTCCGACCTCAACCGCCGGCTCTTCGTCCGGCTCTTCGAGCTGCTCGCCCCCCCGGCCATCCGGGCGCAGGGCTGCCTCGTCATCATGGGCTCGGAGGGCCGCGGCGAGCAGACGGTGCGCACCGACCAGGATAACGGGCTGCTGCTGGAGGGCCCGGTGCCCGAGGCGGAGCTCGCCGGCTTCCGCACGACCTTCTCGGCGGCGCTCGCCGCGTTCGGCTTCCCGCCCTGCCCGGGCGGGGTCATGGTCAGCAACCCGCTCTGGTCGCAGCCGGTCGAGGGGCTGGTCCGCCAGCTCCGCCTCTGGATCATGGAGCGGACGCCGGAGGCGGCGATGAACCTGGCGATCTTCTTCGATGCGGTCGCCGTCACCGGCCGGGCCGGGCTGCTCGCCGAGGCGAAGCAGGCCATGGCGACGGCGCTGCGCGACGACCGGGCGCTGATCGCCCGCTTCGCCAGCCTGGTGGAGGCCTTCGAGACGCCGGCGCTCGGCATGCTCTCCGGCCTGATGGAGCGGGTCGGCCTCGCCCCCGATGCGATCGACATCAAGAAGGCCGGCATCTTCCCCGTGGTGCAGGGGATCCGGGCGATGGCGCTCGACCGCGGCGTCATGGTGCCCTCGACGGCGGGGCGGATCGAGGCGCTGGCGGCCGCGGGCAGCCTCTCCGAGGCCTTCGGGCGGGAGCTGCTCTCGGCGCTCCGGGTCTTCATGGAATATCGCCTGCGCGCCCAGCTCGAGGCGGTGCAGCGCGGCCGGCTGGAGCATGAGGCGATGGTGGCGCCCGGCGCGCTCTCGGCCGCCGATCGCGACATCCTCCGCGACGCCTTCCGCATCGTCCGCGAGTTCCGCGAGCTGCTGCGCAACCGCTATGCCCTGGCGGGCTTCGGCTGAGCCCGGGCATGCGGCGCGGCGCCCTCTGGCGGCTCTTCTACCGGGCCTCGCTCGGCGACCATGCCTACAAATTCCTCTTCGAGCCGGGGCCGCCGGGCGAGGCGGTGGCGCTCGACTGCGAGACCACCGGCCTCGATCCCCGGCGCGACGAGATCCTCGCCGTGGCGGCGGTGCGCATCCGCGGCAACCGCATCCTGACCAGCGAGCGCTTCCAGGCGATCGTCCGGCCGGAGGCGGGCCAGCCCGGCGCGGAGTCGATCAAGGTGCACCAGCTCCGGCGCCGCGACCTCGTCGATGCCCGGCCGATGCGCCAGCTCCTGCCGGCGCTGCTGCGCTTCATCGGCGGCCGGCCGCTGGTCGGCTACTACATCGATTTCGATATCCGCATGCTGGACCGGGCGGCGATGGACCTGATCGAGGTGAAGCTGCCCAATCCGCGGATCGAGGTCAGCGCGCTCTACTACGACCGCAAATACGGCGACGCCCCGCCCGGGACGGTCTTCGATCTCCGCTTCGCCAGCCTGCTGCGCGATCTCGGCATCCCGCCGCTGCCGGCGCATGACGCGCTGAACGACGCGGTGATGGCGGCGATGGCCTATCTGGCGCTGCGCGACCTGCAGGCGCGGGGCGTGCGCATCCCGCGCGAGCGGCAGAGCCGCCAGGCCCTGCCGCCCATCGTCGGGTGAAGGGGGAGGGCCGGCGGCCGCTCCCCTACAGGTCGGCGCTCGCCGGCCGCCGCTGCGGCGGCTCCGCGGCGTCGGCGGCGAAGATGTCGCGGTCCTTCGTCTCGGGCACGAAGAGCGTGCCGATGACGACGGTCGCGGCGGCGATGACGATCGGGTACCAGAGGCCGAAATAGATGTCGCCGGTCTGGGCGATCATGGCGAAGGCCGTCGCCGGCAGCAGGCCGCCGAACCAGCCATTGCCGATATGGTAGGGCAGCGACATCGAGGTGTAGCGGATGCGGGTCGGGAACAGCTCCACCAGCGCCGCCGCGATCGGCCCGTAGACCATGGTCACGTAGATCACCAGCAGGGTCAGGATGCCGATCAGCACCGCCGGCTGCTCGCGGAAGATGTCGAAGGGCGAGGCCATCCGCACGACGGTGGGGTTGGCCGCCGGCGGGTAGCCCGCCGCCGTCAGCGCCGCGGCGAGGTCGCGGTTGAAGGCGGCGGTCGCCGGCCCGCGCTCGGCCGGGCCCATCTCCCGCAGTTGCGGCGCCGCGATGACCTTGTCGCCGATCCGCACCGCGGTGCCGGCGCGGCCGGGCGTGCCCTCGACCGAGTAATTGACCGAGGCGCGGGCGAGCGCCGCCTTGGCGACGTCGCAGGCGGCGGTGAACTGCGCCGTGCCAACCGGGTTGAATTGGAAGGAGCAGGTGTCGCGGTCGGTCAGCACCTGCACCGCGATGGTCTGGTGCGCCTGGTGCAGCGCCGGGTTCGCCTCCGCGCTCATCAGCTTGAACAGCGGGAAATAGGTCAGCGCCGCGATCAGGCAGCCGCCGAGGATGATCGGCTTGCGGCCGATCTTGTCGGAGAGCCAGCCGAAGAGCACGAAGCCGCCGGAGCCGAGCAGCAGCGACCAGGCGATCAGCAGGTTGGTGGTGTAGCCGTCCACCTTCAGCACCGAGCCGAGGAAGAACAGGGCGTAGAACTGGCCCGTGTACCAGACCACCGCCTGGCCGGCGACGAGGCCGAGCAGGGCGAGCAGCGCCACCTTCGCATTCTTCCACTGGCCGAAGGCCTCGGTGATCGGCGCCTTGGAATGCGTGCCCTCCTCCTTCATCCGCTTGAAGGCCGGGCTTTCCTCGAGCTGCAGCCGGATCCAGACCGAGATGCCGAGCAGCAGGATCGAGACCAGGAAGGGGATGCGCCAGCCCCAGTCGCGGAAGGCGGCGTCGCCGAGGGCGAGCTGGGTGAAGAGGATCACCAGCAGGGAGAGGAACAGCCCCGCCGTCGCGGTGACCTGGATGAAGCTGGTGTAGAAGCCGCGGCGGCCATGCGGGGCATGCTCGGCGACATAGGTCGCGGCGCCGCCATACTCGCCGCCCAGGGCCAGGCCCTGCAGCAGCCGCAGCACGATCAGGATGACCGGCGCGGCGATGCCGATGCTCTCCGCCGTGGGCAGGATGCCGACCAGGAAGGTCGAGCTGCCCATGATCAGGATGGTGATGAGGAAGGTGTATTTCCGCCCGACCAGGTCGCCGAGCCGGCCGAAGACCAGGGCGCCGAAGGGGCGGACGAGGAAGCCGGCGGCGAAGGCCAGCAGGGCGAAGATGTTGCGGGTGCCCTCGGGGTACTGGCTGAAGAATTTGGCCCCGACGATCGCGGCGAGCGACCCGTAGAGGTAGAAGTCGTACCATTCGAAGACCGTCCCGGCGGAGGAGGCGATGATGACCTTCCGCTCCTCCCGCGTCATGGGACGGACGTCCTGATCCGATCTGACGATTGCCGCCTGGCTGGCCATTCCGCGCCTCTTGTCGTTTCCGGGCGCCGTCGGACGGCGCCTGCCCCGTTTCGTGTCGCTTCCCGGCGCCGGCACGGAACGATGGTCCCGGACGCAGACGGCCGTCGGCCGGCAGCCTAGCCCGGATTCGGTGAGATTCGGCAACGAAACCACTGAAGATGAACGGATTATGAAGGCACCGCAGGCTTTGCCCCTGGCCGGGACGACGCTGCGCGCTCCCTCGACACTCTCGGTTCGCCCACCTTCACGGCCGGGGCGCCGGAGCCGTCGCTCCGGCGCGTCACCGGCCGATGCCGGTCCGCCCTGGAGCGTGATCGCCTGAGGTGGACGTACCGGAGGCGCGAATCACGCGACCAAACAACGCGCTGGACCATGATCCGCGAACCGGCGTTCACGGGAAGCGCCCTAGCTGAAACGGACGGCGAGGCGGCCGAGCCGCCCGAAGGCGGCGTGCAATTCCATCCCCGGCATCGGTGCGATCGCCACCCCGACCGACACCACGATGAGCGAGCCCTCCGGCAGGCCGCCGGCCCGGCGCGCCGCGAGCGCCGCGGCCATCATCGCCTCCTCGATATCGACCTCCTCGCCCCGCCGCCAGGTGCCGGCGATGGCGAGGGAGACCCGCAGCCGCATCGGGGCCAGGCGGCGGCCCTTGCCGAGCACGATCTCGCCGAGGCCGGCGAGATCGGCGGCCGCCAGGGCGCCGGTCGTCGGCATCTCGGGCAGCCGCCAGCTCCCGATATCGAGCGCCGGATGCAGGCTGGCGAATTTCGGCATCTCGTCGCCGCGGCGCGGCAGGTCCTCGGCCAGCCGACCGGCGACCGCCGCGGCGGCGCGGGCCAGCCGCAGCCGCGTCAGCGGGACGGCCTCGCCCTCCTCGCGCAGCCGCGTCGGCAGCACCGGCCCCGCCACCGGGCGGCCGGACAGGGTGATGAGGCGCAGCCCGCAGGGCGCCAGGCCGAGCATGTCCAGCATGCGGGCGGCGATCCGCTGGCCGTCGAGCATGCTGCGCGGGATCGCGGCCGGGGGCAGGGGGCCGGACCCGGTATCCTGTCGCAGGGCCTCCGCCAGCGCCGCGGCCGCGCGGTCGCGCAGGGCTGCATCCATCGGCCGTTCCTCCGCGCCGCGGCCGTCGCGGCGGCCGCATGCCACCACGAACGCCGCGTGACGGGATGTCCCGGCGGGGGCGCCTTTCGGCCGGATGGCACGCCAAGCCGCGCGGCCCTGCCGACGGATCGCGCACGGCGGATCCCCGCGGCAGAGGCTGCGTCAAGCGCCACCGCTGCGGCGACCATATCGAAGAGTGGAGCCGCGGTGGAAACTCGCTGCCCTGCCCCGGTCCGGCCTGTGGCGAATCGCACACCGGCGGCCCCCGGGGGCTGCCGGCCGGCCAGGGCGCCCGGCTACTTCGTCACGAAGGCCTTCTCGAGGACATAGGTGCCCGGCTCGCTGTTCGAGCCCTCGACGAAGCCGCGCGCCTCGAGGATGGCCTTCACATCGGCATTCATCGCCTCGGAGCCGCAGAGCATCACCCGGTCCTGCTCGGGCGAGAGGGGCGGCAGGCCGAGATCGGCGCAGACCTGGCCGCTCTCGAGCAGGGTGGTGACGCGGCCCTGGGTGCGGAAGGGCTCGCGCGTCACGCTCGGGTAGTAGAGCAGCTTGCCGCGCAGCATCTCGCCGAGGAATTCGTGCGCCGGCAGGTCGTTCTGGATGTACTCGTGATAGGCGAGCTCCTTCACCTCGCGCACGCCGTGCATGAGCACCACCCGCTCGAAGCGCTCATAGACCTCGGGCTCGCGGATGAGGGACATGAAGGGGGCGAGGCCGGTGCCGGTCGAGACCATCCAGAGGGTCCGGCCGGGCAGCAGGTTCTCGGTCAGCAGCGTGCCGGTCGGCTTCTTGCCGATCAGCACCGTGTCGCCGACCTTGATGTGCTGCAGCCGGGAGGTGAGGGGGCCGTCCTGCACCTTGATGGAGAGGAATTCCAGCTCCTCGTCCCAGGGCGGGCTCACCATGGAATAGGCCCGGACCAGCGGCTTGGCGCCGAGCATCAGGCCGATCATGGCGAACTGGCCGGCGACGAAGCGCAGCGCCGGGTCGCGCGTGCAGCGGAAGGAGAATTGCCGGTCCGTCCAGTGATGGACCCAGGTCACCGTCTCGCCGAAGAAGGCGGGCGGGATGGCGGGCTTCGCGGGGGCGAGGGGCAGGGCGTCCATGGCCAGCCTAGATGCGGAAAGCCTCGCCGCAGCGCAACAGGAGATGCCGCATATGAGCCTTGCACGGGGGTGAAATCCGCCGCCGCCGGGCCAGATGCGAATTTTCTGGCGTCTAGATGAAAATAGAATTACAAAAAATACATAATACTGGTTCGAGGAGGCCGACAATGCCCGAGATCGAACTCACCGAGGTCCTGGCCTGGGCCCTGATCGTCGCCGGCGTCACCTTCGCGGCCATGGCCCGACGCGGCCTGCCGGCGGCCTCCATCAGCGCCGCCCTCGCGGCGCTCGCCCTGAAATCCGCCTTCCTGGGCTGAGCGCCGCCCGCCCCAGCTAGGCCCGCCCCTGGGAGGCCCATCCCTGGAAGGCCCGCCCCTGGGAGGCCGGGGCCCGATCGGCCATGCTGTCGCCGCGGCAGGCGGAGGCGGCGATGGCGGAGCGGGACGGGACGGATGACAGCGTCGGGGCCTTCGTGCCGGGGCCGCGCGCCACCTGCGCCGGCGCCCCGGAAGGGCCCCTCGCCGGGCTCGGCTTCGCGGTGAAGGACCTCTACGACATCGCCGGCTGGCCGACCGGCTACGGCAACCCGGACTGGGAGCGGACCCATCCGGTCGCGGCGGGCACCGCGCCGGTGGTGCAGATGCTGCTGCAGGCCGGCGCCTCGCTGCGCGGCAAGACCCGGACCGTCGAGCTCGCCTACGGCCTCACCGGCGAGAATGTCTGGCAGGGCACGCCGCTCAATCCGCGGGCCCCGGACCGCTTCCCGGGCGGCTCCTCCTGCGGCTCGGCGGCGGCCGTCGCGGCCGGGCTGGTCGATTTCGCCCTCGGCTCGGACACCGGCGGCTCCGTCCGCATCCCCGCCAGCTATTGCGGCGTCTACGGCATCCGGCCCTCCTGGGGCGCGGTGAGCCTGGCCGGCGCCTGCGGCCTCGGCCCGAGCTTCGACACCGCCGGCTGGTTCGCCGCCCGGGCCGGCCTGCTGGCGCGGGTCGGCGCGGTGCTGCTGCCCGAGGATGCCGCGCCCGGCCAGCACCCGGGCCCGCTGCTGAAGCCGGAGGAGCCCTGGGTGAACGCCGATCCCTCGACCGCGCTGGCGCTGGGCGAGGCGATGGAGGCGCTGCAGGGCCTGCTCGGGCCGGCGCTGTCGATCGGCCTGGCGCCCGAGGGGCTGCCGGCCTTCTACGAGCATTTCCGCAACGCGCAGGCGGCCGAGGCCTGGGCGACCCTGGGAAGCTGGGTCGCCGCCACCCGGCCGCGCTTCGGCCCCGGTGTCGCCGAGCGCTTCGCCGCGGCGCGCGACATGGATCCGGCCCGGGCCGCGGCCGGCCGGGACTTCCGGCGCCAGGTCGCCGCCCGGCTCCGCGCCCTGCTGGCCGGCGGCGCGGTGCTCGCCTACCCGACCAGCCCGGCGCCGGCGCCCCGGCTGGAGGCCAGCCAGGCCGAGCAGAATGCGGTGCGCGAGCGCAGCATGGGCGTCACCGCCATCGCCGGCTTCGCCGGGCTCTGCGAGGTGAGCCTGCCGGTGGCCGAGGCGGCCGGGGCGCCGGTGGGCCTTTCGCTGGTCGCCGCGCCGGGCCGCGACCGGGCCCTGCTGGCGCTGGCGGAGCGCCTCGCCGGAGCGCTCGGGCTGCCGGTCTAGGGGGGGGCTCGTTCGCCGCGGAAACGCCCGAACGGATGAGGCTGCCGTGACCGCAGGCGAACGCGGCGTGCTCCGAGGGCGGCGGGCGGCACTCCGGGTTCCGCGCGCGCGGATGAGGCTGGACGAGCGAGGAGGCCCGGCCTTCGGGCGCATCGCCGGCCTGACGCGGCGGCATCGCCATGAGTGCTTTCCAGGACGGGGGGAATTCGGCCATGAGGGAGTCTTCCCAGACCGGAGTCGGCCGGCGGGGGACCGGAGGGGCATGGGCCGGCCGGGTGCCATGCCGTCGGCGCTGCCGGGCTGCACCGTCCCCGGCCGGCGACGGGTCCCCTGGAAGACGCCCCCGGCCGGACAGAACAGGATCGACCGAATGCGCATCCGCGACGCCGTGCACGCCGACATCCCGGCCATCACCGCCATCTATGCGCATCACGTGCTGCACGGCACCGGCACCTTCGAGGAGGTGCCGCCGACCGAGGCGGAGATGGCGGGCCGCATGGCCGAGGGCGAGGCGCATGGCTGGGCCTGGCTGGTGGCCGAGGGCGAGGAGCTGCCGGGCGAGGCGCCGGGCCTGATCGGCTACGCCTACTACGCCCAGTTCCGCATGCGCTCGGCCTATCGCTTCGCCGCCGAGAACAGCGTCTATGTGCGCAACGACGTCCGCGGCATGGGCGTCGGCAAGGCGCTGGTGGCGGCGCTGCTGCAGCGGGCCGAGGCGGCGGGGTTCCGCCAGATGTTCGCGGTGATCGGCGACAGCGACAATGTCGGCTCCATCGGCCTGCATCTCTCGCTCGGCTTCCACCGGGCGGGGGTGCTGAAATCCGCCGGGATCAAATTCGGCCGGTGGCTGGACGTGGTCTTCATGCAGCGCAGCATCGGCGCCGGCGACCGCGACCTGCCGGGCTGAGGCGCCGCCCCGCCGCGCGAATTGCCGTGCGCCGCCGCCCCGGCGCGGGCCATGATCCGCCGCTGCGGGAGGTGCAGCATGGGCGAGACGGGCAGCCCGGCGGTCCGGGCCTTCTTCGACGAGGCGACCAACACCGTCACCTATCTGGTCTGGGACCCGGCGACGCGGCGGGCTGCGATCGTCGATCCGGTCCTCGACTGGGACAACCGCAGCGGCGAGGCCGGGACGGCGAGCGCGGACCGCGTCCTCGATGCCCTGCGGGCCGAGGGCCTCGGCCTCGACTGGGTGCTGGAGACGCATGTGCATGCCGATCACCTGACCGCCTCGCCCTATGTGAAGGCGGAGGCGGGGGGGCGGATCGGCATCGGCGAGCATATCCGCGCGGTGCAGCAGATCTTCCGCCCGGTCTTCGGCGCCGAGGACGTCACGCCCGAGGGCGGCGATTTCGACCTGCTCTTCGCCGATGGCGCCCGGTTCCTGCTCGGCAGCCTGCCGGTGCAGGTGCTGCACGTGCCCGGCCACACCCCGGCCTGCGTCGCCTATCTGGCGGGCGATGCGGCCTTCGTCGGCGACACGCTCTTCATGCCGGATTACGGCACCGCCCGCTGCGACTTCCCGGGCGGCGACGCGCGGGCGCTGTGGCGCTCGATCCAGCGGCTGCTGGCGCTGCCGCCCGGGACGCGGATCTTCACCTGCCACGACTACAAGGCGCCGGGGCGCGCGCATTTCGCCTGGGAGAGCACGGTGGCCGAGCAGCGGGCGCGCAACCCGCATCTCGGCGCGGGCATGACGGAGGAGGAGTTCGTCGCCATGCGGCGGGAGCGCGACGCCACGCTGCCGGCGCCGCTGCTGCTGCTGCCGAGCATCCAGGTGAACATGCGCGCCGGCCGCTTCCCGCCGGCCGAGGCGAATGGCGTGCGCTATATGCGCATCCCGGTGCGGATGACGGGCGGCCTCGCCGGCAAGACGCCCGCCGCGCCTTGACGCAGGGGGCTGCTACACCGTCAGCAGGCGCCGCACCGCCTCGTCGTCCATCGCGTCGATCGGGCCGCCGAGCGCCACCTCGCCGCGCACCATGACGGCGATGCGGTCGGCGAGCTCGCGGGCGAACTCGTAATACTGCTCGACCAGCACCACGGCGAAATTCTTCTCCCGCGCCAGCAGCCGGATCACCCGGGCGATGTCCTTGATGACGCTCGGCTGGATGCCCTCGGTCGGCTCGTCGAGGATGAGCAGCCGCGGCCGGGCGGTCAGCGCCCGGGCGATGGCGAGCTGCTGCTGCTGCCCGCCGGAGAGGTCGCCGCCCCGCCGGCGCAGGAACTGCTTCAGGATCGGGAAGAGGGTGAAGACCTCCTCCGGCACCTTGCTGCCGCGCGGCGCCGCGGCCAGCGCCGTCTCCAGGTTCTCCTGCACGGTGAGGAAGGGGAAGATCTCCCGCCCCTGCGGCACGTAGCCGATGCCGGCGCGCGCCCGGTCCGCCGGGCCGAGGGCGGAGACATCCTTGCCCTCCCACAGGATGCGGCCGCCCTGGATGCGCTCGAGCCCGGCGATGGAGCGCATCAGGCTCGACTTGCCGACGCCGTTGCGCCCGAGGACGCAGGTGATGCGGCCGGGATCGGCCTCGAGCGAGACGCCGCGCAGGCAGCGCGAGGCGCCATAGGAGAGATCGATGGTCTCGACGCGGAGCATCGCTTACCTGCCCAGATAGACTTCGATGACCCGCGGGTCGTTCTGCACGTGGTCGATGCTGCCCTCCGAGAGCATGCTGCCCTCGCAGAGCACCGTCACCTTGCTGCCCAGCGCCCGGACGAATTCCAGGTCGTGCTCGACCACGACGACGCTGCGCTTGCCGGCGATGCGCACCAGCAGCGCTGCGGTGTGCTCGGTCTCCTGGTCGGTCATGCCGGCGACCGGCTCGTCCACCAGCAGCAGCTCCGGGTCCTGCATCAGCAGCATGCCGATCTCGAGCCATTGCCGCTGGCCATGGCTGAGGATGGCGGCGCGGTCCTGCGCCCGGGCGGTCAGCCCGACCTCCTCCAGCACCGCCTCGATCCGCCGCCGCGCCTCGCCCGAGAGCGCCCAGCGCAGGCAGGCGAGGGGTCCGCGCGGCGCCTTCAGGGCGAGCTCCAGGTTCTCGAACACGGTGAGCGCGTCGAACATGGTTGGCTTCTGGAACTTCCGGCCGATGCCGAGATTGGCGATGGTCGCCTCGTCCAGCCGCGTCAGGTCGTGGTCGCGGAAGCGGACGACGCCCTCGGTCGGCCGGGTCTTGCCGGTGATCACGTCCATCATCGTCGTCTTGCCAGCGCCATTCGGGCCGATGATGGCGCGCAGCTCGCCCGCGCCGACGATGAGCGAGAGGTTGTTCAGCGCCCGGAAGCCGTCGAAGACCACCGAGACGCCGTCGAGATAGAGGACCGGCGCGGCCTCCTTCGGCGTGCCGAGGGGCGGGCTGATGCCGTCGCTCATTTCGTCACCTTCGAGACCAGGCCGATCAATCCGCGCGGCAGGAACAGCGTGACGGCGACGAAGAGGCCGCCGAGCGCGAAGAGCCAGAGATCCGGCGCGACGGTGGTGAGCCAGGTCTTCAGCGCATTCACCGAGAAGGCGCCGAGCAGGGCGCCGACCAGCGTGCCGCGCCCGCCCACCGCCACCCAGATCACCGCCTCGATGGAGTTGCCCGGGCTGAACTCGCCGGGGTTGATGATGCCCACCTGCGGCACGTAGAGCGCGCCCGCGAGGCCGGCCAGCACCGCCGAGAGCACGAAGACGAAGAGCTTGTGCTGCGTCACGTCGTAGCCGAGGAAGCGCACCCGGCTCTCGGCGTCGCGGATCGCCACCAGCACCCGGCCGAGCTT
This sequence comes from Roseicella frigidaeris, assembly GCF_003258945.1. GTDB lineage: Bacteria > Pseudomonadota > Alphaproteobacteria > Acetobacterales > Acetobacteraceae > Paracraurococcus > Paracraurococcus frigidaeris. The sequence continues at coordinate 235,522 of NZ_QLIX01000006.1, read as the reverse complement.
CGACTGGGTGATGCGGCTGCAGATGGCGTAGCTCAGCACGAGCAGGGCGAGCGAGGCGTAGAACAGCGCCGAGCGGGCGGTCGGCGTGTTCAGCGGCATGCCCAGCAGCTCCTTGAAGTCGGTGAAGCCGTTGTTGCCGCCGAAGCCCATGTCGTTGCGGAAGAAGGCGAGCATCAACGCATAGGTCATCGCCTGGGTGATGATCGAGAAGTAGACGCCGGTGATGCGGCTGCGGAAGGCGAGGTAGCCGACCACCGCGGCGAGCAGGCCGGGCACCGCCATCGCCATGAGGATGGCGAAGGGGAAGTGGTCGAAGCCGAGCCAGTACCAGGGCAGTTCCTTGTAGCCGAGGAAGACCATGAAATCCGGCAGGGTCGGGTGGCCATAGACGCCGCGCGGGCCGATCAGCCGCATCAGATGCATGCCGATCGCATAGCCGCCGAGCGCGAAGAAGGCGCCGTGGCCGAGCGAGAGGATGCCGGCATAGCCCCAGGCCAGGTCGATCGCCAGCGCCAGGATGGCGTAGGTGATCCACTTCCCGCTGACGCTGACGATGAAGTCCGAGACATGCAGGGCGCTGTCGGCCGGCAGGCGGTTCAGCGCCGGCAGCACGGCGAGCAGCAGCACCGCGCCCAGCATCAGCAGGCGCAGCGTCAGCCGGCCGGAGCCGCCGGGCGAGGGGGTGGCGAGGGTGGCGCTCACGATTCGGCGGCCCTTCCCTTGAGCGCGAAGAGGCCCTTCGGCCGGCGCTGGATGAACAGCATGATGGCGACGAGGACGAAGACCTTGGCCAGCACCGCGCCGGCATAGGGTTCCAGCATCTTGTTGACCACGCCGAGGGTCAGCGCCCCGACCAGCGTGCCGGCCAGCGAGCCGACGCCGCCGAAGACCACCACCATGAAGCTGTCGATGATGTAGCCGGTGCCGAGATTGGGCGAGACGTTGTCGATCTGGCTGAGCGCGACGCCGGCCATGCCGGCGAGGCCGGACCCGAAGGCGAAGGTCATGGCGTCCACCCGTCCGGTGCGGATGCCCATGGTGGCGGCGATGCGCCGGTTCTGCACCACCGCCCGCATCTCGAGGCCGAAGCGCGTCAGCCGGATGGCGGCGAAGACGAGGGCGAGGACCAGCAGGCCGAAGACGATGATCCAGAGCCGGTTCTGCGTCACCGCGACGCCGCCGGGCAGGGTGATGGTGCCCTGCATCCAGGCGGGCGAGATCACCTCCCGGTTCTGCGCGCCGAAGGCCAGGCGCACCGCCTGCTGGATGATCATGCCGACGCCGAAGGTCATCAGCAGCGTCTCCAGCGGCCGGCCATAGAGATGCCGGATCAGCCCGCGCTCGAGCAGCGCGCCGCAGGCCGCTGTCACCAGGAAGGCGGCGGGGACCGAGAGGGGCAGCGACCAGGGCGCCAGCCAGGGGATGCCGCGACAGAGCTCCTGCACGGCGAAGGTGGCATAGGCGCCGAGCATGACGAACTCGCCATGCGCCATGTTGATCACGCCCATGACGCCGAAGGTCACGGCGAGGCCGAGCGCGGCGAGCAGCAGCACCGAGCCGAGCGAGAGGCCCTGGAACAGCGTCTCGGCGGCGCGGCGGATCGCCAGGCTCTGGTCGATGCGGGCGATGGCGGCCTCGATCGCCCCGGCCTCGCCGGGATTGCCGGCGCGCGCCTCGATCAGCAGGGCGCGGGCCTCCACCGTGCCGGCGGCGCCGAGGCGGGCGATGGCGTCGCGCTTGGCGGCGGGATCGGCGGCGACGAGCTGCGCCGCGGCCAGCGCCAGCTCCAGCTTCGCCCGCACGCCGGCATCCTGCTCGCGGGCGATGGCGGCCTGCAGGGGCGGCACGTCCTCGGCGCTGCGGCTGCGGAAGATCGCTTCCGCCGCGGCGCCGCGCTGCGCCGCATCGGGCGAGACGAGCTGCAGCCGGCCGAGGGCGCCGCGCAGCGCCTGGCGGACGCGGTTGTTGAGGCGCACGGCCTCGGCGCCGGCGGCCTCGGCCGGCTGCCCGGTCGCGGCATCGACGAAGCCGGCGCCCTGCGGCAGCAGGACATGGCCATCGGCCGTCTTCAGGAGCCGGCCGTCCTGCAGCGCCTGCAGCACCGGCAGGGCGCGCGGGTCGCCGAGGGCGCCCAGCCGCTCGACCGCGCCGGCGATCTCGCCGAAGCCGCCGGCGAGGCCGGGCAGGGTGGCGGCGTAGTCCTCCTGCGCGCGTGCCGGCAGGGCCAGCAGCAGCAGGAACGCCATGCGGAGGATGAAAGAGGTCATGATGCCCTTCGCGGGACGGCGGCGCCGGCGGGCCGGCACCCTCGCCCTGGGGGTGTCCGCCCGGGGAGACATCTCCCCGGGCCGTCCGGGCGGGCCCGCGCCCGCCGCGGCCGCGGTCCCTACTTCTTGCGGTTCGCGTTCTCGGGGATAAAGGGCGACCAGTTCTCGGCCTTCACCACGCTCGGCGTCTTCCAGACGATGTTGAACTGGCCGTCGGCCTGCACCTCGCCGATGAAGACCGGCTTCGAGAGGTGATGGTTCGGCAGCATCTCCTCCTCGTAGCCGCAGGGGGCCATGAGCTTCTGGCCGATCATCGCCGCGCGGACCTCGTCCACCTTGGTGGTCTTGGCCTTCTCCACCGCCTGGGTCCACATGCGGAAGCCGGTATAGGTGGCCTCCATCGGGTCGTTGGTGACGCGCTTCGGGTTCTTGATGTAGGCGCGCCAGAGCTTGAGGAATTCCTCGTTCGGCGTGCCCTTGATCGACATGAAGTAGTTCCAGGCCGCCAAGTGGCCGACCAGCGGCTTGGTGTCGATGCCGGCCAGCTCCTCCTCGCCCACCGAGAAGGCGACGCAGGGGATGTCCTCGGCCTTGATGCCCTGGTTGCCGAGCTCGCGGTAGAAGGGGACGTTGGCGTCGCCGTTGATGGTGGAGACGATCGCGGTCTTCTTGCCCTCGCCGGCGAAGCGCTTCACCCGGGCGACGATGCCCTGCCAGTCGGAATGGCCGAAGGGGGTGTATTCCTCCATGATGTCGGCATCGCCGATGCCCTTGGAGTTGAGGAAGCCGCGCAGGATGCGGTTGGTGGTGCGCGGGTAGACATAGTCGGTGCCGAGCAGGGCGATGCGCTTGGCATCGCCGCCATCGGCGCTCATCAGGTACTCGACCGCCGGGATCGCCTGCTGGTTTGGCGCGGCGCCGGTATAGAAGATGTTCTTGCTCTCCTCCTCGCCCTCGTACTGGACGGGGTAGAAGAGCATGCCGTTCAGCTCCTCGAAAACCGGCAGCACCGACTTGCGGGAGACCGAGGTCCAGCAGCCGAAGGTGGCGTCCACCTTGTGGACCTGCAGCAGCTCGCGCGCCTTCTCGGCGAAGAGCGGCCAGTTGGAGGCCGGGTCGACCACCACCGCCTCCACCTTGCGGCCGAGCAGCCCGCCCTTGCCGTTGATCCACTCGACCATCATCAGCACCGTGTCGCGCAGCGCCGTCTCGCTGATCGCCATGGTGCCGGAGAGGGAGTGCAGGACGCCGACCTTGATCGGCGCGCCCTGGGCGAAGGCCGGGCGGATCGCCGGGGCGGCCAGGGGGGCGATGGCGGCGCCGAGCCCCGCCAGCGTGGCGCGCCGCGTGAGGGTGAAGCGGTCGTTGGGCATGGGGCTGTCGTTCCCTGTGTGACGTCTGCGGCGTGCCGGACCGGCCTGGATGCGCGGGCGCATGGGTCCGGACGCGGTTGGCCCGCTTCCGAAAGCGAGATGCGTGCCAGTTTTCGAACCGCTCACACCGCGGGGAGCGGCGCGGGTTTGCCCAAATTCCCGGCAATCGCCTGCCAGGGGCGCAGCGGGCTGCAAGCCGCGGCGGCAGCGGCACGCGTCAGCCGAGGTTGCGCCCGCGCCGTCCGGCCACGACATTGCCGATCGACCGTCGCCCGCCCGCCGCCCACCCCCTCAACATGCCGGAACCGTCGCCATGGGTCTCAAGGCCGCCATCCTCCCCGTCACGCCCTTCCAGCAGAACTGCTCGCTCTGGTGGGACGAGGCGAGCGGCGAGGGCGTCGTCATCGATCCGGGCGGCGAGGTGGAGCGCATCCTGCACGCGCTGGACGAGCTGAAGATCAAGGTCGGCAGCATCCTGCTGACCCATGGCCATCTCGACCATGCCGGCGGCGCGACGGCGCTGCAGGCGGCGCTGCCCGGCCGGCCGCCGATCATCGGGCCGGACGAGCGCGACCGCTTCCTGCTCGAGGGGCTGGAGGCGCAGGGCGCGCAATACGGCTTCGACTGCCGCAACGTCACGCCGGATCGCTGGCTGGCGGAGGGCGAGACGGTGCGCATCGGCGGCGAGGACTTCGCCGTGCTGCATTGCCCGGGCCACACGCCGGGGCATCTCGTCTTCGTCAACGCGGCGCTGCGGATCGCGATCGTCGGCGACGTGCTGTTCCAGGGCTCGGTCGGCCGCACCGACTTCCCCTATGGCGACCATGCGGCGCTGATCGCCGCGATCCGGGAGAAGCTGCTGCCGCTCGGCGACGACATCGCCTTCCTCTGCGGCCATGGCCCCGGCTCGAGCTTCGGCCAGGAGCGCCGCAGCAACCCCTTCCTGCGCGGGGTGTAGGGGCGGCGCCGCCGCGCGGCGCCGCTCAGTAGGCCGCCGCCCAGCCATCCCGGCGCGGATCGCTGCCGGCCATGCGCACGCCGTTCCCCAGCACCCGGATGACCTCGACGCTGCACGGCCCCTCCAGCGGCGGCACCACCCGCACCGCATGGCCGCGCGTCTCCAAGCCCGGCACCGCCCCGGCGAGTCCGGCCTCCAGCGTCAGCACCGCATCGGCCTCGTGCGGGTAGTTCGCCGCCTGGCCGGGCTGGCTGCTGGTCCAGCGCGGCGCCTCCACCGCCTGCTGCGGATCGAGGCCGAAGACCGCCATCGCCAGCATGACCTGCAGGTTCACCTGCACCTGGTTGTCGGCGCCCGGCGTGCCGAAGACGCCCCAGAGCCGGCCGTCGCGGAAGACCATCGGCGCGTTCATCGTGTGCCGCACCCGCATCCCCGGCCGCAGCCGGTTCGGGTGCCCGGGCTCGAGATGCCAATAGGCCATGCGGTTGTTCAGCAGGATGCCGGTATCGCCGGCGGTCACGCCGCTGCCGAAGGCGGAGTTGATCGACTGGATGGCCGAGACCGCATTCCCCACGGCATCGACGACGCAGAAATAGGTGGTGTCGCCGCCCTCGCCGCCGCGCACCGGCAGGCTGGCGGCGCGCTCCGGATCGATCAGCGCCGCCGTCTCCGCGGCATGCGCGGCGCCGAGCAGCCGGTCGAGCGGGATGACGAGGCCGCGCGGATCGGCGCCCCAGCGCTCGCGGTCGAGGAAGGCGCGCTTCTTCGCCTCCACCATCAGATGGATCAGCGCCGCGCTGTCGCGCCCGAGCGCGGCGAGGTCGAAGCGGTCGAGGATGCGCAGCATCTGCAGGAAGGTGAAGCCGGTGGAGTTCGGCGGGGTCTGCCGCACCTCGAAGCCCTGGAAGGGCACGGCGATCGGCGGCTGCGCCTCGGCCGCGCAGGCGGCGAGATCGGCCTCCGCCACCACCCCGCCCGCGGCGGCGATCCCGGCGGCGAGGCGCCGCGCCAGCCGGCCGCGATAGAAGCCCTCGGCGCCGTCGCGGGCGATCTCGGCGAGGCTCTCGGCCAGCTCGGGCTGGGTCAGCACGGCGCCGAGGGGCGGGGTGGCGCCATCGGCGAGGAAGCGCGCGGCGCTGCCCTGGCTGGCCCGCAGCTTCGCCAGGCAATCCGCGGCGAAATGCCGGTAGTGATGCGTCACCGCGAAGCCGTCCCGCGCCGCCTCGATCGCCGGCGCCACCAGTCGCGCCCAGGGCAGGGTGGCATGCCCGGCATGCAGCAGCGCCAGCCCGGCCAGCAGCCCCGGCGTCGAGGCGCTGCGCGGGCCGGCGACGGGAATGCCGCCCGCATAGGCCTCGGGCGTCGCCGCCAGCGGCGCCGCGCCGGTCGCGTTGACGCAGAGCGGCGCGCCGTTGACGCGATGGAGCTGGAAGAAGCCGTCGCCGCCGAGCCCGGACATGGCCGGCTCGACCACGCCGAGGGTGAGGGAGATGGCGATGCTCGCATCCACCGCCGTGCCGCCGGCGCGCAGGATGTCGAGCCCCGCCTGAGTGGCGACCGGATGGTTGGTGGCGACGGCGCCGTGGCGCCCCATGATCGGCGGACGGTGACAGCGTGGCAGCGCTTGCATGACCGGATCCCTGGCTCGACCCGGCCATGCCAGCACGGAGGGCGCGGCGGCGGAAGCCCGGAGGGGCGCCGCCGCCGCGGTCAGGCGGCGGTGTGCCGCCCCTCGCGGAACGCCTTGATCATCGTCTGCGTGAAGGCCGGGATGTCGTCGGGCTTGCGCGAGGTGACCAGGCCGCGATCGGTCACCACCGCCTCGTCCACCCAGTCCGCCCCGGCATTGCGCAGATCGGTCTGCAGCGAGGGCCAGCTCGTCATCTTGCGGCCGCGCACGCCGTCGGCATCGATCAGCGTCCAGGGGCCATGGCAGATCGCCGCGATCGGCTTCTTCTGCTCGACGAAATGCCGGATGAAGGCGATCGCCTTCGGCTGCAGCCGCAACTCATCCGGGTTGATCACGCCGCCCGGCAGCAGCAGCGCCGCGTAGCGGGCGGGATCGGCCGCATCGAGGGGCTGGTCGACCGGCACGCTGTCGCCCTTGTCGTGGTGGTTCCAGCCCTGGATGCTGCCGCCATGCGGCGCGACGACATGCACCTCGGCGCCGGCCTGCTTCAGCGCCTTCACCGGCTCGGTGAGCTCGACCTGCTCGAACCCGTCCGTCGCCAGCACCGCGACCGTCTTGCCTTGCAACTGCTCTGCCATGGAATGCGGGATCCTGCCTGTGACTGCGGCACCGGCACCACGCGCGGGCGCGCGTCGGCGCCGGCGCGGTGCTGCCAGAACGGCGGGCCCGGCGCGGGGTTGCGGGTGCTTGACGCTGCCCGCCAGCGGTCGGATCGTTGCCGCGCAGGGTTGCGGGGCCAGGCACCGTTGCCGGGGAGGAGACGATGCAGAGAGACAGCCGCCCGCGGCGGAGCAGTCCGCCGGGGCGCCGCCGGCTGATCGGCGCGACGCTCGGGGCTGCCCTGGGGAACGCAAGCCTCGGGGGCATCGGCGCCAGCCGCGCCCAGGCCGCCTGGCCGACCCAGCCGGTCCGGCTCGTCGTCGGCTACACCGCCGGCGGCCCCACCGATTTCGTCGCGCGGCTGTTCCAGGAGCCGTTGCAGCAGCTCTGGGGACAGCCGGTGGTGATCGAGAACCGCCCCGGCGCCAGCGCCGTGCTGGCCACCGAATTCGTCTCGCATGCCGCGCCCGACGGCTACACCCTGCTGCTGGCGACCAGCGTGCAGGCCAGCAACCCGGCGATCTATCCGAAGCTGCCCTATGACAGCCTGCGGGACTTCGCGCCGATCGCGCTGCTCTACGCCTCGCCGACCGTGCTGCTCGTCAAGGCGAGCTCGCCGCTGAAGACGGCGGCCGATGTGGTGGCGCTGGCGCGGAAGGAGGGCGGGCTGGCCTTCGCCAGCTCGGGCAACGGCTCCTCCGGCCACTTCGCTGGCGGCATGTTCGCCCGCAAGGCCGGGGTGGAGCTGACGCATATCGCCTATCGCGGCGCCTCGCCGGCCTTGCAGGATGTCGTCGGCGGCCGCGTGCCGATCACCTTCTCCACCCTCTCCGGCGCGCTGCCGCTGGTGCAGGGCGGCGCGCTGCGCGCCATCGCCGTCTGCGGGCCGCAGCGGGTGGAGACGCTGCCGGGCGTGCCGACCCTCGCCGAGAGCCATCTCGACATCCCGGATACCAGCCCCTGGTTCGGCCTGGTGGCGCCGGCCGGCCTGCCGCCCGCGGTGCTGCAGCGCATCGCCGCCGATGCCCGCACCGTGCTGCGGCGGCCGGAGACGCGCCGGCGCATCATCGAGCAGGGTGGCTTCGTGATCGATGAGGGGCCGGAGGAATTCGCCGCCCGCATCCAGCGCGAGATGGCCGAGAGCATCGCGGTGGCGAAGGCGCTCGGCATCCACGCCGATTGAGTATGGGACGTCATAGGGGAAGGGGACCGCCATGCGCATGCAGGCCGCGATCATGTTCGAGCAGGGCAAGCCGCGCCCTTACGCCAGCTCGAACGCGCTGGTCATCGAGGAGGTGGAGCTGGAGGGGCCCGGCCCCGGCGAGGTGCTGATCGAGGTGGCGGCGGCGGGCCTTTGCCATTCCGACCTCTCGGCCATCGAGGGCATCCGGCCGCGGCCGCTGCCGGTGGTGATCGGGCATGAGGGCGCCGGCATCGTCCGCGAGGTCGGGGAGGGCATCACCGACCTCAAGCCGGGCGACCATGTCATCACCGTCTTCGTCGCCTCCTGCGGGGTCTGCCGCAACTGCGTGCGCGGCCGGCCGAACATCTGCACCGCCGGCAACGCCGCCCGGGCGGCGGGCACGCTGCTCTCGGGCGCGAAGCGGATCCGTCGGCTGAACGGCGAGCGGATCAACCATGGCAGCGGCCTCTCGCTCTTCGCGCAATATGCCGTGGTCGGGCGCCGCTCGGCGGTGAAGATCGATCCCGGCATCCCGCTCGAGGATGCGGCGATCTTCGGCTGCGCGGTGATGACCGGCGCCGGCGCGGTGCTGAACACCGCGGCGATGCAGGCGGGCGACACCATCGCGGTGGTCGGGCTCGGCGGCGTCGGGATGAACGCGCTTTTCGCCGCGGTGGCCGGCGGGGCGGAGCGGATCATCGCGGTGGACGCCAATCCGGAGAAGCTCGGCCTCGCCCGGCAATGGGGCGCGACCGACACCTTCCTCGCCACCGAGCCGGATTGCGCCGAGCAGGTGCGGGCGGCCACCGATGGCGGCGTCGATACGGTGATCGAGACCGCGGGCAACATCCGCGCGATGGAACTGGCCTATGCCATCACCGCCCGCGGCGGCAGCGTGGTCAGCGCCGGGCTGCCGGCCCAGGGCGCCAATTTCTCCTACATGCATTCCGGGCTCGTCTCGGACGAGAAGAGCATCCGCGGCAGCTATATGGGCTCCTGCATCGCGGAGCGGGACATCCCGCGCTTCCTCGGCCTCTACAAGCGCGGCAAGCTGCCGGTCGGCTCGCTGAAGAGCGGCTTCCTGCCGCTCTCCGAGATCAATGCCGGCTTCGACCGCCTGGCCGACGGCAACGTGCTGCGGCAGGTGCTGCGGCCGAACATGTAGCGGGCGGCGGGCGGCGCGCCGCCCGCGTCATGTCAGGCGCAGGACGGTGAAGCCGTCCTGCGTCCGGCATCAGGCCACGCGGATATTGCCGAACTGCCAGGGATCGCTCTCGTCCAGCGCCTCCGGGAACAGCCGGGCGCGGTCCTGCAGCGGCGTCCAGTCGGAATAGGCGCCGACCACCTTGCCGAGATAGGGGCGGCAGATCTCGAGGATCCGCGCATGGTCCAGCTCGTCGGATTCGACCAGCCCGGCGCGCGGGTTCTCCATCGCCCAGATCACCCCGGCCAGCACCGCGACCGTCACCTGCAGCGAGGTGGCGTTGTTGTGCGGCACCAGGCGCCGTGCCTCCTCGATGGAGAGGCGCGAACCGTACCAGTAGGCGCCCTTGGCATGGCCGCAGAGCAGCACGCCGAGCTCGTCGATGCCGCTGGTGATCTCGTCGGTCATCAGCCGGCTCTCCGGCTGCATCTGCCAGTTCTTGCCGGCCAGCTCGTGCACCGAGAGCACCGCGTCGTCGCAGGGATGGTAGGCGTAATGCGCCGTCGGCCGGTACAGGACGCGGCCGGCCTCGTCGCGGACGGTGTAGTAGTCGGCCAGCGAGATGCTCTCGTTGTGGGTGATGAGGAAGCCGTGGAAGGGCCCCTCCAGCGGCGTCCAGGTGCGGACGCGCGTCGAGGCGCCGGGCCGCAGCAGGTAGATCGCCGCGTCGCAGCCGAAGCCGTGCCGGCGACCATCCGGGGGCAGCGTCTTCTCATGCGTGCCCCAGCTGAGCTCGGCCGGCTGGCAGCCCTCGCCGACGAAGCCCTCCACCGACCAGGTGTTGACGAACTCGCCGACGCGCTTCGGGCGGTCGGACACCTGGGTGTCGCGCTCGGCGATATGGATCACCTTCACGCCGAGCGACTGGGCGATGCGCGCCCAGGCGGCGCGGTCGGTGGCCGGCGGCGGCGTGGCGACCGGCGCGCCGGTGTCGCGGGCGATGTCGAGCAGCGCCTGCTTGACGAAATGGCTGACCAGGCCGGGATTGGCGCCATGCGCGGTGATCGTGGTCGGGCCGCCGCGCATCGCCTCCCGCAGCCCGATCGCCTCCTCGCGCATCGCGTAGTTGGAGCGCTGCGAGGGGGTGAGGGCGGGGTCGGTGTAGCCGCCGGCCCAGGGCTCCACCACCGTGTCGAGATAGAGCGCGCCCAGCTCCTGGCAGAGCCGCATCAGCGCGACGGAGGAGACATCGACCGAGAGGTTGAGCAGGAAGTCGCCCGGCCCCAGCAGCGGCGCCAGCAGGTCGCGGTAATTCTCGCGCGTCGCCGGCTCGATGACGAAGCGGATGCCGTATTCCTCGGCGACGGCGCGGCCGCGCTCCTCGGCGGTGACGATGGTGATCCGCTCGCGCGGGATGGCGATGTGGCGGAGGATCAGCGGCAGCACGCCCTGGCCGATGCTGCCGAAGCCGAGCATCACCAGGCGGCCGGAGAAGGAGGTGTGGATCATGGGTCAGGCACTCCGGGGCACGTGGCGGGACAACGCCGCGGGGCGGGGGCCGGCGGCGGTGTCATGAAACCGTCTTGGAAGACGGGGGAAGGCGGCGCGGGGCCGAGCGGGTTCGAGCAGGGCCCGGCGGGGCGCGCAAGCCCCGCCATGTGAATTGGCATCGGGGCGCGCAAGCCCCGCCGGGTGAATTGGCGCCGGCGCGGGACGGGGCGCCGCGGTCAGGCGGCCTCGGCCAGGGTCTCCTCCACCAGGGCCTCCTCCGCCAGGCCGATCTCCGTGGCCTCCAGCATCGGCCGGTCCCGCACCTCGACCATCCGGGCCCGGTCGAAGCCGTTGAAGGCGGTGCGCAGGCAGGCGCCATAGGCGCCGAGCTGGCCGATCTCGATCCAGTCGCCCTCCCGGATATCGGCCGGCAGGCGGAAGGGGCCGGCCATGCGGTCGGCGCTGTCGCAGGTCGGGCCGAAGAGCACGAAATCCTCCTGCTCCGCGGCGGCCGGCCCGTCGGGGCGGATCAGCCGGCAGGGAAAGACGAAGCCCGGCGCGCCGGCATCCGACAGCATGCCGTAGACCCCGTCATTCACGTAGAGCGCGCCGTCCCGGCGCTGCTGCACCTGCACGACGACGCTGCCGCCGCCGGCGACCAGCGCCCGGCCCGGCTCCGCCCAGAGCGCCGCGCCCGGCAGCGCCAGCGCCTCGAACGCCGCCTCGATCTCGGCGAAGAAGGCGCCGAGCGGCGGCGGGGTGACGCCCGGATAGGCCACCGGGAAGCCGCCGCCGACATCGATGACGTCAACGGCGACGCCGGCGGCGCGGATCACCGCCCCTGCCAGCGCCAGGGCGCGCCGCCAGGCCAGTGGGTCGAGGCATTGCGAGCCGACATGGAAGCAGAGGCCGAGCCGCGCCGCCCGCGGCCGGGCCGCGCGCAGCAGGGCCGCCGCCGCCTCCGGCTCGGCGCCGAACTTGCCGGAGAGGTCGTAGCGGGCCACCCCCTTGGGCAGCGCCAGCCGCACGAAGAGGCCGAGCCCCTCGGCCGCGCCGGCGCCCGTCTCCGCCCCGATCTTCGCCAGCTCCTCCGGCGTGTCGAGCACGAAGTCGCGCACGCCCTGGCGCTGCCAGGCCTCGCGGATCGCCGAGCGTGCCTTCACCGGATGCATGAAGTGGATCGCCGCCTCGGGCAGCAGGCTGCGGACCAGCGCCACCTCGCCGGCGGAGGCGCAGTCGAAATGCCGCACGCCGCCCGCCCAGACCGCGCGCAGCACGGCGGGCTCCGGGTTGCACTTCACGGCATAGAGCGTCTCGCCCGGGAAGCCGGCGACGAAGCCGGCGGCGGCCTCGGTGATGGCGGCCGGGCGCAGGCAGTGCATCGGCTCCTCCGGCCGGGCGACGGCGACGAGCGCATCGACGGCGGGCAGCGAGGGCGGGGCGCCGGCGGCGCGCGCACGCAGCAGGTCCATGGCAAACATCCTCACGGCATCGCGGCGCGCGGCAGGGCGCGCCGACAGGGCATCGGGTGGGGGTGGACGGGCCGGGCGGCGGGGCGATCCCGCGGCTTCCGGCACCGAGCTCAGGCGATGCGGTGGGGTTTTCGCATCGCGTCGAACCGTTCGAGCGACATAGACAATCCCTCACGACCCCGGCGCGGCGGGCAGGCCCGCAGCCCCGGCATGGACGAAAAGGACGCGTCCCGTCGTTGCTGTGCCCGCGGGTCGAAGGATCCCGGCCGGGCTCGCGGCACGTGCGATGGCGTCAGCGCCCGGCGCGAACCGGGCACGGCCGGAGAAATAGGGTCTGCCGCCGCGGAATTCCAGGCCTTTTTTTCGGGCCAGCCATGCGCTGCCGGCAGAGACGCCGGAGCCCGGGCCCGGCCGCCGGAAATTGCCCGGTCAGGCGGCCAGCAGCGAGAGGTATTCCCAGGCCATGGTGGCGCCGGCGAGCGCGGTGATCTCCGCCTGGTCATGCGCCGGCGAGACCTCGACCAGGTCCATGCCGGCCCAGGCGAGGCCGCCCAGCCGGCGCAGGATGCCCTGCGCCTGCCAGGAGGCGAGGCCGCCCACCTCCGGCGTGCCGGTGCCCGGGGCGAAGGCGGGGTCGAGCGCGTCGATGTCGAAGGAGAGGTAGCAGGGCGCCGCGCCGAGCACCGCGCGCACCCGGGCCGCCAGCGCCGCCGGCGACGATTCATGCGCCTCCTGCGCCGTCACCACCGTCACCCCCTGGGCGAGCGTCCAGTCCCAGGTCTCGCGGTCCACCGGCGAGCGGATGCCGATCTGGATCATGCGGCGGGGATCGACCAGCCCCTCCCGGATGGCGTGGAAGAAGACCGAGCCATGGGCGAGGCTCTGGCCGAAATTCGTCTCCCAGGTATCGACATGCGCATCCATGTGCAGCAGGCCGAGCGGGGTACCGAGGCGCCGGGACAGCGCCCGCAGCAGCGGCAGGGTGATCAGGTGCTCGCCGCCGAGGGCGACGAGATGCGCGCAGTCCGCCGCCTGCCGCTCGATCAGCGCCAGGCTCGCCGGGATGTCGCCGAGGGCGATGGCGAAGTCGCCGGCATCGGCGATGTCGAGATCGCGCGGATCGGTCCAGTGCGCCGGATGCACGCCATCGACCAGCATGCGGCTGGCGCGGCGGATGGCGGCCGGCCCGTCGCGCGTGCCGCTGCGGTTGGTGGTGCCGATATCGAGCGGGATGCCGGCGATGCAGATGCCGGCCCCCCGGTCCTGCCGCGTGATGCCGAGGAAGCCCGGCGGCGTGGCGAAGGTCGGGGTGCCGGCCATGGCCCTACTTCACCGAGGAGAAGCTGGTGGGCTGCAGGAACATGTTCTCCACCCGCTGCAGGATCGGACCGTCGGCTTCCGAGGCGCTGCGCGCGGCGACCCATTCCGGGTCCACGGCGAAGCGGTTCCACTTCTCCTCCCGCTCGGCCAGGCTCTCCCATTCCAGCAGGTAGTAGAGGGCGTGGTTCGAGGGGCCGACCAGCGTGGTCCAGAAGCCGGCCTGGCGGATGCCGAAGCGCTCCCAGAGCTTCAGCGTCACCGTGTCGAAGCGCTTGAGCAGCGCCGGCAGCCGGTTGGGCAGGCAGTGATAGATGCGGAGCTCGTGGATCATCCCTGGTGTCCTCCCTTTGGGGTGGGCGATGCTACCGCGGATCGGCGCGGCGGGAAGACCTGCCCTGGCCGTCGGTTCGCTGTCCTGGGGGGTGCTCGCCAGCCGGGCGGCGCGCCGGTAGGCTCCGGCCGGCCGGCACTGCCTGCCGCGCCGGGGAGGAAACCAGCATGCGCCTCTATGATTCCATCGGCCCCAATCCGCGCGTTGTGCGGATGTTCATGGCCGAGCGCGGCATCGAGATCCCGCGCACCACCATCGACCTGCTCGGCGGCGAGAATCGCCGCCCCGACTACCTGGCGAAGAACCCCGCCGGCCAGCTTCCCTGCCTCGAGCTGGATGACGGCACGGTGCTGGCCGAGGTCACCGCCATCTGCGAATATCTCGACGAGACGGCGCCGGGCACCAGCCTGATCGGCGCGACGCCGGAGCAGCGCGCCGAGACGCGCATGTGGGTGCGGCGGATCGACCTCAACATCCTCGAGCCCATGGGCAACGGCTTCCGCTACAGCGACGGGCTGACGATGTTCCAGAGCCGCATCCGCTGCATCCCGCAGGCGGCCGCGGATCTGAAGCTGCTGGCGCAGGAGAAGCTCGCCTGGCTCGACGGGCTGATCGAGGGGCGCCGCTTCATCTGCGGCGAGCGGCTGACGCTGGCCGACATCCTGCTGTTCTGCTTCCTCGATTTCGGCGCGAAGGTCGGCCAGCCCCTCAACCCGGCGCTCAAATCCGTGGCGGCGCATTACGACCACATGAAGGGGCGGCCCTCGGCGGCCGCTTGATGCCGAGCGCGGGACGGCTTCGCCGTCCTGCCCCTCGAACGCCGGGCGCAAATCTCCGGTTGGCATGGGCCTTCGCGCCACGCGGCGCGGCGGCTCAGGCGAGGCGCCGCCGTCGGCGGTGCCGCGGCGGGTCGCCGGGGAAGGTGATGCCGCTGGCATCGAGGCCGAGCCGCACGAAGACCCGCGCCAGTTCGATGGCGCAGCGATAGCCCTCCAGCACCGGCACCTCCCAGCCAAGCGCGGCAAGGCGCTGCTGCAACGGCGCCTGCAGCCAGAAGGCGGCCGAGCAGCCGAGCAGCAGCACCTCCGCGCCATCCTCCTCCAGCGCCGCGAGGGCGGCCGCGACCGCCGCCTCCAGCATCGGGCTCGGCTCGCCGGCCGCATGCCGCTCCGCCTCGCCGCGCAGGGTCGGCCGGTCGCGATGCGCCGGCCGCGGCAGCGGGACGTCGATGTTGCGGATCGAGGCGAGGCCGTGCGTCATGCGGTACTGCACGACCAGCTCGGCCATGCGGGCATTGTGCGTCTCGGCGATGTCGATGATCGAGAAGCGGTTGCCGAGCGTCATCGCCAGATGCATCTGGGCATGCGCGTTGGCGGTGACCGGGATGCGGTGGCGCCGGCCGATCTCCCGCGCCTCCATATAGCCGGGATCGCCGCCGCCGAGCAGGACGATGGCATCGTAGCCGCCGCCGGCGCAGGCCTCGCGCACGATCGGCAGCCGGGCGACGCCGGCGATGGCGAACTCCTCGCGCGTCTCCACCGGCCAGTCGCCATGCGGGGCGAGGGGACCGGGATGCAGGTCCCAGTCGAGATCGGCGAGCAGCGGGGCCAGCGCCGCGTGGTTCATGAGCTGCGCCTCCTTCCCGCCCTCTGCGGCGCGGAATTGATTGGGCGAGCCGGGCGGCAGGCTGAAGGCCTGCACCAGGAGGAAGCGGGGCCGCCGCGCCGGGTCCCCCATGGCTAGATCGCGCCGCTCGCGCGCAGCGCCGCGATCTCCCCGGGGCCGTAGCCGAGCTCGCCGAGCACCGCCTCGGTATCGGCGCCGAGGCGGGGCGGCGGGCTGTCCACCCGCGGCCCGCCATGCGCCAGGGTGAAGGCGGCGACCGGCACGCCGAAGGGCTGCGGCACGCCGGGCGCGCCCTCGGGGAAGCGGTGCAGCAGGCCGCGGCTCTCGAGATGCGGGTCGGCCAGCGCCTCCTCCATCCGCCGCACCCGCGCCGCCGGCACGTGGCGCGATTGCAGATAGGCCTCCCATTCATCGGCGGTGCGGGTCAGCATGATCCCGGCCAGCACCGCCTCCTCCCGGTCGCGGTCGGCGAGGCGCGCCTCGTTGCTGTCCTTCGCCATCTCCGGCCGGCCGAGCGCCGCCCAGAGCCGCCGCTGCTGCCGCAGGTTGCTGGCGCCCAGCATCACCATCCCGTCCTGCGTGGCATAGGCGCTGTTCGTGGCATGGGCGTGCTTGTTGCCGTTCGGCCGCGCGGGTTTGCCGGAGGCGAGCCAGGCGGTGACATGCGAGGCCTGCATCATCATCGCCACATCGAGCATGGCGAGGTCGATGCGCTGGCCGCGGCCCGTCCGCTCCCGCTGGAACAGCGCCGCCGCGAGGGCGAAGGCGCCCATGGTGCCGGTCGCGTAGTCGATCGCCGGGGCGCCGAATTTGATCGGGTTCACCTCCGGCGTGCCGGTCGCCGCCATGATGCCGGAGGTGGCCTGGATCACATGGTCATAGGCGGTCTGGTGGCCGCGCGGGCCGGATTGCCCGAAGGCGGAGATGGAGCAGTAGATGAGGCGCGGGTTGATCGCCAGCAGCGCCTCCGGCCCGAGGCCGAGCGCCTCGAAGGCGCCGGGGCGGAAATTCTCCACCAGCACGTCGGCGCCCGCCACCAGCTTCCGCAGCACCTCGCGCGCCGCGTCCTGCTTCAGGTCGAGCGTGATCGCGCGCTTGTTGGCGGCCTGGGTGAGGAAGTAGCTGCCCATGGCCTCGCGGTTCAGCGCCAGGTCGGGGCCGCTGTCGCGGCTCTGGTCCGGCTCCTCCGGCGGCTCCACCTTGATGACGTAGGCGCCGAGCAGGGCGAGCTGATAGGCCGCGAAGGGCCCGGCCAGCACATGCGTGATGTCGATGATCCGGATGCCTTCGAAGGGCCGCATGGACGTCATCCCTGCAATGCTTCGACAGGGACTATGCCGGGCTTGGCGGCGGGCGCCAATCGGCGGCACCATGGGCGCATGGAGGGAACGATCAGGGCAGCGCCGGCCGCGGTGGCGCCGCCGCGCCCATTCGCGGTCCGCGATTTCCGCTGCCTCTGGGCGGTCGGGCTGGTCGTCTTCCTGGTGCGCTGGCTGGAGATGCTGGCGGTCTCCCTCTTCATCTGGCAGGCCACCGGCTCGGCCTTCCTCGTCGCCATGATGGGCATGCTGCGCATCCTGCCCATGGGGCTGTTCGGCGCGCCGCTCGGCGTGCTGGCCGAGCGGGTGCAGCCGCGCACCGCGCTGCTGGCGATCGTGCTCGCCAGCCTCGCCACCTCCCTCGCCCTCGCCCTGCTGAGCCTCGCCGGGGCGCTCGCCGTCTGGCACCTGGCGGTGGCGAGCTTCATCAACGGCGTCGCCTGGGCGGCCGACAACCCGGTGCGACGGATGATGATCGGCCAGGTGGTCGGCCCCGCCCGCATGGGCGAGGCGATGTCCTTCGACGTCGGCAGCAACAATGCCAGCCGCATGATGGGGCCGACCGTCTCCGGCCTGCTCTTCGCCGCGGTTGGCATCGAGGGCACCTTCATCACCTCCGTCCTGCTCTATGGCGGCGCCCTGATCGCCACCCTGCTGCTGCGCTACCGCACCGCGCCGGCCCCGGCGACCGGGGAGGGGGTGCTGGCGCGGATGGGGGAGGGGCTGGCGGTGGTGCGGCGCTCGCCGCGGCTGCGCGGCACGCTGCTGGTGACGGTGCTGTTCAACGTCTTCGGCTGGCCCTTCACCAGCCTCGTCCCCGTGGTGGCGCAGGACCGCTTCGCCCTCGGCGCCGAGACGACCGGCCTGCTCGCCAGCATGGACGGCGTCGGCGCCTTCCTCGGCGCGCTGCTGATGGCCTGGTTCGCCCGGCCGGCCTGGTATGCCCGGCTCTATGTCGGCGGCCTCGCCCTCTACCTCGCCATGGTCTCGGGCTTCGCCCTCGCGCCCGGCGCGGTCGCGGCCGGCGGGGCGCTGTTCCTGGTCGGCTTCGGCCAGTCGGGCTTCAGCATCATGCAGGCGACGCTGGTCTACCTGCTGGCGCCGCCGGAGGTGCGGATGCGGGTGCTCGGCCTGCTCTCGGTCTGCATCGGCCTCGGCCCCATCGGCTTCCTCGGCCTCGGCCTGCTGGCGGACAGCTTCGGGGCGACCGCGGCCTGCGCCCTCACCGGCATCGCCGGGCTGCTGGTGCTGGCCCTGACCCTGCCGCTCTGGCGTGCCATCCTGGCGCGCGAGGAGGAGACGCCCGCATGACCGACCTGACCATCCGCGAGCTCCGCACCACCCTGCTGCAACTGCCCTGGGCGGCGGATCCCTGGCTCGCCGGCCATGCGCTCGGCGCGACGCGCGACCTGGTGGTGGTGGAGGTCGTCACCGGCTCCGGCCTCGCCGGCATGGGCTATCTGCACCTGCTGAACCTGCCCTTGCAGCGCACCATCGGCGCCTGCCTCGCCGAGGCGATGGCGCCCCGCCTCATCGGCCGCGACGCCACCGAGGTGGAGGGGATCTGGCAGGATCTCTGGCGGGCGACGCTGACCGGCGGGCGCGGCGGCGTCACCATGATGGCGCAGTCGGCGATCGACATCGCGCTCTGGGACGTGCTGGGCAAGGCGGCCGGGCTGCCGCTGCACCGGCTCTGGGGCCATGTGCGCAGCCGCATCCCGGCCTATGGCAGCGGCTGCTTCCGCGGCGCGCTGGGCGAGGGGATGGCGGCCAAGGCGAAGCACTACGTCGACCAGGGCTACCGGGCGATCAAGATGCAGGCGGCGCATATCGGCGATTGGCGCCAGGATGTGCGCAACCTCCGGCTGGTGCGCGACACGGTGGGGCCGGATGTCGAGATCATGATCGACATCAACATGGGCTGGACCGCCGACCAGGCGATCATCGCCGGCCGCGCCTTCCAGGACTACGACCCCTATTGGATCGAGGAGCCGGTGACCGCCGACGACTTCGCCGGCTATCTCCGCTGCGCCGAGGCGCTGACCACGCGCGTCGTCGGCGGCGAGACGCATTTCGGCCGCGCCGACCTGAAGCCGGTGCTGGCGAATCCCCGCCTGCCGATCCTGCAGCCGGACCCGATGCGCGGCGGCCTGACCGAGCTGCGCAAGATCGCCACCGTCGCCGAGACCTGGGGGATGAGCATGGCGCCGCATCTCTTCCCCGAGCTGAACGTGCATCTCCTGGCCAGCATCCCGAACGGCGCCTGGATCGAGCAGATGGGGCTGCTGGACGATCTCTGGGTCGAGCCGCCGCGCTTCGAGGCCGGCCATGCCATCGCCCCGGAGCGCCCGGGCCATGGCCTCGCCTTCAAGCCGGAGGTGCTGCGCGACCACGTCCTGAAAGGGTAGGGGGGGGCGGCCGCGGCGCCGCCCCGGTCACCGCCCCGGCAGGGTCAGGCGGCGAGGGCGTCCAGCGCCGCCTCGACCCCGCCCGCGCGATGCGGCACGCCGCTCACCCGCATCGCCAGCTCGACGGTCGCCAGCGTGCCGAGGATCATCGGCTCGTTCAGGTCGCCGAGATGGCCGATGCGGAAGACCCGGCCGCCGAGCGGCCCGAGCCCGCCGCCGAGCGAGAGGTTGAAGCGCTGCAGCGCGACGCGGCGCAGCGCATCGGCATCGCCGCCCTCCGGCATCAGCACCGCGGTGACGCTGTCGGAATAGCGCGACGGGTCGAGGCAGAAGAGCTGCGGCCCGTCATTGCCCGACCAGCGCTGCACCGCCGCCCGCACCGCGCCGGCGAGGCGGCTGTGGCGGGCGAGGACCTTGTCCAGCCCCTCCTCCTCGATCAGCCGCAGCGATTCCTGCAAGCCGTAGAAGAGGCTGGTCGGCACCGTGCCGAGGAAGCTCTTCAGCGGCCGCTGCAGCATGGCGCTCCAGCGGAAGTAGTGCTTCGGCAGGCGGGACTCCGCATGCGCCCGCATCGCCTTCTCCGAGACGCCGGTGAAGCTGAGCCCGGTCGGCAGCATCAGCCCCTTCTGGCTGCCGCCCACCGCGGCATCGACGCCCCATTCATCCATGCGGAAGTCGAGGCTGCCGAGGGAGGAGATGGTGTCGGCCAGCAGCAGCGCCGGATGCCCGGTCGCGTCCAGCGCCGCCCGCACCGCGGCGACCGGCGTGGTCAGCCCGGTCGAGGTCTCGTTGTGGACCACGCCGACCGCCTTGATGGCATGCGCGGTGTCGGCGGCGAGGGCGGCGCGCACCGCCTCCATCTCCACGCCGCGGCGCCAATCCGCCGGGACGGTGCGCAGCTCGAGGCCGAATTCCTGCGCCATGCGGCCCCAGGATTGCGAGAAATGCCCGCTCTCCAGGATCAGGATGGCATCGCCGGGCGAGAGCAGGTTGACCAGGCTCGCCTCCCAGGCGGCATGGCCGGAGCCGGTATAGAGGAAGACGTGCTGCGTCGTGCGCAGCACCCGCTTCAGCCCCTCGACGCAGCCCCAATAGACCTCGGCGAAGGAGGGATCGTTGAAGTCCACCGTATGATGCGCGGTGGCGAGCAGCACGCTGTCCGGGATGTTGGTCGGCCCCGGATTGGCGAAGAAGTGGCGGCCGCGCGGGCGGGCGGGCTTCGGCGTCGCGCCCATGCTCAGCCCGCCTGGATCGGAAAGGGGTGCTTGCGCAGATAGGGCATGTAGCTCTCCTCCACATCCACCTCGAGCGAGGCCAGCACCCGCACCACCGCGCAGTAGAAGCTCGCGGTCATGGCGAGGTCGACCAGGCTCTCGTTGTCGAGCGCGGCGCGCAGCGAGGCGAAGGTCTCGTAGCCGATCCCCGGCCCGGCATAGACCTCCCGCGCCGCCCGCAGCACCAGCCGCGCGAGGGGCTCCAGCGCCGAGGCCTCGCCGCGGCTCTCGGCCTTCACCGCCTCGATATCCTCGTCGGTGACGCCGAAATCGTAGCCGATCTTGACGTGGTGCGACCATTCATAGGGCGAGCGGGCCAGCCAGCCGACCTGCAGGATCGCCAGCTCGCGCAGCCGCGGATCGAGCTTCGAGCCGTGCCGGATGTACTGGCCGAGCGTGCCGAAGGCGCGCGCCGCGCCGGGATTGTTCACCAGCGCCTTGTGCAGGGTGATCTCGCGCTTCAGCAGGTCCTGGTCCTCCGGCCGGAGGTCGGATTTTTCCAGGTAGGGCAGGCGGGCCAAGGGGCGTCTCCTTCCATATGCGTGCGGCGATGAGGGGCATCGCCGCCCTCGGGCGCCGGCGCGGGCCGGTCTTGTCAGAGGAAGCGGTAGTCGAAGCCGTCGGGGCGGGCGGTGATGCGGCCGGCGGTGCCGCCGGGGAAGTGGATCGGCAGCACCACGGTCGGCGTGTCGACCACCTCGCCGAGGAATTGGCGGCGCGACTCGGCGGCCTGGCGCGGGTCCCAGTCGAAGATGGTGGACCAGTCCGGCTCGCGGATCTGCAGCGCGTGGTGCATGAGGTCGCCGGTGACGACGGCCCGCTCGCCGCGCGAATGGATGTTCACGCAGCAATGGCAGGGCGCATGGCCCGGCGTCGGCGTCAGCGAGATGGTGTCGTCGAGCTGGAAGTCGTCATCGACCAGCAGCGCCTGGCCGGCGGCGACCACCGGCTCGCAGTTGTAGCGCCAGACATTGCCCGGCGGGTTGGCGCCCTGCCGCGTCGCCTCCTCCCAGGCGGCGTATTCCCGCTTGTGGAAGACGTATTTCGCGCGCGGGAAGGTCGGCACCCAGCGCCCGTTCACCAGCCGCGTGTTCCAGCCGCAATGGTCGAGATGCAGATGGGTGCAGAAGACGTAGTCGATGTCCTCGAAGCGCAGCCCCTCGGCCTTGAATCCCTCCAGCCACGGCGCCTTCGGGAAATCCATCGGCGGCGGGTAGCCCTTGTCCTCGCCGGTGCAGGTATCGACCAGGATGGTGTGCTTCGGCGTGCGCAGCACGAAGGTCTGGTAGGTGATGACCATCCGGCCGGAGGCGGGGTCGAAGACCACCGGGTCGAGCTCGGCCAGGTGCCGCGCGCCCTTCGCCTCGTCATAGGCCGGGAACATGTCGGCCGGGCGGCGCCAGGGGCCGTCGCGCTCGACGATGCTGGTGATGCCGACGTCGCCGATCCGCAAGGGCCGCATGGCCATCCTCTCCCCCGTTGCGGGGGAGCCTAGAGCGGATCGGCGGCGGCGCGAAGATGCGGGGGGCGGTGCCGCGCGGCGCCGCGGCGGTCAGGCATCGACATGCTCGGTCGCCCGCACCGAGGGGCGCGCGGCGAAGCCCTCATGCCAGGCGGCGAGCGCCGGGTGCAGGCCGCGCCAGCCGCATTTCGGCCAGCGGAAATCGAGATAGGAGAGGGCGCAGCCGATGGCGATGCGGCCGATGTCCAGGCCCGCGCCGCCGAGCCGCGGCGCCTCCGCCTCCAGCGCCTCGAGCACCGCCGCCTGCTTGGCGGAGAAGCCGTCGAGGATGCGCCGGTCCGGCTGCTCGCGCCCCATCTCGGTGCGGCAGAGCAGCAGGAAGTCCAGGAAGCCGTTGCCCAGCGCATGCCGCCGCAACGCCTCGATGCGGGCCGGGCCGGGGCCGGGGAAGAGCGGCGGGGCGCTGCCGAGCCCGTCGAGATATTCGCAGATGACGAGGGAATCGTAGAGGGTGCTGCCGTCCGGCAGGACCAGGGTCGGGATCTTGCCGAGCGGGTTGCGCGGCAGCAGGGAGAGGTCGGGCCGGGTCAGCGCCACCACCGTCGGCAGGCATTCGATCTGCCCGGCGAGGCCGCGCTCATGCGCCGCCACCATGACCTTGCGGACGAAGGGCGAGCGCGAGGACCAGTGCAGCTGCATCATGCGGCGCCGGGCCCGGCGTGGTGGCGGCCTGCTGGCATCGTGTTCCCCCATCCCGTTCCGGGCCCGTCCGCCCGGGCAGGGGGCCAGTCTGCCCCTGGCGGCGCCGCGGCAGAAGCCCCGGAAGGGGCCGGGCCAAGGGGCGCGCAGGGGGGGATGCCCGGCAACAGGGCGTGCGACCGGCGCGGCGACAGGCCGGCGCGCGGCTGCGGCCCAGGGCAGGGCAGCCAGAATTCAAGAAAGCGCGATGCGCAGGTTTCCCCGCGCCGCGATCCGTCCTGATCGGGAAGGCCTGCCAAGGGGCGGGCAGGCAGGGCAGGCTCGGGGGCGGCGACGCCCCCAGGCTCAGAAGCCCTCGCGCTCCAGGCGCTTGCGCTCGACCTTGCGGGCGCGGCGAACGGCCTCGGCGGCCTCGCGGGCGCGGCGCTCGGACGGCTTCTCGTAATGGCGGCGAAGCTTCATCTCGCGGAAAACGCCTTCCCGCTGCAGCTTCTTCTTGAGCGCCTTCAGCGCCTGATCGATGTTGTTGTCACGGACGACGACTTGCACGCGGCCCAGCCTCCAATCGCTGTGGGACCAATGGGAAATGGCCGCAGGCGGCGGATGGGTCCGGCCGGGTCCCTCCTCGGGACGCCGCGCGGCACCACCCACCGGAATGCGGAGAGGCGGGCTCTAGCACGATTCCTCGCCGGACAGGAAGCCCTCGCCGCCGCGCCCCGGCGCGCCTATGTCCCGGGAAAGCCCGGCTTCCCCTCGGAGCGCCATGTCCATTCTCAAGATCGCCCGCATGGGCCACCCCGTCCTGCTGCGGCGGGCCGATCCGGTCGAGGACCCGACCGATCCGGAGATCCGCCGCCTGATCGCCGACATGGCCGAGACCATGCAGGATGCCGGCGGCATCGGCCTCGCCGCGCCGCAGGTGCATGTGCCGCTCCGCCTCTTCGTCTGGCGCGAGCCGGAGGGCGGCGTCGGCTGCCTCGCCAATCCCGAGCTCGCGCCGCTCGGCGAGGCGGAGGAGAGCGCCTGGGAGGGCTGCCTCTCCATCCCCGGCCTGCGCGGCTGCGTCAGCCGGCCCGCCCGCATCCGCTTCCGCGGCCTCGATGCCGAGGGCGCGCCGGTCGAGGGCGAGGCGGAGGGGATGCTGGCGCGGGTGATGCAGCACGAGGCCGACCATCTCGACGGGGTGCTCTATCCCATGCGCATGCGCGACCATTCCCTGTTCGGCTTCACCGAGGAGCTGGCGCGGACGGCGGGGAGCACCGGCCGGTGATCGAGCGCAGCGACATCCGCGACCGGGCGGTGCGGGCGATGCTGCCCCTGGCCGCGCGCGAGGGCTGGAACCAGGGCACGCTGCGGGCCGGGCTGGCGGCGATCGGCGAGGATCCGGCGCTCGCCCCCAGCCATTTCCCGCGCGGTGCCGTCGGGGCCGTGCTGGCCTGGTTCGACCTGGTGAACCGGGAGACGGAGGCGGCCGCCGCCGCCGAGGGGGTGGCCGGCCTGCGCGTCCCGGCCCGCATCCGGCGGGTGGTGGAGCTGCGCCTCGCGGCCCTGGCGCCGCACAAGCAGGCGCTACGGCGGGCGGCCAGCCTGCTCGCCCTGCCCTGGAACGCCGGCTGCGCCGCCGCCGCGGCCGGGGCGGCGGCGGATTCCCTGTGGCACGCCGCGGGCGATGTCTCGGCGGATTTCTCCTGGTACACGCGCCGCGCCACGCTCGCCGCGATCTATGCCGCCACCATCGCCTGGTGGCTGCGCGACGACGACCCCGGCCTCGCCGGCGCCCTGCAATTCCTCGACCGCCGCCTCGCCGGGCTGGCGCGGCTGCAGGGCCTCGGCCGGCGCGGGCGGCCGCGCGCCGCCTGAGGGCCGCGCCAGGAGGAGGCGAGGGGAGGGGGCAAGGGGAGGGATAGGATCGGGACATCCTGGGCCGGCCCGCCCGCCGCTCCCGGGCGGGCCGCGCCACGCATCCCGGCCATGGGTTTCCCACAGATATGCGAATGCGACCCAATTGCACTTGTAATGACGTCTCGGTAACTTTCCGGATATACTTCTGGAGGCGTCGCCGTGCACCGGGTCCCTGTCCATCCTCGCTCCCGCCGGGCCCGTGCCCTGATGCCAACCCTGTTGCCAGCCATCCTGGCGCTCGGCCTGCCGACCGGCCTGCTCGCCCAGGAGGGCGGCGACCGCGAGGCGGCGAGGGGGACCGTGGCGCTCCCCGAGGTGAACGTGAATGCCGGCGCGCTGCAGGGCCACAGCCCGGTGCGCGGCTATGTCGCCGAGGTCAGCTCGACCGCCACCAAGACCGACACGCCGCTGCTGGAGACGCCGCAATCCCTCTCCGTCGTCACCCGCGACCAGATCGAGGCGCAGGCGGCGCAGAACCTGAACGGCATCCTGCGCTACACGCCCGGCATCGCCGCCGACACCCGCGGCGCCATCGCGCTGCGGCTCGACCAGTTCAGCATGCGCGGCTTCAGCGTGCCGACCTTCCTCGACGGCATGCGGCAATTCGGCGGCCGCGACGCCAATCCGAGCGTCGATTTCTACCGGCTCGAGCGGGTGGACGTGCTGCGCGGCCCGCCCTCGGTGGTCTATGGCCAGTCCTCGCCGGGCGGCCTCGTCAACCTGGTCAGCAAGCGCCCGACCGCCGAGCCCTACCGCGAGCTGCTGCTGCAGGGCGGCAGCTACGGCACCTTCCGCGCCGGCCTCGACCTCAGCGGCGCGCTCAACGCCGACCGCACCGTGCTCGGCCGCGTCGTCGGCTCCTATTACCGCTCCGACACCCAGATCGAGCGGGTGGAGGAGGAGCGCTACTTCATCGCCCCCTCGCTGACGCTGCGCCCCACCGGCCACACCAGCATCACCCTGCTCGGCCTCTACCAGCGCGACCCCTGGGGCGGCGCCTATGGCTCCGTCCCAGCCTATGGCTCGGTGCTCGGCAACCCGAATGGCCGCATCCCGCGCGAGCGCTGGGACGGCGACCCGAATTTCGACCGGCTCGACCGCACGCAATGGCAGCTCGGCTACCTCGCCGAGCACCGCTTCGACGACACCTTCACCCTGCGCCAGAACCTGCGCTACGCGCATAGCGACGGCTATTACCGCCAGCTCTACGGCACCCAGGGGCTGACCCTCGGCCGCGACTACCGCACCATGCAGCGCGGCATCACCGGCACGGATGTCGACCACGACACGCTGACGCTCGACACCCAGCTGCAGTCGCGCTTCGAGACCGGGCCGCTGCGCCACACGCTGCTCACCGGCATCGACTACTACACCAACCGCAACCGCACCTTCAGCGGCTCCTCCAGCAGCGCCGCGCTGGCGCCGAGCTACGACCTCTTCGCGCCCTCCTTCGGCACCGCCAGGATCGGCCCGCTCACCTACCAGACCTGGTCGCGCCAGGTGCAGGACAGCCTCGGCCTCTACGCCCAGGACCAGATCCGGATCGGCCGCGTCGCGCTCCAGCTCGGCGGCCGCTACGACTGGTACAACGCCAATACCCGCAACCTCACCTTCGCCACCGGCGCCCGCACCAGCACCGACCAGGATGCCGGCGCCTTCACCGGCCGCGTCGGCATCGTCTACCTCTTCGACAGCGGCTTCGCGCCCTATTACTCCTATGCCGAGAGCTTCGAGCCGCAGGCCGGCACCTTCGCGCCGGCGCGCGGCGGCGGCCCCTTCGAGCCCACCACCGGCCAGCAGCACGAGATCGGCCTGCGCTACCAGCCGCCCGGCACCAACGCGCTGTTCTCGGCCGCGCTCTACGACCTGCGGCGGCAGAACGTGCTGACGGCCGACACCGCCAACCTCAACTACTCGGTGCAGACCGGCGAGGTGCGCTCCCGCGGCATCGAGGTCGAGGCCAAGACCAGCCTGGCGGCGGGCCTCGATCTGGCCGCCTCCTTCTCCTATCTCGACAACGAGGTGACGGGCAGCAACTCCACCGTCTCGATCAACCGCGGCCTCGCCGGCACCACGGTCGTCACCGGCATCCCGGAGAAGGGCAAGACGCCGGTCGGGGTGCCGAACTGGCTGGCCTCGGCCTGGGCCAGCTACCGCTTCCAGCCGGAGGCGCGGCTGCATGGCCTCGCCCTCGGCGGCGGCATCCGCTATGTCGGCGCGAGCTGGGGCGACACCGCGAACACCCTGCGCGTGCCGGACTACACGCTGGTCGACCTGATGGCGCGCTACGACCTCGGCCAGGTCATCCCGGGCCTGCGCGACACCCAGCTCCAGCTCAACGTCACCAACCTCTTCGACACGCGCTACGTCTCGACCTGCAACACCTATTCCTGGTGCTGGTACGGCTTCGGCCGCAGCGTCATCGCCACGCTGCGGCAGCAGTTCTGAGCGGATCGTAGTCTAGGCAATTGTTTGATGGCGTGAGTCACGCTTTCGGTGACTCCGCCTCACGCGATCACGCTCTAGCCCCAGGCCACGCCGCCGGCCTGCTCGTCCCAGCGCCAGCAGGGCGCCGCGCCGGGGATGCGCACGCCGCCGACCCAGCGCGGCGTCGGGCCGAGGGCCATCCGGTCCCGCCCGCCCGCCAGCACCGCCCGGCCTTCCGGGGTGAGGCTGAGATGCTCGCGCGGCCAGTGCCGGTCCGCCCCCTCGAAGCGGCCGGCGAGCAGCGGCGTGCCGCCGCGCCGCAGCCCCTCGATCACCGCCTGCCCGATGAGGTCGGTCATCCAGGGCAGCGGCTCGCGCTCCATCATCAGGGCGTGGAACACGGCGCCGGCGCTGCGCGGCGCCTCGGCCAGGAGCTGCAGGATCAGCCGCTCGCTCAGGCCGAGCCCGTCGCCGGCCCAGGGGAGTTCCTGGCAATGCCGCCGCAGCGCCCGGCCGAGCTGCGGCAGGTCCGGCGTGCCGGCGGCGAGCGCGGCCAGCGGCCGGGGATCGGGCGCCCGCAGCGCCGCCCAGGCCGCCTGGCCCAGCGCCAGCATCGCCGCCGAAACCGGCACGCGCTCCGCCCAGAGCAGGCGCAGCGCCTCCGGCGGCAATTGCCCGAGGCCGATGAAGCGCGTGCCGCCCGGGTAGTGGCCCGGCGAGATCAGCTCCAGCCGCGCCGGCGGGCGTTCGGCGAAGGCGGCGAGGCAGCGGGCGAGGAGGAGCTGGTCGTAGCTGTCCTGCTCGAACCAGAGCACGACGCGCGGATGATCGGCGGCGGCGAGCAGCGCCGCCTCCTCCCGCTGCCGCCGCGCCGCGATCGCCGCCTGGTCGAGGCCGGTGCCGGCGCTGTAGCTCTGGTGCAGGAAATCGATGCGGGCCTCGAGCCAGTCGGCGCCGGGCAGCACCGGCCCCTGGCAGAGGGGATCGGCATATTCCAGGAACGCGCCGACGAAGCCGGCCTCGCGCAGCCCCGGCGCGATGTCGCAGCCGCAGCGGAGATGCAGCGTCGGCACCGCGCCATCCGGCGGCGGCGCGCCCTGCCGGATGCGGGCGCGGCTGTCCTCCAGCGCGGCGACATGTGCCGCCAGCCACGGCCAGCTCGGCAGGCCGAGCTCGCGGGCGATGACGAGCTGCGCCTCGGCGAGACGCGGCGCCGCCGCCGCGCCGCGCGGATGCCGGCTGCGGAGGCGTTGCAGCGCCGCCGGCTCGCCCGCGCGCAGGGCGGCGAGCAATTCCTTGGCGCGCTTGCGTTGCTGTTCGAGAGTCAGCCGGAACGGCGAGGCCGCGCGCAGCGCCGCGGGTTCGGACGGATCGGCCAAGGCATGCCCCTTCCTCGCGTCTGCGTCCGCCGGCCAGACAGGAAAGGGTGGAGAGGAAAAGCAGGCCGCTCTACCGTTGGTCGTGGGCGCAGCCCTTTCCGCGGACAGGGAGGCTCCGACCGAGCCAGCGGCGCAGGACATCAAGAATCCGCGGCGACGTCAAGCCGACCGATCCGGTTGCATCCCGGGTGAACTCGTAACCGCCTGTTGCGCTCTGGCCATGACGGGGCCTGGCCCTGACGGATCTGGCCATGACAGGACGGGGCACGCATCCATGGCGACGCGCAGGGCATGGCGGTGGGGCTTGGGGGTCGGGCTGCCCCTGCTGGCGCTCGCGCTCTTCCTCGCCCTGTTCCGCTGGGACTGGCTGATCCCGATCATCGAGGCGCAGGCGAGCGCCAAGCTCGGCCGGCCGGTGAAGATCGAGCATCTGCATGTCGGGCTCGGCCGCACCATCACCATCACCGCCGAGGGGGTGCGCGTCGGCAACCCGGCCGGCTTCCCGGAGGACCCGCCCTTCGCCGTGCTGCCGCGCGGCAGCATCGACGTCGCCTTCGCGCCGCTGCTGCGCGGCGAGGTGGTGATCCCCTCCGTCACCCTCGACCAGCCGCAGGTCGAGGTCCTCGGCCGCCCCGATGGCAGCACCAACTACGCCTTCAACGCCTCGGGGCCGGCGGGCGAGGGGGCGGGCGAGGGCGGCCCGAAGATCGGCGCGCTCCGCATCAACGGCGGCAAGGTGCACACCGCCATCGCCGGGCTGAAGGCGGATTTCAACGTCGATTTCCGCACCGAGGAGCCGGCGGAGGGCGATCCGGCGCTGCTCGCCGATGCCAAGGGCACCTATGCGGCGCAGCCGATCGAGGCCCGGCTGCGCAGCGGCGCCATCCTGAACCTGCGCGACCCCAACCGCCCCTGGCCGATCGACCTGCAGCTCGCCAACGGCCCGACCCGGGTGGCGCTGAAGGGGACGGTGCGGGACCCGGTGAAGCTCGCCGGCGCCAATCTGCGGCTCGACATCCGCACGCCGGACATGGCGCTGCTGCGGCCGCTGATCGGCGTGCCGATCGCCCCGACGCCGCCGCTGCACGTCGTCGGCCAGCTCGACTATGCCGAGGGCCGCGCGCGCTTCACCGATGTCGAGGGCACGCTCGGCAGCAGCGACCTCGCCGGCGACTTCACCGTCGGCACCGGCACCCCCACCGTCTTCACCGCCGACCTGCGCTCGAAGCGCGTCGATCTCGCCGATCTCGGCGGGCTGATCGGCGCCCAGCCGGGCCGGGAGGGGACGCCGGGGCAGACCGCGGCGCAGCGGCGCGCCCTGGCCCAGGCGGAGGCCAGCCCGCGGCTGATCCCGACCACGCCGATCAGCGTGCCGAACCTGAAGATGGCCGATGTGCATGTGCGCTACCGCGCCGACAGCATCCGCGGCAAGGGCATCCCCTTCGACGGGCTGGAGGCCAAGCTCGACATCGTCGACGGCGTGATCCGGCTGCAGCCGGGCAAGTTCCGCGTCGGCCGCGGCGAGATCGGCACCGACCTCACCGTCACCCCGCAGGAGAACGGCATGCCGCGCGCGCAAGCGACCTTCGAGCTGCGCCGGGTGGACATCTCGCGCCTGATGCAGGCGGCCGGCGCGACCGGGGCCGGGACCCTGAACGGCAAGGGCCGGCTGGACGCCACCGGCCGCTCGATGTCGGAGATGCTCGGCAACGGCGATGGCGGGCTGACGGTGGTGAGCACCGGCGGCAAGGTCAGCGCCCTCCTGACCGATCTCTCCGGCCTGCAATTCGGCCGGGCGCTGCTCTCGGCCCTCGGCATCCCCGCCGAATCGGATATCGAGTGCATGATCGGCGATGTCAGCCTGCGCCGCGGCGCGCTCTCGGTCGACACGCTGATGCTCGACACCGACACCAACCTGGTGACGGGCGGCGGCATGGCCGGGCTGGGCAAGGAGATCCTCGATCTCTGGCTGCGCACCGACAGCAAGCATTTCAGCATCGGCTCGCTGCCGACCAGCATCAAGATCACCGGCACCTTCAAGGAGCCGGGCATCATGCCCGATGTCGGCGAGCTCGCGGCGCGGGCCGGCGCGGCGACCGGGCTCGGCATCGTCTTCCCGCCGCTCGCCCTGCTGCCGACCATCCAATTCGGCGTCGGCGAGAACGACAAATGCGAGCGGCTGGCCCGGGGCGGCCGGGGCGGCCAGGGCACCGAGGGCAGCGGGCGGCGCTGACCGCCCGCCGGGTCGCGTGATCCGCGCCTCGCGGCGCGGCCGTCCCGGGCGGGCGCGCCCCGGGGCCTATTGCCGGGCGGTCTCGCGCGTCACGCCGGTGGCCCAGGCGAAGCCGACCACGGCGCCCTTCAGGACCGGCAGGACAGCGAGGGTGAGCACGGCGATCAGCGGCAGCCAGATCGCGAACATCACCCACATCGCCGGCGCCCACGCCTTGTCCATCCAGAACATGAAGGGAAGGATCAGGTGCCCGACGAGGAGGAGCGTCAGATAGGGCGGCGCATCGTCGGAGGGGTAGATCGTGTTGTCGGCCCCGCAGGCGTCGCACCTTTCCCGCACCTTGAGGAAGCGCGAGAACAGCCGGCCTTCGCCGCAATGCGGGCAGCGCAGGCCAAGGCCGCGGCGGACACCCACGGCGATTCTGGACGTCTCGGTCATCGGCTGTCTCCTCTGGGTGCCCCTGATCTGGGTGCCCCTGGCGCCTTTGCCATACAATGGCAGAAGATATACATACAATGCGACGGGCAACACGCCCAATATATGGATTGTAGGACTTGTACGCAAGATGACTGCGCCACCGGAGCGCCAGGACAGCGGCTGGGTGCCCGACATCGCGGGCGCCACCGGGCCGCTCTACCGCGCCGTCGCCGATGCCATCGCGGCGGCGATCGCCTCGGGCGCGCTGCGGCCCGGAGCGCGGCTGCCGACCCATCGCGCCCTGGCCCAGGCCCTGGGCCTGGACCTCACCACCATCACCCGCGCCTATGCCGAAGCCCGCCGGCGCGGCCTGCTGGAGGCGACGATCGGGCGTGGCACCTTCGTGCGCCGCCACCGACTGCCCGTCGCGGCGAGCCGGGCCGAGGAGGGCGGCGGCCCCGTGGATCTCGGCATGAACATGCCGCCCCACCCGGCCGGCCTGGCGCTGCCCGACCTCCTGCAGCGCGGCCTCTCGGGCGTGCTGGCGCGCGGCGACGCGCCCGACCTCCTGACCTACCGCACCGGCGCCGGCTCGGCCGAGGAGCGCGCCGCGGGCGCGACCTGGCTGCGCCCGACGCTCGGCGCGGTGGACCCGGCGCGCATCCTGGTCTGCCCCGGCGCCCAGCCGGCCCTGCTGGCCGTCCTCGGCGCCGTGGCCGCGCCGGGCGACACCCTGCTGGCGGATGCCTTCACCTATCCGGGGCTGCGCAGCGCCGCGGCCGCGCTCGGCCTGCGGCTCGTGGGTGTCGCTGCCGATGGCGAGGGCCTGTCCCCCGATGCCCTCGAGGCCGCCTGCCGGGAGACCGGCGCCAGGGCGCTCTACTGCATCCCGACGGTGCAGAACCCGACCACCGCGACCCTGCCGCCGGGGCGGCGGCAGGCCATCGCCGAGCTGGCCCGGCGCCACGGGCTGAGCATCGTGGAGGATGACGCCTACGGGCTGCTGCCCTCGACGCCGCTGCCCGCCATCGGGTCGCTCGCCCCGGACCGCACCTTCCACATCGCAACCCTGTCGAAGGTCCTGACGCCGGCGCTGCGCATCGCCTATCTCGTCGCGCCGGACGCCGCCGGCGCGGCCAGGCTGGCGGGGGCGCTGCGCGCCAACGTGCTGATGGCCTCGCCCTTGCTGAGCGGGCTGACGACGGCCTGGATCGGGGACGGCACCGCGGGCGCGATCCTCGCGGCGATCCGCCGGGAATGCGCGGCGCGGCAGCGGATCGCGCGCGCCATCCTGCCGCCCGGCTCGTTCGAGGCGCATCCCGAGGGGTTGCATCTGTGGCTGCGGCTGCCGGCCCGCTGGGACCGGCTTCACTTCACCGCCCATCTCCGCCGGCATGGCGGCCTGGCGGTCGTGCCGAGCGACGCCTTCGCCGCCGGCGCCGCGGCGGAACCGGCGCTGGCCGGCCGGGTGCGCGTGTCGCTGGGCGCGGCGCCGGGCCAGGAGGGGCTGCGGGCCGCCCTGCGCGTCGTCGCAAACGCGCTGACGGAGGAGACGCCGGCCCCGTTCGCGGAGGTGGTCTGACGGAGGCGCCCTCGGGACGCCCCCCGAAACCGCGTCGCGGCGGTGCGGGGACCCCGGGGCGTTCCCTCAACCTGCCGCGACAGGACAACGGGCAGCGACGGTTTCACCGGGCGCTCCTGCCAACGGCATGACTGTTCCATTCATGCCGCGCAGGCCTGCGGAGGGGCGACGCCCTATCCCGCCCCGTGCTTCGAGAGGCAGTCCTTCATGAAGGCCTTGCGCGGGTCGCCATGCAGCGCCTTCTCCTTCGCCGAGGCGCTGCACTGGCGCATCTTCTCGTGCTGCGCCTGCTGCGCCGGGCTCGGCGCCTTCTGGGGCTTGGTCTCGGCGGCGAGGGCGGGCAGGCTGGCGAACAGCACCAGGGCGAGGGGCAGGGCGAGGCGGCGCATGCGGACTCCTTCCAGGCTCCGCCGGTCTGCATAGAAGCCGCCGCGGCGTAATTCAACCGTAGAGTTATAGTGCGGCACGCGCCTTGCAGACCCGCTCGCCCCGTGCAGGCGCGCCGCCGCGCGGAGACCCCGGGGGGACCCCGGCGGCCGGCGCCCGAACAGAGGGGACAAGGATGCCGATGGAACCGGAGCTCGTCGTGCCGACGATGGAGGCGATCCGCCGCTGGAGCGGCGTCAGCGTGCCGAATGCCGCCGCCCGCCATGGCCTCGCCGACCATATCGCGCTGATCGCCGAGCTCGAGGCGCTGCGCGGCAGCATGGCGTTCGAGGAGGAGCCGAGCAATTTCGAGGCGGCGCTGCGCGCCTGCAAGGAGCCGGGCCAATGAACGCCCCCGTCGCCGCCAGCGATCTCGCCGATCTCTCCATGACCGAGGCCGCCGACGCCTTCGCCCGCGGCGAGCTGCGGGCGGAGGCGCTGGTCCGCGCCTGCCTCGCCCGCATCGAGGCGCATGACGGCAAGGTCAATGCCGTGATCCGGCTCGACCGCGAGGCGGCGCTCGCCGCCGCCGCGGCGCAGGACAAGGCGCGCGCCGCCGGCGAGGCGTGCGGCCCGCTTGCCGGCGCGCCGATGATGCACAAGGACATGTACTACCGTGCCGGCAAGGTGAGCAGCTGCGGCTCGAAGATCCGCCGCGACTTCGTGCCGCCGGTGACCGCGACCGTGCTCGAGCGGCTGGATGCGGCCGGCGCGATCGACATGGGCACGCTGAACATGGCGGAGTTCGCGCAGAACCCGACCGGGCACAACGCGCATTTCGGCCATTGCCACAACCCGTGGAACCTCGACTACTGCACCGGCGGCTCCTCCTCCGGCTCGGGCGCCGGCGTCGCGGCGCGCTTCTTCACCGCGGCGCTCGGCAGCGACACCGGCGGCTCCATCCGCCTGCCGGCGACGCTCTGCGGCGTGACCGGGTTGAAGGCCACCCAGACCCGGGTCTCGCGCCACGGGGTGATGCCGCTCTCCTTCTCCTGCGACAATGTCGGGCCGCTGGTCCGCACCGCGCGCGACGCGGCGCGCTTCCTCCGCGTCACCGCCGGGCAGGACCCGAAGGACCCGACCAGCGCCGCCGAGCCGGTGCCGGACTACGAAGCGGCGCTCTCCGGCACCGTGAAGGGGATGCGCATCGCGGTCTGCGAGACCTATTTCCTTGACGGCGCCGATGCGCCGGTGGTGGCCGCCTTCGAGCAGGCGCTCGCCGCGCTGCGCGAGGCGGGGGCGGTGGTGACGCGCGTCAAGGCGCCGAGCCTCGCCGCCATCGCCGCCTACACCGCCCTCGTCAGCCGGGTGGAGGGGGCGGCGATCCACGCCAACTGGATGCGCGAGCATCCGGGCGACTACGCCATCCATCTCTCGGCGCGGCTCTTCGGCGGCTATGCCATCCCGGGGCATCTCTATGTCGAGGCGCTGTCGCGGCGCGGCGCGCTGCTGCGGCAATTCGTCGCCGAGGCGCTGACCGGCCACGACCTGGTGGCGACGCCGACGCTCCGCATCCGGGTGCCGACGCTCGCCGAGACCGACATCGATGCCGATCCGGCGAACTGGCACCGCTTCATGGCGGTCTCGGCGAATACGCGGCCCTTCAACTATCTCGGCCTGCCGACGCTGAGCGTGCCCTGCGGCTTCGACGACCGTGGCCTGCCGGTCGGGCTGCAGCTCGCCGGGCGGCCCTTCGCCGAGGCGACGGTGCTGCGCGCCGGCGACGCCTTCCAGCGGGTGACGGACTGGCACCGCCGCGCGCCGGCGCTGTAAGGGTTTTCCCCACGGCGTCGCCGCGCGACGCCGTGGGGGGGCACGTCACGGCAGGGCCGTGCCCGCGCCCTCCCGCCCGGGCAGGCCGAGGCGGCCGAGCCCGGGCAGCTTCAGGGCCGGCCGCCGCAGGTCGAGGCCGGCGACGGCGCCCAGCAGGTTCAGCTCGATCCCCTCGACCCAGGCGAGGGTGAGCCCGGCATAGCCGCCGAGGCTGAGGCGCAGCCCGGTGCCGGAGGGCGTCGGCCGCAGCCAGCGCCCGTCATAGGGGTAGTCCTTGCCGATCGCGGTGGGCGGCAGGGTGGCGCGCAGCCCCGGCACCGCCTCCAGCGCCGCGGCGACGAAGGTGTTGGAGTTCGGCCCCGGCCAGGGCCGGTAGTCGCCGCGGTTGCGCCAGGCATAGGTCTCGATCGCCGCCTGCAGCTGCGGGATCATCGCCGCCGCCTCCGGCCCGTCGGCGGCGAGGATCACCTCCGGCACCTGGCCGAACCAGCGCCCGTCCGGCTCGAAGCCGTTCATGCGGATCGGCTCGCCCCAGGCGGTGTAGTCGTAGCGCGTGTAGCCCGGCGCGCCCTCGGGCTTCAGCACCAGCCAGCAATGCACGGCGAAGATGCCGCGCCAGCGCACGGTGCGGGCGGCGAGGACGCGGACCAGGGCCGGACGGTGCGCGGCAGCCGGGGGCAGCAGCCCGGCGCTGGAGCGGTCGGCGGTGCGCCAGCCCTCGCCGCCGCCCGCCCAGGCGTGGCGCGCCGCGGAAAGCCCGATGGGGAGCAGGAAGACGACCAGGAAGAGCAGCAGGGCCAGGCGAAGCAGGGACATCCGCCCCACCATATTTGCCCGCCCCACCCACCGGACAAGCCGCCCCACGGCCCCCGCACCGGGGAGCCCCCTGCCGCCGCCCGCCGCCTCCCGTTGCCCTGCCGAGGCTTCGCCTCGGCAGGCTGTGACGCATCCCGGACCCGGAGCGAATCCCCGGGGCCCCGCGGCGTCGCGCAGCGACGTCGTGGGACTATCATACCAACGGCATGAATGCTTCATTCATGCCGAGCGCCCGAATGGGCGCCGCCGCACATGCGGCGAAGCCAAGCAAACCGGAGGTTTGCGCCCGGCGTTTGAGGGGGCCGTTGATGTGTCGACATCAACGGCCGTTCGTATCAGTACATCTGCGCCCGGATCCGCGCCTGGTACTCCGCCTCGTAGCGCGCCGGGTCGATCGCCGCGCCGGCGCTGTGCGCCGCGATCATCTGCCCGTTGGTCGGCACGCCGGGCGGCCGCGGCGCATCGCCCCAGAGCCGCGACCGCAGCACCGACTTGGCGCAATGCGCATAGACCTCCCGCACCGCCACCAGCAGCACCGTCGCCGGCTCCCGCCCCTGCGCCGCGAGCCGGGCGCGCAGCGCCGGGTCGGCGGTGATGCGCGCCCGGCCCTGCACCCGCAGCGTCTCGCCGACGCCGGGGATGAGGAACAGCAGCGCCACCTCGGGATGGGCGATGACGTCGCGCAGCGCATCCAGCCGGTTGTTACCGCGCCGGTCGGGCAGGGCGAGCAGCCGGTCCTCCAGCGGCACCGCGAAGCCCGGCGCGTCGCCGCGCGGCGTCGCATGCGGCCCCGCCGGCCCGGCGGTCGCCAGGATGCAGAAGGGCGAGGCGGCGATGAAGGCGCGCGCCGTCGCCTCCAGCCGGTCGGTCACCTTGGCGAGGAAGCGCGGATGCGGCGGCTCGTAGAGCGCCGCCAGCGCCGCCTCGCTGTCCACCGCATGCGGGTCGCTCATCCGCGCAGCGCCTTGATCTGCGCCGGATAGCTGCCGGGATCGACCCGCACATCGACCAGCGCCGGGCCGGGCGCGGCGAGCGCCGTGGCGAGCGCGTCGCGGTAGCCCGCCTCGTCCGTCGCGCGCAGCCCGATCCCGCCGAGCGCCTGCATGACGCCGGCGAGATCCGCCTCCGGCCAGCCGAGCGCGCCGCCCGGCAGGTCGCGCCCGGCCTTCTTGATGTCGATGAGCGAGAGCGTCGCATCGTTGAAGACGACGATGGCGAGCTTCACGCCGAGGGTCACCGCCGTCGCCAGCTCGCCGAGCGCCATCAGCAGCCCGCCATCGCCGGTGAAGGCGATGGCGCCGCGCCCCGGGTCGTGCAGCGCCGCGGCGATGCCGGCGGGCAGGGCGAAGCCCATGGTGGCGAGGCCGTTCGAGATCAGCAGGTCGCCCGGCCGCGCCGCCGGCCAGAACGTCGTGCAGGGGAACATATGCGCCCCGGCATCGACGGCGACGCGCGGGTCGCGCCCGGCCTCGCGGCAGGCCGCGGCGGCGAGCGCCACCACCGCCTGCGGCGAGAGGCCGCGATTGCCGCCGCCGGGCGGGGTCGCGCCGTTGGCCAGCGCCGCCAGCCAGGCCTCGCGGTGGCCGGCGATCGCCGCCGGCGTCCAGGCCGAGGCCCCGCCGCCGAGCGCGGCGAGCGCCGGGGCGAGGGGGCCGTAGAGCCCGGCCGCCGGCACCGCGTAGTGCAGCGGCCGCGGCGCGGTGCCGAGATCGAGCAGCGGCGCCGCGTAGCGCCAGGGCTGCGGGATGAACTCCACCGGATCGGCGCCGGCGAGCAGGATGAGATCCGCCGCCGCCAGCACCGGCGCCTCCGCCGCGCCGCCGGTGAAGACCCCGGCGAAGAGGGGATGCGCGTCCGGCAGCACGCCCTTGGCCTTGTAGGTGACGAGCACCGGGCAGCCGAGCCGCTCGGCGAGGGCGCGCAGCGCGGCGCAGGCGGCGGGCTCCGCCGCCTCCAGCCCGGCGACGATCACCGGGTGCCGCGCCGCCCGCAGCAGCCCCCGCGCCGCCTCGAGCGCCGCGCCCTCCGGCACGGTGCCGGCGGCGGCGAGGGCCGCGGGGCCGGGCAGGGCGGCCGGGGCGCGGGCGGCCTGGCCCGAGAGCTCGAGCAGCGCCGGGCCGCGCGGCGCGGCCATCGCCGTCGCCAGCAGGCTCGCCGCCATGAGGCCCGGCGCGCCGCCGGGCTCGACCGCCCGGGCGGCCGCCTTGGTCACCGGCGCCAGCATGGCGGCATGGTCGAAGAACTGGTGGTTGGCATAGGCCCGCTCGGCGCCGGTGAAGCCATCGGCCAGCAGCAGCACCGGGGCGCGGTCGAGCGAGGCCTGGGCCATGCCGTTGGCGGCGTTGCCGACGCCGGGCCCGCGGGTGACCAGGGCGGCGACGGGCCGCTGCGCCAGCTCGGCCTCGGTCGCGGCCATGATCACCGCCGCCGTCTCGTGCCGCGCCAGGACGAAGGGGATGCCGCGGGCGGCGGCCGCCTCGACGAGATCGAGGCTGGAGCCGCCGCCCGGCACGCCATAGAGGCGCGGCACGCCGGCGGCGTGGAGGGCGGCGGCGACCGCCCCGGCTCCGGTCGAGGGGGTGGCATCCCGCTGCGGCATCGGCATCGCATGTCCTTCCGGTCCTGTGGCGCCCCAGCATAGGCGCCCGCGGCGGCCGCCGCAGCCCGTCGGGCGCGGGCCGCTGCCGTTCACTTAGGCATGCCTGGCAAAAAGCTGAGCAGGGCAACCGGGAACGCCGCATTTCGATGCGCGTCTCGGCTTGCAGGGATGCCGCTCGCCGTGCTGCTTTGCGCGGGGAGCCGCTGCATCAGGGGATCGGAGCCGAGTGTCGCCTGCTAAGAGTGCCGCATACGACGAAATGCGCGCCGAGGATGGGGTCCGTGCCGCTTATGCCGAGATCGAGCGTTGGCTTCGTGCCACGCCGCGCGAGCAGCTGGACCGCAAGCGCCGCGAGGCGGAACTGCTGTTCCGCCGCATCGGCATCACCTTCGCCGTCTATGGGGAGGGTGGCGACCCGGAGCGGCTGATCCCCTTCGACATCATTCCCCGCATCATTGCGAGATCGGAATGGGATCGCCTCTCGGTCGGGCTGCGCCAGCGGGTGCAGGCGCTGAACGCCTTCCTCGCCGATGTCTACGGGCCGCAGGAGATCCTGAAGGCCGGGCGGATCCCGAGCGCCCTGGTGCTGGAGAACGAGGGCTTCCACAAGGCGCTGGTGGGCGTGCGGCCGCCGGGCGGGGTCTACACGCATATCTCGGGCATCGACATGGTGCGCACCGGGCCCGACGACTTCTACGTGCTCGAGGATAATTGCCGCACCCCCTCCGGCGTCTCCTACATGCTGGAGAACCGCGAGGCGATGCTGCGGCTCTTCCCCAAGCTCTTCGCCCGGCACCGGATCGCGCCGGTCAGCCGCTACCCGGAGGAGCTGCTGGAGACGCTGAAGGCGGTGGCGCCGGCCCGCGCCGGGGAGCACCCGACGGTCGCCATCCTCACCCCCGGCCCCTACAACAGCGCCTATTACGAGCATTGCTTCCTCGCCGACGAGATGGGCGTCGAGGTGGTGGAGGGTGCCGATCTCTGCGTGCAGGACCGGGTGGTCTACATGCGGACCACCGCGGGGCCGAAGCGGGTCGATGTCCTCTACCGCCGCATCGACGACGAGTTCCTCGACCCCGACGCCTTCCGCCCGGACAGCCTGGTCGGCGTGCCCGGCCTGATGGAGGCCTACCGCGCCGGCAACGTGGCGCTGGCCAACGCGCCGGGCGGCGGCATCGCCGACGACAAGGCGGTCTACCCCTATGTGCCGGAGATGGTGCGCTTCTATCTCGGCGAGGAGCCGATCCTGCAGAACGTGCCCACCTTCCTCTGCGAGCGCGAGGAGGACCGCAAATACGTCCTCTCCAACCTCGACAAGCTGGTGGTGAAGCTCGCCAAGGGCTCGGGCGGCTACGGCATGCTGATCGGGCCGCACGCCACCAAGGGCCAGCGCGAGGAATTCCACGCCCGCATCCTGGCCAAGCCGGGCGACTACATCGCCCAGCCGACGCTCGCCCTCTCCACCTGCCCGACCGTGGTCGAGCAGGGCATCGCGCCGCGGCATGTGGACCTGCGGCCCTTCGTGCTCTCGGGCAAGGAGATCCGCATCGTCCCGGGCGGCCTGACCCGCGTCGCGCTGAAGGACGGCTCGTTGGTGGTGAACTCCTCCCAGGGCGGCGGCACCAAGGATACCTGGGTGCTGGAGGACGAGGGGCCGGGCGAGGCGGCGGCCCAGGGCCAAAGCCAAAGCCAGGGCCAAAGCCAGGGCCAAATCCAGGGGCAGAGCCAAAGCCAGGGACAGGGCCAAGGGCAGAGCCAGGGGAAGGGACAGGCGCAGACGGCCTCGCTCGGATGCTGAGCCGCACGGCCGAGAACCTGTTCTGGCTGGCCCGCTACACCGAGCGGGCCGGCAACGTGGCGCGCGGGGTCGCCGTCGCCTTCCGCATGGCGGCGATCTCGGCCCGGCTCGGCGACGAGGGCGCCGAGTGGCGCGCCCTGCTCACCGCCTCGGGCGGCGATGCCGGCTTCTACCGGAAATACGAGGCGCCGACCGCCGAGGCCGCCATCCACTGGCTGCTCCTCGACCCCGACAACCCCTCCTCCATCCTCGCCTGCTTCGAGGCGGCGCGGCGCAACGCCCGCTCGGTGCGCACCGCGCTCACCGTCGACATGTGGGAGGCGCTGAACGACAGCTGGAACCACCTGCGCAACCTGGCCCCCGACGCGACCGAGGGCGAGAACCTCGTCGACTTCCTCGGCTGGGTGCGCGAGCGGGTGACGCTGTTCAATGGCGCGGCGAACGAGACCATGCTGCGCTACGAGCCCTGGCGCTTCGTGCATCTCGGCACGATGCTGGAGCGGGCGGACAACACCGCCCGGCTGCTCGACGTGAAGCACGCCCTCTTCGCGCCGGAGATCGAGGGGGCGGTGGACTACGTGCAGTGGCAGGCGGTGCTGCGCTCGGTCTCGGCCATGCGCTCCTACCAGTGGGTGTACCGGGAACGGCTCTCCGGCCGGCGCATCGCCGAGCTGATGATCCTGCGCCCGGAGCTGCCGCGCAGCCTCGCCGCCTGCCATGCCGCCGTCGCCGACACGCTGGAGGCGATCGGCGTCGGCCAGGGCGGGCGGTTCGGCGAATGCCACCGCGTCTCCGGCCTGCTGAAGGCGCAGCTCCGCTACGGGCGCATCGAGGACATCTTCGCCCAGGGGCTGCACGAGTTCCTGACCGACATGATCACCCACACCGCCGAACTCGGCGCGGAGATCGAGGCCTTCTACATCCGCCATTGAGGGCGGCGCGATCGGCCCTATGCTCCGCCTGCGCCCGGCCGCGCCGGGACGCGCAGGCGGGAACGGGTGGCATGACCTATTGCGTCGGACTCTATCTGCGGGACGGGCTGGTCCTGCTCTCGGACACCAGGACCAATGCCGGCGTCGACCACATCTCGGTCTTCTGCAAGATGCAGGTCGAGGAGGTGCCGGGGGAGCGGGTGCTCGCCATGCTCTCGGCCGGCAACCTCGCCATCACCCAGGCGGTCTGGAACCGGCTGCAGGAGGGGGTGGAGCTCAGCGGCGTGCGGCACACGCTGCGCAGCGTGCCGAACATGTTCCGCGCCGCCCAGCTCGTCGGCCAGGCGGTGCGCGACGTCTTCGCCGCCGATGGCGAGGCGCTGAAGGCGCAGGAGGTGCGCTTCGACATCTCGCTGATGCTGGGCGGCCAGATCGCCGGCGAGGCGCCGCGGCTCTTCCTCGTCTATGCCGCGGGGAATTTCATCGAGGCGACGGCCGACACGCCCTTCCTGCAGATCGGCGAGCACAAATACGGCAAGCCGATCCTCGATCGGGCGGTGAGCTTCGACACCGCCCTCGTCGACGGCGTGAAGCTGGTGCTGATCAGCATGGACAGCACCTTGCGCTCGAACCTGACGGTCGGACTGCCGGTCGATCTGCTGGTCTACCGGGCGGACAGCTTCGCGGTGACGCTGCGCAAGCGGCTCACCGAGGAGGATGCCTATTTGCGCATCATCCGCGAGGGCTGGAGCAGCGCGCTGCGGCAGGCCTATCTGGAGATGCCGCGGCCCGACTGGGTGCCGTGATACGCCCCACGAAGCCGCTGCGCGCCTTCGCGGGGGCCCCGGGATTGGCGAAGGGCCCGAGGCGCGGCACAGCCTGCCGCGGCGAAGCCGCGCCAGGGCAACGCGGGGCGACTCAGGGAATCCCGATCAGCTTGTGGGTTTGCAGCGAAAGCCGCCAGCGGGGGTGGCGGAGGCAGTAGGCGACGGCGGCCGCCGTATGCGCGGCGCGGTCCGGCCCGTCCATGGGCTGCAGGAAGAAGTGGCGGAAGTCGAGATGCGCCACCGCCTCCGGCATCAGGCCGGGCTGCGGGTAGACGAGCTTCAGCTCCTCGCCGCGCGTCGCCCGCAGCGGCGCCCCGGCCTTGGGGCTGACGCAGAGCCAGTCGATCCCCGGCGGCGGCTCCAGCGTGCCGTTGCTCTCGACCGAGATGGCGAAGCCCGCCGCATGCATCGCCGCGATCAGCGGCGCATCGAGCTGCAGCAGCGGCTCGCCGCCGGTGAAGACCACGTGCCGCCCCTCGGCGCCGCCCCGCCAGGCGGCGAGGATCGCCGCGGCCAGCGCCGCGGCATCGGCGAAGCGGCCGCCGCCCTCGCCATCCAGGCCGACGAACGCCGTGTCGCAGAAGCGGCAGACCGCCGCCGCCCGGTCCTCCTCCCGCCCGCTCCAGAGGTTGCAGCCGGCGAAGCGGCAGAACACCGCGGCGCGGCCGGCCTGGCCGCCCTCGCCCTGCAGGGTCGGGAAGATCTCCTTGACCGCGTAGCTCACCGCGCCGCGTCCCATGCGTTGATGCTGAGATCGGCGCGCGACCACCAGCCGTGGCGCCGCGGCAGGATGTCGTAGGGGTCGCCCTCGAAGCGCACCGTGTTGGTCGGCGTCTCCTCGATCTCGACCCCGACGCAGGCGAGCCGCCCGCCATCGGCGGCGAGGAAGGCGCCGAGCTTGGCCGCGAAGAGGCCGCAGAGCAGCTCCGTCGTCGGATCGCCCGGCGTCACCAGGAGGCGCGGCAGCCGCTCCGGCTCCGCCGCGCGGAACCAGCCGAGCAGCGGGTCCGCCTCGCCGAGCTGCAGCGCGTGGTCGACATGGCCGTCGATCCAGTGGTGCCAGCGCGCCTTCGCCCGCGCGAAGGGCTCGACCATGTTGGCCGCCCCGTCCAGCCGCTCCGGCCGCACCGCCCGCAGCCGCACCGTCACCGTCTCGGTATGGCCGTGCGGCACCGCGCATTGCGCCGTGCCGTCGGTCAGCAGCCGGTGCGCCATGGCGAAGCGGCGGCGGAAGACCAGCTCAAACATGCTCCGCCCGCCAGGCCTCCCAGCCATGCCGCCGCAGCTCGCAGGCGGGACAGGTGCCGCAGCCATAGCCCCAGACGTGGCGCTGCTGCCGGTTGCCGAGATAGCAGCTATGGGTGTCCTCGCGGATCGCCTCGACCAGCGGCGTGCCGCCCAGCCGCTCCGCCAGCGCCCAGGTCGCCGCCTTGTCGCGCCACATCAGCGGCGTGTGCAGCACGAAGCGCGTCTGCATGCCGAGGTTGATCGCCACCTGCAGCGCCTTCAGCGTGTCGTCGCGGCAATCGGGGTAGCCGGAATAGTCGGTCTCGCACATGCCGGCGACGAGGTGCTTCAGCCCGCGGCGATAGGCGAGCGCGGCGGCGAAGGTGACGAAGAGCAGGTTGCGCCCGGGGACGAAGGTGTTGGGCAGCCCGTCCGCCTGCATGGCGATCTCGGTCTCGCGGGTCAGGGCGGTGTCGGAGACGGCGCGCAGCGCATCGAGGCTGAGCACGTGGTCCGGCCCGAGCCGCGGCGCCCAGCCGGGGTTCTCCCGCCGCAGCCGCGCCCGGAAGCCGCCGCGCACCAGCATCTCCACATGGTGGCGCTGGCCGTAGTCGAAGCCGATGGTCTCGACATGGGCGAAGCGATCCAGCGCCCAGGCGAGGCAGGTGGCGGAATCCTGTCCGCCGCTGAACAGCACCAGCGCCGCATCCTCGCGCATCACGCCCTCCGCCGCACTTGGCGGCATCCCTTGCCGTCACCCATCCTGCACCATCCCTTCGGCCCTCGCCTCCAGGGCGGGCGCCGTCGCCTCCAGCCGGGCCAGCGCCCAGCGCGCCGCCTCCGCCACCACGGCGTCGGAATCGCCGCAGAGCGCCCCCGCCACCGGCCGCAGCCCGGCCTCGCCGGAATTGCCGATGGCATAGAGCACGTTGCGCACGAAGCGGTCGCGGCCGATCCGCTTGACCGGCGAGCCGGCGAAGCGCGCCCGGAAGCCGGCATCGTCGAGCCGCGCCAGCTCGGCGAGCGCCGGCGCGATCAGATCCTCCCGCGCGATCAGCCCCGGCACCGTCGTCGGGCGGGCGAAGCGGTTCCAGGGGCAGACCGCCAGGCAGTCGTCGCAGCCATAGACGCGGTTGCCGAGCTTCGGCCGCAGCGCCGCCGGGATCGGACCGCGATGCTCGATGGTGAGATAGGAGATGCAGCGCCGCGCGTCGAGCCGGTAGGGGGCGGGGAAGGCCTCGGTCGGGCAGGCCGCCTGGCAGCGGGTGCAGCTCCCGCAACGATCGGCATGCGGCGCGTCCGGGGCCAGCGCCAGGGTGGTGTAGACCTCCCCGAGGAAGAGCCAGGAGCCATGCGCGCG
The DNA here is from genome assembly GCF_003258945.1 of Roseicella frigidaeris. Taxonomy (GTDB): domain Bacteria; phylum Pseudomonadota; class Alphaproteobacteria; order Acetobacterales; family Acetobacteraceae; genus Paracraurococcus; species Paracraurococcus frigidaeris. Next base: position 191,207 of record NZ_QLIX01000006.1, on the reverse strand, counting down.
GGAGACGAGGTTGGTGTGCTTGCCCTGCCAGCCGAGCCCGGCCGCCGCCGCCAGCGGCTTCTCCGAGACCGGGGCGGTGTCGACGAAGACCTTCACCCCCGTCCCGGCGAAGCGCGCCACCATCCAGCGCGCCAGCGCCTTCAGCCGCGGCTTGACGATGTCGTGGTAGTCGCGGTGCCGGGCATAGGCGCTGATGGTGCCGCGATCCGGCCGCGCCAGCGGCGCCAGCGGGTCCTCGGCCGGGGCGTAGGAGAGGCCGAGGCAGATCACGGAGAGCGCCTCCGGCCAGAGCGCCCGGGGCTGCGCCCGCTGCTCGGCGCGGGCCTCCATCCAGCCCATCTCGCCATGCATCCCGGCGGCGAGGAAATCCCCCAGCCGCTGCCGCACCTCCGGCCCCAGCTCGGCGCGGGCGAAGCCGACCGCGTCGAAGCCGAGGCGCAGCGCCTCGTCCCGGATCGCCGCCCGCGCCCCGGCCTCGGCCGCCATCCGCTATCCCCGGCCGCGATAGGGCGCGACGCCCTGGTCGGGGATCCAGACCCCCTCCGGCGCCGGGCCGGTCTGGTAGAAGACGTCGATCGGCATGCCGCCGCGCGGATACCAGTAGCCGCCGATGCGCAGCCAGACCGGCGCCAGCTCCGCCACCAGCCGCCGGGCGATGGCGACGGTGCAGGCCTCGTGGAAGGCGCCGTGGTTGCGGAAGGCCGAGAGGTAGAGCTTCAGCGACTTGCTCTCCACCAGCCAGTCGCCCGGCAGGTAGTCGATCACCAGATGCGCGAAGTCCGGCTGGCCGGTCAGCGGGCAGAGCGAGGTGAACTCCGGCGCCGCGAAGCGCACCAGATAGGGCGTGCCGGGATGCGGGTTCGGCACCCGCTCCAGCCGCGCCGCCTCCGGGCTCGCCGGCACCCCGGCGGGGCGGCCGAGCAGGGTGAGGCCGCTGGTGTCGGTGCTGGCTTCGGTCATGCGGGCGTCTCCCGGTCCTCGGCGAGCGCGGCGGCGGCGGGGTCGTCGCCGATATTGTCCTCGGGCAGCGCGTCGCCCGCCGCCCAGCCGGCCTCGACCGCGGCGCAATGCGCCGCCAGCCGCCCGGCCGATATGGCCTCGCGCAGCCCGCGCGTCAGGTCCTGGTAGTACTGGATGTTGTGCCAGGTCAGCAGCATCGGCCCGAGCATCTCCGCCGCCTTGATCAGGTGGTGCAGATAGGCGCGGGAATGCCGGGTGCAGGCCGGGCAGGGGCAGGCGGGGTCGAGCGGCCGCGGGTCCTCGGCATGCTTCGCGTTGCGCAGGTTCAGCACGCCGCGGCTGGTATAGGCGCGGCCGGTGCGCCCGCTGCGGGTCGGGATGACGCAGTCGAACATGTCGATGCCGCGCCGCACCGCGCCGAGGATGTCGGACGGCGTGCCGACCCCCATCAGGTAGCGCGGCGCCGAGGCCGGCAGCAGCGGCAGGGTGCAGTCGAGCACCGCGAACATGGCCGGCTGGCCCTCGCCGACGGCGAGCCCGCCCACCGCATAGCCCTCGAAGCCGGTCGCGGCGAGCGCTGCCACGCTCTCGGCCCGCAGCGCCGGATAGGTGCTGCCCTGGACGATGCCGAACAGCCCATGCCCGGGGCGCGGGACGAAGGCCTCGCGGCAGCGCGCCGCCCAGCGCATGGAGCGGCGCATGGACTCCGCCGCCACCGCCTCGCTCGCCGGGAAGGGCGTGCATTCGTCGAGGCACATGGTGACGTCGGCGCCGAGCAGGCGCTGGATCTCGACGCTCCGCTCCGGCGTCAGCCGGTGGCGGGAGCCGTCGAGATGCGAGCGGAAGGTGACGCCCTGCTCGTCCATCTCGCGCAGCGCGGCGAGGCTCATCACCTGGAAGCCGCCGGAATCGGTCAGGATCGGGCCCTGCCAGTCCATCATCCGGTGCAGCCCGCCGAGCCGGGCGACGCGCTCGGCGCCGGGGCGCAGCATCAGGTGGTAGGTGTTGCCGAGCACCATGCGGGCGCCGGTCGCGCGCACCGCGTCGGCGGTCATCGCCTTCACCGTGCCGGCGGTGCCGACCGGCATGAAGACCGGCGTCTCCACCGCGCCATGCGCGGTCCGCAGCACCCCGCGCCGGGCGGCGCCGTCGGTGGCGGCGCAGGTCCAGGAGAGCGTCACGGCTGTTGGCCTTCGCTGGCTCGAGAGCCCGCTACGGCATCCGCCCGTGTCAGGAGGCTGGCATCGCCATAGCTGTAGAAGCGGTAGCCCGCGGCGATGGCATGCGCATAGGCGGCGCGCATGCGGGCGGTGCCGGCGAAGGCCGAGACCAGCATGAAGAGCGTGCTCCGCGGCAGGTGGAAATTGGTCAGCAGCAGATCCGCCGCCCGGAAGCGGTGGCCGGGCAGCAGGTAGAGATCGGTCAGCCCGCGGAAGGGCCGCACCGGCCGCAGCGGGTCGCCCCCGGCGCCTTGCGCCGCCGTCTCCAGCAGCCGCAGCGCCGTGGTGCCGATCGCCAGGATCCGCCCGCCCGCCGGCCGGGCGGCGTTGATGATCGCCGCCGCTTCCGGCGTCACCTCGCCCCATTCGGCATGCAGCCGGTGGGCGCGCGGGTCCTCGCCGCGCAGCGGCAGGAAGGTGCCGGCGCCGACATGCAGCGTCACCGTCGCCCGCCGCACCCCCCGCGCCTCGAGCGCCGCGACCAGCCCGGGGGTGAAATGCAGGCTGGCGGTCGGCGCGGCGACGGCGCCGGGCCGGGCGGCGAAGAGGGTCTGGTAGTCCTCCCGGTCCTCCGGCCGCGGCCCCTCCGGCCGGGCGATATAGGGGGGGAGGGGGATTTCGCCGGCGCGCTCCAGCGCCGCCGCCAGCACCGCCGGATCGGGGCCGAAATCGAGCCGCGCCGTGCCGCCCTCGCGCGCCAGCACCCGGCAGGGCAGCTCCGGCGCGCCCTCGACCTGCAGCGCATCGCCCGGGCGCAGCCGGCGGGCGTTGCGCACCAGCGCCTCCCATGTCCCGTCCGGCTCGGCGCGGTTCAGCATGATCTCGATCGCCGCCGCGCCGCGGCGGGCGCGCAGCCGGGCGGGGATGACGCGGGTGTCGTTCACCACCATGACGTCGCCGGGGCCGAGCAGCGCCGGCAGGTCGCCGATGCCGCGATCGGCGCAGCCCTCCGGCCGCACCAGCAGCAGCCGGGCGGCGTCGCGCGGCCGCGCCGGGGCCTGGGCGATCAGGCGCTCGGGCAGGGCGAAGTCGAACTCCTCCGCCCGCAGGGGGCGATGCGGCGGGGGAGGCGCGAGGGCGGGGCTGTCGGGCACGGCGGGGGGCTAGCGCGGGCGGGGCGCGAAGGCAACCAAACCCGCCCCAGCTGGGCCGGCCGGCGGCATCGCGGCGAATTGCGGCGGGCGGAGCGCCGGGCGCCGGCCGGGCCGGTCCGCCCCCGGCTTGACCCTGCCCCGGCCGCGCGACATGGCTGCGCGCCGCGCCGCGCCGCCGGGCGCCGCCACCCGACGAGGAGATCCCCCATGAAGCTGTCCGCCCGCAACCAGCTCCCCGGCACCGTCGAGGCGGTCTCGCCCGGCGCCACCACCGCCCATGTCACCATCAAGCTGAACGGCGGCGGCACGGTCGTCGCCTCCATCACCAACGAGGCGGTGGCCGACCTGGCGCTGAAGCCGGGCGACAGCGTCTTCGCGGTGATCAAGGCCTCCGACGTGATGGTGGGCAAGGGCTGAGCGGCGCCGCCGGGGCATCGCCGTCCCGGGGCGTCACGCCCCGCCGCGATCCGCGCCGGGCGTGACCCCGCGGGGTCACGGCGGCCCCGGCGGGCCGGCTGTCCCTGCGCGGTCCTCCGGCAGGTCGATGCCGAGCGCGGCCAGCATCGCCCCATACTTCGCCGCGGTCTCGTCCACCTCCTTCCAGGGCTCGGAGCCCGGCACGATGCCGGCGCCGGCATGGAGCCGCGCCTGCCGCCCGGACAGCTCGGCGCAACGGATGGCGACATGCCACGTGCCGTCGCCGCGCCCGTCGCACCAGCCGATGGCCCCGCCATAGAAGCCGCGGTCGCGCGGCTCCAGCCTGTCGATCAGCGCGGCGGCCCGGTCGCGCGGCAGACCGCAGACGGCGGGGGTGGGGTGCAGGATGGAGGCCAGCAGGGCGGCGGAGAGGCCGGGGTCCTTCAGCCGGCCCTCGATCCGGGTGCCGAGATGCCACAGGCTGGCGGTGCCCCGGAGCTGGACGCCCTGGGGCCGCGCCAGTGTCCGGCACCAGGGCGCGAGGGTGTCGAGGACGAACTCGGCCGCGATGGCGTGCTCCCGCCCGTCCTTCCCGGAGCGTAGCAGCGCCTCGGCGGCCGCGGCGTCCCGCGCCGGCTCGCGGTGGCGACGGGCCGAGCCGGCCAGCGGGTGCGAGGCCACGCGGTCGGCCCGCTTGGAGAGCAGGAGCTCCGGCGTCGCCCCGGCCAGCTGGCGCGGGCCGGCCTGTCCGTCCGGCAGCGGCACCAGGAAGGTGGTCACGGACGGGTCGGCGGCCAGGCGATGCAGCAGGGCGACGGGGTCGATCGGCGCATCGGCCGTCGCCAGGAGGCTGCGGGACAGAACGATCTTCGTGAGCGCGTCGCCCGGCGGCGCGGACAGGGCCGCCTCCGCGGCCAGGATGTCCAGCGCGCGCCGCACGGCATCGGCATAGCCTGCGGCATCCGGCTCGTGCCGCAGGGACCAGCGGACGGAACGGGCCGGCGCAGGCTGGGGCGGCAAGGCGCTTGCGACCCGCGCTGCCTGGCGCAGGTCGTCTTTGGCCGCGCGATCGAAGGGCATCGCGCCGGCGAGGATGGCGTCCGGGCCGGCGCTGCGGAAGAAGGTGTCCAGCCGGGCGGCCAGGGTGGCGGCGGGGCCGCCTGGCAGGGCGGCGGCCTGACCGAGGCCGATGAGCGTGCCCTCCGCGCTGCGGAACGCGAAGAGCGGGGCGGGGGCGGCTTCGCCGAGGGGCATGCGGGGCGGTCCGTCGGAGGCGGGTGCTGCGGGGCGCCTGCGGTTGTATCGCCTGGTCCTTCATTCTGAAATATCAATAAAAACCCATGCCCTGCCCGCCGGCTCCGGGCGCCGCGCCGGCGTCGGCTCCGGCGTCGGCGTCTGGCGCCCGCCGGCGGCCCATGGCAGTCAGGGGCCGAGGGGGAGACCGGGACGTGGAGAGTCTCATCGCCGTGGTGGCGCTCGGCGCCGCCGCGGGCGGCTTCGTGCAGGGGCTCTCGGGCTTCGCCTTCGGGCTGGTGGCGCAGGCGATCTGGGCCTGGACGCTCGATCCGGCGCTGGCCGGGCCGCTGACCGTCTTCGGCTCGCTGCTCGGGCAGATCCTCGGCATCGGCGCCATCCGCCGCGGCTTCGATGCGCGGCGGGCGGCGCCCTTCATCCTCGGCGGGCTCCTCGGCGTGCCGCTCGGCGTCGCCCTGCTGCACCGGATCGACCCGGACTGGTTCCGCGCCGGGGTCGGGCTGCTGCTGCTGGTCTGGTGCCCGGCCATGCTGCTGGCCCGCGCCCTGCCGCGCATCACCCGCGGCGGCCGGCTGGCGGATGCCGCGGTCGGGCTGGCGGGCGGCGTCATGGGCGGGCTCGGCGGCCTCACCGGACCGGCGCCGACCCTCTGGGTGACGCTGCGCGGCTGGGGGCGGGATGCGCAGCGCGCGGTGTTCCAGGCCTTCACCCTGGTGATGCAGGCGATGACCATGACGGTCTATGTGGCGAGCGGCACCGTCACGCCGGAGGTGGCGACGCTCTGCCTTGTGGCGGCGCCGGCGCTGCTGCTCCCGACCCTGCTCGGCCTCCGGCTCTATCGCCGCTTCAGCGACATCGCCTTCCAGCGCATCGTGCTCGGGCTGCTCGCCGTCTCCGGCCTGCTGCTGGTGACGGCGGCGGTGCCGCGGCTGCTGTAACCGGGCCAGGCCGGTGGCATCATGGCCGGACTGCAAGGACCGCCCCGATGCCCCTGCCGCGCCTGCTCCTCCTCCTCGCCCTCCTGGCCGGGGCCGCCGCGCCCGCCCGGGCCGAGCCGCTGCGCTTCGTCGCCTTCGGCGACATGCCCTATTGCCGCCCCGAGGCGCCGGAGCTCTGCCCGGCCGAGGAGGGCCGCGTCGCGCGGCTGATGGCCGCGATCAACGCGGCGCGGCCGGCGGTCTCGATCTTCCTCGGCGACACCAAGGGCGGGGCCGAGCTCTGCACCGATGAGCGGGTGCTGCGCGCCTTCACCTGGATGGGGCTCGCCGACCACCCGCTGGTCTACACGCCCGGCGACAACGAATGGACGGATTGCTGGCAGGACCGCGCCGGGCGCTTCGACCCGCTCGAGCGGCTGGCGCTGCTGCGGCAGCGCTTCTTCGACCGCCCGGCGAGCCTCGGCCGGCGCCCCATGCCGCTGCTCCGCCAGGCGGCGCCGGCGGTGGAGAATGCCCGCTGGATGCAGGACGGCGTGCTGTTCCTGACGCTGCACGTCCCCGGCAGCAACAACGGCCGCCCCGGCGAGCCGGGCGAGCCGGGGGCGCGGATGCTGCCGCAGGGCGAGCGGGCCTTCGCCGAGTTCCGGCTGCGCGACGCCGCCAACCGCGCCTGGCTCGCCGAGAGCCTCGCCGCCGCGCCGGAGGCGCGGGCGGCGGTGATCGCCCTGCAGGCCGACCTGTTCTACCGGCAGGTCTGCGGCGCGGGCTATGACAGCGGCTATGCCGCGATCCGCGAGGCCATCGCCGAGGCGGCGGCGCGCTTCGGCCGGCCGGTGCTGCTGCTGAACGGCGACAGCCATCTCTTCGTGCATCACCGCCCGATCGCCGCGGTGCCGAACCTCACCCGGCTGCAGGTGCCGGGCGAGGCGGATGTGCAGGCGGTGCTGGTCACGCTCGACCCCGAGGCGGCGGAGCCCTATCGCTTCGAGCTGCTCGGCCCGCCCGGCGACCCGCCGCAGCCGCCGCCCTGTCCCGGCTACGCGGCGCTGCGGGCGGCGCAGTAGGGCCGCCCCACAGCGGTCCTCCCGCCCAGGATGCGTCGCGGCCCGCCGCGCCGGGGCGACGGGCCGCGACGGTCTCGATGGGCGCCCGAAGGCCTACAGCTCCTCGATCGCGTCCACCCGGTCCGGGTAGAAGGCGAGATGCCCGGCGATCGCCGCCACGGCGGGGTAGGGCGCCTCGTAGCTCCAGATCGCGTTCTCGGCGCGGCGGGGGCCGGCCTCGATGCTGTAATAGGCGGCATCGCCCTTGTAGGGGCAATGCGTGCTGCGCTCCGTCCGCTGCAGCAGCGCCATCGCCGCATCCTCGCGCGGGATGTACTGCACCGGCGGGTAGCTGGCCTCCCGCAGGGTGAGGGCGCGCCCGCTCTCGGCCACCACCTGCCCGTTGAAGGTGACGCGCACGCGCTTCGGATTGGGCTCGATGGCGATGGGATGATCCGGGCCGGGCTGCTTCATGGCGATGCACCTCCGGCGGAAGAGATGGCGTCGCCGGGCGCCACATCCAATCCCGCTGGCAGCCCCATTGGCAGCCCCGCCGGGCTGGCCGGCAGGCCGGCGCCCCTGCCAGACTGCCGCCGGCCGAGGGGAGAGCCCATCATGCTGCTGAGCAATTGCCGTCTGCCGGATGGCCGCGCGGGCCTGCATGTGCTGGTGCGGGACGGCCGCGTCGCCGCCATCCTCGACGCGCCGCCGGAGGTCCCCGCCGGCGGGCCGGAGATCGTCGACTGCGGCGGCGCCTTGCTGCTGCCGGCGCTGACGGATTTCCACGTCCATCTCGACAAGGCGCTGTTCGGCCTGCCCTGGATGCCGCACGCCGCCGGCCCGGACCGGATGAGCCGGATCGAGACCGATGCGCGGGTGCTGCCCGCCCTGCCGGCCGGGCCGCGCGCGACCGCGCTGCTGCGGCGCTGCATCGCCCAGGGCAGCGTCCACCTCCGCAGCCATGTCGACATCACCCCGGCCTTCGGCCTGCGCAACCTCGAGGCGGTGCTGGCGGTGCGCGAGGCGCATGCGGGGCAGTGCCACATCCAGACCGTCGCCTTCCCGCAGGCCGGGGTGATGCGCGCGCCCGGCACGCTCGAGCTGCTGGAGGAGGCGCTGCGGATGGGCGCCGACCTGCTCGGCGGCCTCGACCCCTGCGAGGTGGACCGCGACCCGCGCGGCCAGCTCGACGCGCTGTTTGCGCTGGCCGGGCGGCATGGCGTCGGGCTCGACATCCATCTGCACGAGGCGGGCGAGCTCGGCCTGTTCTCGCTGGCCGAGATCTGCGCCCGCACGCGCGCCGGCGGCCTGCAGGGCCAGGTCTGGGTCAGCCACGGCTTCGCCCTCGGCGCGGCGCCGGAGGCGCGGCTGCTGCGGGCGGCGGCGGAGATGGCCGAGAGCGGCGTCGGCCTGGTCAGCCACGGCGCCGGCGGCGCCGCCCTGCCGCCGCTGCTGCGCCTGGCCGAGCTGGGCGTCTCTGTCCTGCTCGGCAACGACAACATGCGCGACACCTGGAGCCCCTATGGCACCGGCGACATGCTGGAGCGCGCGGCGATCATCGGCTGGCGGCTGGATGCGCGCACCGATGCGGCGATCGCGGCGCTGCTGCGCATGATGACCGAGGCCGCGCCGCGGGCGATGGGGATCGAGCCGCCCTCGCTGGCGCCGGGCGGGGTGGCGAGCTTCGTCGCCCTGCCGGTCGAGACGGTGGGGGAAGCGGTGGCGCAGCACCCGCCGCGGCGGCTGGTGGTGTATCGGGGGCGGGTGGTGGCGGGCGGGGGTCCGGCGTGACGGCCGGGGCGGAGGATGTCGCGCCGCGCATCCGTGCGAGCTTCGCCCGGCAGGGCCTCATGCGCACCCTCGGCGCCGTGCTCGACCATGTCGCGCCGGGGCAGGTGGCGATCTCGCTGAGGCCGGGGCCGGCGATCTCGCAGCAGCACGGCTTCGTCCATGCCGGCGCGGTCAGCGCCATTGCCGATAGCGCCGCGGGCTATGCGGCGCTCAGCCTGATGCCGCCGGGCCGGGGCGTGCTGACCACCGAGTTCAAGATCAACCTGCTGGCGCCGGCCCGGGGCGAGCGCATCCTGGCGCGCGGCCGGGTGGTGAAGGCGGGCCGCACCCTGACCCTGGCGCAGACCGAGGTCTTCGCCGCGAGCGGCGGCCAGGAGCGGCTGGTCGCCCTGCTGACGGCGACGCTGATGGCGATCGAGGACCGCGAGGGCATCACCGATTGAGGGCGCCGCCCGGGCGCGCGGCGGCCGCCGGGCTCAGGCGGCGTGCCGCGCCCGCACCCGCGCCGGATACCAGCCGGTGAACTGGATGGCGCCGACCAGCGCCAGGACGATGACGAGGATGCCAAGCTTCGGCGGCATCCCCGGCACCAGCAGCAGCGCCGCCTCGGCCGCGACCATCACCGCGAAGGCCAACCCCCAGACGCCGCTGATGACCATGTTGGTCCGCAGGAAGCCCGGCGAGGCCCAGAGCGCCGGCGCCACCTGCTCGCGCGCATAGGCCAGGGTGAAGGGCCGGCGCAGCGCCAGCGAGGCGAGGATGATGAGCAGCAGCCCGGCATCGACGGCGAGGCGGACGCCGATCACCGACCAGTCCGGCCGCAGCACCAGGGCGATGAGGGCGAGGGCGCCGAAGAGGAGCATGGTGCCGAGCTCGAGCAGCTTCGGCGCGCGGCCCGCCAGCCGGTCCCGCAGCAGCAGCCCCGCGGCGACGAACGCGCCGGCGACCAGGCCGGGGGTGGGGCCGGCGAGGCGATCGAGGAGGGCGAAGGCGAGGAAGGGGGAGAAGGCGAGGAGGATGGCCATGGGGGGATCCAGGCTTGAGGCTCGGGAGCATGGCAGACCGCGCCCTCGCGGGAAGGGAGAATGCGTCGGGCGCCCGCCGCCGCCCCGGTCCGCACGGCGCGTGACGTGCCCCGCCGCACAGGCGGGGCCGGTCGCCCATGGCGCTCCTGCCGCCACCCCGCTAGGCCCTCTCTCCTAGCCCCGCCCGCCCCATGGCGCCGCGCCAGCGGAAAGAGGATCGGCTGATGCCCGCAAATCCCGACCCCCGCCCAACCCTCGCCACCCCCGACGACGACCCCTATCTCTGGCTCGAGGAGGTCGAGGGCCCCCGCGCCCTCGCCTGGGTCGCCGCCCAGAACGCCGCAACCCTGGCCCGCCTCGCGGATGCCCGCTTCGAGGCCGACCGCGCCGCGGTGAAAGCCATCCTCGACCGGCCGGACAAGCTGCCCTTCGTCAGCCGCCGCGGCGGGCTGCTCTACAATTTCTGGCAGGATGCCGCGCATCCCCGCGGCCTCTGGCGCCGCACCACGGAGGCCAGCTTCCGCACCGAGGCGCCGGACTGGGAGATCCTGCTCGATCTCGATGCGCTCGCCGCCGCCGAGGGCGAGGACTGGGTCTTCAAGGGCGTCCGGGCGCAGCCCGGGGCCGGCGAGACGGCGCTGCTCAGCCTCTCGCGCGGCGGCGGCGACGCCACCGTGCTGCGCGAGTTCCACCTCGCCCGCCGCGAATTCCTCGCGGACGGCTTCCGCCTGCCCGAGGCGAAGAGCGACGTCGCCTGGCTCGACGCCGATACGCTGCTGCTCGCCTCCGCCTGGGGGGAGGGGATGGCGACCGCCTCCGGCTATGCCCGCACCGTGCGCCGCTGGGCCCGCGGCACCGATCCGGCCGCCGCCCCCGTGATCTTCGCCTGCCCGCCCGAGCACATGGCGGTCGGCGCCTCGGTGGACCGCGAGGCGGGCGGCCAGGTCACCTTCATCGACCTCCGCAGCTTCTACGAGCGCCGGCTGCATCTCGGCGACGGCAGCGGCCCGCGCCAGGCGCTCGACCTGCCCGCGGATGCCGAGCCGAGCTGGCAGCGCGGCTGGCTGGCGGTGCGGCTGCGCACCCCCTGGACCATCGGCGGCGCCACCCATCCGGCGGATGCGGTGCTCGGCCTCCGGCTCGACGCCTTCCTCGCCGGCGGGCGGGACGTCGTCCGCCTCTTCACCCCGGCGCCGCGCCGGGCCCTGCAGTACATGCACTGGTGCGACGGCCGCCTCATCCTCGCCGTGCTGGATGAGCTGCGGCCGGCCTACCAGGTGCTGACGCCCAGGGACGGCCAAGGGGAAAGCCAGGGGGAGGGCGAGGGAGAGGGCCCCTGGGCCGCCGCCGCGCTGCCCGGCCTGCCGGAGATCGGCACCGCCTCGCTCTGGCCGCTCGATGCCGCGCGCGAGGAGTCGGACGGCACGCTGATGCTGATGGTGCAGGACCCCGTCACCCCGCCCAGCCTGCAGCGGACCGACACCGACCTCGCCGCCCCGGTGCTGCTGAAGCGGGCCCCGGCGGTCTTCGACGCCGCCGGGCTGGTGGTGACGCGGCACGAGGCGGTCTCCAGCGATGGCGAGCGCATCCCCTATGTGCAGACCGGCCCGGCCGGCCCGCCGGATGGCGATGCGCCCGGGCATCTCACCGGCTATGGCGGCTTCCGCGTCGCCAGCATGCCCTATTACCAGTCCATCCAGGGCAAGCTCTGGCTGGAGCGCGGCGGCACCACGGTGCTGGCCCATATCCGCGGCGGCGGCGAGTTCGGCACCGCCTGGCACGAGGCCGGGCGGCGCGAGCGCAAATACCTCTCGCACGATGATTTCGCCGCCGTCGCCGCCGATCTGGTGCGGCGCGGCGTGACGCGGCCCGGGCGCATCGCCGCCGAGGGCGGCTCCAATGGCGGGCTGCTGATCGCCAACATGCTGGTGCGCTATCCGGAGCGGTTCGGGGCGCTGTTCTGCACCATCCCGCTGATCGACATGCGCCGCTACAGCAAGCTGCTCGCCGGGGCGAGCTGGATCGCCGAATACGGCGACCCCGACGCGCCGGAGGACTGGGAATTCCTCCAGCGGGTCTCGGCCTATCACCGGGCGGAGGCCGGGCGGCGCTACCCGCCGATCCTGCTGGCGACGACGCGGCGGGACGACCGGGTGCATCCCGGCCATGCCCGCAAGATGGCGGCGAAGCTGCAGGCGCTGGGCTATCCGGCGCTGTTCCACGAGCCGGCGGCGGGCGGCCATGGCTATGGCAAGGACAATGACGAGGTGGCGCGCTTCGCCGCCCTCGGCTCGGCCTTCCTGCGGCGGGCCATCGGCTGGGAGGCGGCGGGGCCGGCGCGCCCGGAGGCCTGATACGAACGGCCGTTGCTGGTGACCCATCAACGGCCCCGATGGGCAGTCCCCTTGGCGCCGGGCGCAAACCTCCGGTTTGCTTGGCTTGGCTGCGCCGCGTCGCGCTGACAGGCGCGCCTGACGGCGCGACCGGCGGCGCCCATTCGGGCGCTCGGCATAAAGGAAACATTCATACCTTCGGTATGATATCGCCGCGCCAAGCCGGGGCTTGCGGACATTGATGCGCCACCATCAATGCAGGGGAATAGTCGAGGCGCAGCGGCCGACTGCGGTCGCCTCCGCGGCCTCGACGGCGATCGCTGGGACGCCGGGGTCCGATGCGGGACGCGGCGCCAAGGGCATGCCGTTGCTCCGGGTGTAGTGTCCTGCGACGACGGAGCGCCTTCGGGCTGGTCTTCGCATATCGAAAGGGAGGGGACGGCACATGTGCCATTGCTGCAAGCCCGCGACGGGGCGGCGAGGGCTCCTCGCCGCGGGTCTCGGCGCCCTGGCGGTGACGCAGCTCGCCGCCCCGGCCAGCGCCCAGCCGCCGGCGCGCGCCGCGGAGGATCCGGGCGCGGCCTTCGCGCGGCTCGCCGCCGGCAATGCCCGCTATGCCGCGAACACGCCGAAGGCGCGGGACGTCTCGGCCAAGCGCGTGCGCCGCGCCGCGGGGCAGGCCCCCTACGCCGCCGTGCTCGGCTGCGCCGATTCCCGCGTGGCGCCGGAGCTGGTCTTCGACGAGGCGCCGGGCAACCTCTTCGTCGTGCGCGTCGCCGGCAATTTCGTCACGCCCGAGGGGCTGGCGAGCCTCGAATTCGGCGCCGCGGTGCTCGGCACCAAGGCCATCCTCGTCCTCGGCCATACCAGTTGCGGCGCGGTGGATGCGACGGTGCAGGCCCTGCAGAAGGGGAACGACCTGCCCGGCAGCATCGCCGGCCTCGTCACCGCGATGAAGCCGGGGATCGAGCCGGCGCTGAAGGAGACGGGCGGCGACCTGGCCCGCCGGGCGCTGGAGGCGAATGTGCGGCACAGCGTGGAGGTGCTGCGGACCGGCTCGCCGCTCCTCTCGCCGCTGATCCAGCGCGGCGCGCTGGCGGTGCGGGGCGGGATCTACGAGCTGGCGACCGGCCGCGTCACCATGCTCTGACCACCGGCGTCGTCGGAACGAGCTTGACGCAACAGGAATAAATGTCTATCGTGCGGCCCCGTCACCGGGAGGGGTCCGCATGCCGCATTTCACCCCGCGCCGCGACTGGGCCCCGCTCTCCGATGCCGAATGGGCGGCGCTGCTGCCGCATCTGCGGGATGCGGCGCTGCCCGGCCGGCCGCTCGCCGATCCGCGCGGGCGGATGGACGCCATCCTGCACATGGCCGTCGCCGACCTCCCCTGGCGGCTGCTGCCGGAGCGCTTCGGCAAGCCGGACACGGTCGGCCGGCATTTCCGCCGCCTGACCCATGCCGGGCTCTGGCTGCGGCTGCTGGAGGCGCTGGCGGACCGGCGCTGCCCGCCGGCGCTGCGGGCCATCGAATACTGGCTCTGCCGCGCCGCCCGCCGCGCCATGCGGCTGCTGCAGATGCGCGGCCTGGTGCTGGCCCGCCGGCTCGGCCTCTACACGGCGCTGCCGATGGTGCCCTGGATGATGCCCGACCCGGATTTGTCCGAATGGCTGTTCCGCCGCATCTGGCGCGCGATCGCTGACATCCCGCGCCGCTGGCCGCCGCCCGGCTTCCTGCGGGTGGCCGGCAAGGTGCTGGCGACGGTGGGCGGCCGCCCGGTCTGGTCGAAGCGCTTCGCCCCGCCCTGATGCAGACGCGGCGCCCCGCTGCTCGCGCCGCGGGCAAGGCCGGTCCGGCGGCCCTGCATGGCCGCCAGGTGATGGGGTGGCGCCGCCGCCCGCCCGTGCCAAGCTGCGCCCGCGACGGAAGGGCAGGGCATGACAGCGACGGCGATCGACCCCATCGAGTTCGAGCTCTTCCGCAACGCTCTCTTCTCCATCGCGGACGAGATGGCGCTGACCGTCCATCGCACGACCTATTCCGCCGTGCTGAAGGACAACATGGACTACAGCACCGCCTTCTGCGACGGGCAGGGCCGGCTGGTGGCGCAGGGGCTGACCCTGCCGAGCCATCTCGGCAGCATCCCCGAGGCGCTCGGCGCGGTGCTGCGCCGCTACGGCGACAGCATGGCGGAGGGCGACATCTTCGTCCTCAACGATCCCTTCGAGGGCGGGATGCACCTGCCCGACATCTTCCTCTTCCAGCCGATCTTCATGGGCGGCGAGCGGCTGGCGATCGCCGCCACCATCTGCCACCACACCGATGTCGGCGGCCGGGTGCCGGGCTCCAACGCCTCGGACAGCACCGAGATCTTCCAGGAAGGGCTGCGCATCCCGCCGCTCCGCCTCTACGAGCGCGGCCGGATGAACGAGACGCTGCGGGCGCTGATCGAGCGCAACGTGCGGGTGCCGGTGAAGGTCTTCGGCGATCTCCGCGCCCAGCTCGCCGCCTGCACCATCGCCGAGCGCGCCTTCCGTGACCTGGTGGCGCGCGTCGGAGTCGAGACGACGCGGCTCTCCATGGGGGCGCTGCTCGACCATGCCGAGGCGCTGACCCGCGCGGCGCTGCGCGACCTGCCGGATGGCGAGTGGCGCTTCGAGGACCATATCGACGACGACGGCGTCGAGCTGGGCAAGCCGATCCCGCTCCGCGTGCGGGTCGAGAAGCGCGGCGACCGGATGCTGGTGGACTGGACCGGCACCAGCCCGCAGGTGAAGGGCGCCATCAACAACACGCTGAGCTTCACCCGCTCGGCCAGCTATTGCGGCATCCGCAGCATCCTGCCGGCCAACATCCCGAACAACGAGGGGTATTTCCGCGCCATCGAGGTGGTGGCGCCCGAGGGCAGCATCGCCAATGCCGTGCTGCCGGCGGCCTGCGCGGCGCGCGGCCTCACCGGCTTCCGCATGGTCGATTGCCTCTTCGGCGCCCTGGCGCAGATGCTGCCGGACCGCGTCGGCGCCGCCGGGGATGGCGGCAATCTCGGCGTCTCGGTCGGCGGCTGGCGGCGGCCGCCGGGCGGCGACGGGGTGCGGCGCGAGCCCTTCATCTATGTCGACTTCACCTGCTCCGCCTGGGGCGGCCGGCCCTTCGCCGATGGCTGCGACGGCAACAGCCACATGTTCGCCAACATGGCCTCGCCCTCGATCGAGGTGACGGAGGCGGAGCAGCCGATCCAGATCACCCGCTACGAATTCCTGCCCGACACCATGGGCCCTGGCCAGTATCGCGGCGGCGCGCCCTTCTGCCGCGAATACCGCTTCCTCGAGGAGGAGGGCGTGCTGCAGGTGCGGGCCGACCGCCGCGCCTTCCTGCCCTTCGGCCTGCAGGGCGGCGGCGCCGGCGCGCCCTCGATGAACTGGCTGGTGCGGGACGGGGTGACGGAGGCGCTGCCCTCGAAATTCTGCATCACCCTGAAGCGCGACGACATCTCCCGCCTGGAGGTGCCGGGCGGCGGCGGCTGGGGCGACCCGCTGGCGCGCGACCCGGCCCTGGTGCTGCGCGACGCCCGCAACGGCCTCGTCTCGCCCGAGGCGGCGCGGCGCGACTACGGCGTGGTGCTCACGCCCGACTGGCGGGTGGATGCGGCGGCGACCGCGGCGCTGCGGGCGGAGCGGCAGGCGGCGCGGCCCGGGCCCTTGCCCGCCGTGACGCGGGAGCGCCTGGCATGAGCTGGCGCGTCGCGGCCGATATCGGCGGCACCTTCACCGATCTCGTGGCCATCGGGACGGATGGCGCGCTGCGCACCCGCAAGGTCAGCTCCTCGGTCGGCGACTATGGCCGCGCCATCGTCGAGGGGCTGGGCGCGCTCTTCGCCGAGGCCGGCATCGCGCCGGGCGAGGTGGAGGAGATCCTGCACGCCACCACCGTCGCCTCCAACGCCATCCTCGAGCACAAGGGGGCGAAGACCGGCCTCATCACCACCGAGGGCTTCCGCGACGTGCTGGAGATCCGTACGCTGCGCATGCCGCGCCTCTACGACCTGCGCTGGGAGAAGCCGGCGCCGCTGGTGCCGCGGCATCTCCGCCTCGGCGTGCCGGAGCGGGTGAACGTGCGCGGCGAGGTGGAGCACCCGCTGGACGAGGCGGCGGCGGAGGCGGCCGTCGCGCAGCTCCTCGCCGAGGGCGTCGAGGCCATCGCCGTCTGTCTGCTGCATGCCTATGCCAACCCGGCGCATGAGCGGCGGATCGGCGAGATCGTCGCCCGTCTCGCCCCCGGCCTGCCGGTCTCGCTCAGCGTCGAGGTGCTGCCGGAGATGAAGGAGTACGAGCGCAGCTCGACCACCGTCATCAATGCCTATCTCGGCCCCATCCTCGGCCGCTACCTCACCGCCCTCTCGCGCGACCTGCAGGGGGCCGGCCTCGCCGCGCCGCTGCTGCTGATGCAGTCTTCGGGCGGGCTGATGCCGGCGGCCGAGGCGGCGCGGCTGCCGGTGCATGTGGTGGAGAGCGGGCCGGCCGCCGGCGTCATCGGCGTGCAGATGCTGGCGCGGCGCATCGGCCTCGCCGACGCCATCTCCTTCGACATGGGCGGCACCACGGCCAAGGCCGGCGTCATCGAGGGCGGCGAGGTGACGCGGGCCGGCGAGTACAGCGTCGGCGGCGGCATCATGGTCGGCTCGCGCCTGCTCTCGGGCGCCGGCTACCAGCTCAAGGTGCCGGCGATCGACCTCGCCGAGGTCGGCGCCGGCGGCGGCTCGCTCATCTGGCTCGACGCCGCGGGGGCGCCGCAGGTGGGGCCGGAGAGCGCCGGCGCCTGGCCGGGGCCGGTCTGCTACGGCCAGGGCAATACCCAGCCGACGGTGACGGATGCCAATGTCGTCCTCGGCTACCTGAACCCGGAGGCGCTGGTCGGCGGCGCCCTGCCGATCGACGCCGCCGCCTCGCGCGCCGCCATCGCCGAACGGGTCGCCGCGCCGCTCGGCCTCAGCCCCGAGGAGGCGGCGCATGGCGCGCATCTGATCGCCGCCTCGAACATGATCCGCGCCATCAAGGCCGTCTCCTCCGAGCGCGGGCGGGATCCGCGCGGCTTCGCCCTCGTCGCCTTCGGCGGCAACGGGCCGCTGTTTGCCGCCGGCATGGCGCGGGCGCTCGGCATGAGGCGGGTGGTGGTGCCGCCCTCGGCCGGCGTCTTCTCGGCGCTCGGCCTGCTCGCCTCGGATGTCGAGCTGCATCTCTCGCGCTCCTGGCGGCACCTGGCGCGCGGCCTCGACCCGGCGGCGCTGGAGGCGGCCGCCGCGGCGCTGGAGGCGGAGGCGCGGGCGCGGCTGCGGGCGCAGGGCTTCCCGCCGGAGCGCATCGCCATCCGCCGCGGCGCGACGCTGCGCTACCAGGGCCAGTCCTTCGAGCTGCAGGTCGGCTTCGCCGCGGGGGAGGGGCCGGAGATCGTCGAGGAGCGCTACGGCGCCGAGCATGAGCGCACCTATGGCCATCGCGCCGGCGCCGGGGAGCCGGTGGAGTTCGTCACCCTGCAGGTGATCGGCACCGGCCTGCCCGACCGTCCGCGCCTGCCGGAGCGCCTTTCGCCGCGCAGCATCCGCCCGCCCCAGGCCAGCCGCCGCGCCTATTTCGGCCGCGAGCTCGGCTGGCGGGAGACGGCGGTGCTGGCACGGTCCTCGCTTGTCAGTCCGGTCGTCGGGCCGGCGATCATCGAGGAATACGACTGCACCTGCCTGGTCCCGCCGGGCGCGCGCGCCGCGCTGGACGGTTTCGGCAACATCGCCATTACGCTGCAGGAAGGGCCGAGCGCATGAGGAGTTGGGTTCTGGGCGCCGCGGCGCTGCTTGCCACCGGCTTCGCCATTGGCCTCCCCATTGGCCCCGCCATGGCGCAGGCGGTGCCGCCCGGCCCGAAGGTGACGATCGTCGCCGTCACCCAGCCGCTGCCGACGCAGCCGCAATTCACCCGCGTCGACGTGCCGGTGCTGAAAGAGGGGCTGGCCAAGGCGAGCAACGGCCGCATCGAGGTGCAGCTCTCGACCCATGCCGAGCGCAATCTCTCCGGCACCGAGCTGGTGCGCCTCGTCCGCTCCGGCCAGGCGGATATCGGCGCCAGCACGCTGACCACCCTCTCGGGCGACGTGCCGATCCTGGACGGCGTCGATCTCGCCGGCCTCGCGCCCGATATCGGCACGGCGAAGCGGATCGCCGAGGCGATGCTGCCGGTGGTCAACAAGGACCTGGAGCGCTTCGGCGCCCGGCTGATGCTGATCTACCCCTTCCCGGCGCAGGTGGTCTGGTGCCGCCAGCCCTTCGCCAGCCTGGCCGACCTCAAGGGCCGCAAGATCCGCACCTTCGGCAATTCGCTGGTGGATTTCTTCACCGCGCTCGGCGCCCAGCCGGTCTCGATCGGCTTCCCCGAGGTCTATTCGGCGCTGGAGCGCGGCGTCGTCGATTGCGCCATCACCGGCACCGGCAGCGGCGTCGCGGCGCGCTGGACGGAGGTGACGACGCATGTCTCCAACCTGCCCATCTCCTGGGCGCTGGCCGGCTACATGGTGAACATCGCCTGGTGGAACCGGCTCGACCCGACGGTGCGGGCGGCGGTGGAGGCGACGCTCGCCGAGGTCAGCGAGAAGCAATGGGCGCTCGGCGCCGCGGCGACGCGCGACGGTCTCGACTGCGCCATCGGCAAGGCGGAGGAGTGCAAGATCCACAGCCTCGCCGGCAAGCCGATCGCCGAGGTGGCGGCGACGCCGGCCGACCGCGCGGCGCTGCGCGAGATCCTGGAGAAAAGCGTGCTGCCCGGCTTCGTCAAGCGCTGCGGCGCCCGCTGCGGCGAGGTGTTAAACCAGGTGATCGCGCCGATCGCCGGCGTGCGTTTCGGCGGGTGAGCGGCGGGGCGCGACTGCCCGCGCCGCTGCGGGCGGCGCGGCGGCTGCGGCAGGGCATCGCCGGCTTCGCCGCGGTGATGGCCTATCTCGCGGGCTGGAATTACATCCTCTGCGCCCTCTTCATCACCTTCGACGTGGTGGCGCGCAGCCTGCTCGGCTTCTCCTCGGCGGCGACCACCGAGGTCACCGGCTACATGCTGGCCGGCGGCATCGCCTGGAGCCTCGCCCACACCCTGGCGCGGCGGGCGCATATCCGCGTCGATGTCTGGGTGAACCGGCTGCCGCTGCGCTTCCGCTCCGTGCTGCACCTGGTCTCGCTGCTGCTGCTCTTCGGCTTCGCGCTGTTCTGCGCCTGGGCGGCCTGGGCGCTGCTGGACGAGAGCCTGCTGTTCGAGGCGCACGACAACAGCGCGCTGCGCATCCCGCTGGCCCTGCCGCAGGGCATCTGGGGCTTCGGCATCCTGGTCTTCTGCGCCATGATCGCGGCGCTGGTGCTGGAATCCGTGCTCTCCCTGCTGCTCGGCCGCGCCGGCGAGCTCGACCGGCTGCTCGGCTCCCGCACCCTCGAGGACGAGACGGCGGAAGCGCTGGAGGCGGTGGAGATGGCACGCGAGGGGGCGCGGCCGCCGGCCGAGGCGCCGCCCGGCCTGAAGCGGAGCCTCTCGGCATGATCGCGGTCGTCTTCCTGCTCGCCCTGCTGGCGGCGGCCCTCTTCGCCGCCGCCACCGGCGGCGAGGCGGTGCCGGTGATGGAGATCCTGGCGCTCACCGGCGTCTTCATCCTGTTCTTCGGCGCCGGGGTCTACATCGCCGCGGTGCTCGGCCTGCTCGGCATCCTGATCGGGCTGACCTTCTCGGACCGGCCCTGGTGGGCCTTCGCGGGGCAGACTCTCTGGGGGCCGTCCTCGAATTTCGTGCTGGTCGCGGTGCCGCTCTTCCTGCTGATGGGCGAGATACTGCTGCGCGCCGGCCTCTCGGACCGGCTCTACCGGGCGCTGAATGTCTGGCTGAACCGCCTGCCGGGCGGGCTGCTGCACACCAACATCGTCTCCTGCGCCGTCTTCTCGGCGATCTCCGGCTCCTCGGTGGCGACGGCCGCCACCATGGGCTCCGTCGCGCTGCCTTACTTCAACAACTCGGCCTACAGCCAGCGCATGGTGCTCGGCTCGCTCGCCGCCGGCGGCGCGCTCGGCAACCTGATCCCGCCCGGCATCACCTTCATCATCTACGGGCTGATCACCGAGACCTCGGTCGGCGCGCTCTACATCGCGGCGCTGCTGCCGAGCATCCTGGTGACCGGTCTGTTCCTGCTGGTGATCCTCTGGCACGGCATGGCCAGCCCGTTGCAGCGGCCGCCGGCGCTGCCGCTCGGGATGAAGCTGCGGGCGCTGCTCGACCTGGTGCCGACGCTGCTGCTGATGCTGCTGGTGCTGGGCTCGATCTATGCCGGCTATGCGACGCCGACCGAGGCGGCGGCGCTCGGCGTGGTCGGCGCCGCGGGCTTCGCGGCGGTGGAGGGCAAGCTCAGCCTGCGGCTGCTGAACGCGAGCGCCGAGGCGACGGCGCGCAACACCGCGCTGCTCGGCCTCATCATTTTCGGCGCCTATCTGCTGAACTACCTGCTGACGGCGATCAACGTGCCGCAGGCGCTGGCCCAGTTCATCGGCCACCTGCCGCTGCCGCCCTGGGCGATCATGAGCTGCATCCTGGCGCTCTACCTGGCGCTCGGCACCTTCATGGAGGGGTTCTCCATGATCATCACCACGGTGCCGGTGGTCTTCCCGATCGTCACCGCCCTCGGCTACGATCCGGTCTGGTTCGGCGTGATGGTGACCATGCTGGTCGAGATCGCGCAGATCAGCCCGCCGGACGGCACGGTGATGTACGTGCTGCAGGGGATGCGACCGCGGGCCGGGCCGATCACCGATGTCTTCGTCGGCGTCACGCCCTTCCTCGCCGCCTATCTGCTGGCCGTCGCGCTGCTGATGGTCTGGCCGGGGATTGCGCTCTGGCTGCCACGGGTTATGGGGTAGCGCATGAGCGAGCGACCCGTCCGCATCGCCGTCGATATCGGCGGCACCTTCACCGACCTGCAGGTGCTCGATGCCCGCGACGGCAGCGTGCGAGCCTGGAAGACGCCGACGACGCCGGAGGACCCCTCCATCGGGCTGCTGCGCGGCGTCGAGGAGGCCTCCCGGCGCTTCGGCTTCGCCCTCGCCGAGGTCGGGCTGCTGCTGCACGGCACCACCATCGCCACCAATGCGGTGCTGGAACGCAGGCTCGCCCGCGGCGTGCTGCTGACCACCGAGGGGTTCGAGGACGTGCTGGAGATCACCCGGCATGTGCGGCGCGAGCTCTATCGGCTCGACCTCGATCCCTTCCCCTGCCTGATCGAGCGCGACCGCCGGCTCGGCGTGGCCGAGCGGATGCGCGCCGACGGCACGCCGGAGCGGGCGCTGGACGAGGCGGCGATCCCTGGCCTGGTCGCCCGGCTGGAGGCGCTGGGCGCCGAGGCGGTGGCGGTCTGCCTGCTGCACAGCTACGCCAACCCGGCGCATGAGCAGCGGCTGAAGGCCCTGCTGGCGGCGGCGCGGCCGGGCCTGCCGGTCTCGCTCAGCAGCGAGATCAGCCCCGAGATCCGCGAATACGAGCGGGCGAGCACGACGGTGCTGAATGCCCTGCTGGTGCCGGTGGTGAAGGCCTATCTCGACCGGCTGGAATCCCGGCTCGGGGAAGGCGGGTTCCGGCCCCTGGTCTTCCTGGTGCAGTCGAATGGCGGCGTCTGCAGCCTGCGCCAGGCGGCGGAGCAGCCGGCGCGGCTGCTGCTCTCCGGCCCCTCCGGCGGGGCGCTGGCGGCCGGGCGGATCGCCGCGCTGCTGGGCCGGCCGAACCTCGTCGCCGTCGATATGGGCGGCACCAGCTACGATGTCTCGGTGGTGCAGGGCGGCCGCGTCTCGGTGGTGACGCAGGGCGAGATCGACCGGCTGCCGGTGCGCCTGCCGATGGTGGAGATGCGCACCATCGGCGCCGGCGGCGGCTCCATCGCGGGCGTCGATTCCGGCGGGCGGCTGACGGTCGGGCCGCGCAGCGCCGGCTCGCGCCCCGGCCCGGTCGCCTATGGCCGCGGCGGGACGGAGCCGACGGTGACGGATGCCAACCTCGCCCTCGGCCGGCTCGACCCCGACTACTTCCTCGGCGGCATGATGCGGCTCGACATGCCGGCGACGCGGGCGGCGATCGAGGCCCGGGTCGGCGCGCCGCTCGGCCTGCCGGTCGAGGCGGCGGCGCAGGGCATGCTGACGGTGACGAATGCCAATCTCGGCGCCGCGGTGCGGCTCTCGCTGTTCGAGAAGGGGCTCGATCCGCGCGACTTCGCGCTGCTCTCCTTCGGCGGCGCCGGCGGGCTGCACGCGACCGAGGTGGCGGCCGAGATGGGCATCCGCGAGGTGATCTTCCCGCGGGAACCGGGCACGCTCTCGGCCTATGGCATCCTCTATTCCGACCTGGTGCAGGACATCGCCCGCTCGCGGGTGATGCCGGCGCTGCCCGCCAGCCTGCCGGCGATCGAGGCGCTGGTCGCCGGGCTGCGGGCCGAGGCGGAGGCCGGGCTGGCGCGGGACGGCGTGCCGGCGGAGCGGCGCGAGATCGCGATCGCCGCCGACATGCGCTATCACGGCCAGGCCTTCGAGCTGCTGGTGCCCTGGCCCGAGGCCTGCGCGCTGCCGCCGCTGCTGGCCCGCTTCCACGCGACGCACCGGCAGCGCTTCAGCTATGCCGACGAGGCCGAGGCGGTGGAGATCGTCACCCTGCGCGCCATCGCCACCGGCCGGCTGCCGAAGCCCGAGGCGGCGGAGCCGGTGCCGGCGCCGCGGCCGGCGCTGAAGGGCAGCCGCCGCGTCTTCGAGGAAGGCGCCTGGCGTGACGTGCCGGTCTGGGACCGCGAGGCGCTGCCGCCGGAGGACCGCATCACCGGCCCCGCCATCGTCGAGGAACCCTTCGCCACCCATTGGATCGGCCGCGGCTGGACTGCGGCGCTCGGCCCGGCGGGCGCGCTGATCGCACGGAGCGACGCATGAGTGCCGCCACGCTCGGCCCGATCGAGATCGAGGTGATCCGCAACGCCCTGACCGCCGCGGCGGCGGAGATGGACGTCACCGTCTGGCGCACCAGCCGCAGCACCATCGTGCGCGAGCTGCTGGACTACTCGACCGCCGTCTTCGATGCCGAGGGCAACAACCTGGCGCAATCGGCGCGCATCCCGAGCCACCTCAACAGCATGTCGCATTTCCTGCGCGAGCTGCTGGACCGGTGGATCGACCCGGAGACCTGGGGGCCGGAGGATGTCGTCATCTCCAACGACCCCTATTGCGGCGGCCAGCACCTGCCGGATATCTGCGCCTTCAAGCCGGTCTTCCATGAGGGCCGGCGCATCGCCTTCGTCGGCACGCTTTGCCACCATATCGATGTCGGCGGGCTGGTCGCGGGCAGCTACGCGGCGAAGGCGATCGAGATCTTCCAGGAAGGGCTGCGCATCCCGCCGCTGAAGCTGATCGAGAAGGGCCGGCGGAACGAGGCGGTCTGGGCGATGATCCGCCAGAACATCCGCAAGCCCGACCTGCTGCTCGGCGACCTGCAGAGCCAGATCGCCTCGCTCGAGGTGGGCGCCGCGGCGCTGCGCCGCCTCGCCAGCCGCTACGGCGCCGAGGGGATGATCGAGGCCGGGCGCCGCATCCTCGACATGAGCGAGCAGGCGATGCGCGCCGCCATCGCCCGCATGCCGGACGGCACCTATGAGTTCACCGACTGGCTGGACGATGACGGCATCGACCTCGACCAGCCGATCCGGCTGCATGTGGCGCTGACGATCCAGGGCGACGCCATCTCGGTCGATCTCTCCGGCTGCTCGCCGCAGGTGCAGGGGCCGACCAACGCGACGCTCGCCAGCAGCAACGCCGCGGTGATGTTCGCCGTCATGTGCGCCTGCGACGAGCCCTTCGCCGCCAATGCCGGCTGCTACCGGCCGGTGACGACCATCGCGCCCGAGGGGCTGGTGGTGAATGCCCGGCATCCGGCGCCGGTCGTGCACCGCATCGCGGTGACGCACCGGCTGCTGAACGCCATGTTCGGCGCCCTGCACCAGGCGGTGCCGGACCGCATCCCCGCCGCCTATTACGGCAATTCCTATGTCTGCACCTTCCAGACCGTCGCCGCGGATGCGCGGCGCGAGGTGCTGGTGGAGATCGAGATCGGCGGCACCGGCGCGCATCCGGCGAAGGATGGCGTCAACGCCCTCTCGGCCGGCATGCACAACAACAGCAACATCCCGATCGAGATGATCGAGGCGCAGGCGCCGCTCACCGTCACCCGCTACGCCCTGCTGCCGGACAGCGGCGGGGCGGGGGCGCGGCGCGGCGGGCTCGGCCTGCTGCGGGAATGGCGCATCGACAGCCCGCGCTGCTTCTTCACCGCGAACATGGACCGCTTCGTCCATGCGCCCTATGGCCTCGCGGGCGGCGACGCGGCCTCGGTCGGGCGGCTGGTGCTGACGCGGGACGGCGCCGAGAGCCCGCTGCCGCCGAAATCCGACAACGTCCCGCTGCGGCAGGGCGACCGGGTGCGGCTGGAGACCTCGGGCGGCGGCGGCTTCGGCGACCCGGCGGCGCGCGACCCCGCGGCGCGGGCGCGCGACCGCGCCATGGGCTATGTGACGCGGTGAGCTTCGATCCGCGCGCGCACCGCCTTGTCCCGGCGCAGCGCTGGTTCGAGGATTTCACCCTCGGCGAGCGCTTCCCGCTGCCGAGCTGGACCATGACCAGCGGCCTCTTCGCCGCCTTCCAGGCCGCCTCGGGCGACAACCACCCGATCCACTACGATGCCGAGTATTGCCGCGCGCATGGGCTGCCGGGGATGCTGGCGCATGGCTATCAGGTGGCGATCCAGACCTGCGCCGGGGCGGGGCTGTTCCCGCATATGGTCGAGGAGTCGCTGAAGGGCTTCCTCGAGCAGTCCACGCGCTTCCTGCACCCGGTGATCCTCGGCGACACGCTCTACCCGCTGCTGGTGGTGGACGAGCTGGTGCCGCAGCGCAGCACCGGCATCCTCGGCCTCGCCGCCAGCATCCACAACCAGCACGGCGTGCAGGTGCTGGACGGGCGGCACCGCTACCTGCTGCGCAAGCGGCCCGCCGGCTGAGCCTCCGCTACTCGCCCGGCTTCAGCCCGGAGGCGCGGATCAGCTCGGCATATTTCGCCACTTCCGAGCGCACATAGTCGCCGAAGGCGCGGCGGTCGAGGTAGCGGATCGGGTGCGAGGCGCGCGGCATGCCCTCGACCACGCTCGGCGTGCGCAGCATGGTGGCGCAGGCGGCGTCGATCCGCGCCAGCACCGTCTCCGGCGTGCCGGCGGGGGCGAAGAGGCCGGTCCAGAGCGGGTAGACCAGGTCATGGCCCAGCTCGCGCAAGGTCGGCGCATCCGGCGTGTCCGGGCTGCGCCGCTCGGCGAAGACGGCGATGGCCTGCAACCCGTATTGCGCGACGAGATTGGCCTCGGCCGCCAGCAGCAGCACCGTGCCGGACTGCATGGCGAGCACGCTGTCGCCCGAGCCGCGGAAGGGCACGTGGTTCATCTCGACGCCGAGCGCCCGCGTCAGCCCGGTCATCGCCAGGTGCCCGAGCCCGCCGACGCCGCCCGAGGCATAGGGAAGCTGGCCGGGCGCCGCCCTGGCCCGCGCGGCAATGTCGGCGACGCTGCGGAGCCCCGTCGTCTTCGGCGTCATCAGCGTCAGCGGCGCCTCGGCGATGAGGCAGACCGGCGCCAGGTCCTCGGCCTTGTAGGGCAGGTTGCTGCGGAAGCTCGGCTGCACCGCGATGGGCGCCATGGAGGTGAGCATCAGGGTCAGCCCGTCCGGCTTCGACCGCGCCACCTCCGCCGTGCCGATGGTGCCGGTGGCGCCGCCGACATTGCGGATGATGAGCTGGGCGCTGAGCGTCTCGGCGAAGACGGGCTGGATCAGCCGGCCGATGATGTCGGTGCCGCCGCCGGCCGGCCAGGGGATCAGCATCTGGATCTGGGCGGCCGCCTGTCCGGCCCAAAGCAGGGGCCAGAGCCAGAGCCCGGCCGCCAGCGCGGCCAGGCGCGGTGCGATGCGCATCCTGTCGTCTCCTCTCCCGCGGGGCCGCGTCTGGGCGCGGCTCCCACATGGAGGCTAGCGACTCGCGCGCGGCCGCTTCAATCGATAAGTCGGCGGACGAAACGGCGGGTGCTGCGGAAGAGCGGCCGCACGCGCTCGCACCAGGGGGTGCTGCGGGCGGCGATCCATTCGGGGGATTGGTTGACCTCCGGCCGCTCGAAGCGGTAGGCGGCGAGCAGGTTCGGCGCGCCGCCATCGAGCCGGCGGTAGCGCGTGCCGCCGATGCAGCCCGGCACCGCGGTGAGCAGCGGCAGGTGCTCCTGCTCGTACCATTCGTAGATCGCCGGCAGGTCCGGCTCGGCGATGTCGAGCTCGACGGTGTAGAGGAAGGGCGCCGGCCGGCTCACATCGCCGAGCGCGGCGATGGCGGCATAGGGGACGCCCCCGCCCGCATCGGCGGGCGGCGCCTCCCACCAATGCCAGACATCGCCCGCGTTCTCGATGTCCTGGTAGCGCAGCCCGGGGCCCCGCCCGTGTTGGATCAGCAGATCGGCCATTGGGTTTCCTCCCATCCCGCGGCAGTATCGCGCCGGCACGGAGAACGACAAGCGGAGGGATGCCGGGCGATGGCAATGCGGAGGCATGGCCGATGATGGGCCATGAGTGGCTGGTGCGCAGCCTGCGCGATTCGGGCCAGACGCATGTCTTCTTCGTCGATGCGGTGCTGCGGCGCAGCCTGCTCGACATGGAGCGGCTGGGCGTGCAGCCGGTGCTGGCGCATACCGAGAAGGCGGCGGTCTACATGGCCGATGGCTATGGCCGGGTCTCCGGCCGGCCGGGCATCGTCGCGGCGCAGTCGGTCGGCGCCGCCAACCTCATCGCCGGGCTGCAGGATGCCTGGCTCGGCCGCAGCCCGGTGCTGGCCATCACCGGCCGCAAGCCGATCGGCCACCAGCACCGCAACGCCTATCAGGAAGTGGCGCATGCGCCGCTGGCGGCGCCGGTGACGAAGCTTTCGGCGCAGGTGCAGGAGGCGGCCGACCTGCCGCGGCAGTTCCGCCAGGCCTGGTCGGCCACCGTCTCGGTGCCGCCGCGGCCGGTGCATCTCGACCTGAACGGGCTGATGGGCGAGTTCGTCGAGACCACGGAGACCGGGGAGCCGCCGGCCGCGCTCGCCGGCTGGACGGCGCCGCGGCACCGGCCGCAGGCGGAGCCGGCCATGCTGCGGGCGGCGGCGGAGGCGCTGCGCTCGAGCCAGCGCATCGCCATCGTCGCCGGCGACGGCGCCGCGCTGTCCGGCTGCGGCGCGGCGCTGCTCGCGCTCGCCGAGGCGCTGCGGGCGCCGGTCGCCACCTCGCTCGGCGCGCATGGGCTGATCGACACGCGGCACCCCCTGCATATCGGCGTGGTCGGCAGCTATTCCGCGCCGCCGGCCAACCGCATCCTGCATGCGGCCGAGCTGGTGCTGCTCGTCGGCTGCGACACCGGCGACCAGGTGACGCATGGCTGGCGGGTGCCGCGGCCGGGCACGCGCATCGTGCAGGTCGATGCCGATCCGCTGGAATTCGAGCGCAGCTACGCGACCGAGGTCGCCCTGCTCGGCGACCCGCGGGCGGTGCTGGAGGCGCTGCTGCCGGCGCTCGGCGGCGCGGCGCGCGACGGCGCCTTCCTCGCCGAGGCGCAGGGCATCCGCGCCGCCTGGCACCGGGAGATCGCGCCAAGGCTGGCCAGCGAGGCGGTGGCGATCGACCCGGCGCGGCTCTGCGCCGAGGTGACGCGGGCGCTGCCGGCGGATGGCATCCTGGTGGCCGATACCGGCTATTCCGGCATCTGGACCGGCACGTTGGTCGATCTCGCGCCGGGCCAGACCTATCTGCGCGCCGCCGGCTCGCTCGGCTGGGCCTTCCCGGCGGCGCTCGGCGCGAAATGCGCGGCGCCCGGGCGCAAGGTGGTCTGCTGGTCGGGCGACGGCGCGCTCTACTACCACCTGCCGGAGCTGGAGACGGCGAAGCGCCGCGGCATCGCCGTGGTGCTGGTGGTGAACAACAACTCCGGCTTCGGCCAGGGCTGGCCGGGCTATCTGCGGCAGGCCGGCAACCGGCCGGCGGCGGCGGAGCAGGTGCTGCGCTTCGGCCCGACGGATTTCGCCGGCGTGGCGCGGCAATTCGGGCTGCGCGGCATCCGCGTCGAGCATCCGCGCGACCTCGCCGGCGCGCTGGCCGAGGCGGTGGCGGCCGAGGAGACGGTGGTGGTCGATGTCGTCACCGACATCGACTGCCGGGCGCCCGAGCCCTGGACGCCGTGAGGCGAGGCATCGGGCGGCGTTCGGACGGAGAAGGAGTGGGAACATGGCACGCGTGGCAGTCATCGGCGCCGGCACCATGGGGCATGCGCTGGCGCTGGTCTTCGCGCTCGGCGGGCACCGGGTGCGGCTGACCGACAGCAACCCGGCGACGCTCGCCCGGGCGCAGGGGCTGATGGAGACGGCGCTGGCGACGCTGATCGAGGGCGGCGAGGCGCCGAAGGACTGGACCTCGGGGCATCTGGCGCAGGCGGTGACGCGGCACGAGAGCCTGGAGGAGACGGTGGACGGCGCCGAGCTGATCGTCGAGGCGATCATCGAGGTGCCGGAGGCGAAGCGCACGCTCTACGAGCGGCTCGATGCCTGCGCCCCGGCGGAGGCGATCTTCGCCAGCAACACCAGCTATCTCGACGTCTTTCCGCTGATCCCGGAGCGGCGGCAGGCGCGGGCGATGATCGCCCACTGGTACACGCCGCCCTATCTGGTCGACCTGGTGGACATGATCCCCGGGCCGCGCTGCGAGACGGCGGCCTTCGAGCAGGTCTTCGGCCTGCTGAAGGCGATGGGCAAGCAGCCGCTGGGGCTGAAGAAATTCGTCCCCGGCTATGTCGCCAACCGCATCCAGGCGGCGATCAGCAACGAGGTGCAGAGCCTGCTGGACGAGGGGGTGGCGACGGCGCCCGAGATCGATGCCGCGATCATCCACGGGCTGGCGCTGCGGCTGCAGATCCTCGGCGTCTACGCCAAGGCGGATTTCACCGGCCTGCCGCTGCTGCAGGCGGTCGCGCGCAACAAGAGCTACACGCCGCCCGAGCCGCGGGAGAGCAGCCCGACGCTCGATGCGCTGATCGCCGAGGGGCGCACCGGCGTGCTGGCCGGCGCCGGCTACTACGACTGGCCGGGCGACCCGGCGCAGCTCTTCGAGGAGCGCGACCGGCGGCTGATCGCGCTGAAGCGGGCGATGCGTGAGATCGGCGTGATGGCCGGGACGGAGCGCGACCTGTGATCCGCTACGAGCTGACCGGCAAGGCCGCGCTGGTCACCGGCGCGGCCTCCGGCATCGGCCTGGCGCTGGCGACGCAGCTCGCGCGCAACGGGGCGAAGGTGGCGATCAACCACCTCGCCGACGACCCGCGCGGGCCGGAGCAGGTGGAGCGACTGCGCGCCGAGGGGCTGGATGTCATCGCCGCGCCCGGCAATGTCGGCGATGCCGCGGATGCGCCGCGCCTGGTCGAGCAGGCGGTGCAGGAGCTCGGCCGGCTGGACTACCTGGCGAACAATGCCGGCACGCCCGGCACCCGCACCAGCATCCCGCCCGTCGCGCTCGACCGCATCACCGAGGCGCTGTGGAACGAGGTGGTGCAGGTGAACCTGGTCGGCGTCTTCCGCTGCACCAAGGCGGCGGCGCCGGCGCTGCGGGCGGCGAAGGGCGCGGTGGTCAACACCGCCTCGATCGCCGGGCTCGGGCAGGTCGGCTCCTCCCTGGCCTATGGCGCGACCAAGGCCGGCGTGGTCAGCCTGACCCAGAACCTTGCCCGCGCCCTGGCGCCGGAGGTGCGGGTGAATGCCGTCGCGCCGGGGGCGGTGGACAGCGCCTGGGCGATCGAATGGACCAACGAGCAGCGCAGCGGCTCGATCGAGAAGGCGTTGCTGAAGCGCCGCTGCACGCCGGACGACCTGGCCGAGGTGATGCTGTTCCTGCTCGCCGGCGCGGCCATGGTGACCGGCCAGACGGTGACGGTGGATGGCGGGCTGACGCTCGGCTGATCCTAGCCGGCGCCGGGTCGCAGGCCGCCCGCTGCGGCCGCCCCCACCCGTTGCCCTTCCGCGGCTTCGCCGCGGCAGGCTGTGACGCCGCTGCGACCCGAGGCGAAGCCCGGGATCCCCACGGCGGCGCGCAGCGGCGTCGTGGGGCGCTATGCCGCGGGCAGCACCACCACCGTGCCGCGCTTGCCGCCGGCCTCCACCGCCTCATGCGCCGCCGCGCAATTGGCCAGCGGATAGGTGCCGGCGATGCGGTGCAGCCGCGGCGCCTCGGCGGCCCAGCGCGTGACCTCCTCCATCGCCAGCCGCCGCGCCGCCGCCGGGGCGCTGTTCAGCACCACGCCGCGCAGGTTGACGTTCTTGCGCATCAGCACCGCCGAGACGGGGACCGCCGGCGTCAGCCCGCCGCGGCTGGCATAGCCGATGACGCTGCCGTTGAGGGCGACGACCGCGCCCCAGATCGCCAGGTTGCCGCCGACATCCACCTCGACGACGCGGTCGATGCCGGCGCCGCCGGTCGCCGCCAGGATGCGCTCCGCGCAATCCGGCGCGCGGTAGTCGAAGACCTGCCCGGCGCCGGCGGCGAGGGCGTCCTCGCTCTTCCAGCCGCCGCTCGCGGTCGCCAGCACCTGCGCCGCGCCGCCCCAGCGGGCGAGCTGGATGGCGTAATTGCCGACCGCGCCGCCGCCGCCCGAGACCAGCACGCGCAGCCCGGCGACCGGGCCATCGGCGAAGAGGCAGCGATGCGCCGTCATCGCCGGGATGCCGAGGCAGGCGCCGATCTCGAAGGGCAGGGTGGCCGGCAGGGGGTGCACGCAGGCCGCCGGCACGCAGGTGTATTCGGCGGCGGTGCCGAAGGGCCGGCCGCGCTGGGCGTTGTAGAGCCAGACCCGCTGGCCGAGCAGCGCCGGCTCGGCGCCCTCGCCCAGCGCCTCGACCAGGCCGGCGCCGTCGCTGTTCGGGATGATGAGCGGCCATTCATTGGCATAGGCGGTGCCGGCGCGGCGGTAGACATCGGCCGGGTTCACGCCGGAGGCGAGGAGCCGCACCAGCACCTCGCCGGGGGCCGGCTCCGGCCGCGGCCGCTCGCCGAATTGCAGCACCGGCCGGGCCGGGCCCGGACGCTCGTACCAGACGGCGCGCATGGCCATCTCCCTCCCTGTCCGGGCGCCAGTCTGCCGGCGGCGGATGGGTTTGACATCCCCCGCGCGGCGCGGCTTTGCTGGCGCCCTGAAGGAGGAGCCGCCATGTCGCTCTCGGTTGAGCAATTCGCCAAAAGCTGCCGCGAGGCGCTGCTGGCCGAACCCGGCCCCGCCGGCCGGGTGCATGTGGTCGAGCTGGTGCAGGAGGCGCTGAAGGATCCGGGCTTCGTCGCCGCGGCGATCCCGGAAGGGACGCCCGAGCGGAAGGTGCTCTACGAGGACCCCGATCTCGGCTTCACCATCCTCGCCCATGCCTATGAGGGGGCGAAGAACAGCAAGCCGCACGACCACGGGCCGTCCTGGGCGATCTACGGCCAGGCGGCGGGCGAGACGGTGATGACCGATTACGAATGCCTCGCCCGGCCGGAGGGCGAGACGCCCGGCAAGGCCAAGCCGATGCGCGACTACGTGCTGAAGCCGGGCGACGCCTATCTCTACGAGCCGGGCGTGCTGCATTCGCCGCGCCGCGACGGCGCGACGCGGCTGCTGCGCATTGAGGGGCTCAACATGGACCGCATCAAGCGGCTGCCCTACGACACGGTGGCCTGAAAGGCGGCGGCCTGAGAAGCGGGGGCCTGAGAGGCGGGGCCTGAACCGGGCGCCCCGGCCGCGTCCGGGCCGGGGCGCCGCGGCGCTCAGGCCATGCTGCGGACCAGGCGGCCGGGCAGGGCGCCGGTCGCCTCGCCGCCGCGATAGGTGACGGCGCCGGCGACGATGGTCGCGTCGTAGCCGCGGGCCTTCTGCATCAGCCGCCGGCCGCCGCCGGGCAGGTCGAACAGCATCCCCGGCCGCTCCAGCGCCAGCGCCTCCCAGTCGATGACGTTGATGTCGGCGCGCAGGCCGGGCTTCAGCAGCCCGCGATCCGGCAGGCCGGCGGCGCGCGCCGTGTCGCTGGTCTGGCGGCGGATCAGCTCCTCCACCGGCAGGCCGCGCTGCTTGCCCCAATAGGCCAGGACGAAGCTCGGGAAGCTGCCGTCGGAGATGAAGCCGACATGCGCGCCGCCGTCCGAGAGGCCGATGATGGTGTTCGGGTGCCGCAGCAGCTCGGCGCTCGCATCCAGCGTGTAGTCGGCATAGTTGGTCAGCGCGCAGAAGATGAAGCTGTTGCCGTCATCGGCCAGCAGCATGTCGTAGGCGACCTCCTCCGGCCGCCGCCCCTCGCGCGCCGCCTGGGCGGCGATGCTGCTCTCCTTCGGCGGCGTGTAGTTGGGCGGGTCGCCGAAGGGGAACATGCGCTCGAAGGAGAGGCGGGCGAGCAGCGGGAAATTGCTGCCGGCGAAGCGGTCCTCGGCGAGGATGCGGGCGCGGGTCTCCGGCTCGCGCAGCGCCGCCACCCGCTCGGCGAGCGGCAGATGCGCGATCGCCTTGTAGCTCGGCGTGCCGCTGAAGGGGTTCTGGCTGCCGAGCAGCCCCATCAGGATGCCGATCGGCCGCGGCGGGAAGACCGGGCGGATCGGCACGCCCTCGCGCGCCGCCTGGTTGGAGAGGGCGAGCAGCTCCTTCCAGGCCTCGGTGCGGTCGTGCCGCGCGGTGAGCGAGAAGACCGCCGGCCGGCCACTGCGCTCCACCACGCGGCGGATCAGGCCGAACTCGGTCGCCGGGTCGGGCTGGTTGAAGTCGGAGACGAACTCCATGAAGCCCTTGCCGACGGCGCGCAGCCCCTCGGCGATGCCGGCGAGCTCCTCCTCCTGCGCCCGCAGCGTCGGGGTGAAGTCGCCCTTCAGCGTCTTGTGGCTGATGGTGCGGCTGGTGGAGAAGCCGAAGGCGCCGGCCTCCACCGCCTCGGCGACGATGCGGCGCATCTCGGCGATGTCGCCCTGGTTGGCGCTCTCGAGCGCCAGCGCCCGCTCGCCCATGACATAGACGCGGACGGCGGCATGCGGCACGAGGGCGCAGATATCGATGTCGCGCGGCTTCTGGTCGAGCGCGGCCATGTATTCGGCGAAGCTCTCCCAGCGGAAGTCGAGGCCCTGGGAGAGGACCGGGGCGGGGATGTCCTCCACCCCCTCCATCAGTTCGATCAGCTTGTCCTCGGTGCCGGGGCGGACGGGGGCGAAGCCGACGCCGCAATTGCCCATCACCGCCGTGGTCACGCCATGGATGGCCGAGGGGGCGAGGTGGCTGTCCCAGACCGCCTGGCCGTCGTAATGCGTGTGGATATCCACGAAGCCGGGGGTGACGAGCTTGCCGGAGGCGTCGATCTCCTCGCGCCCGCGGGGCAGGCCCGCGCCGATGGCGGCGATGCGGCCGCCCTCGATCGCCACATCCGCCACGCGCCCGGGGGCGCCGCTGCCGTCGATCACCGTGCCGCCACGGATGACGAGATCGACCATGCGTCCGCTTCCTTCCTTGTCTTTGGGTAGCAGGCTAGGGGGTTTCGGCCGGGGTTCCAAGCCTGTCGATGCCGGGATAGAGGGGGGCCGGACGGGCGCTGCCGCCTGGCGTCGCCGCCTTGATCCGCCGCCCTGA
This sequence comes from Roseicella frigidaeris, assembly GCF_003258945.1. GTDB lineage: Bacteria > Pseudomonadota > Alphaproteobacteria > Acetobacterales > Acetobacteraceae > Paracraurococcus > Paracraurococcus frigidaeris. The sequence goes on along the minus strand of NZ_QLIX01000006.1, from coordinate 157,376 downwards.
TCCCTTGGGGGAGACCGCCATGCCGCCCGCCGCGCTCGACCGCGCCTTCGAGACCCTCCTGGTGGAGGAGCCCGACCCGCATATCCTGCAGGTCACGCTCAACCGGCCGGAGCGCGCCAATGCCTTCACCACCCAGATGGGGCGCGAGCTGGTCGAGGTGTTCCAGGCGCTGGAGGCGGCGCCCGGCGCCTATCGCTGCGTGGTGCTGACCGGGGCGGGCGAGCGCGCCTTCTGCGCCGGGGCCGACCTGAAGGAGCGCAACGGCATGACCGATGCGCAATTCGCCGAGCAGCACTACCTGTTCGAGCGCATGGCCCGCGCCGTGCTGGCCTGCCCGCCGCCGCTGCTCGGCGCCATCAACGGCGCCGCCTTCGCCGGCGGGCTGGAGCTCGCCCTCTGCTGCGACTTCGCCTATGCCAGCGAGACGGCGCGCTTCGCGCTGACCGAGGTGACGCTCGGCATCATGCCGGGCGCCGGCGGCACCCAGAACCTGCCGCGCACCATCGGCGAGCGGCGGGCGAAGGAGGTGATCCTGACCGGCCGGCCCTTCAGCGCCCAGGACGCGCTCGGCTGGGGCATGGTGAACCGGCTCTGCCCGCCCGGCGAGGTGCTGGGCGCGGTGCGGGAGACGGCGCGGGCGATCGCGGCCAATGCGCCGCTCTCGGTGCGGCAGGCGAAGAAGTCGATCACCCAGGGCCTGCAGATGGACCGCGCCTCGGGCATGCTGTTCGAGATCGAGGCCTATTACCAGCTCATCGGCACCGAGGACCGGATCGAGGGCATCCGCGCCTTCAACGAGAAGCGCAAGCCCAGCTTCCAGGGCCGCTGACCCCGCCCCGGTTGCCCGTCCGCGGTGTCGCCGCGGCCGGTCCCGCTCGCCTTGGCGCCTGGCGAGCCCGAGGGCGACATGGTGGCATCCGTCCGGGCGATGCGGGCCTTGCCGGCGCGAGGCCCGGCCGAGGGGCTGTCTTCGGCGGCACCCTTCCTGGAGCCTTTGCCGTCCACCCGCGTTCACGGCACGGGCTCCAGCCTCTTGTGTTCAGGGCATCGTCACCCGTTCGCGTGGTTCCACCCGAAGGGGATCCGCTCTAGAGATCCGAGCATGATCAGCCGACGCGCCTTGCTGGGGGCCGCTGCCCTATCCGCTCCTGTCGTCCCGGTGGCGTGGGGCCAGACGCCCGATTTTCCAACCCGGCCGGTGCGCATCGTGGTGCCCTACGCGCCCGGCGGGGCGGTCGATCTGACGGGGCGGTTCCTGGCCGAACACCTCCAGCCTCTTCTCGGGCAGAACGTGCTCGTGGAGAATCGCGGCGGCGCCGGCGGAAACCTTGGCGCCGATGTCGTCGCCAAGGGCGAGAAGGACGGCTACACCCTGCTGCTCGGCTCGGTCTCCATCCTCTGCGCGAACAAGTTCCTGTATCGCCGCTCCATGCCGCTCGATCCGATCCGCGATCTGGCGCCGGTGACCCGGGTGACCACCGGGACCGTGCTGCTGATCGTGAACGCCGACCGCCCCTGGAAGACCTTCGGCGAGTTGATGGCCGCGGCGAAGCGCGATCCGGGCAAGCTCACCATGGGCTCCTCCGGAGCCGGCACGATCAGCCATCTCGCCATCGAATCGCTGAAGCGGGCGGCGGGGGTGGACATCACCCATGTGCCCTATCGCGGCGGCGGGCCGGCCTTCCAGGACCTGTATGCGGGCAACATCGACATGATGTTCGATGTGATCCCGGCCGCCATGCCGAATGTGCGGGAAGGCAAGTTCCGCCCGCTGGCGGTCGGCAGCGCCGAGCGGGTCACCTACGTGCCGGAGCTGCGCGAGGTGCCCGGGATGAAGGAGCTGTTGCCCAACGCCGGTATCGACATGCAGAGCTGGTACGGCATCAACCTGCCGGCCGGCACGCCCGAGGACCGCATCGCCATCCTGCATCGCGCCGTCACGCAGGTCGTGCGATCCGACGCATTCCGGCAGCGCATGGAGCCGATCGGCTTCGCTCCGGTCGCCGACGAGTCCCCGGCGGCCTACGGCGCCTATACGCGCGAGCAGGAGAAGGTCTGGCAGAGGTTGGTGGAGATCTCCGGGGCGACGCTGGACTGATCCAGGCGCGGTCCTGCGGCCCCATGCCTTCGGGCAGCCGCGTCGGACAGGGCAGAGCCCGTTCGGGTGGAAACGGGCGAAGGGGCTGGAGCAGATCCCGATCAGGTGGACTCACCTGATCGGGTGAAGATGCTCTGAAAACAATAATCTAGGGCGCTTCCCATGAACTGGTGTCCAGGGGAAGCGCCCTAGCCCTCACCGGCCCTAATCGGGCACCGCCGCCTGCTCGTAGCCGACCGGCACGAGGCCGGCGGCCAGGCCGAGGGCGCTGCGAAGCTGGTTCAGCATGGCGAGCGCCGCATCGCCCAGCTCCTCCTCCGGCCCCGCCACATCCTCGACCGTCGCCATCGCCCGCCGCCGGTCGGCCAGCTTCGGCAGCAGCTTCGGCAGCGCGGCCAACGCCTCGGCCGGCGCCATGCTGGCGATGACCGTCTGCTCGCGGATCAGCGCCTGCCGGGCGCTCGCCGTCATCTCGCTGAAGGGCGGCTCGTTCTGCATCACCGCGTTGGAGCGGGCGAGGCGGGAGCGCCGCACGCCGCCGCGCGCCTGGGCGAGCAGGATCATCATCCGCACCACCGCCTCGGCATAGCCGCCCGTGGCGATCCGCCCGAGCGCCTGGCGCACCTCCGGGGCATCGGCCAGCGCCGCCGCCGAGGGCGGCTCCTCCGGCGTCTCGCCCCCGGCGACGCCGACCGCGGCCAGCATGCCGTAGACGCCGTGGAAGGCGATCTCGGTCCAGGCGTCGCGCCAGTCGCGCCAGGTGTCGATGCTGCGCTCGATGCCGTCGGCCCAGAGCCGCTCCCAGGCGAGGAAGGGGTTGTCGCGCCGCGCCGGCGCGCGGTGCTGCCGCACCTGCTCGGCCAGCGCCGCGACCGGCGCCATGGCCGGGTTGCGGTCGCTGACCAGGGTGCGGCGCAGCCGCAGCGGATGCATCTGGCGGCGCAGCTCGGCGCTCTCCTCGGTCGCGGCCTGGCGGACCACCGGGGCGACGAAGAGGTCGTAGAGCGACTGGTTCAGCGCCGAGATCCGGGCGACGGCGGGGAAGGCCTCGTTCTTCGCCTCGCCGCTGCGGATGCGGATATCGGCGATGGTCCGCTCCTTCAGCTCCACCTGCCATGCATTGCTGCCGGGCTCGCGGGTGATGAGCATCTCGTAGAGGCCGGGCGCGACGCTGTCGATCAGGGTCAGCAGCTCGGCGATCTCGCTGTGCTCCTTCAGCGCCACGGCGCCGGAGACGAAGATGCCGAGATGCCCGATCTCGTCATGCATCAGGTAGACGATGGTCTGGCCGAGCGCCTTGATCTCCTGCTCGTCGCGGTAGACATCGGCGATCCAGCGCAGCGCCTGGCCGGGCGGGGTGATGTTGTCGCCGGCCGAGGCGAAGACGACGACCGGCGAGCGCACCGCCCGCATGTTGAAGGTGGCGCCGCCGCCGGCCGAGATCTCGCCGCGGGCGAAGCGGTCGCCGATGAACAGGTTCTCGACGATCCAGCGGATCTCGTCGCGGTTCATCAGGAAGTAGCCGCCCCACCAGCGCTCGAATTCCAGGAAGCGCGGCGCCTCGGTGTCGGCGTTGGCGAAGAGGTTGTAGTACTTCTTGAACCAGGTGTTGCCCGGCGACAGGCTTTCGAAATTCAGCACCAGGTTGGCGCCGTCGAACTTGCCGTTGCCGAGATCGGCCAGCAGCGCCGCCGGCCAGGAGCCGCCGGCGAGGCCGCCGAGATAGCGCATCGGGTTCCGCCCGCGCTCGCCGGCCCAGTAGGAGAGCGGCGCGCCGTTCAGCACCAGCGCCCCGGTCAGCTCGGGCTGGCTGGCGCCGAGCATCATCACCGCCCAGCCGCCCTGGCAGTTGCCGATCACCACCGGCTTCGGCGCCTCCGGATGCGCCTCGGCCACCTTGCGCAGGAAGATGCCCTCGGCCTGGGTGATGTCGAGGATGGTCTGGCCCGGCTCGGGGTCGCGGAAGAAGATGACGAAATAGACCGGATGGCCGCGGCGCAGCGCGACGCCGACCTGGCTGTCCGACTTGAAGCCGCCGATGCCGGCGCCGTGGCCGGCGCGCGGGTCGATGATGACGAAGGGCCGCAGCTTCGCATCGGTGGGCGGGCAGCCCTCCGGCACCTTGATCCGGACCAGCGCGTAGTTGCTGGGGCGCGAGAGCGTGCGCCCGTCGACCACCATCTCGTGCTCGAAGAACAGCACCGGCGGGCAGCCGGCGAGCTCGTGCTCGGTGAAGGTGTTGCCGGCCTGGCGCATGGTGTCCCAGAACAGGACGGCGCGCTGCGCCGCGTCCACCGCGTATTCGGCGGCGTCGCGGGCGAGGGTGAAGGGGTCGCTCGGCGCCGGCGGCAGCCGCGGCGCCACGAAATCGGGCCGCAGCGCCTCGGCCTGCCGGCGTGTGACATCGGCCAGGGCCCTGGCCTGGTCCATCACGCGCGACATGGTCTCGGCGCCCCGGAGCATCAGCTCGCGCGCCGGCAGGGGGGTGACCACGGTCATCGGGCTGGGTTTCCTTGTCCTGGGCTTATTGTGCAATGCAGCATGGCGCCGGTCCAGGCGTTTGGTCGGCCGACCCTCCCGCGGGGCGACGCGGCGCGGCCAGTGGTCGTATCGCAACGCAGCAAGCCGCCTCCGGCTTCGTCCGGCGGCCCGGCGACGCCGCGGCATCGGGGCGGACGGGGCCGGGCGTCATTGGCGGATGATATGCCAGTTCACCGTCAGGTCGACCACCGCGCCTTCCGGATCAACCGGGCCGGGAAAGGCCGGCAGCACGGCATTGCGGAACGGCCCCTCCAGCCCGGCATCGAGCCAGACCGAGCCGGAGCGCCGCACCAGCCGCCAGGACTTCACCCGGCCATCGGCCGCGACCAGCACCTGGATGCGGTTGACGCCCTGATCGCCCACCACGGCGGCGCTCTGCGGATAGCGGATGTTCTCCTCCGCCCAGCGCTGGAAGGCGCGCATCCAGTCGGAGCCGACCTGGGCGCCGCGGACGCTGACCTGCGGCGCCGTCCGGTCGGCCCGGCCGATCGCGGCGAGCGAGCCGAGGGAGAGGTCGAGCGGCCGCCGGGTCGCCTCCTGCTGCCGCGGCGAGGGCATCAGCCGCGCCGCATCGGGCAGCCAGAGGCCGGGCAGGCGATCGGTCTGCGGCCGGGCGGGGCGGGGCGGGGCGATCACCGCCGCCTCCTGCTGCGGCGGCTGCGGCTGCGGCGCCGGCGGGGCGGGCGGCGGCAGCGGCAGGGCCTCGGCAAGCGGCGAGGGGGCGGGCGGCGCCGGGGCCGGCGCCGGGCTCGGCGCGGCGAGCCTGGCATTGGCCGGCGGCGGGGCGGGCGGGGCCTGCGGCTGCGGCGGGGCGGTGGGCGGCGGCGGCGCGACCGGGCGCGGGATCTCGGCCCGGTTGGGCGGCGTCGGCGGCTGGGTCGGCGCCGGCGGGGCGGGCGGGACGGGCTGGCCCTGCGGCGCCGGCGGCTCCTCCTGTCCGACCTCGCCCTCCCGGTAGACCAGGTCGTAGGTCAGGGGCGAGGGCGGCTCGGCCGGCTTCGGCCGCATCAGCGCCGCCAGGATCACCAGGGTGGCGAAGCCGGCATGCAGCAGCAGCGAGGCGGCCAGCCCCGGCCGCAATCCCCGGCCCCGCCGGGGCAGGCGCAGCCGCAGCCTGGCCGCGGGATCGGCAACCAGTCCGGGCGGTCGCGGGCGGCGGAGCCCCTCGTCTCCCGGCCGAAGGAGCAGCGGCGGATCGGTGAGGCGCACGCCGCCGGGTCAGCCCTTGCCGGGCCTGCCGCCGGAGGAGCCCGCGCCGGGGGTGAAGAGGCGGAACATCGAGGCCATGGCCTCGCGCATCTGCTCGGGCGTCTGCGGCGCGAGGGGCATCCAGGTCTTGAGCAGCGTCTCGGGCGAGAGGGCATCCACCGCGTCCAGCATCTGCTGCTGGACCTTGGCCATCACCGCATCCTGCATGGGCCGCAGATCGGGCAGGCCGAGGAAGCGCCGGGCCTCCTCCGGGGTGCAATCGATCTCGACATTCACCTTCATGTGCCACGCACTCCGCGCCGCTGCGGCCGTGCCGCCCATATGGGGCCAGCGCCGCGGCAACGCCAGCGCGAAGCCATGACGGGCACCTGTCCGGTGGATTGCCGCGCCACGGCCACGCCGCGGGGCGGGCAGGGCGCCGGACGCGCCCCGCCGCCCTCCCTGTGCCGGGCCTGGGCCGGGCTTGGGCCGGGCCCGGCGAGCGGATCAGTCAGGGTGCGGCGCGGGCGGCCTGGCGGTCAGGCCGGCGCCTTGCCCGATCCCTGGCTGCCATGGCTGTGCTGGCCGCCCTTGCGGCCCGCCTCCGCGGCCTTCTGCCGGTTGTTGGCGAAATTGCCGGGATTGTTCGCCTTGCCCTGGTGCATGCCGCCGGCACGCCCGGCCTCGCGGGCCTTTTCGCGGTTGTTGGCGAAATTGCCGGGATTCCTGTGACCACCACCGCCGCCCGACTGCTGCTGATTGGCCATGGCCGTTTCCATTCGTCTTGCTTGTGCGGAGCCGCCGCCATGGCGGTCCATGGCGGAAAACGCGGGATGCCGCCGGCGTTTCCCCTTCCCCGGGCAAAATGCTGACGGTCCTAGAACGGTTCTCGTTGCATCGCGCGCCGCCGGGCCGTTTCGCGGCGCGGGCATTCCTCCCCTTGGGGCATTCCTCCCCTTGGGCATTCCTCCCCTGGGGCGTTCCCCCCATCCGGCGATCGGCTCTAGGCTTTCCTCCGGAACAGGAGGGATGCATGGCCGAGCCGACGCCGCGCGCGAGTCTCGAGGCACTCTGGCAGGGCGCGGGCCTCGCCGGGGCGGTGCCGGCGCGGCTCGGGGGAGAGGAGCCGGTGCTGCCCTCCTCCTTCCGCATCGCCGCCGCGGCCGGCGCCGTGGTGGCCGCCGCGACCGCCGCCGTGGCCGAGATCCATCGCCGCCGCGGCGGCCCGGCGCAGCAGGCCGAGATCGACCTGCGCCATGCCGCGCTCGAGTTCAGCTCGGAGCGCTACCTGCGGCTGGACGGCGCGCCGGCCCCGGCGCGCTGGGACAGCATCGCCGGCGCCTATGGCTGCGGCGACGGGCGCTTCGTGCGGCTGCACACGAATTTCCCGCATCACCGCGCCGGGGTGCTGCGGTTGCTCGGCTGCGAGGGCACGCGCGAGGCGGTGGGCGCTGCGCTGCGCGACTGGGAGGGATTCGCCTTCGAGCAGGCGGCGGCCGAGGCCGGGCTCTGCGTCGCCGCCATGCGCAGCCAGGCGGAATGGGATGCGCATCCGCAGGGCCAGGCCGTCGCCGCCCTGCCGGCGCTGCGGATCGAGCGGATCGGCGAGGCGCCGCCGACGCCCCTGCCGCCGCTCGCCGCGCGGCCGCTGCAGGGATTCCGCGTGCTCGATCTCACCCGGGTGATCGCCGGGCCGGTCTGCGGCCGCACCCTCGCCGCGCATGGCGCCGACGTGCTGCATGTCAGCGCCGCGCATCTGCCGAGCTTCGACGACCTGCTGCCCGATACCGGCCGCGGCAAGCGCAGCGCCGCCCTCGACCTGCGCGAGGAGGCGGGGCGGGCAACGCTGCGGCGGCTGGCGGCGGAGGCGGATGTCTTCCTGCAGGGCTACCGGCCCGGCGCCATCGCCGGCCACGGCTTCGCGCCGCAGGACCTGGCGGCGCTGCGGCCCGGCATCGTCTGCACCAGCCTCTCGGCCTATGGCGAGGCCGGGCCCTGGGGCGGGCGGCGCGGCTTCGATTCCCTGGTGCAGACGGCGAGCGGCTTCAACCATGCCGAGGCGGTGGCCGCCGGCGCCGATCCCGCGGAGGCGGCGCCGCGGGTGCTGCCCTGCCAGGCGCTCGACCATGCCTCCGGCTTCCTGCTGGCCTTCGGGACGCTGGCGGCGTTGCTGCGGCGGGCGGAGGAGGGCGGCTCCTGGCTGGTGCGGGTCTCGCTCGCCGGCACCGGGCAATGGCTGCGCCGGCTCGGCCGCGTCGAGGGCGCCTTCGGCCTGCCGGTGCCGGAGATGGCGGAGCTCGGCGCGCTGCTGGAGGAGGGGCCGAGCGGCTTCGGCCGGCTGACGGCGCTGCGGCATTCCGGGCATCTGCCGGCGACCCCGCCCTATTGGGCGCTGCCGCCGGTGCCGCTGGGGGCGCATGCGGCCGAATGGGCCAGCGAATGAGCCAGCGACGAGCCAGCGACCGGGCGCGCCCTTGAGCATGCGCCGCCGCCTGCTGCTCGCCGGGCCCGCCGCGGCGCTGGCGGCCCGGCCCGGCCGGCCCTGGGCCGCGCTGCTCACCCCGCCGGCGTTCGAGGTGCCGCCCGGCGCCTGCGACTGCCACGTCCATGTCATCCCCGACCGCGAGCGCTTCCCGCTGCTCGCCGCCCGGCGCTACACGCCGCCGCCGGCGGGCCCGGCCATGCTGCTCGCCCTGCAGCGCGCCCTGCATCTCGACCGCGTCGTCATCGTCACGCCGAGCGTCTACGGCACCGACAACCGCGCCACCCTCGAGGGGCTGCGCGCGCTCGGGCCGGGCCGCGCCCGTGGCGTCGCGGTGATCGATGCGAGCACCACCCCGGCCCAGCTCGAGGAGCTGCACCAGGCCGGCATCCGCGGCATCCGGGTCAATCTCGAGACCCATGGCGTCGCCGATCCGGCGGCCGCGGCGCAGGCGCTGCGCAGCGCGGTCGCGCTGGTGCAGGCGCGCGGCTGGCACGTGCAGGTCTACACCCGCCCGACCGTGATCGAGGCACTGCGGGAACCGCTGGCGCAGCTGCCGGTGCCGCTCGTCATCGACCATTTCGGCGGCGCGCGCGGCGCCGCCGGCCCGGCGCAGCCGGGCTTCGCCGCGCTGCTCGAGCTGGTCCGCTCGGGCCGGGCCTATGTGAAGCTCTCCGGCGCCTATCGCGGCAGCGAGGCGGCGCCCGCCTTCCCCGACATGGCGCCGCTCGCCCGGGCGCTGATCGCCGCCAATCCCGACCGCATCCTCTGGGGCAGCGACTGGCCGCACACCAACAGCCAGTCCGGCCGGCCGCCGGGCGAGGTCTCGGAGCCGATCGAGGTGGATGATGGGCTGCTGCTGAACCAGCTGCCGGTTTGGGCGCCGGAGGCGGCGATCCGGCGGCGCATCCTGGTCGGCAACCCGGCCCGGCTCTACGGCTTCGCCTGAGCCGCCGGCCCGGGCGGTAGGCGGCGGCCGGCGATGCCGCTATCGAGGCGGACGGGCGGTTGCCGCCCGGCCGGGCAGGCGCGCCCGGCCGGCGCCGCCCCAAGCCGGGAGGACCCCCATGCGCCGCCACCTCGTTCCGGGCCTGCTGGCCCTCCTGCTCGGCGTCGCGCCCGCGGCGGCGCAGCCAGCCGCCACCGCCCCCGCCGCCTGGCCGGACCGGCCGCTGCGCCTCGTCGTGCCCTATTCCGCCGGCGGCGCGACGGATGTCGGCGCCCGGGTGCTGGCGGAGGCGCTCGGCCAGGTGCTGCCGCAGCCGGTGGTGGTGGAGAACCGGGTCGGCGCCGCCGGCATGATCGCCGCCGAGTTCGTCGCCCGCGCCCCGGCCGATGGCCACACCATCCTGTTCAACAACACCAGCCATGCGGTGCTGCGCGTGGTGGTGCCGAATGCGGCGATCGACCCGATCCGCCAGCTCGCCCCGGTCGCCATCCTCTCCGAGATGCCGATGGTGATGCTGGTCGGCAACGCCTTCCCGGCCGCCGATGGCAAGGCCTTCCTCGCGCGCATCCGCGCCGAGCCGGGGCGCCACGACTATGGCAGCACCGGCGGCGGCGGCACGCTCGGCATGGCGGCGCTGCTCTTCCTGAAGACCACCGGCCTCTCGATGAACGAGATCCCCTATCGCGGCGGCGCGCCAGCGACGCTCGACCTCGCCGCCGGGCGCATCGCCCTCGTCTTCGACATCGCGCTCACCGGGCTGCAGACCGCCAAGGGCGGGCAGGCGCGCGCCTTCGCCGTCACCTCGCCGCAGCGCAGCGCGGCGGCGCCCGAGGTGCCGACCTGGCGCGAGATCGGCGTCGATGCCGAGATGGTGGTCTGGCAGGCGGTCTTCGTCCCCAGCGCGACGCCCGCCCCGGTGCAGGCGGCGCTGCATGCCGCCATCGCCCGGGTGCAGCAGGCCGAGGCCGTCCGGCGGAAATGGACCGAGCTCGGCGTCGACCGCGTCCTCGCCCTGCCGCCGGCCGAGGCCGTGCCCTATGTCGCCCGCGACGTCGAGCGCTGGGAGGGGCTGATGGCCTCGGCGCAGCCGCCGCGCTGAGATACCAACGGCCGTTGCTGGCGACCCATCGACGGCCCCCATCGGCGGTCCCCTGGCGCCGGGCGCAACCCTCCGGTTTGCCTCGGCCTTCGCGGCGTCGCGCCATTGAGCGCGCCTTACGGCGCGACCCGCGGCGCCTATCCGGGCGCTCGGTCCTGCGGGCCGCAGGCCGAACGTCGCGCGCCGGGCATGAGGCCCCTGCGCCGGATCGCGCCGAGGCGGTCACCTGGTCGGGCGACGGCGCCCGCGCGGGGCGGGGCGGGGCGGGATCAATCGGCCTGGATCCGCGCCGCCTCCACCAGGGCCCGCATCGCCGCGCGCTCCTGCCGCAGGAAGGCCTCGAAGGTCGCCGGGGCGGTGGCGAGGGCGGTCGCGCCGGATGCCGCCAGGCGCTGCCGCGCCTCGGCCGTGTCGAGCGCCGCGCGGCAGGCGGCGTACAGGCGGTCGATGGCCTCCGCCGCCAGCCCGGCCGGCCCGAAGAGCCCGTTCCAGGCGGTGACGTCGAAGCCCGGGAAGCCCTGCTCGGCGATGCTCGGCACCGCGGGCAGCATCGGCAGCCGCGCCGCGGTGGAGAGGGCGAGCGCGCGCAGCCGGCCGCGGCTCAGGAGCGGCAGGGCGAGGGCGGTGATGACGAAGCCGAAATCCGCCTCGCCGCCGAGGATCGCCCGCAGCGCCGGGGCGCCGCCGCGATAGGGGCTGTGGGTGAAGCTCACCCCGGCCCGGCTCGCCAGCAGGGCGGCGGCGACATGGTTGGCGACGCCGTTGCCGGAGGAGGCGTAGGCGTAGCGGCCGGGCTGCAGCCGCGCCCGGGAGAGCAGCGCGGCGAGGCTGTCGAAACGCGCATCGGCCCGGATGACGAGCAGCAGCGGGATGCGGCAGAGCTGGCTGATCGGGGCGAAGGCATGGAGGTAGTCGAAACCGGGGGAGGGCAGCAGGAAGGGGGCCACCGCCTGGTTCATGCCATCGACCAGCAGCGTGGCGCCATCGGGAGGGGCGTGCGCCACGAGCCCGGCGCCGAGGGTGCCGGCGGCGCCGTGGTGGTTCTCCACCGTCACCGGCTGGCCGAGCGCCGCACCGAAGCCCGGGGCGAGGAGGCGGGCCGTGAGGTCGTTGCCGCCGCCGGTGGCGAAGGGGACGACGAGGCGGATCGGCCCGGGCGGCGTCCAGGCCGCCAGCGCCGCCCCCGGGGCGAGCGCGCCGCCCGAGGCGAGCAGGGTGCGGCGTTGCAGCGGGCGTCCTGGACGGGCCATCCTGACCCCCTCCTGCCCGGAGCCCGGAGCGCCCGCCATTCACATGCCTGCGTGGCAGGCGCCGGTCCCCTGTTTCGCGGCCCCCGCATCCGACCGGGGCCGCCCGGCCCCGCCCTACCGGCCGAGCCGCCGCGCCAGCATCTCGAGCAGCATGGCGTCGAAGGCCGCCGCCGCCTCATAGGCCACCCAATGCCCGGCGCCGGGGATCACGCCGGTCCAGGCCTCCGGCTGCACCGCGCGCAGCGCCTGGAAGCGCAGCTCGACCTCCGGCCAGGCGATGGCGTCGCGCTCGCCATAGAGCAGCGCCACCGGGCAGCGGGCCGCCGCGATGGCGTCGCGGAGCGAGGTGCTGCCGGCGAAGCCGCGGCTCTGGAAGCGGGCGCGGCGGGTGTTCCATTCCTGGATCGCCAGGGCCAGCGGGTCGATGTTGCGCGGATCGGCGAACATCAGCGCGGCGAGGTTGTGCCGGTGCGCCGCGACCCGCGCCTCGCCCTCGAGGCTGCGGACCTTGGTCAGCTCGGTCACCTGCCGGCGCGGCCCGAGCGCGCCGGCGCCGACCAGGGTGACGCTGCGCAGCTCGGCGCCGGATTGCGCCGCGACATGGCCGGAGAGCAGGGCGCCGAAGGAGAAGCCGCAGAGGTCATAGGCCCGTGGCCGGCCCGCCTCGGTGCCGAGGAGCGCGAGGATGCCGGCGCGCACGATGGCGGCGACCGGCGCCGGGTCCGCGGCCGGGGGCGGCATGGCGCTCTCGCCGAGCCCGGGCAGGTCCGGGCAGAGCACCAGGCGGTGCCGCGCCAGGGTCTCGAGGTTGCGCGCCCAGTGGCGCCAGGAGCCGCTGCCGCCATGCAGCAGCACCAGCGGCTCGGCCGCGGCCTCGCCCCAGAGGTGCCAGACCATGCGGCCCTCGCCGCAGGGCGTCTCGTGCCGCCTGGCGGCGCCTTCCAGCCGCGCCAGCAGCGCCTCCGGAGCCTCCTCCTCCTGCATCCCCTGCGACGCCGCCATCCCAGTCCCACCCACGCTGCGCATCGCCCTCTTTCTCGGCGGCGCCGGCGAGGCTGGCAAGCCGGGGCGCGGGCGGTCAGCCGCGGCGGTTGGTGAAGCGGGCATTGCCGAGGCCGGTGCCGATGGTCAGCACGCCCCAGTGCTTCACCTCGGTCATCCAGGGCACCTGGCTCAGCCCCTGCACCACCGCGTCGTTGTGCAGGACGACGACGGTCTCGTGCCCGTCCACCTCGGGCAGGATCTCGCGCAGCCGGTCCGGCAGGTTGAAGCGGCTGCTCTCCCAATTGCCAGGCAGATTCTGGGCGCCCTTGGCGATGCGGCCATCCGCCTCGATATGGCCCGGGCAGCCGACGCCGATGAAGGGGGCGAGGTGCAGGCCGCGCTTCCCCGCCTTGCGCACCAGGTCGCGGACCATCTCGCCGAGCCGGTCGATCGCCGCCTCGCGCGCCGGCCGCTCGGCGCGGTGCTGCCAGATCTCGCTCTCCCAGATGCAGGCGGCCGAGAGGTCGGACGCCTTCTTCAGATGCGGCCGCACCAGCCCGGCGCGCATGTTGGAGCCGCCGATGTCGATGCCGATCAGCGCGTCGTGCCCCTTGAAGATCCAGGGCGGGGCGAGCTGCACCGCGCCGATCATCCCCGCCTCGTCCGGGTCGTGGCGGATCGGGTGCAGCTCGACCGGGATGGCATCGGCCTTCAGGAGCTGCCCGGCGCGGCCGATCGCCAGCTCGCCGATGCGGCTGCCGCGCATGCCGCCGCCCACCACGATGCGCTCGGTGTCGCGCCACGCCTTCTGCGTCAGCAGCGCCCGCACCACCTCGGCGAGGGACTGGGCGAACTCCTCGACCGCGCCATGCACCAGCGCCGCCGCCTCGGCGTCGTCGCCCTCGATCATCGCGTCGAGCTGCTTGCGCGGGATGTCGCGGGTCGGCGCGCGGCCGAGCGGGTCCTCCTCGCCGGCCTCGCGCACCCGCTTGCGCCACCAGTCGAGGATCGCCTTGAAGGCGCGGCTGCTGGCGCGGTCGCCGAGGAAGCCCTCCGGCGTGCGCAGCTCGGCATTGTAGGCATCGACGGTCACGGCCGGCAGGATGGCCGCGCCGTGATCCTGGAAATGCGGGGGCAGGGGGCGGACGACCGGTTCGCTCATGATACGGCCAACGCAGCGGCAGCGATGCCGTTGCCCGCCTCAGGCCGCCGGATAGCGGATCGCCACCACCTCGATGCTCTCGGTGCCCTGCGGCCGGCGCAGCCGCACCAGGTCGCCGATGCGGGCGCCCAGCAGCGCGCGGGCCACCGGCGAGACCCAGGAGATGCGGCCGGCGCCGCTCTCGGCCTCGTCCACGCCGACGATCGTCACCGTGACCTCGCTGTCATCCTCGCGGGCATAGGTGACCGTCGCGCCGAAGAAGACCTGGTCGCGCCTTGTCTGCGCCGCCGGATCGACGACCTGCACCCGCTCCAGGCGCTTGCGCAGGAAGCGGACGCGGCGGTCGATCTCGCGCAGGCGGCGCTTGCCGTACTGGTAGTCGGCATTCTCCGAGCGGTCGCCGAGTCCGGCGGCCCAGGAGACCACCTCGACCACCTTCGGCCGCTCCTCGCTCCAGAGCCGGCGCAGTTCGGCGGTGAGCGCAGCCTGGCCGGCGGGGGTCATGTAGAAGGGGGTGCCCGGCGGCAGGCCCGGCGGGCCGGCCTCGTCCTCGTCGTCGTCATCGGCTGCCATCGCGGCGGTGTAGCGCGGATCGGCCCAAGGCTGAACGGCCGGGGCTCATACCCAGCGCGGGACGGTTTCACCGTCCTGCCTCTGCTCAGACGCCGGGCGCAACCCTCCGGCTTGCTTGGCTGCGCGCCACCAGACGCAGGCCAGAACGTCCTGCGCCTGGTGTCAGGCATCGGGGCGGGCGCGGCCATCGGCGATCCGGCCGAGCGCCTCGGGGCCGAGGGCCAGGGCGAGGCTGGGCGCCAGGGCCGGGGCGCCACGGGCATGACCAGGGGCGCCGCCATTCGGCATGGCCCCGATCGCCTGCATGCGCAGCGTCACCTGCCGCGCGATCGCCGCATGCGCCGGGCCGCTCAGCCCCTCGACCGGCCGCGAGGGCAGGCCGGCCACCGCCGCCGCCCAGGCCCGCGCCGGCTCCGGCCGGACGGCGCGGTCGGTGCTCCGCAGATGCGCGATCACGCCGGGGACCAGGCCGCAGAGCGCCATGCAGGCGGCGAGCAGCGCGAGATCCCATTCCACGGTCCAGGTCCACATCGTCGAGGCTCCAGGTGATGACGTCCTGGGCCTGGTGTGGCAGGGGCTGCCTGAACCCGTGCTGAACCCGCCGTTCAGCCTGGGTTCAGCCAAGGCCCGCTAGGGAGCCCGGATCATGCGGACGCTTCGCCCCCTCCTCCTCGGTCTTGCCCTCCTGCCGCTGGCCGGCGCCCCGGCGCTCGCCCGCGACGAGGACGACCACGACCGGGCCCGCGCGGCCATGCAGGCCGGGCAGATCCGCCCGCTCGCCGAGCTGCTGGCGATCGTCGAGCGCCGCTATGTCGGGCAGGTGGTGGAGACCGAGCTCGACCACGACGACGGCCGCTGGACCTATGAGTTCAAGCTGATGCCGCCGACCGGGCGCATGTACAAGATCGAGCTCGACGCGGCGACGGCCGAGCTGGTGGACACCGACGGGCCCGTGCAGGAAAAGTCGCAGGAACGGCGCTGATGCGCGTCCTGCTGGTCGAGGACCATGCGGCGCTGGCCGGCCAGGTCGCCGAGGCGCTGCAGGCGGCGCATTTCGTGGTGGACCATGCGCCGGATGGCGAGGAGGGCCTCTTCCTCGGCGAGACCGAGCCCTATGACGCGGTGGTGCTCGATCTCGGCCTGCCGCGGCTCGACGGGCTCTCGGTGCTGCGCCGCTGGCGCGCCGCCGGCCGCCGCATGCCGGTGCTGATCCTGACCGCGCGGGATGCCTGGACCGAGAAGGTCGAGGGGCTGAATGCCGGCGCCGACGACTACCTCGCCAAGCCCTTCGCCATGGGCGAGCTGATCGCCCGGCTGCAGGCGCTGATCCGCCGCGCGCACGGGCTGGCGCGGCCGGAGATCGCGCTCGGGCGGCTGGTGATCGACACCGCGGCGGCGCGGGCGATGCTGGATGGCGCGCCGGTGCGGCTGACGGCGCTGGAATTCCGCCTGCTCGCCTATCTGGCGCATCGCCGCGGCGAGGTGGTCTCGAAGACCGCGCTGACCGAGCATCTCTACGGCCAGGATTTCGACCGGGACAGCAACACGCTCGAGGTCGTCATCGGCCGGCTGCGGCGCAAGCTGGGCGAGGGGCTGATCGAGACGCTGCGCGGCCAGGGCTACCGGCTGGTCGCGCCCGAGGGGTGACGGGCGGGATGCTTCGCGCGGCGCGCGCCTCGCTCACCCTCCGCCTCGCCCTGGCAAGCGCGCTCTGGGTCGCCGGCGGGCTGACGCTGGTTGGCTGGTACGTCACCGACCTCGTCATCGACCAGGTCGAGGATGCCTTCGACGCCCGCACCACCGGGCTGCTCGATGCCGTGGCCGCGGCCACCGGCCTCGATGCCGATGGCCGGCCGCGCCTCGCCCGGCCGCTGCCCGATCCCGATCTGGAGCGCCCGCTCTCCGGCCGCTACTGGCAGCTCACCGGGCCGGACGGCGCCACCGCGCGCTCCCGCTCGCTCTGGGATTCCGGCCTGCCGGCGCCGCGCGAGGGCGGCGGGCCTGGCGCCGCCCCCGGGTCGGTCGCCATCTCCGACATCCTCGGCCCGCGCGGCGAGCGGCTGCGGCTGGTGCAGCGCGAGGTGGTGCCGCTGCGGGCCAGCGCGCCGGTGCATGTGCAGGTGGCGGTGGCGCGCGGCCCGGTGGATGCCGAGCTGGCGCATCTCCGGCGCAACCTGGTGCTGGCCTTCGCCCTGTTCGGGCTCGGCCTGGTCGGGCTGGTGGTCGGGCAGGTGGTGCTCGGCCTGGCGCCGCTGCGCCGGCTGCGCCAGGCCTTGGCGGAGGTGCGGGCGGGCGCCCGCGACCGGCTGGGCGAGGTGCCGGCGCCGGCCGAGGTGGCGCCGCTGGTCGCCGAGATCGACGAGCTGGTGGCGCAGAACCACGCGACGGTGGAGCGGGCGCGGTCGCATCTCGGCAACCTCGCGCATGCGCTGAAGACGCCGATCGCGGTGCTGCGCAACGCCCTCGGCCCGGAGGCGGCCGGCCCGGTGCCGGCGCCGGAGGAGGCGCGGGTGCAGGCCGAGGCGCTGGACCGGCTGGTGCGGCACCATCTGGCCCGCGCCCGGGCGAGCGCCGCGCCGGGGCTGGCGCGTGCCGCCGAGGCGGCGCCGCTCGAGGTGGCAGAGGAGATGGCCCGCGCCCTCGCCCGCCTCTTCGCCGAGGATGGGGTGGCGATCGAGCTTGGGGGCGATGCCGCGGCGCGGGTGCGGATCGACCGCCAGGACCTGGCCGAGATGCTCGGCAACCTGTTGGAGAATGCCTGCAAATGGGCGACGCGGCGGGTGTGGGTGGCGGTGCGGGCGGCGCCGGGCCTGGTGGTCATCGAGGTCGGCGATGACGGGCCGGGCGTGCCGGAGGCGAGCCGCGCCGCGGTGCTCGGGCGCGGGGTGCGGCTCGACGAGGCGGCGCCGGGATCGGGCCTCGGCCTGCCCATCGTCGCCGATCTGGCGGCCCTGCATGGCGGCGCGCTGAGCCTCGGGCGGAGCCCGGAGGGCGGCTTGCTGGCGCGGCTGGAACTGCCGGGGCGGGGGGCGGCGGGGTAGGGCGATCGCCTGCGGGGATGACCGAAGGCGTGACGCAGGCGGCCCAGCGCCGCGCCGGGCCGCGTCTCATGCCAGCGGCATGAATGTCCCGTTCATGCCGCGCGCCCGACCGGGCGCCGCGGCTCGTGCCGCGCAGCCAAGGGCGCGGAGCAACCCGCCCGGCGCTCGAGGGGGCCGTCGATGGGTCACCAGCAACGGCCGTCCGGGATCAGCCCGCCGGCACCGGCAGCACCGCCGGGGCGGGCGCCGCGGCGGGGGCGGGGGCCTCGCCGGCGGCCAGCGCCGCCTGCAGCGCCAGAACCCGCTCGGCCGAGGCGCCCCAGGTCGCCACCCGCTCCATGCTGGTCACCGGCCAGGTCAGCGCCGCGGCGAGCTGCTGGAAAGCCTGCGCCCCCTGCATCAGCCCGCCGAGCGAGACCACGCCCTGGAAATAGCCCGGCAGCCCGGCGAGGATCGGGAAGGTCGTCGTCAGCCGGCCATGCCCGGCATTGTAGCCGGAGAGCCGCGCCATGCTGCGGGTCTGGCCGTCCCAGGTGCGGGCGATGCCGGCGAAGAGCGGCCGCAGCCGCGCCAGCCCGCCCAGCCGCGAGGCCGGCCGGTTGTCGCGCAGATGCACCAGGGCGACGCGGAACTCGGCCTCCGCCGCCTGGCGCCGGTCGGTCGCCGGCACCAGCGGCCGGCCGAGCACGAAGGCGGCGACGCCGCTGACCAGGGCGTAGAGCAGGGCGAGCCAGACCATGTAGCCGGCGATGCGGACCTCCTGGCCGAGGATCGTGAAGCTCGGGCTGCCGGAGATCTCCCAGAGCAGGCTGCCGAAGACCACCAGCAGCAGCAGCGCCTGCCAGAGCGAGCCGCACAGCTCCACCGCCTCCTCGGTGGCGATGCGGATATCCTCGGCGATGCGGCCGTCGATGTTGGCGGCGCCGCTGCTGGCGTCGAGCGGCTCGGCGCGGCGCAGCCAGGCCCCGGCGAGCCGCTCGGTCAGCCAGCGCCGCCAACGGAGCTGCAGGGCCCGGCGGCAGGTGAGGTGCAGCCCGGCCTGCAGGCCGAAGCCGAGGACGAGCGCCGCGAAGACCAGGCATTGCGCCGCCAGCTCGCCGGCGGCGCGGCGCTCCAGCACGTCGAAGAGGTCGCCGAGCCAGGCGTTGAAGCGAACCGAGAGGGCGATCTCGGCGGCGGTCAGGCTGCCTAGGATGCCGGTCAGGGCCATCGCCTGCCAGCGCGTCGGGCCGCGCCAGAAGCCGCCGGCGAGATGGGCGAAGCGCAGCGGCAGCGGCCGCAGCCTGGCGAGCTCCTCGATCTCGGACATGCGCTCGCCCTCCCTGCTGCCGAGGGGCGTCGCGCCGCCCCGGCATGGAACAATGCGGACCCGCCCCGGGTTGCGCCGGGCCGTTGCCGCAGCGCAGCGCGCACAGTGTTCTGAGGCGGCCGGCGCCGGGGCGGCCGGCGCCCGGCTGGCGCCGGCCGGGGCCGCACGCCATATGCTGCGGTGATGGAATGGCAGGCCCCCGCCGTGGTGCTCGACGCCCGGCCGCTCGGCGAGAGCGGCGCGGTGGTCTCGCTGCTGACCGAGGCGCTGGGGCGGCATGCCGGCCTCGCCAAGGGCGGCGCCTCGCGCGCCCAGGCGCCGGTCTGGCAGCGCGGCAACCTGGTCGAGGCGCGCTGGGTGGCGCGGCTGCCGGAGCAGCTCGGCAGCCTGACCGGCGAGCTGGTGCATCCGGCGGCGGCGCTGGCCATGGAGGAGCCGCTGGCGCTGGCGCTGCTCTCGGCCGCCTGCGCCGTCGCCGAGGCGGCGCTGCCCGAGCGGGTGCCGCATCCCCGCTGCTTCCAGGGGCTGGTCTCGCTGGTCGCCCGGCTGTCCCAGGGGGCAGGGGACGGGGCAGGGCAGGGGGCGGGGCAGGCGGCGGCGCTGCTGCCCGACTATGTGCGCTGGGAGGCGGCGCTGCTCGGCGAGCTCGGCTACGGGCTCGATCTCGGCCGCTGCGCCGCGACCGGCACGGCGGAGGAGCTGGTCTTCGTCTCGCCCCGCACCGGCCGCGCCGTCAGCGCCGCCGCCGGCGCCCCCTGGCGCGACCGGCTGCTGCCGCTGCCGCCCTACCTGCTCGGCCAGTCGGCCGGCGAGGGGCCGGCGGACTGGCTGGCGGGGCTGCGGCTGACCGGGCATTTCCTCGCCCGCGACGTCTTCGCCGAGCGGCCGGAGGGGCTGCCGCAGGCGCGCGCCCTGCTGCAGGACCGGGTGGCGCGGCGCGTCCCGCCGGGCCCGGTCCTGGCCGAGGACGTGGCGGAGAGCGGCCGGACGCGCTAGAAGGAGGGGAACGAAGCGCGAATCCCGGAGCTCCATGCCCGACGACATCAAGGCCCCGCCGGCCGCGCCGGATGGCGGCAACATCAGGGACGCCCGCCTCGCGGATGCCCTGTCCGAACGCTACCTCGCCTATGCCCTCTCCACCATCATGGCGCGTTCGCTGCCGGATGTGCGGGACGGGCTGAAGCCGGTGCATCGCCGGCTGCTCTGGGCCATGCACCAACTCAAGTTGGACCCGGCGGCGGGCTTCAAGAAATGCGCCCGCATCGTCGGCGACGTCATGGGCAAGTACCACCCGCATGGCGACGCCGCGATCTACGACGCCATGGTCCGCCTCGCCCAGGATTTCGCCGCCCGCTACCCGCTGGTCGAGGGGCAGGGGAATTTCGGCAACATCGACGGCGATAACGCCGCCGCCATGCGCTACACCGAGGCCCGCCTGACCGAGGTGGCGCAGGCCATGCTCCAGGGGATCGACGAGGACACCGTCGATTTCCGCGCCACCTACGATGGCGAGGAGCAGGAGCCGGTGGTGCTGCCGGCGGCCTTCCCGAACCTGCTGGCGAACGGCGCCAACGGCATCGCCGTCGGCATGGCGACGGCGATCCCGCCGCACAATGCCGGCGAGCTCTGCGACGCGGCGCTGGCGCAGCTCGCGCTGTTCCGCGAGCGCCGGCTCACCCTCGACGCGGTGCGGCCGGCCGCGCCGGCCGAGGGGGCCGCGCCCTCGGCGCGCGCCGGGTTCCTCGCCGCCAGCCTCGCGCCCATGCTGGCGGTGCTGCCGGGGCCGGACTTCCCGACCGGCGGCGTGCTGGTCGAGCCGCCCGAGGCGATCCGCGAGGCCTATGCCAGCGGCCGCGGCGGCTTCCGGGTGCGGGCGCGCTGGGAGAAGGTGGCCGGCAAGAACGGCAGCTGGGGCGTGGTGGTGAGCGAGATCCCCTACCAGGTGCAGAAGGCGAAGCTCATCGAGCAGATCGCCCAGCTCATGGAGGAGAAGAAGCTCCCGCTGCTCGGCGACATCCGCGACGAGAGCACCGACGTGGTGCGCATCGTGCTGGAGCCGAAGAGCCGCACGGTCGATCCCGGCGTGCTGATGGAGACGCTGTTCCGCGCGACCGGGCTCGAGGCGCGCATCCCGCTCAACATGAACGTGCTGGATGCCGAGCGCACGCCGCGCGTCATGGGCCTGGCGGAGGTGGTCTGGTCCTGGCTGGAGCACCGGCACGTGGTGCTGGTGCGGCGGAGCGAGCATCGCCTCGCCGCCATCGCCCGGCGGCTCGAGATCCTCGACGGCTACCTCATCGTCTACCTCAACCTCGACGAGGTGATCCGCATCGTCCGCGAGGAGGACAAGCCGAAGGAGGCGCTGATGGCCGCCTTCGGCCTGACCGAGGTGCAGGCCAACGCCATCCTCGACATGCGGCTGCGCGCGCTCCGCAAGCTCGAGGAGATGGAGATCCGCAAGGAGCACAGGAAGCTCTCGGCCGAGCAGAAGGCGCTGCGCGGCCTGATGCAGTCCGAGGGCCGGCGCTGGGAGACGATCGAGGCCGAGCTGCGGGCGACGCGGGAGCGCTTCGGGGAGGGCGCGCTCGGCAAGCGGCGCACCGAGACCGGCCGGCTGCTGCCGGCGGTGCTGGTGGACGAGACCGCCTTCGTCGAGCGCGAGCCGATCACCGTCATCCTCTCCGAGAAGGGCTGGATCCGCGCCCAGAAGGGGCACATCGCCGAGGATGCCGAGCTGCGCTTCAAGGAGGGCGACAGCCTGCACACCTGGGTGCATGCCCAGAGCACCGACCGCCTCGTCCTCTTCGCCACCAACGGCAAGGCCTATACGCTGAAGGCCGATGCGGTGCCGCGCGGCCGCGGCGACGGCCAGCCGGTGCGGCTGATGGTGGAGCTGACGAACGAGGACGCCATCCTCTGCCTCTTCGTGCACGAGGAGGGCCGGCGCTACCTCGTCGCCGGCAGCGACGGCCGCGGCTTCCTGGTGAAGGGCGAGGACCTGCTGGCCGAGCGCCGCACCGGCAAGCAGGTGCTGGTGCTGGAGCCAGGCCGCGAGGCGGCGGCCTGCGCGCCGGCCGAGGGCGACACCGTCGCCGTCATCGGCAGCAACCGCAAGCTGTTGCTCTTCCCGCTCGACCAAGTGCCGGAGATGGCGCGCGGCCGCGGCGTGCAGCTGCAATCCTACAAGGATGGCGAGTTGTCCGACCTCAAGGTCTTCACCCGCAAGGAGGGGCTGAGCTGGGCGCTCGGCGACCGGCAGCGGGTGGAGACCGACCTCACCCCCTGGCGCGGCAACCGGGCCGGGGCGGGCAAGATGCCGCCGAACGGCTTCCCGCGCAGCAACCGCTTCGGCTGATCGGCCGCGCCGCGGCGTGCGCCGCCGCACGGCCCGGCCGGCGCGGCCGCCCTAGGCTGGCGCCCCAGCAGGGGGAGGCCAGCCATGGCGATCCGCGTCTTCTTCGCCACCAACCGGGCCGGCGCCCTGCCGCCGCCGGTCGGCGATGCCGCGCGGCTGGAGGGGCTGCGCTTCGGCGAGGCGCGGCTGGCCGAGCTCGGCGACCCGCTGCGGACCGAGGCGGAGCGCGACCTGCTCGAGATCACCGAGACCGGCGCCCTGGCCCTGGCCGATCCCCGGCCGTCGCCCGCCGCCGGCGCGGCGTTCGCCGCCTGGCTCGCCGAGGCGGGGGTGGACGGGGTGCCGCTGCTCTGGCTGCACGGCTTCGCCAACGGCCTCGAGGGCGTGCTGCGACGCGCGGCGCAGATCGTCGAATTCTATGCCGGGGCCGAGCCCGGGGTGCGGCTGGTGCCCCTGGTCTGCGCCTGGCCCTCCCTCGGCGTAACGCTCGGCCGGCTGCAGGGCCTCGACCTCGATGCGGCCGCCGAGCCCTATCGCACGGACCAGGATTCGGCGATGCGGAGCGGCCCGGCCATGGCCCGGCTGCTGCAGGAGGTGCTGCTGGCCCGCGCCGCCGCCGGCGCGCCGGGGCGGCGCCTCGCCCTGCTGGCGCACAGCATGGGGAATTGGGTGCTGCACCACGCCCTCTCCAGCTTCGCCCCCGGCTGGCCGGCGCCCGCCGACCGCCTCGCCATCCGGCATGCGGTGCTGATGGCGGCGGATATCGACCAGCATCTCGGCCAGGCCGGCACGCCGCTGCTGCGGCTGGCCGATCTCGCCCGGGCGGTGACGATCGGCACCAATGTCGATCCGGTGCTGGAGACGGTGAGCGGCCTGGCCAATGGCGGCGGGCGGCGCCTCGGCCATGTCGGGCCGGGCCGGCTGGAGGGGCTGCCGGGGCATGTGGCGGTGGTGGATTGCCTGCCGGGGATCAACGCGGTCGATCGCGGCCGCATCCTGGCGGCCGGCGGCACCGAATGGGATTCCATCCACCACCAGTACTACCGCAACAACCAGAATGTCCGGGCGCATCTGGCGGCCGCCTTCGCCGGCGACGCGGCGCGGCTGGAGCAGACGCGCCAGCCCCTGGCCGCGGCGGATCGCTTGGCCCGCGAGCCCCTGGGCGACCTGGTGCGCGCCCGCACCCATGTCCTGCTGCCGAGCATCTTCGACATCGCCGGGCCGCCCTGACGCCGAGGCCGCCGGAGGCCGGCCTGCGCTCGATATCAGAAGGCGTAGCGCACCCGGCAATAGGGCAGGCGGGCGGCGAGCAGCGCCTGGAAGCGGGCGAGCCAGCGCGCCTTCCAGGCGGCGCGGTAGCGGAGATTGACCGCGCCGGTGCCGCTCCGCTTCTCCTCCTGGAGGTCGGGGCGCCAGAGCAGCGCCTCCGCCTTCGGATGCCAGGCGAGGTTCATCTCGTGCAGCGCCGCGTTGTGGGTGAGCATGATCACCTCGGCCGCGAGGCCGGGCTTCATCGCCGCCGGCAAGGCATCGTCGAGCGCCTGGAACAGCGCCGCCCACTCCGCCTCCCAGCCCTCGCGCAGCACCACCGGGGAGAAGTTCACCTGCACCTCATAGCCGGCGCGGTGCAGCTCGGGCAGGGCGGCGATGCGCGCCTCGACCGGCGCGGCCCGCACGTCGAGCAGCCGGGCCAGGCCGGGCGGCATCAGCGACATGCGGATGCGGGTGCGGCCCTGCGGGTCGTAGTCCAGCAGGGCCGGGTTCACCCCTTTCGTGGCGAAGCTGCCCTTGGCGTTGGGCAGGGTGCGGAACAGGGCGACGAGGTCGCGGACATTGTCGGAGATGAGGGCATCGACCGAGAGATCGCCGTTCTCGCCGAGGTCGTAGACCCAGGCCGCCGGATCGACCTGGTTCGGCTGCGGCTTCGGGCCGAGCCGCGCCGCGTGCCGCGCCGTCGCCGCCAGGATCGCCTCGATGTTGGCGAAGGCGGTGATCGGGTTGGCGTGGCCCTTGCGGCGCGCGACATAGCAATAGGCGCAGGCCATGGCGCAGCCATTCGAGGTGGAGGGGGCGATGAAGTCGGCGCTGCGCCCGTTCGGGCGGAAGCCGAGGCCTTGCTTCACGCCGAGCACCAGCGTCTCGCGCTTCGGCCGCAGGTAGTCGCCGGGATCGCCCTCGCGCAGCGCCGGGATGCGCCAGTGCGACTCGACCGGGATGCGCTCGGCGGCGGGGAAGCGCGCCAGGATGGCGGCGCCGCGCGGCAGCGCGGCGGCGGCGGGCTCGCAATAGATCCGGCGGATGTCGAGGAGCGGGGTGGCGGGGGCGCCGGTCATGCAGGGCGAGAGATGGGGAAGCCCCGCCGCCGCGCCAGCCCCGTTCCGCCGTTGCCAAGGGGATGGGGTGGGGTGGGGAAGGCTAGCCCGCCGTCTCCGGCACCACCGCCGGCTCGGGCGCCGCGGCGCTCTCCTCGAGCACCCGCCAGACGCCGCCCATCAGCACCTCGCTCGGCCGGAAGCGGCTTTTGTAGGACATCTTCCGGCTCTCCGGCACCCAGTAGCCGAGATAGACATAGGGCAGGCCGAGCGCCACCGCCCGCTGCACCAGCCAGAGGATGGCCCAGCTGCCGAGGCTGCGCCGCGCCTCGGCCGGGTCGAAGAAGGAATAGACCGCCGAGAGCCCGTCCGAGAGCCAGTCGGTGAGGCAGGCGCCGAGCAGCCGGTCCTGGGCGTCGCGGAACTCCACCATGCCGGTGGTGATCGGCGTGTCCTCGACCATGGCGCGATAGTCGTAGAAGCCCATCGCCGCCATGTCGCCGTCGCCGTGCCGCGCCTGCTGGTAGCGCTGGAAGAGCTGGAACTGCTCGGCGGTCGCCCGGGCCGGCATCTCGAAGCCGGCGACGTCGCCATTGATCCGCTGCAGCTTGCGCTGCGCCCGGTTGAGCTCGAATTGCGGCGCCAGGATGCGGATCGGGATGCAGGCGTTGCAGCCCGGGCAGACCGGCGAATAGGCGATGTTGTGGCTGCGGCGGAAGCCGGCGCGGGAGAGCCGGTCGTGCAGCGCCTCCGCATCCGGGCCGGTCAGCTCGGTCACGATCTTGCGCTCCGTCCTGCCCGCCAGATAGGGGCAGGGCAGGGGCGCGGTGGTGTAGAAGAATTGCGGACGGCGGGTGGGGCGGTGCAACATCGGCGATGCCAGTTTCGGCGCGACGGGCCGGGGAATCAACCACTTCCGTGCGAAAACCCGCCGCGCCGCTCAGGGATTGAGGGTGATGCGGCCCCGCGGCCGCCCGGCGAGGCGACCGAGCGCCACCATCCCGCCATCGCGCCAGAGCGGCAGCAGATCCCCCCAATGCGCCGAGAGCGGATGCCCGGACTGGCCGGTGGCGATGATCGCCAGCGTCCGGTCCGGATCGGCGAGGTCGGCGACCAGCCGCAGCCCGGCGCCGTGGATGTCGGCGAAGGGGTCCGGCCCGCGGCCGCGGAGGCCGCCGCGCGCGATGGTCCATTCGTCGCCGCCGACCGCGGCCGAGAGGGTGGTGAGCGGGCCGAGCAGGGGCAGGCCGCGCAGCACCGGATGCTCGAAGCGCGCGACATGGCGCTCGCCCCAGCGCCAGCCGGCCGGGTCCGGGCCGAGCGCCGCCGCCAGCGGCGCCATCGCCTCC
Organism: Roseicella frigidaeris; assembly: GCF_003258945.1. Lineage (GTDB taxonomy): Bacteria > Pseudomonadota > Alphaproteobacteria > Acetobacterales > Acetobacteraceae > Paracraurococcus > Paracraurococcus frigidaeris. Next base: position 131,684 of record NZ_QLIX01000006.1, on the reverse strand, counting down.
TCCAGGGCCCGCGCCGCCAGCGCCGGGCAGTCGCCGCCGCACCAGGCGGCGCCGCCGCCATCGGGCGCCAGCACCAGCGCGAGGAAGCCGGCGCGCGGCGTCACGCTGTCCGCCGGGACGCCGCCGGCGGCGAGCGCCAGCTCGCCCAGGCGGAGCAGCCAGGCATTGAAGATCAGCCCCTCCGGCCGCTCGGCGCGGAGATCGCCGTCCCAGGCGAGCAGCAGGGCCTGGGCGGCGCCGGCAAGCCCCGGCGGCCGCGGCAGGCGGGCGAGCAGGGAGTCCGGCCCGACCAGGCCGCGGGCGAAGGCCGAGACGGTGTCGCGCTGGATCGCGGCGAAGCCGGCGGCATCGTGCCGCGGGACGGCGCGCAGGCGCTCGCCGATGCGGCGGAAGCGCCAGTCATCCGGCCAGTCGCGGCCGAGGAAGACCGGGCTGTCCGGCGGCGCGGGGCGGTTGTTGGCATTGGCGAGCAGGCCGCTCGGCGGGTCCTGCCGATGCGGCAGGGCGGCGAAGGGCACCCAGCCGGTCCAGTCATGGCTGCCGTCCCAGCCCGGGGCCGGCCGGGTGCCGTCGCCGGCGCGGCGCAGCGGCACCCGGCCGGTGAGGACCATGCCGATATGCCCGCCCGCATCGGCCAGCATCAGGTTCTGCGGCGGGCTGGTGATGAGGGCGGCGGCGCTGCGCGCCTCGGCGACCGAATGGGCGCGGTTCAGGGCCAGCAGCCCGGCCGCGCCGGTGTCGCCCGGCGCCAGGTTGGCCATGGCGACGGCAAGCAGGTGGTCGGTGGGCGGCGTCGCGTCGAGGTCGGAGATCACCGGGCCATGCCGCGTCTCGCGCACCCGCAGCGTCTCCGGCGCCGCGCCGCGGACCCGGATCACCTCCTCGCGCACCAGGAAGGGGCGCGGCCCTTCCGGCGTCTCATAGGCGTCCGGGCCGGCCGGGCGCTCGATGAAGACGTCCTGGGTGTCGGAGGAGGTGGTGGTGAAGCCCCAGGCGAGGTCGGCGTTGCGGCCGATCACCATCAGCGGCACGCCGGGGCTGGTGGCGCCGGCCAGCATCCGCCCGCCCGGCATGTCGATCCGCGCCAGGTACCAGAGGATCGGCGCCTGGAAGCCGAGATGCGGGTCGGAGGCGAGCAGCGGCGCGCCGGAGGCGGAGCGCGACGGCCCGACCGTCCAGGCATTGCTCGCCGAGGCGGGCAGGGTGCCGGGCTCGGGGAAGCGCGGCAGGGCGGCGGCCAGCCGCGCGAGATGGCCGGGATCGAGCCCGGCGAGGTCGGGGCGGCCGATGCTGCGATCCTCCGGCCAGAGCTCGCGCAGCCGCGCCTCCGGCAGGATCGCGGCCAGCCGGGCGCGCTCGATCTCGCTCCGCCAATTGCCGGAGAGCCAGAGGCCCATGACCTTGGCCCAGAGCAGGCTGTCGGCCGGCCGCCAGGGCTCGGGCCGGCCGAGCAGCAGGAATTCCGGCGCGGCGAAGCGGCCCCGGGCGGCGATCCAGGCATTCACCCCGACGGCATAGGCCTCGAGCAGGGCGCGGGCATCGCCGGGCAGCGCGGCGAAATCCGCCTCGGCGCGGCGGGCGAGGCCGAGCAGCCGCACGAAGCGGTCCGAGCGCAGCGTCGCCGGCCCGGCGATCTCGGAGAGGCGGCCGGCGGCCCCGCGCCGCATCAGCTCCATGGCGAAGAGCCGGTCTCGCGCATGCAGCCAGCCGAGCGCCATCGCCGTATCCGTCTCGGTCAGCGCCGCGATGCGGGGGATGCCGTGCCCGTCGAGGGTGATGGTGACGGGGGCGGAGAGGCCGGGCAGGCGCAGCGTCGCATCGCTCGCCGGCCGCGTCGCCCAGAGCAGGCCGCCGGCGGCGAGGATGGCGAGGAGGAGGAGCAGCAGGAGGCCGCGCAGGAGAGGGGCGAGCCAGCGGCGGCGCGGCGTCTCCGGCGGAAGGCGCTGGTCGCCGGCCCGCCCGGCGCCGTCCGACAGGGTGTCCGGCATCATCGGCCGGACCATGCCCCGGCCGCCAGGCGGCGTCCACCGCCGCCGCGCCGGTGGCGATGCCGGCGCTGCGCCCGGCGGGCCGCCGCGGCCCGCGCGGGCGATTTCCCCCAGGCGGCTTCTGCTCTAGCCTTCGCCGCAACACAGGAAAGCGGAGGAAGCGCATGCGCGGCGTCGTATTCCCGGGCGACCGGGAGCTGGAGATCATGACCTTCCCGGACCCGACGCCGGGCCCGGGCGAGGTGGTGCTGGAGATGAAGGCCTCCGGCATGTGCGGCAGCGACCTGAAGCAGTACCGCCGGCCGAAGGGCGTGCGGCAGGGCATGGGCCTGGCCGCGGCGGAAGGGCCGGTGATCGTCGGCCACGAGCCCTGCGGCGTCGTCGCCGCCATCGGCCCGGGCGTCGATCCGCGCCAGGCGCAGCTCGGGCAGCGGGTGATGGTGCACCACTACCAGGGCTGCACCACCTGCGGCCATTGCCGCACCGGCTGGCAGCAGCTCTGCCAGAAGACCGCGGTGAAGGTCTATGGCAACAACGCCCATGGCGGCCACGCGCCCTATCTCTGCGTGCCGGCGAACACGCTGGTGCCGCTGCACGAGGCGCTGAGCTTCAAGGCCGGCGCGGCCATCTCCTGCGGCACCGGCACGGCCTGGGGCGCGCTGCGGCGGCTGAACGTCTCGGGCAACGACACCATCGCGATCTTCGGCCAGGGGCCGGTCGGGCTCTCGGCGACGCAGCTCGCCGCCGCCATGGGCGCGCGGGTCATCGCCCTCGACATCTCGCCGCAGCGGCTGGAGCGGGCCCGGGCCTTCGGCGCGGCGGAGACGATCAACCCCTCCAACGTCGATCCGGTGGCGGCGATCCGCGAGCTGACGCACGGGCTCGGCGCCGAGCTGAGCCTCGACACCTCCTCCTCGCCGCAGGCGCGCGTGCAGGCGATCCGCGCGCTGAAGGTCTGGGGCACCTGCTGCTTCGTCGGCGAGGGCGGCGAGGTGACGATCGACGTCTCGCCCGACATGCTGCGCCGGCAGGCGAGCGTCGTCGCCTCCTGGACCTTCTCCACGGTCGGGCAGGAGGAATGCGCGCAGTTCATCGTCGACCGCGGCATCAAGGTGGACGACCTCTTCACCGAGACCTGGACGCTCGACCAGGCCGAGGAGGCCTACCGGCTGTTCGACACCCAGACGAGCGGCAAGGGCGTGTTCCTGATCTAGAGCAGATCCCGATCAGGTGGACTCACCTGATCAGGTGAAGATGCTCTGAAAACAATAGTCTAGGGCGCTTCTCCTGAACCGGTGTTCAGGGGAACCGCCCTTGAGCGGATCCCGATCAGGTGGACCCACCTGATCGGGCGACGATGCTCTGAACACAGAAGGCTGGAGCATTGGCCGTGAACGCAGGTGACGGCCAACGCCCTAGGGCGGCAGGATGAGGCTGCAGAGCACCAGCAGCCAGGCACCGACCGCGCAGGCCACGAGGAACAGCGGCAGCATCATGCGGGGGTGGTCCGGCTCCTCGATCACCATTCTCTCCTCCACCTGGCCCGGCGAGCGCACCATGCCGTCAGCGGCAGCGGAGGGGCTGTGCGCTGGCGCACATTGTGGCGGCGCCGACTCGGGCGCCGAAGCGCGCGTTCCGGCGCCGATCCCGATCGGCGGGCCCGGCCGCGACGATCAGGCAACGATCCTGGTTCATGCTCCATGAACGTCCGGGTGCGGACCGCGCATGCAGGCCCTGCCGCGGCATCCGGGGGGCCATCCCCGAACGCCGCGGAACGGCGCAGTCCGCCGGATTGCGGGATCAGGACGCGCGCGAGGGGATCAGGCCGCGTCGTCGCGGGCCAGGGCGGCGCGGCTCAGGCGGCTGGCCACGACGCCGGACCAGGGATCGCGCGCCGGGGCGGCCTGGGCGGCGGGGTCGTGCCCCCCGGCCGGCGCGTCGTCGGGACGGCCCGGCGGGGCTGGGATCGCTGGCGCCTCCCGCCGGTCGGTGACCATGGCGGCGAGGCCGGGGATGCAGGCGAGGACGCTCGCGGTGATCGACATTGCTCGTCTCCGTCGGGCCACGGCGCGCGACGGGAGCGAGTGCGGGAGGCATCGGCACCGGCCCGCGGGCCCTTGGTGCCGCTGCGGCCTCCCCTTAGGTCCGCGCGCCCCGTGATCCAGGACGCGGCCCGGGCGAGGCCCCACCTCCGACATCGCCCGGCCGCATCGCGCCGGGTGCTTCGGCCCTTGCTGTCAGGCGCGGCGCCGGGGCTCCCGCATGGCGGACGAGCCGGACGGCGCCACGGCTAGGGTGGCAGTCCATTTCTCTCTCGGGTTGTCGTAGGGCCGGGGCGAGCCGCCGGCGCGAAGGCCATAAATCCTCCGCGCCGGCGGCGTCAAGGTGGCGGCGGGGCAGGCGGGCGGCGCGGCGCGCTCAGACATCGACCTCCTCGACATCGAGCTTCGCCGCATTGTCCTGGATGAATTTGAAGCGCAGCTCCGGCCGCCGGCCCATCAGCGCCTCCATCAGCTCCGAGGTCCGCGCCCGTTCCTCCGGCGGCAGCACCACGCGCAGCAGCGTCCGCCGCCGCGGGTCCATGGTGGTCTCCTTCAGCGTCGCCGGCGGCATCTCGCCGAGGCCCTTGAAGCGGCTGACCTCGACCCGCTGGTTCGGCTTGAACTCGCGCCGCTGCAGCCGCTCCCGGTCGCGGTCGTCCATGGCATAGACCGACTTGCCGCCGGCCTGCAGCCGGTAGAGCGGCGGCTGCGCCAGATGCACCCGGCCCTGGCGCACCAGCTCGGGCAGCTCCTTGTAGAAGAAGGTCATCAGCAGCGCGGCGATATGCGCACCGTCGACATCGGCATCGGTCATGATGACGACGCGGCCGTAGCGCAGCCGGGCCATGTCGAAGCGCTCGCCGGCGCCGCAGCCCAGCGCCTCGATCAGGTCCTTCAGCTCCTGGTTCTGCCGCAGCTTGTCGGCGCTGGCCGAGGCGACGTTCAGGATCTTGCCGCGCAGCGGCAGCACCGCCTGGGTCTCGCGGTCCCGCGCCTGCTTGGCCGAGCCGCCGGCGCTGTCGCCCTCGACCAGGAACAGCTCCGTCCCCTCGGCGCTCTCCCGCGCGCAATCGGCCAGCTTGCCGGGCAGGCGGAGCTTGCGGGTCGCGCTCTTCCGCGGCGTGTCCTTCTGCTCGCGGCGGCGGATGCGCTCCTCGGCCCGCTCGATCGCCCAGGCGAGCAGGTTGTCGGCGGTCTGGGTGTCGCCGGCGAGCCAATGGTCGAAATGGTCGCGCAGCGCCGCCTCGACCAGCCGGGCGGCCTCCGGGCTGGTCAGCTTCTCCTTGGTCTGGCCCTGGAATTGCGGGTCGCGGACGAAGACCGAGAGCATGCCGGCCATGCCGCCGAACAGGTCCTCGGCCGTCACGCTGGCGGCGCGCCGCTCCTTCTTCAGCTCGCCATAGGCGCGCAGGCCCTTGACCAGGGCGGCGCGCAGCCCGGCCTCATGCGTGCCGCCCTGCGGCGTCGGGATGGTGTTGGCATAGGTCGAGAGGAAGCCGTCGCCCTGCTCGAGCCAGGTGATGGCCCATTCGCAGCGCCCCTGGCCGTCGGGGAAGCCGGCCTCCCCGGCATAGGCGGCGGGGACCACCTGGCCGCGCCCCTCGATGGCGGAGGCGAGGAAATCGGCGAGGCCGCCCGGGAAATGCAGCACCGCCGCGGTCGGGGTCTCGCCATCCTTCACCAGCGTGGCGTCGCAGGCCCAGCGGATCTCGACGCCGCGATAGAGATAGGCCTTGGAGCGGCAGAGCCGGTACAGCCGGGCGGCCTGGAATTCCAGCTTGCCGAAGATCTCCGGATCGGGGCGGAAGCGGATCGAGGTGCCGCGCCGATTGTGCACCGGCCCGGCATTCTTCAGCTTCCCGAGCGGCTTGCCGCGGGCATAGGCCTGGGTGAAGAGGGTGCGGTCGCGCGCCACCTCCACCTCCAGCCGCTCGGCCAGCGCGTTGACCACGCTGCTGCCGACGCCGTGCAGCCCGCCCGAGGTTTCATAGGCCTTGCCGGAGAACTTCCCGCCCGAATGCAGGGTGGTGAAGATGACCTCCAGCGCCGAGAGCTTGGGGAATTTCGGGTGCGGGTCGGTCGGGATGCCGCGGCCGTTGTCCCGCACCGTCAGCCAGTTGCCCGGCTCCAGCGTCACCTCGATGAAATTGGCATGGCCCGCCACCGCCTCGTCCATGGCGTTGTCGAGGATCTCGGCCGCCAGGTGGTGCAGCGCCGTCTCGTCGGTGCCGCCGATATACATGCCGGGCCGGCGCCGCACCGGCTCCAGCCCCTCCAGCACCTCGATGTCCTTGGCGGAATAGGAGGCGGCCTCGGCTGCGCCGCCCTTCGGGGGGCGCCGGCCGCCGAACAGGTCGTTCATGTCTTGTTCCCCTGACCCCGCCAAGATAGCCTCCGCGCCATCCCCATACAATGCGCCCGGCGAGTCGCGGCCGGCGGCGCCCCGGCCCTTGCGCCGCCGGCACGGTGCGCGGCCGCCGCCGGCCGGGGACGCGCCAGGGAAGCGCAATTCCATGACCCGTTGATGGAGGGGCGGCGCCGGCCGAGGCCATGAAAAAGGGCGGCGGGATGCCCCGCCGCCCCGTCCGGCCCGGAGGCCGGCCGTCCCGCTCGCGCGGGCCGGGATCAGGCCGCCTTGTCGCCGCCCAGATGCGCCTCGATCATCCAGAGCATCTTGTCGGTGGCGCGGGACTGCTCGGTGAGCAGGTCGGCCGTGTCGGCGTCCCCGGCCTCGTCGGTCTGGTCGATGCCCTCGCGCAGCGTCTTGGCCACGGCGGCGTAGCGGTCGGCCAGCGCCTTCACATGGTCCATGCCGGCATGGAGGTCGGTCGGGTAGGGCTGCAGCCGGGTGGTCTTCTCCAGAACCTGGGTGGTGCCGCAGGCGGTGCCGCCGAGCTGGACGATGCGCTCGGCCAGGTCGTCCGTGCTGGTCTGCAGGGCCTGGTAGAACTCCTCGAACAGCTTGTGCAGCTCGCCGAAATGCGGGCCCTTGACGTTCCAATGGGCCTGGCGCGTGGCGTTGTAGAGGTCGATGCCGTCGACCAGGCAACCCTGCAGCACGCCGATCGAGACCTGCTTGGCATTGTTCGGGACGTCGTTGCGGGTGGGAAGGGTGGCGGACTTGGCCATGCTTGTTCTCCTCAAGCTGTTGCCGGGTGAATGTGGGCAGCGCCGACCACGGGGTCAGCCCCTGCAGCGTCGATGCCTGCCATGCGGCAGCGCATGAGCGGCGTTCCGGCGGCATGACAAGAGCGTGCGCCGGGGCGGTCTGCACCACTTGGTCGCTCGACAGCCACTTCAGGCCTAACCAGTCGATATTTCATTGCAATATGACATCAATATCACGAAAGGCACCATCACGTTCGAGTGTCTAAAGAGTTCGAACTTCTCAGAAAGATTGCATGCAGTTCAGTTGGGCGGCGAGATTCTTACGGGGCGAGATCCTCCCCACAGAGCTTGAATTGGAGCGTAACGTTTATGATCATTAATGGAACGGCGGCAAGCGAAACTCTTGCGGGCACGGCCCAGGACGACGTGATCACCGGCTTCGGTGGCAACGACACGCTCAGCGGCGGTGACGGCAACGATATTTACATCTTCTCGGGTGGCTTCGGCCGGGACCAAATCCGCGACACCTCGGGCCTGGACCAGATACAGTTTGGCCTTGATTACACCGACGCCAATTTTCGCCTCGTGCGGGATGGTGCCGATCTGCTCATCCGCCAGAATGGTGGCGACAACCAGATTGAGCTAAATAATTACTTTGGCACCACGACACCGCGCGGCGCGATCGAAACTGTCTATTTCCCGGCCAGCAACGTCACCTGGAACCTCGCCGACGGCTCGGCCTTCCTCACTGTTGGTTTCATCGGTACCAGCGCGAGCGAGACGGTGGCCGGCTCGCCAGGGGCGGATTTCCTGGCCGGGCTCGGCGGGAACGACACGATGCTCGGCTATGATGGCGACGACACATATTTCGTCTCCGGCGCCTTCGGACGCGATACCATCACCGATAGTTCGGGCGTCGACATCCTGATCGTCGGGCGCGACTGGACGGAAGCCTACTTCCAGTTCACCCGGCCGAACAACGGCGCAGACCTCGTTATGCAGACGCCAGGTGGCGTGAATTCGATCAATTTCAACAATTACTACTCGACATCGCAAAGCGCCCAGAAAGTGGAATCGTTTATTTCCAGGCGACGGGTACGATATGGGATCTGTCCTCCGGCTCGCTCGCCATCCAGCCCGGCTATTTCGACTATGGAGGATACAACGCCGCCTATCCGGAGGTCCGTCGTGCCGGCGTCGACGCCTTCAGCCACTACATGAATTTCGGCTGGAAAGAGGGGCGCGACCCCTCCGCTTCCTTCGATACCACGCTCTACCTGCTGCAGAATCCCGATGTGGCGCAGGCCGGCATCAACCCACTCCAACACTTCCTCGACTATGGTCGGTCCGAGGGCCGCGCCGCCCATGCCGCGGTTGGCTTCGACATCCGCGGCGGTTTCGATTCGGAATACTATCTGCTGACTAACCCCACGGTCGGCAACGCCGGCATGGACGCGCTCCAGCACTGGCATGCCTATGGTTGGCAGGCGGGCGTCAACCCGAACTATCTCTTCGATACGAAGTACTACCTGGCACAGAATCCGGGCGTTGCCGCCGCCGGGATTGATCCGTTGGTCCACTACGAGATGTTTGGCTGGCGCGCCGGCATTGATCCTTCCGCTGCCTTCCATACCAATGGCTACCTCGCAGCCAATCCGGATGTCGCGGCGGCCGGCATCAACCCGTTGCAGCACTATCTGCAATACGGCGTGTATGAGGGCCGGCCGCTCGGCTGAGCCGGCGCCGCACGCCCGAAAGCGGCGAACGCGCCGGGCCAGAGCCCCTTCACCCGATCAGGCGAGGCCGCCTGATCGGGTCGGCTCTGCCGGGGGCGTCGTGCCAGGGCATCCCTGCGCTGATCCCAGGCAAGGTGGCATTCCGGACCGCATCCGACGGCCGGTGCCGCTGCTCACGGAACCACGTTCAGGAAGCGCGCCGCCTCCGGCGGCGCCTCGGCCCGGTGCAGCGCCGCGGCGCGCGCCAGCGCCGCGCGGTCGCCCTCGGTCCGCCGCGTCTCCTCGCGCAGATGCTCGGTCCAGCTCTCGACCGCCCAGAGCTCGATCCAGCGCTCGGGATGCGCCACGTCCTCGTAGAGCCGCCAGCTCACCGCCCCCGAGCGCAGCCGCACCCGCCGCACCTCCTGCATCGCGGCGAGGAAGGCGGCGCGCTCCGCCGGGTCGATGCGGTAGCGCACCGCCTCCAGGATCCGGCCCGAGCGCTCGCCGAGCTGCGCCTGCAGCGATGCCGCCGGGGCCTCGGGCCGCGGCTCGGCCGCCGCGACCGGCGCCGATTCGGCCAGGGCCACGCTGTCGATCCGCCAGCGCCGCACCAGGAGCGCGGCCAGCGCGCCGCCGATCGCCGCGGCGCCGAGGGCGGGCGGCACGCCGAAGCGGCCGCCGACCCAGCCGGCCAGCGCCGAGCCCAGGGCCATGACCCCGAAGAAGCTGAGCTGATAGATGGCGATCGCCCGCGCCCGCACCCAGGCCGGCGCGGCGAGCTGGGCCGAGGCGGACAGGGTGCTGCCGGCGGTGATCCAGGCGGCGCCATAGATCAGCATGCCGAGCGCGGCCGGCAGCCAGTGATGCGACAGCGCCAGGATGCCCATCGCCAGGCAGATGGCGAGCGAGGCCCAGAACACCGTGCTGCTGCGGTCCAGCCGGTTGCGCAGCGCGGGCAGGGCGAAGCCGGCCGCGACCGCCGAGCCGCCCATGACGCCGAGCATGAGGCCGAAGGCCTCCGGGCCGAGGCCGAGGCGCTCCCGCACGAAGAGCGGCAGCAGGCCCCAGACCGCGGCGCTGAAGAGGAAGAAGGTGCAGGCGCGCAGGATGGCGGCGCGCATCGCCGGGCTGGCCGAGACGAAGCGCAGCCCGGCCCGCATGGCCGAGACCAGGTTCTCCTTCGGCATCCGGCCGCGCGGCGCCGCCGGCCGCCGCCAGAAGACCAGCGCCAGGATCAGCACCAGGAAGGAGACGGCGTTCAGCGCGAAGGCGGCCTGCGCGCCGGCGGCGGCGATGGCGAAGCCGCCGATCGCCGGGCCGAGGGCACGCGCCAGGTTGAAGCCGATGCCGTTGAGCGCGATGGCGCCGACCAGGTCCTCGCGCGGGACCAGCTCGTTGGTGGTCGCCGCCCAGGCCGGGAAGTTCATCGCGCTGCCGGCGCCGATGCAGAAGGTCAGCGTCAGCAGGCCCCAGGGGCCGAGCGTGCCGGTCGCGGCCAGGGCCGAGAGGATCAGCGCCATGGCCAGGATCCAGGCCTGGGCGCCGAGCAGGAAGGCGCGCCGGTCGATGATGTCGGCAAGCGCGCCGGCCGGCAGCGCCAGCAGGAAGACCGGCAGCATGGAGGCGACCTGGACCATGGAGACCATGAGCGGCGCCGGGTCGAGGCTGGTCATCAGCCAGCCGGCGCCGGTGTTCTGCACCCACATGCCGATGTTGCTGGCGAGCGTCGCCAGCCAGAGCGTGCGGAAGGTGGCGTGGCGGAGGGGGAGGAAGGCGCGCGGAGTCGACAGGCGGAGCGGCATGGCCGGCACAGTGGCCCGGCGCCGGCGCGGCCGGAAGCGAAACTCCCGCGACCGCGGAGCACGCCCGGGCCTTGCCCCGGCCCGGCCGGGCATCCACCTTCCGCGTCCATGGCCGAGCGCTTCGGGAGTTTCGCCGCCTTCTGGCCCTTCTATCTGCGCGAGCATGCGCAGCCGGCGACGCGCGCGCTCCACATCGCCGGCACCTGGGGCGGCGTGCTGCTGCTGCTGGCCGGGCTGCTGCACGGGCCCTGGTGGCTGCTGCTGCTCGCCCCGGTCCTCGGCTATGGCTGCGCCTGGATCTCGCACCTCCGCGTCGAGCGCAACCGGCCGGCGAGCTTCCGCCACCCCGTCTGGTCGCTGCGCGGCGATCTTCGCCTCGCCTGGCTCGCCGCCACCGGGCGGCTCGGCGCCGAGTTGCGGCGGCACGGGCTCCAGGGCGGATCCGGGTCCGGCGGCCCGAGCTGATCGGGTGACGAGGCCGCGGCCGCGCCGCCATCCCGCCATGGCCTGATCCCGGCGGGTTCCGCATGCCTGCGGACGAGCCTTGCAGGCTGCGCGGGGGAGCGCAGGCGGCACCTGCATCGGGGCCCGCTCCAGGCCGTCCAGGCCGGTGTTTCCCGGTTCCCTTCCCACGGGCCGCGTGCCAGGAATTGCATTCCTGCTTTTCGGGAATGACAGGCCTGGGGATCAGGACAACCGGCCACAGGCAGGGGGGGGCGAGGGCCGCGGGCCGATCGGCGCTGCCGTCAGGGCAGGCCGCGGGAGAGAGGCGTTCCGGGCCGGGGTCGTCCGGGCGGCGCGGCCGGGCCGGCCGCCTCGTCCCGCCATGGCCCCTCCCGCGCCTGTCCTCGCCACGCCGCGGGGTCCGCAGCCCCTCCCGCCCCATTGCCGCGCCGCCTCCGGGGCCCCGAGCCCGGCGGTGGCTCCTGGCCGCGGCCAGGCAAGGCAGACGCATCGGGGGGGAGAGGAGGACCAAGAATGAAAGGGATCCTGGGGGCAGCCGCGCTTGCCGCCATGCTCACCGCCCTGGCGCCGGCGGCGGGCCTGGCGCAATCCGCCGCCGAGCTGCAGCGCGGCGCGGCCGATACGAAGAACGTGCTGAATTACGGCATGAGCTACGACCTGCAGCGCTACAGCCCGCTGGCACAGATCGACAAGCAGTCGGTGAAGCGGCTGGTGCCGGTCTGGAACTACAGCTACGACGACAACCGCGCCCAGGAATCGCAGCCGCTCGTCTATGACGGCGTGCTCTACGTCACCACGCACAGCGCCACCATGGCGGTGGACGCCAAGACCGGGCGGCAGATCTGGAAATCGAAGATCGAGTATCCGCCGGAGACGCCGCGCATCGTCTGCTGCGGCATCATCAACCGCGGCGCCGCGCTCTATGACGGCAAGCTCTTCCGCACCACGCTCGACGCCAATGTCGTCGCGCTCGACATGAAGACCGGCAAGGAGCTCTGGCGCTCCAACGTCATCGACTGGAAGGCCGGCTACTCCCAGACCGTGGCGCCGCTGGTCGCCGACGGCGTGGTGATCACCGGCATCTCCGGCGCCGAATACGGCATCCGCGGCTTCATCGATGGCTGGGACCCGGCGACCGGCAAGCATCTCTGGCGCACCTACACCACGGCCGGGGAGGGCGAGCCGGGGGCGGAGACCTGGCCGGGCGACACCTGGAAGCGCGGCGGCGGCTCGACCTGGATCACCGGCTCCTACGACCCGGCGCTCAACACGGTCTACTGGGGCACCGGCAATGCCGGCTCCTGGAACTCCAACACCCGCAAGGGCGACAACCTCTACACCTGCTCGGTCGTGGCGCTCGACCCGAAGACCGGCAAGATCAAGTGGCACTACCAATTCTCGCCGAACGACTTCTTCGACTACGACAGCGTGGCGGAGATGGTGCTGGCCGACATCCCGGTGAACGGCAAGCCGGTCAAGGCGCTGATGAACGCCAACCGCAACGGCTTTTTCTACGTGCTCGACCGCACCGACGGCAAGCTGCTCGCCGCCAACCAGTACGGCAAGAAGGTGACCTGGGCGGACGGCATCGACGCCAAGACCGGCCGGCCCATCGATTCCGAGGTGACGCAGAACCTGCGGGCCACCGAGAAGACGGTCGAGGTCTGGCCGAGCACCCTCGGCTCGAAGAATTGGAGCCCGACCTCCTTCAGCCCGAAGACCGGGCTGGTCTACGCCAACACCCTCGACATCGGCATGAAGTACACGCCGACCCGCGAGGAGTACCGGGCCGGCGCGACCTATTGGGGCGCCGACATCGAATGGGTCTGGCCGCAGGGCCCGCGCGGCTACCTCAAGGCGATCGACCCGGCGACCGGCAAGTCGAAATGGGAGGCGCCCTCCGACATCCCGCGCTTCGCCGGCACCCTCTCGACCGCCGGCGGCGTCGTCTTCACCGGCAAGCTGACCGGCGAGTTCGAGGCCTTCGACGCCGAGACCGGCGAGAAGCTCTGGCAGTTCCAGACCGGCTCGGGGATCGAGGGCCAGCCCGTCACCTGGGAGCAGGACGGCACGCAGTATGTCGCGGTCTCGGTCGGGATCGGCGGCGTCTATGCCATCTTCTCGGGCGACGAGCGCCTGGCCTCGGTCCCGGCGGGCGGCTCGCTCTGGGTCTTCGCGCTGCAGCGCTAGACGCTGCAGCGCTGGAGCAGATTGCGGTCCAGTGGAAATACGGGAACGGATGACGATGCTCCAGCCGGATCGCGGACGGGCGAAGACCCGGAGGCGAGATCCGGCGCCGCCGCGGATCGGCGTTCCGTCCGGGACGCAGGCCGCCGCGGCGCAACCTGCCGTCGCGGGGCGGCCGCAGCGCCGCCCCGCATCCTTCAGCCGGCTTCGGGGTGGTGAGATGTCGTCTGCACAGTGGTGCGTCGTGGCCCTGCTCGGCCTCGGCGTCGGATGGATGGTCGGGGTCGCGGGCGGGACCGCGACGGCGGCGGAGGAGGCGCCCCCGGCCGAGATGGCCGTGGAGGGCCGCCGGCTCTACGCGCGGCACTGCTCGCATTGCCACGGCATCCGGATGGTCAATCCGGGCAACTCCTCCTTCGACCTGCGGCGCTTCCCGCAGGACGACAAGGCCCGGTTCCTGACCTCGGTGACCAAGGGCAAGAACACCATGCCGGCCTGGGGCGACATGCTGCAGGCCGAGGAGATCGAGCGGATCTGGGCCTATGTGCTGACCGGGGGGAAGTCGTGAGGCGCCGGGCCGCGGCGCTGCTGCTCGGCCTCGCCGCCCTCGCGCCCGGCGCCGCCGCGGCGGCGCCCGCGCTCACCGTCTGCCTCGAGGCGGCGGTGCCGCCGCTCTCGCGGCAGGCGGGCGGCGGCAGCGGCTTCGACCTCGCGGTGGCGCGCGCGGTCGCCGCCCGGCTCGGCCGGCCGCTCGCCCTGCAATGGTTCGAGACCGAGACCGATCCCGACAGCAGCCCGGCGCGGCAGGTGAACGCGCTGCTGGCCGATGGGCGCTGCGACCTGGTCGGCGGCTATCCGCTGACCGAGCGCAGCCTGGCGCCGCCGGCCTCGGAGCGCGGCCGGCTGCCGGATTTCGCCGGGGCGCGGCCGGAGGACCGGCGCCGCTGGGTGACGCTCGGCCGGCTGGTCCCGACGCATCCCTATCGCCGCGACACGCTCGCCCTGGTGACCGGCCCGGCGGCCGGGGAGCTCGAGATCCGGCAGCTCGCCGAGCTGCGCGGCCGCCGGCTCGGGGTCGAGGAGCGGACCTTCGCCGATGCCATCCTGACCGCCTATCAGGATGGGCTGCTGCTCGACACGGTGGTGCATGCGCCGGCCGGGGCGGCGCTGTTCGAGGCGCTGGAGCGTGGCGAGACCGAGGCGGCGCTGGTCGAGACCCACCGCTTCGATGCCTGGCGGGCGGCGCATCCGCAGACGCCGCTCCGCCTCGCGGCCTATCGGCACCCGATCGGCTTCAATGCCGGCTTCGTCGCCCTCTCGACCGCCGCGCCGCTGGTCGAGGCGGTGGATGCCGCGCTCGACCGCCTGCGGGAGGAGGGCGGCCTGCCGCGCCTCGCGGCCATGGCCGGGCTGACCTATGCGCCGCCGCAGCCGCCCGGGATCGGCGCGCCGATCCGCCGCGCCATGCTGCGCGAGGATTAGCCAAGCCGGGCGCCCGGACGGCGCGCCGCGGGCTCGAGCCGCTTGCCGCAGCGCGAGGGAGTATGCCACGCTGCCGGTGCCATCGGGCCGCCATCGCCCGATCGGGAGGCGCCGCACCGGCCGTGACCCAACCCGCCAGCCCCGAAAGGCGGCTGGCCAGTCCGGACTGCGCCCGATGCTCGACAAACCTGTCGTCTCGCTGTTCTCGCACGTCAAGCCGGGCGACACGCCCTGGCGCAGCGACGGATTGCGCGACTTCTTCCTCTACCGCGACCTCGGCATGGCCGATGCGACGGGCGGCCGGGTCATCGCCCAGCTCGTTAAGGCCAACATGCCGCCCGAGGCGGGCACGGGCTGGCACCGGCACATCGCCGAATGGCACATGGTGCTGATGACCAAGGGCTGGGCCAAGTTCATGTACGAGGACAGGGAGACGCTGGTCGAGGCGGGCGACTGCGTGCACCAGCGCCCCGGCATCGTGCACTACCTCTACGACTACTCGCCGGACATGGAGTATCTCGAGGTGGTCTCGCCGGCGGATTTCGGCACCGCCGATGCCGAGGGCCCCTGCGCGGTGCCGGCGCCGACGCCCTGGACGAGGGCCGGCTGATCCCCTTCATCCCGCGCGCAGGGCGGTTTCACCCTCCTGTCCCTCAGACGCCGGGCGCAAACCTTCGGTTTGCTTGGCTGCGCCGCATTTGCGGCGGCGCCCATTTGGGCGCTCGGCCCTGCGGGCCGTAGGTCGGAACACCGTGCGCCGGGGATCAGAACTCCGCCTCGAGGTCGAGCTCGGCGATCGGCGGCTCCGGCTCCCGCTTCGCCGCCTCGATCCATTCGGCGACGTCGGGCCAGGCGAGGATGCTGCGCGCATAGTCCTCGCAATGCCCCGCCAGGGCGACGTCGTAGCTGCGGAAGCGGGTGACGACGGGCGCGTACATGGCATCGGCGACGCTGCGCCGCTCGCCGAGCAGCCACGGGCCGCCCCAGCGCTCCAGGCAGTCGGTCCAGATCTGGAGGATGCGGGCGATGTCGGCCCGGGCGCCGGACCAGAGCGTGAAATTCGGCACCACGGCGCGCAGGTTCATCGGCAGGGTGGAGCGCAGCGCCGCGAAGCCGGCATGCATCTCGCCGCTGATGGCGCGGCAACGGGCGCGCGCCAGCCGCTCCTCCGGCATCATGCCGGCCTCCGGCACCAGCTCGTTCAGGTATTCGGCGATGGCCAGCGTGTCCCAGAGCTCGGCGCCCGCATGGCGCAGCGTCGGGATGCGGATGGAGGAGGATTGCAGCAGCAGCTCGGCCCGGCTGTCGGGATCCTCGGGCGAGACCACCTCGGTCTCGAAGGGCAGGCCCGACATGCGGCAGAGCAGCCAGCCGCGCATGGACCACGAGGAGTAGTTGCGGCTGCTGATGCGCAGGGTGGCCATCCCGGTGGCCATTTCGGCCGGCCCGGTCCTGCGGCGGCTCGGCACGGCCATCGCATCCTCCACGAGTGCTGGAGGGCCGAGCCTAGCAGCGCATTCGCAGTTGCGAAAAGGTGGCACGCTGCCACGATGCGAGAGGCCGCCGCCGGGCGGGCAGGAGCAGGCAGTCCGGATGATCTACCAGATGCTGCAGGCCAGCCAGGACCTGCTGACCCCGATGCGGCGCCTGGCCCGCGGCCAGGGCGGCGTGCTCGGGCTGCTCGAGGCGCATCCCGCCTTCTACCCGGCGCGGCCGCTGCGCGCGGCGCTCGAGGTGTTCGGCCATGCCGGGATCACCCATGCGCGGCCGGCCTTCGCGATCGGCCCGGTGCGCGTCGGCAACCGCATGGTCGAGGTGGAGGAGGTGGCGGTGCACGCGACCCCCTTCGCCACCCTGCTGCATTTCCGCAAGGATGTGGAGATCCGCCTGCCGCGCGTGCTGGTGGTGGCGCCGATGTCGGGGCATTTCGCCACCCTGCTGCGCAACACCGTCCAGGTGCTGCTGCAGGACCACGACGTCTACATCACCGACTGGCACAATGCCCGCGACGTGCCGCTCGCCGCCGGGCGCTTCGGCCTCGACGAGTTCACCGCGCATGTCATGGAGTTCCTGCGCGCCATCGGCCGCGGCGCGCATGTGCTCGCGGTCTGCCAGCCGGTGGTCGCGGTGCTGGCCGCGGCCGCGCTGATGGCCGAGGAGCACGATCCCTGCTCGCCGCGCAGCATGGCGCTCCTCGCCGGGCCGATCGACACGCGGGTCCGGCCGACCCGGGTGAACGCGCTCGCCCGGTCGAAGCCGATCGAGTGGTTCGAGCGGCGCCTGATCTCCACCGTGCCCTGGCGGCACCGCGGCGGCGGCCGGCGCGTCTATCCCGGGGCGGTGCAGCTCAGCGCCTTCATGAGCATGAATCTCGAGCGGCACCTGCGGGCGCATCGGGACCAGTTCTGGGCGCTGCACGATGGCGATGCGGAGCGCGCCGCCCTGCATCGCCGCTTCTACGACGAGTACCTGGCGGTGATGGACCTGCCGGCCGAGTTCTATCTCGAGACCGTGCACCGCATCTTCCAGGCGCATGCCCTGCCGCTCGGCCAGCTCGTCTGGCGGGGGCGGCGGGTGCGGCCGGAGGCGATCCGCCGCACCGCGATCCTCACCGTCGAGGGCGAGAAGGACGATATCTGCGCCATCGGGCAGACCATGGCCGCGCTCGATCTCTGCCGCGGCGTGCCGGTGACGATGAAGCGGCACCACCTGCAGACCGGCGTCGGGCATTACGGCGTCTTCAGCGGCCGGCGCTGGGCGCAGCAGGTCTATCCGCGGGTGCGCGAGATGATCCAGGTGAACGAAGGCTGAGGGCCGCCGGACGGGACGCGCCGCTCCCGTCCTGTCCGGCGAAGTTTCCCGGATGCCCGGCCGGGATTTCCTGAAATCGCCGGATCGTGATGCGGGTGCGCGGCCCCCCGCGGTTCATCCTCCCGGTGGTGATGGCGACGGCGTCGCAACGCCCAAATAGTGTCGAGGTCGATAAATCGACGATGCTTCGAGGAACGTCCAGAACGCGGGTGCCCGGCGCCCGCGAACGAGAACTCATGCCGTCCGAGGATCTGGCGGGCGAAGAGGCCGGCGGGAAGGACCGCCCGGCCGTGGCAAGGCGCGAGGTCGTCCTCGGCGGCGTCGCGGCGGCGATGGCCGCGGTCTGCTGCAACGAGGCGGCGGCCCAATCGGGAAGCCCGTCGGGCGACGCCGCGGCGCGGGCGCGGCCCGAGCCGGGCGACCAGCTGATCCTCGCCGATGCCGAGAAGGACGCGAAGCCCCTCGCGCCGGGCGATCTGGAGCCGAATGGCGATCAGGTGCTGGCCTGGGCCATGCAGCCCGGCAGCGGCACGGTGCGGAATGGCTCGCGCCTCAACCAGGTGCTGCTGATCCGCCTCGATCCCGCGGAGCTCGACGAGACGACGCGCAAGCGCGCGGCCGAGGGCGTCGTCGCCTATTCGGCCGTCTGCACGCATCAGCAATGCCCGGTCTCGGTCTGGCTGCCGGAGAAGCGGGCGCTGCATTGCCCCTGCCATGGCTCGGAATTCGATCCGCGCCGGTCCGGGCAGGTGGTGAACGGCCCGGCGCTGCGCCCGCTCGCCGCCCTGCCGGTGCGGGTCGAGAACGGTCTCCTCGTCGTCGGCGGGCGCTTCGTCGGGCGGGTCGGCGCGCCGCAGCCGGGCTGAAGGGGCCGGCCGCCGCGCCGCGGCGGATGGTCGGGGGGATTGCCGGGTCTGCGCCGCGATGCGGCGGCGATGCGGGTTTGGGAGGGAAAGAGAATGGCAAAACGCATGCTCAAGACCATGCTGCTGGCCGCGGTCGCCTCCGGCGCCCTGGGCGCGGCCGCGCTGGCGCAGAAGGCGCAGTCCACGCAGGGCAACGCGGCGACGCCCGTCGCGCCGCCGACCGCGCCGGCGCAGCGCCCCGCTGGCACCCAGGAGGAGCGCAAGGCGCCGGGCTTCACCCCGGTCACCGACCAGCGCCTGGCCAATCCCGAGGCGCGCAACTGGCTCATGTACCGCCGCACCTATGACGGCCAGGCCTTCAGCCCGCTCGATCAGGTCAATGCCGGCAACGTCGCCGAGCTGGTGCCGGTCTGGACCTTCTCGACCGGGGTGATCGAGGGCCACCAGTCGCCGCCGATCGTCAATGACGGCGTGATGTACGTCACCACGCCGCAGGCGCAGGTCATCGCCCTCGATGCCCGCACCGGCGACGTGCTCTGGCGCTACCGGCGCGAGCTGCCCGAGGACCTGACGCAGCTGCACCCGACCAACCGCGGCGTCGCCCTCTACGGCGACCGCGTCTATGTCGCGACCGTGGATTGCTTCCTCGTCGCGCTCGACGCCAAGACCGGCAAGGAGGTCTGGGCGCAGAAGGTCGAGGACTACCAGAAGGGCCACTACATGACGCTGGCGCCGCTGGTCGCCCGCGGCAAGGTCATGGTCGGCGGCTCCGGCGGCGAGTTCGGCGTGCGCGGCTTCGTCGCCGGCTTCGATGCCGACAGCGGCAAGGAGGCCTGGCGCACCTACACCATCCCCGGCCCGGGCGAGCCCGGCCACGACACCTGGAAGCAGGGCGGCTGGCAGACCGGCGGCGGCTCGATCTGGATCACCGGCTCCTACGACCCGCAGCTCAACCTGGCCTATTGGGGCACCGGCAACGCCGCGCCCTGGATGGGCGATGCGCGCCCGGGCGACAACCTCCACACCTCCTCGGTGGTGGCGATCAACCCGGATGACGGCAAGATCCGCAACCACCACCAGTACCACTGGAACGACAGCTGGGACTGGGACGAGGTCTCGGCGCCGATCCTGATCAATGTCGAGCACAACGGCCGCAGCATCCCCTCGCTCGTGCATCCGGCGCGCGACGGCTATCTCTGGCAGCTCGAGCGGCGCGCCGACAGCATCCGCTTCGTCTCCGGCATCCCCTTCGTGCAGCAGGACGTCTTCGCCAAGCTCGACCCCGAGACCGGGCGGCCCGTCTACAACGAGAACCGCAAGCCGCGGCTCGACCAGAAGGTGGAGTTCTGCCCCTCGCTCTGGGGCGGCAAGGACTGGCCGCCGGCGGCCTACAACCCGCAGACCAAGCTGCTCTACGTCCCGGCCAACGAGAATCTCTGCGGCTCCCTGACCGGGCACCGGATGGACCACGTGCCCGGCCAGCTCTTCCTCGGCGCCGGGCTCGAGGATATCGGCATGAGCCTGCGGCCGGGCGCCGACCATATCGGCGAGCTGCAGGCCTGGGACCTCTCGACCAACAAGAAGGTCTGGTCGCATCCCTTCAAGGACTCCCAGCTCTGGGGCCCGGTGCTGACGACCGGCGGCGGCCTGGTCTTCATGGGCGGGACCAATGACCGGATGTTCCGCGCCTTCGACGCCAAGTCGGGCAAGGTGCTCTGGCAGATCCGCACCAACTCCGGCGTCACCGGCGTGCCGAGCTCCTTCGAGGTGGACGGCACGCAGTACATCGCCGTGCAGTCGGGCTGGGGCGTCGATGCGCAGCGCATGCAGGATTCGCTGAAGAACATCGATCCGGTCCGCTTCAAGAGCGACGTGCCGCAGGGCGGCGTCGTCTGGGTCTTCGCCCTGCGCCAGCGGGCGCAGCAGGCCCTCCGCTGAGGGCCGCGGCGATGGCGCCGGGCACGGGCCGCGGGGCGGGGGGCACGGCGCCGAGCCGTGCCCCGGCTCGGGTCCGGCCGGCGGCGGCGCTGGCCGGGCTTGTCCTGGCCGCCCTGCTGCCCGGCGCGGCGCGGGCAACGGAGGCGGACTGCGCGGCGATCACCGCCGCCATGCAGGCGCTCGGCGCGGCCGAGCAATTCCACTCCCTGCTCACGGTGCAGACGCCCGGGCGGCGGCGGCCGGTGCGGCAGGAGCGGTTCGTCCTCGGCGACGTGGTCTATGCCAACTCGCCGGCGGCCGGCCGCTGGGTGAAGCTGCCGATGACCGCCGCCGAGCGCCAGGCGCTCGGCGCCGGCCTCGTCGCCTATCCGCCGCAGGACTGCCACGAGGAGGCCGGGGGGGAGATCGGTGGCGCCGCGGTCCGGCTCTACAGCTTCCGCCAGGTGCTGCCGGGGACCGGGGAGGGCAGCAGCTCGGAGGCGCCCGGCCGGCTCTGGGTGGCGGCGGCGGATGGCCGGCCGCGCCGCTACGAGGGGCAGCATGGCGAGGTGCAGGTCACCCTCACCATCGACTACGATGGGGTGGCGCCGCCCTACGGCCAGTGACGCCGGGGCCGGGGCCGGGGCCGGCGCAGGGGCGGAAGCCGCCGCGCCGCGCCCCGCCGCCCGGGCGGCATCCCACCACCGCCCTGCCGGAGCCGCCCGCATGCAGCCCCTCTGCCTCACCTTCGACAACGGGCCGGAGCCGGAGGTCACGCCCGGGGTGCTCGACACCCTGCGCCGGCGCCGGATCCCGGCGACCTTCTTCGTCGTCGGCGAGAAACTGCACGATCCCCGGGCGCGGGCGGTGGCCGAACGGGCCCGGGCCGAGGGCTTCCCGGTCGGCAACCACACGCTCAGCCATGGCACGCCGCTCGGCCGGCGCGGCGGCGCCGAGGCGGTCGCCGAGATCGCGCGCTGCGACGATCTGCTCGGGCCGTTGCGCGAGCCGGAGCGGCTGTTCCGCCCGAATGGCGGCGGCGGCGCGCTCGGGCCGCATCTGCTGAACCGCTCGGCGGCGCGGCACCTGCAGGCCGGGGGCCATACCGTCGTGCTCTGGAACGCCATCCCGCGTGACTTCGCCGATCCCGAGGGCTGGCCGGAGCGGGCGCTGGCGCAGCAGGCCGCGGCGACGGCGCCGGTGCTGATGGTGCTGCACGACCTGCCGAACGGCGCCATGCGGCATCTCGACCGGGTGCTCGGCACCTGGCAGGACCGCGGCGTCGCCTTCCTCGCCGTGCCGCCCGAGGCCTGCCTGCCGATCCGCGCCGGCCGGCCCATGCCGGGGCTGGCGGATTGCGTTTCCGAGGACCCGGCGGCCTGAGCCGCCGCCGGCCCTTCGCCCTATACCCGCTTCACGCCCCAGAAGGCGAGGACCTCGGAGATCGGCTCGCTGATCGACTTGCGGTAGGCGGTGTTGGCGAAATACTGCCCCGTCGGCAGGTAGGGCGCCTCCTCGAAGACCGCGCGCTGGATGTCGGCGGCGATCGCCTGCTGCCCGGCGAGGTCGGGGGCGTCGAACCAGGCCTCCCGCAGCGCGTCCAGCCGCGGCACCTCCGGCCAGCCGAACCAGGCCTTCGCGCCGTTGGCGCGCAGCCAGGTCATGACGCCCGGATTGACGCCGTCGAGGCCGTTCCAGGTGGTGTGGAACATGCTCCAGCCGCCCTTCTCCACCGGCTCGCGGCTCGACCGCCGCTGCACCAGCGTGCCCCAGTCGGAGACGCGGTAGTCCACCGCCATGCCGAGCTTCTTGAAGAGGTCGAGCTGCACCTCGGAGAGCGCCGAGAGCGCCGGCTGGTCGGAGGGGGCGAGGAGCACCACCGTCTCGCCCTTGTAGCCCGCCGCCTGCAGCTCGCGGCGCGAGCGGGCGAGGTCGCGCGGGCCGGTGATCGCCTCGATCCCGACCTCGCTGGCGAGCGGCGTGCCGGGGGTGAAGACCCCGGCCTTCGCGTTCCAGAGCGACGGGTCGGCGCCGGCCGCGGCGCTCATGAAATCCTCCTGGCTCATCGCCCGCAGCACGGCGCGGCGGATCGCCGGCTTGTCGAAGGGCGGGTGCAGGGTGTTGAAGATGCCGGTGCCGATGGTGCCGAGCGGGCTGCCGCGCTTGATCACCACCTCCCGCGCCCGCTTCAGCATCGGGGCGAGGTCGTTCGGCGGGTTCTCCCACCAGTCCACCTCGCCGCTCTGCAGCGCCGCCGCGGCGGTGCCGGGATCGGGCATCACCGTCCATTCGACCCGGTCGAAGAAGACCTGCTTGCCGCCCGCGGCCCAGCTCGGCGGCTCCGGCCGCGGCCGGTAGTCCGGGTTGCGCTCATAGACCACCTTCGCGCCCACCACCCGCTCATCCGCCTTGAAGCGGAAGGGGCCGCTGCCGATGGTCTCGCGGATCTGGGTGTTGGGATCGGTCGCCGCGATCCGCTCCGGCATGATGAACAGGGCGCTGGGGCCGATCTTCGCCAGGGTCTCCAGCATCGGGCCGAAGCGGCGGGTGAGACGGATGGCGAAGCTGCGGTCGTCGGGCGCCGTCATCTCGGCGGTGCGGGCGAGCAGCACCTGGCCCAGACCGTCCCGCTGCGCCCAGCGGCGGAGGGAGGCGATGCAGTCGCGCCCGCGCACCGGCTCGCCATCGTGGAAGCGCAGCCCCTCGCGCAGGCGGAACCGCCAGAGCAGCCCATCCTCCTCCACCGCATGGCCTTCGACCATCTGCGGCTGCGGCCGCAATTGCGCATCCAGCCCGTAGAGCTGGTCATAGACCATGAGCGCGTGGTGGCGGGTGATGTAGGCGGTGGTGAAGACGGGATCGAGGACGGTGAGGTCGGATTGCGGCACGTAGCGCAGCAGCTTCGCCGCGGGGGATTGCGCCAGTGCCGGCGCGAAGACGGCGCTGGCGGCGCCGGTGAGCAGGGTTCGACGGAGCATGACGGTGTTCCCGGTCCTGGCGTGGTGCGGCCGGCGTCCCTCCCTGGCCGCAGCCTTGCCGCGCCGGGCCGGGCGGCGCAAGGGGCGGGGCGCCCCGCCCGCGCCCGGCCCGCGCCGCGCGCCTCAGGGCAGCAGCGCCTCCGCCTCCGCCCAGAGGCGCCGGACCAGCGCGCCCGCCGGCTCCGCCGCGGCCAGGGCCGCGCCCTGGCCGGCCCAGGCCTGCATGCGGCCGAGCTCGCCCGCCGCCTCGGCCGCCGCCCGCACCTTGACCATCAGCGCCCGCTGCACGGGATAGGGCGCCGGCGCCAGCGCCTCGCCGAACAGCTCGGTCACCTGGTTGCGGATGCCGCGGCCGAGCCGGCCGGAGAAGCCGCGGGTCGGCACGGTGTCCTCGGGCCGGGTGCGCGGCAGGGCGTCGCGCCAGGCCGGGTGGATGCCGGCCTCCGGGCAGCGCAGGAAGCCGGTGCCCATCTGCACCGCGCTGGCGCCGAGGGTCAGCGCCGCGGCGATGCCGCGCCCGTCCATGATGCCGCCGGTGGCGATGACTGGGATGCGCACCGCATCGGCCATCTGCGGCAGCAGGGCGAAGAGGCCGATCTGCGAGCGCTCCGCCGCCGCATCCTCGAAGCTGCCGCGATGGCCGCCGGCCTCGGCCCCCTGCGCCAGCACGGCGGCGGCGCCGGCGGCCTCGGCGAGGCGCGCCTCCTCCACGGTGGTCGCGTTGCAGAACCAGGCGATGCCGCGCTCCCGCAGCCGCGCCGCGATCTCGGGCGGGAAGAGGCCCATGATGCTGGAGGCGACGGCCGGCCCCGCCTCGAGCAGCGCCTCGCACTGGGCGGCGAAATCCTGCACGAAGGGGCCGGGCCCCGGCTCCGGCACCGGCAGGCCGGCCAGCGCCTCGAGGGCGCCGCGCACCCGCTCCTCCTGCGCCGGGTCGCGCCGCGGGGCGGGATCGGGGATCCAGAGATTGATCTGGAAGCCGCCATTGCTGGCGGCGCGGAATTGCGCCGCCCAGTCGCGCATCTGCCCCGGCGAGGACATCAGCGCGCCGAAGCCGCCGAGGCCGCCGGCACTGGCGACGGCGGCGGCGAGGGCCGCCGGGCAGGCCCCGGCCATCGGCGCCTGCAGGATCGGCAGGCGCAGGCCGAAGCGGTCGCAGAATTCCTGGGCGCGGCGGCGGGCGGTCATGGCGGTCCTCCTCGGCCAGGGCGGGGCCCGGCCCGGTGCCCCTTATCGGGGGAAGCCGCCCCGGAAACAAATGCTGGGCACGCACGGGGCGGGCGCCTGGCCGGCGAGGCGGGACCGGTCATGCAACCCGGCGACGGGGCGGGACATTCAGGCGGTCGTCGGGGAGGAGAACGACGATGTCCGTTGACGTGAAATATCGGACCAGCGCGACCGCGACCGGCGGCCGCGACGGGGTGGCGCGGATCGAGGAGGGCGGGCTGGAGCTGCGGCTCTCGACGCCGAAGGCGCTCGGGGGCGGTGGCGGCCCGGGCAACAACCCTGAGCAGCTCTTCGCCGCCGGCTATGCGGCCTGCTTCATCGGGGCGATGAAGTTTGTCGCGGCGCAGGGCGGCACGGCGAAGGTGCCGAACGATGCGACGGTGACGGCGACGGTCGGCATCGGCCCGCGCAGCGAGGGCGGCTTCGGGCTCGAGGTGGCGCTGGCGGTGAGCCTGCCGGGGGTGCCGCGGGAGCAGGCCGAGGCGCTGGTGGAGCAGGCGCATCAGGTCTGCCCCTATTCCAACGCCACCCGCAACAACCTCGATGTCCGCCTGACGGTGGCCTGACGGGCGGAAGGGGCACGACACCGCTCCGGGCCGAGCCCGGATCGTCCTGCGCCCGGCATCGAGGGCGGGGCGCCGCCTCTCAGCAGCCGGCGAGGCGGCCCGGCACCTCGGCGATCGCCTCCGGCCCGGCATTGGCGAAGGCGAGGCGGACATGCCGCTCCTGGCCCGGACCGAAGAAGGGGCCGGGCAGGGTGAGGAGGCCGCGCTCGGTCGCCAGGCGCTCGGCGACCGCCATGGCATCGGGCCCGGCCTCCGGCACCCGGAGATAGGCGAAATAGGCGCCGAGCGCGTCCAGCCGCCAGCCGGGCACCTGCGCCGCCACCCTGCGGAACAGCCCGGCGCGCTCGGCCATCAGGTCGCGGTTGCCGGCGCGCCAGGCGGCCAGGGCCGGCACCGCCCAAGCGAGCGCCGCCTGGGCCGGCCGCGGGGCGCAGATCTGCCAGGTGTCGAGCGCCTTCATCAGGCCGGCCCGCATCCGCGGCCCGGCCAGGATCGCGCCGACCCGGTGCCCGGGGATGCAGTAGGCCTTGGAGAAGCTGTAGAGATGCACCACCCCCTCGCGCCAGTCCGGGTCCTGGAACAGGCGGTGCGGCGGCAGGGCGGCGGCCGGCAGGAAGTCGCGATAGGTCTCGTCGATCACCAGCCAGGCGCCGTGCCGCCGGCACAGCGCGGCGCAGGCCTCGATCACCGCCGGGGGATAGACCGCGCCGGTCGGGTTGTTGGGGGTGACCAGCACCAGCACGCGGGCCCCGCCGGCCAGCAGCGGCGCCAGCCGCACCGGATCGGGGAGGAAGCCGTCCTCGGCGCGGCAGGGCAGGGGCAGGGCAGGGATGCCCTGCATCGCCAGCGCCATACGGTGGTTGAAGTACCAGGGCGTGGGCAGGATGACGCCGCCCTCGGCGCCCGCCGCCAGCACCGCCATCGCCATGGCGAAGGCGAGGTTGCAGCCGGCGGTGATCGCCACATCGGCGGCGCCGAGCGGCGCGCCGTAGAAGGCGGCGGCATCGGCGGCCAGCGCCTCGCGCAGGGCCGGGTCGCCGTCGATCGGGCCGTAGCCGGCGGCGGCGCGGCTGCCGCCGGCCTCGGCCAGCCGATCGAGCAGCGAGGCGGGCGGCGGGTAGCCCGGCACCGCCTGGGTCAGGTCGATGGCCGGCCCGGCGCCGCCGGCATAGCGCGCCGCCCAGGCGCGGGCGGCGGGGATGGGGGGCGGGTCGGTCGCCTCGATCCGGGGCGAGAGGGGCGGCGGCATGGACATGGCCGGACCCTTCCACCGGCGCGGGCGGCGCGTCCAGCGGGCGGGGCGCCGCGGCTGCGCCCGGACCCGGCGCCGCCGCCGGGCCGGACAGGGCTCCCCTAGGGGCGGACCGGCCCGGCTTCGGCCTCAGCCGCGGCCGGCGATGCGGGCATGCGCGGCGGCGAGGCTGCGCGAGCCAGGGGTGTTGCCGCCCCGCATGTAATGGCGTTCCGGACGGTAGCGGCCGGGCTGCATCCAATGGGGCAGGAGCAGCAGGCACCGGCGGAGCGCCGAGACCGGGCCGCCTTGCGGCAGGGTGGAAATGCCAGGGGCATAAGATGAAGCCGCGAGCATTCGGGACCTCAAATCCAATGCTTCATACATTGAACTATTCGTGAGGTCTGTCAACACGGAAATGTGAGCCCTCTGCTGTCCGCCGCCACCGGCTGCTCGCCTCGACATCGAAACGATATAGCGCGTGCCATGCCGTTCCGCTGTGCGATTCCGCATGCGCGGCCGGTCCTGGCCCCGCACAAGACGCGGAGCCCGGCAGGCTTGCGCGCCGGCGCGGGAGGGGCGTTCAGCCTGACCGGCGGGCCGGCCGGGCGGGCGGTTCAGCCGCGGCGAATCGCGCGGCGCTCCGCCAGGGCGGCGATCTCCTCCGGGCCGTAGCCGAGCTCGGCCAGCACCTCCTCCGTATGCTCGCCGAGTCGCGGCGGATGCCGGCGGATGCTGGCCGGCGTGGCGGCGAAGCGGGTCGGCGGCCGGGCCATGCGCAGCTCCCCCTCGCTCGGGTGCTGCATCGGCTGGAACAGGCCGACGCCCGCGATATGCGGATGCGACGGCATGTCCTCGATGGTCGAGAAGGCGGTGGCCGGGATGTCGTGCGCCTCGCAGAGCGCGAGCCATTCCTCGGTGGTGCGCCCCGGCGCGATCTCGGCGACGGCGGCATAGACGCGGTCGATCTGGGCGTTGCGCTTCACCGGATCCTCGACCGAGAGCTGCTCGATCAGCTCCTCCCGCCCCGCCGCCCGGAAGAAGGCGCACCAATTGGCCGAGCTGTAGGGCAGCAGGGTCATCCACCCATCCTGGGTCGGCACCGGCTTGCGGTGCTGCAGGCGCTTGTAGCCCGGCTCGCCGATCGGCGGGGTGAAGGCATGGCCGCCCTGGTGCTCGACGGCGACGAAGGCGGCCATGGTCTCGAGCATCGGCACCTCGACGAGCTGCGCCTCGCCGGTGCGCTCGCGGTGCAGCAGCGCCGCCAGCACCGCCGAGACCAGCGCCATGCCCGTGATCTTGTCGGCGACGAGGGAGGGCACGAAGCGCGGCCGCCCCTCCTCCTGCCCGACGATGTCGGCGAGCCCCGAGGCGGCCTGGATGATCTCGTCGAAGGCCGGGCGGGCGCGGTGCGGCCCGTCCTGACCGAAGCCGGTGGCGACCGCGAAGACCATGCGCGGGTTGAGCGCCCGGCACTGCTCCGGCCCGAAGCCGAGCCGCGCCATGCCGGCGGGGCGGATGTTGGTCACCAGCACGTCGACGGTCGGGATCAGCCGGCGCAGGATATCGGCGCCCTCCGGCGTCTTCAGGTCGAGCGCCACCGAGCGCTTGTTGCGGTTCACCCCGAGGAAGACCGAGGCCATGCCTCGGTTGCGGAACACCCCGGAATTGCGCACCAGGTCGCCGGTGATCGTCTCGATCTTGATCACCTCGGCGCCCCAGTCGCCGAGCGTCTGCGTGGCGAGCGGGCCGAGCACCACGGCGGTGAGGTCGAGCACGCGAATGCCGGCGAGCGGGCCGCCCCTGGCCTCTGTCTCCGCCCCCGGTCCCTTGCTCTCCTGTGCCGACATGCCGGTTCCTCTCCCTTTGTCGCGTCCCGCGGGCAGGACACTGGCGCGGCGAAGACTAGAGCGTGATCGCCTGGGGTGAAATCGCCGAAGGCGCGAATCATGGGCTCAAGCAGCGCGCTGGACCCTGCGCCGCGAACCGGGGCGATTGTCGCGGGCCGGGAACGCCCCGCGGCCGGGCCCGTCCGGCGCCGGCGCGGGGCGGCCTGGACGGCGCCGCGGCGGCGGGCCAGGGTCGTGCCGGCCAGGCCCGGCGAGTCCGGGCGCCCCGGCGCTGCAACGGACGGGCAGGGGAGGTCGCTTTTGCTTCAATCTGCCGTAACGTTCGGGCAGATACAGAGGCCGGGCCGGGCAACGGGACCGCCCCCAGGCGAAAGGCAGCGCGATCCAGTGACTGATGCCATGATGACACACGATCAGGCCGCTGACGCGACCTCCCTCCGCGATGCCATCGTCCGCAAGCTGACCTATGAGATGGGCAAGAGCCGGAGCGGCGCGCGCGAGCGCGACTGGTTCCTGGCGACGGCCCTGGCGGTGCGCAACCGGGTCATCGACCGCTGGCTGGAGGCGACGCGCGCCGCCTACGAGCAGGGCGAGAAGCAGGTCTACTACCTCAGCCTGGAATTCCTTGTCGGCCGGCTGCTGCGGGACAATGTCAGCAATCTCGGCCTGCTCGAGCCGCTGCGCGAGGCGCTGCAGACGCTCGGGGTCGATTTCGACGCCATGCGCCAGGAGGAGCCGGACGCGGCGCTCGGCAATGGCGGCCTCGGGCGGCTGGCCGCCTGCTTCATGGAGAGCCTGGCGAGCCTCGGCATCCCGGCTTTCGGCTACGGCATCCGCTACGAGCACGGGCTGTTCCGCCAGATCCTGCACGAGGGCTGGCAGCACGAATACCCGGAGGACTGGCTGACCTTCGGCAACCCCTGGGAGTTCGCCCGGCCCGAGATCGCGCACGATATCGGCTTCGGCGGCTCGGTGGAGGCGGTGCGGGTCTCGGAGACCGAGATGCGCCATGTCTGGCATCCCGCCGAGACGGTGCAGGCGGTCGCCTACGACACGCCGGTGGTCGGCTGGCGCGGCCGCCACATCAACACGCTGCGGCTCTGGTCGGCCCGGGCGCTCGACCCGCTGAAGCTCGAGGCCTTCAATTACGGCGACCATGTCGGTGCGCTGGCCGACCGGGTGCGGCAGGAGGCGATCAGCAAGGTCCTCTACCCGTCGGACGAATCGCCGGCCGGGCAGGAGCTGCGCCTGCGGCAGGAGTATTTCTTCACCTCGGCCGCCCTGCAGGACCTGGTGCGGCGGCATCTCAGGGTCTATGGCGACCTCCGCTCGCTGCCCGACAAGGTGGCGATCCAGCTCAACGACACGCATCCGGCGATCGCCGTCGCCGAGCTGATGCGCATCTGCGTCGATCTGCACGGCATCCCCTGGGACGAAGCCTGGGAGGTGACGCGCGGCGCCATCAGCTACACCAACCACACCCTGCTGCCGGAGGCGCTGGAGAGCTGGTCGGTGCCGCTGATGGAGCGGCTGCTGCCGCGGCACATGCAGATCATCTACCTGATCAACGCCCACCACCTCGATTCCGTCCGCGCCAGGTGGCCGGGCGACGTGCGGCTGCTCTCCTCCGTCTCGCTGATCGAGGAGGGGCATGGCAGGCGGGTGCGCATGGGCCATCTCGCCTTCGTCGGCTCGCACAAGGTCAACGGCGTCTCGGCGCTGCATTCCGAGCTGCTGAAGAAGACCGTCTTCCGCGACTTCCACCTTCTCGCGCCCGACCGCATCGTCAACAAGACCAACGGCGTCACCTTCCGCCGCTGGCTGCAGCAGTCCAATCCCGGGCTGACCGGGCTGCTGGTCGAAGCCGTCGGGCCGGGCGTGCTCGACGACGCCGGGCTGCTGGAGGGGCTGGCGAAGCAGGCCGACGATGCCGGCTTCCGCGACCGCTTCGCGTCCGTCAAGCGCAGCAACAAGGAGGCGCTGGCGGCGCTGATCCGGCAGCAGCTCGACCTGCGGGTCGACCCGGACGCGATGTTCGACGTGCAGATCAAGCGCATCCACGAGTACAAGCGCCAGCTGCTCAACATCCTCGAGACGGTCGCGCTCTACGACGCCATCCGCTCGCAGCCGCATCTCGACTGGGCGCCGCGGGTGAAGATCTTCGCCGGCAAGGCGGCGGCGAGCTACCACCGCGCGAAGCTGATCATCAAGCTCGCGCACGACGTGGCGCGGGTGGTGAACGGCGACCCGACGGTGCGCGACCGCCTGAAGGTCGCCTTCCTGCCGAATTACAACGTCTCCCTCGCCGAGACCATCGTGCCGGCGGCCGACCTCTCCGAGCAGATCTCGACCGCGGGCATGGAGGCCTCCGGCACCGGCAACATGAAGCTGGCGCTGAACGGCGCGCTCACCATGGGCACGCTGGACGGCGCCAATGTCGAGATCCTCGAGCATGTGGGCGAGCCGAACATCTTCATCTTCGGCCTGACCACCGAGGAGGTGGAGGCGCGGCGGCGCGACGGCACGCACGGCCTCGCCGCGGTGCAGGCCTCGCCGCGGCTGGCGGAGGTGCTGGAGGCGATCGAGGCCGGCGTCTTCTCGCCCGACGACCGCGGCCGCTACCGCGAGCTGATGGCCTCGATCCGCGGGCATGACTACTTCATGGTGGCCTCGGATTTCGACAGCTACTTCCAGGCGCAGCGCCAGGCCGACCTGCGCTGGCGCGACCGCGCCGCCTGGCTGCGCAGCGCGGCGCTGAACACGGCGCGGGTCGGCTGGTTCTCCTCGGACCGCACCATCGCCGAGTATGCCGCCGAGATCTGGAACGTGCCGGTGCGCCGCTGAACGCCCGCCGGAGGGGGGAGCGATAGGGAGGAACGATGCCGCAATCCCACCTGCGCAGCGAGGGGCCGCTCGCCCGGACTGCCATGGCCTTCGTCCTGGCCGGAGGCCGCGGCAGCCGGCTGATGGAGCTGACCGACAAGCGGGCCAAGCCCGCCGTCTTCTTCGGGGGCAAGTCGCGCATCATCGACTTCGCCCTCTCGAACGCCCTGAACTCGGGGGTGCGGCGCATGGCCGTCGCCACCCAGTACAAGGCGCACAGCCTGATCCGGCACCTGCAGCGCGCCTGGACCTTCCTCCGGCCGGAGCGGAACGAGAGCTTCGACATCCTGCCCGCGAGCCAGCGCGTCTCGGAGCACAACTGGTATCTCGGCACCGCCGACGCGGTGTACCAGAACATCGACATCATCGAGGACCTGGCGCCGCGCCACATCGTCATCCTGGCCGGCGACCACGTCTACAAGATGGATTACGAGGTGATGCTGCAGCAGCACCTTGACCGCCGCGCCGACGTCACCGTCTCCTGCATGACCGTGCCGCGGTCCGAGGCCAGCGCCTTCGGCGTGGTCAAGGTCGACGCCGCCGACCGGATCGTCGACTTCATCGAGAAGCCGGCCGATCCGCCCGGACTGCCGGACGCGCCCGAGAGCGCCTTCGTCAGCATGGGCATCTATGTCTTCGAGACGCGGGTGCTGATCGAGCAGCTTCGCCGCGACGCCGCCGATCCCAACTCCTCGCATGATTTCGGCAAGGACATCATCCCCCGCATGGTGCGGGAGGGCTCGGCGCAGGCGCACCGCTTCGAGGAGAGCTGCGTCCGCTCGGCGATGGAGACCTCGCCCTATTGGCGCGACGTCGGCACGGTCGATGCCTATTGGGAGGCCAATATCGACCTGACCGATATCGTCCCGCCGCTCGACATCTTCGACAAGGACTGGCCGATCTGGACCTATGGCGAGGTGGTGCCGCCCGCCAAATTCGTCCATGACGTCGATGGCCGCCGCGGCGAGGCGATCTCCTCCCTGGTCTCGGGCGGCTGCATCGTCTCCGGCGCGGCGGCGCGGCGCTCGCTGCTCTTCACCGGCGTGCGCCTGCACTCCTATGCGCAGATCGACGGCGCGGTGCTGCTGCCCGGCGTCGATGTCGGCCGGCATGCCCGGCTGCGCAACGTCGTCGTCGATCGCGGCGTCCATATCCCGGAGGGGCTCGTGGTCGGCGAGGAGCCGGCGCTGGATGCGCGGCGCTTCCGGCGCACCGACCGGGGCATCTGCCTCATCACCCAGGCGATGCTCGACCGGATCGAGGCATGACGCTGCGGGTCCTCGCCGTCGCCTCCGAGGCCTATCCCCTGGTCAAGACCGGCGGCCTCGCCGATGTCGTGGGCGCGCTGCCGGCGGCGCTGGCCGGGGAGGGGATCGCCGTCACCACCCTGCTGCCTGGCTATCCGGCGGTGCTGCGGGCGATCGGCGAGGCGCCGGCGGTGCTCACGCTGCCCGACCGCTTCGGCCCGGCGCGCCTGCGCCGGGCGCAAGTCGGGGCGCTCGACCTGCTGGCGCTGGAGGCGCCGCATCTCTTCGACCGGCCGGGCAACCCCTATGCCGCGCCGGAGGGCGGCGACTGGCCGGACAATGGCGAACGCTTCGCCGCCCTCGGCCTCGCCGCGGCGGAGGCGGCGACGGCGCTCGGCGTCCAGGCGGTGCACGCGCATGACTGGCAGGCGGGGCTGGCCGGCGCCTATCTGCGGCACCTGGCGCCGCGGCCGATCCCGACCGTCTTCACCATCCACAACCTGGCCTTCCAGGGGCAATTCCCGCCCGCGCTCTTCCCACGGCTCGGCCTGCCGGCCGCCGCCTGGAGCACCGCGGGGGTGGAGTATTTCGGCAGCGTCGGCTTCCTCAAGGCGGGGCTCTGGTATGCCGACCGCATCACCACCGTCTCCCCCAGCTACGCCGCCGAGATCCGCACGCCAGCGGGCGGCATGGGGCTCGACGGGCTGCTGCGCGGCCGCGCCGGGGTGGTGAGCGGCATTCTGAATGGCCTCGACGACGCGGCCTGGGACCCCGCGACGGACCCGGCGCTGGCCGCCCGCTTCACCGCCGCCGCGCCGGAGGCCCGGGCGGCGAACAAGGCGGCGCTGCAGGCGCGCTTCGGCCTCGTCCCCGATCCCGCGGCGCCGCTCTTCGCCTTCGTCGGCCGCCTCGCCTGGCAGAAGGGCATGGATCTCGTCCTCGCGGCCCTGCCGACCCTGCTCGAGATCGGTGGCCAGCTCGCCATCCTCGGTACCGGCGAGCCGGGGCTGGAGGCGCAGTGCCGCGGCGCGGCGGCGGCGCATCCCGGCCGCGTCGGCGCCGCGATCGGCTTCGACGAGGCGCTGGCGCGGCTCTGCTATGGCGGCGCCGATGCGGTGCTGGTGCCCTCGCGCTTCGAGCCCTGCGGCCTCGCCCAGCTTTGCGCCCTGCGCTATGGCGCGCCGCCCGTCGTCGCCCGCACCGGCGGCCTCGCCGATACGGTGATCGATGCCAACGAGATGGCGCTGGCGGCGGGCTGCGCGACGGGGCTGCAATTCGCGCCCGGCGATGCGGCGATGCTCGCCGGCGCGCTGCGCCATGCCGCGGCGCTGATCGGCGATGCCGCGCTCTGGGCCCGGATCCGCGGCAATGCCATGCGCTGCGACGTGTCCTGGCGCCGCTCCGCCGCCCGCTACGCCGCGCTGTTCCGCGAGGTCGCCATGGCGGGCTCGAGCGTGATCGCCTGAGGGGGACTCACCGAAGGCGCGACGCACGCGACCAAACAATGGCCTGGGGCGGGTCCGGCTCGCGTGGAGACGCGCGCAGGGGCGGTGATGCTCCGGTGGCCTGCCAGGGCGGCGGCTCGGTGGCAGGTCGCGCCGGACGCGGCGCATTCCGCTCGCCGCCCCGCTGCGGCATGCTGCGCCGGGTCTTCGGCGAGGGGGGTGCATGCGGGCAGCGGATGCGATGGCCGGGCGGGCCGGCGCGTGACGGCCAGCCTCGTCGCGCTGCGCGGCATCGGCAAGCGCTACGCCACCGGGACGCTGGCCGTGCAGGGCATCGACCTGACGGTGGCGGAGGGCGATTTCCTGGCCCTGCTCGGCCCCTCGGGCTGCGGCAAGTCGACGCTGCTGCGCCTGATCGCCCGGCTGGCGGCGCCGAGCGAGGGGCATATCGACTGGCCCCTGGGCCCGCCCGGGCCGCGCGACATCGGCTTCGTCTTCCAGGAGCCGACGCTCATGCCCTGGGCGACGGCGCTGGCCAATGTCGCGCTGCCGCTGCGCCTCGCCGGGATGCCGCGGCGCGAGGCCAGGGACCGGGCCGCCGACTCGCTCGCCCGCGTCGAGCTGCGCGGCTTCGAGGAGGCCTATCCCCGCGCCCTCTCGGGCGGCATGCGGATGCGCGTCTCCATCGCCCGCGCCCTGGCGACGCGGCCGCGCCTGCTGCTGATGGACGAGCCCTTCGCGGCCCTCGACGAGATCACCCGGCACCGGCTGAACAACGACCTGCTGGCGCTCTGGGAGGCGGCCCGCTTCACCGTGCTCTTCGTCACCCATTCGGTCTTCGAGAGCGTCTACCTGGCCCGCCGCATCGCGGTCATGGCGCCGCGGCCGGGCCGCATCCATGCCGAGCTCGCCGTCACAGCGCCGGCGCCGCGCGGCGAGGCCTTCCGCACCTCGGCCGAGTATGCCGCGCAATGCCGCGCCGTCTCGGCGACGCTCGGCGAGGCGATGGCGGTCTCGCCGGCATGAGCGGCCGCCTCTCCGGCCGGCGCGGGCTGCGCATCCTGGCGCCGCTCGGCCTCGGCCTGCTGCTGCTCGGCCTGTGGGAGGCCTGGCTGCGCCTCGCCGGCATCCCGCCCTATGTCGTGCCGGGGCCGGTCGCCATCGCCCGGGCGCTGGCCGAGGACTGGGCGACGCTCGCCGCCTCGCTGCTGGTGACGCTGAAGGTCACCGGCCTCGCCCTGCTGCTCGCCGCCTCGCTCGGCCTGCTGCTGGCGGTGCTCTTCGCCCAGTCGCGCCTCCTCGCCCTGGCGCTCTATCCCTATGCCGTCATCCTGCAGGTGACGCCGGTGGTCGCCATCGCGCCGCTCATCATCATCTGGGTGGACGACGTCACCCTCTCCCTGCTGATCTGCGCCTGGATCGTCGCCTTCTTCCCCGTGCTCTCGAACACCACGGTCGGGCTGAACAGCACCGATCCCAACCTGCTCGACCTCTTCCGCCTCTACGGCGCCGGGCGCTGGCAGGTGCTCTGGCGGCTGCGGCTGCCGGCGGCGATGCCCTATTTCCTCGCTGGCCTGCGGATCTCGGGCGGCCTCGCCCTGATCGGCGCCATCGTCGCCGAGTTCGTCCTCGGCACCGGCGGCCGCGCCTCGGGCCTCGCCTACCGCATCCTGGAGGCGGGCTACCAGCTCCGCATCCCGCGCATGTTCGCCGCGCTGGTGCTGATCTCGGCGGCCGGCATCGCCATCTTCCTGCTGCTGAGCCTGCTGTCGCACCTGGTGCTGCGGCGCTGGCACGAGAGCGCCATCGAGGGAGGAGAGCGGCGATGAGCGGGGCGATGCAGCGGCTGCGGCAGGCGATCCTGGCCGGCGGCGACGCCTATTGGCTGCGCGATGCCCGGGCCCCCGCGGCGCTGGTCGCCGGCGACCTGCCCGGGCCGGCCGATGGGCAGGGCCTGGTCCGCCTCGATCTCCGCATCGCGGGCGGCCGGATCGCCGCGCTGGCGCCGGCGGGCACCGCCACCGAGGGCCCCGATCTCGAGGGGGGGGCAGGTCTGGCCCGGCCTCGTCGATGGCCACACCCATCTCGACAAGGGCCATATCTGGCCGCGCCACGCCAATCCGAGCGGCGATTTCGCCGGTGCGCTCGCCGCCTGCGCCGAGGACCGCGCGGGCTGGACCGATGCCGATATCGAGGCCCGCTTCGACTGGAGCCTGCGCGCGGCGCATGCGCATGGGACGGTGGCGATCCGCACGCATCTGGAGAGCTTCAGCCCCGAGGATCCCGGCTCCTGGCGCGTCTTCCGGCGGCTGCGGGAGCGCTGGGCGGGCCGCATCGCGCTGCAGGGCTGCTCCATCGCGCCGCTCGACCGCTTCGGGGGCGAGGCCGGGGCGCGGCTCGCCGACATCGTGGCGGAGGCGGGCGGCGTGCTCGGCATGGTCACCCGCCTCTCCGGCGGGGTGCATGACCGGCTGCCGGAGGATTTCCAGCCCATGCTGGAGCATTTCTTCGCCCTGGCCGAGGCGCGCGGCCTCGATCTCGACCTGCATGTGGACGAGAGCGGCGAGACCGGCGCCCGGGCGCTCCGCGAGATCGCCCGCACCGCCCTGCGGCGCGGCTTCCGCGGCCGCATCCAGTGCGGCCATTGCTGCGCCCTGGCGCTGCAGCCCGAGGCCTTCGCCCGCGAGACCATCGCCGCCTGCGCCGAGGCCGGGATCAGCATCATCGTCCTGCCGATGTGCAACATGTACCTGCAGGACCGGGTGCCGGGCCGCACGCCGCGCTGGCGCGGCGTCACCCTGGCGCACGAGTTCCGGGCCGCCGGCGTGCCGGTCTCCGTCGCCTCCGACAACACCCGCGACCCCTTCTACGCCTATGGCGACCTCGACATGGTCGAGGTGTACCGGGAGGCGGTGCGGATCCTGCACCTCGACCATGCGGCGGCCGATTGGCCGCGCGCCGCCTGCGCCACCCCGGCGGCGGCGATGGGGCTGCCGGGGGCGGGCTGGCTGCGGCCGGGCGCCGCGGC
Organism: Roseicella frigidaeris; assembly: GCF_003258945.1. Lineage (GTDB taxonomy): Bacteria > Pseudomonadota > Alphaproteobacteria > Acetobacterales > Acetobacteraceae > Paracraurococcus > Paracraurococcus frigidaeris. The sequence continues at coordinate 94,843 of NZ_QLIX01000006.1, read as the reverse complement.
CGACCTGCTGTTGTTTCGCGCCCGCGGCATGACCGAGTGGCTCAGCCGGCCGCAGAGCGACCGGATCGTGCTGCGCGACGGCCGCGTGCTGCAGGCCGAGCTGCCCGACTGGCGGGAGCTCGATGCCGTGCTCGGCACCGGGCCGGGGTAAGGCATGCCGGGCTGAAACATGCTGGGCGCCCGCCGCGGCGGCCGGTCCTTGCATCCGCGCGCCGCCGGCCGAGAATGCCGGACGGCCCGTCGCCCTCCTTCTGGAAAGGCATCGCATGCTCGCCTCGCAACGCCCGCTCTTCGACATCCCGCGCGAGGTCGCCTATCTCAACGCCGCCTCCTGGAGCCCGCTGCCGCGGGCGGTGCAGGAGGCGGGGCATGCCGGCGTCGCCCGCAAGGCCCAGCCCTGGCGCTGGGGCGCGGCGGAGCAGGCGGGGCAGTTCGCCCGCGCCCGCGCCACGGCGGCGGCGCTGATCGGGGCCGCCGCCGAGGACATCGCGCTCGTCTCCTCGGTCGGCTATGGCGTCGCCACCGCGGCGAAGCTCCTGCCGGTGCCGGCGGGCAGCCGGGTGCTGCTCCTGGCCGACGACCACAGCTCGCCGACCCTCGAATGGATGCAGCGGGCGCCGGCGGGCGGCTTCGTGACCGAGGCGGTGGCCCGGCCGGCGGATGGCGACTGGACGGCGGCGCTGCTCGCGGCGATCGAGCGGCCCGGCGCCCCGCCGCTGGCCCTCGCCTCCATCTCCTCGGTGCATTGGTCGGATGGGGGGCTGGTGGATCTCGACGCGCTGCGGCCGGCGCTGCGGCGGCAGGGGGCGGCGCTGCTGGTCGATGCCACCCACCATGCCGGCGTGCTGCCCATCGACGTGGCGCGGCTCGATCCGGACATCCTGATCTTCCCGACCTACAAATGGGTCCTCGGCCCCTATGGCCGCGCCTTCCTCTACGTGGCGAAGCGCTGGCAGGACGGGGTGCCGCTCGAGCAGACCAGCTACTCCCGGAAATCCGTCGCGGCGGAGCGGGCGCCCTATTTCGCCGACCTCGCCTTCGCCGAGGGGGCGCAGCGCTTCGACATGGGCGAGCGCGACCATTTCATCTCCCTGGAGATGGCGTCGGTCGGGATGGAGATGATGGCCGCCTGGGGCCATGCCGCCATCACCGCCCGCCTCGCCATGCTGACCGAGACGATCGCCGCCGGGCTTGACGGGCTGCCGGTCGAGGTGCCGGCGACGCGGGTGCGGGCGCCGCATGTGCTGAGCCTCGGCTTTCCCGGCGGCATGCCGGCGGGGCTGGTCGAGGGGCTGGCGGCGGCGGGCGTGCATGTCGCGCCGCGCCTCGGCCGGATGCGCATCAGCCCGCATGTCTACAACGACGAGGCCGATGTCGCGGCCTTCCTCGCCGCCATGCGGCGGCTGCTGCGATAGGGGGCGGGGCGCGGCCGCCCTACCAGGCGGCGAAGGCCTGCCGGATGCGGACGAGGAAGCGGTCCAGCTCCCAGGGCTCGCGGCGGTCCATATCCGTCAGGCAGTGCCAGTCCAGCCGGCAGCCGCGGGCGCAGAGGCGGCGGAGGCCGCGGCCCACCACCCGCCGGTCGGGCCAGCCGAGATACCAGAGCAGCCAGACCGGCGAGCCATAGGTGGTGACGACGGCGATGCGGCGGATCCGGGTCAGCAGGGGCTCGATGGCGCCGGGGCCGATGCGGAAGGCGACACCCGGCAGCCAGACCCGGTCGAACCAGCCCTTCAGCATGGCCGGCATGCCGTACCACCAGGTCGGGTAGATCAGGATCAGCGCCTCGGCCCAGCGCAGGTCCTCGACCTCGCGCTCGATGCCGGCGCGGTTGCGGCCCGGCTCGTTCGTCACCCGGTGTTCCGCCGCCGAGAGGGCGGGGCGGAAGCCCTCGGCATAGAGGTCGCGCAGGCGGATCTCGTGCCCCTGGCCTTCGAGCGCCGCCTGCACGGCCTGGCGCAGCGCCGCGTTGTAGCTGTCCTCGCGGGGATGACAGGCGATCAGCAGGATATGCATGCGCGGTCCCGGCAGTGCGGGACCGCTTCAAGCATGCGGGGGAGGCCGTGTCAGCCGGCGACGACCCAGGGCATCTCGAAGGCCGCGGCCGCGGCCGGCTGGTCGCCCTCGATGCGCAGCGCCTGCAGGGACGGGCAGATGCTCGCGGTGTGCAGCAGGCTGCGATTGTCCCAGATCAGAACGTCGCCCGCCTGCCACGAATGGCGCCAGACCACCGCCTCCGCCGTCGCGGCGGCGAGTAGGGCCTGCAGCAGGCGGCGGCTCTCCGCCTCGGGCAGGTTGAGGAGACGGGTGGTGAAGGCCGGGTTGACGTAGAGCGCGGGTTCCCCGGTCACCGGGTGCCGGCGCAGGACCGGATGCTCGGCGCGGGCCGCCGGGTCCCATGGGTTGGCATGCACCGCCCGCAGCGTGCCGGCCCGGTCGCGGAGCCCCGCCGGCAGGGCCGCCAGGGCGCGGCGCTGGTCGGCGAAGGCGATTTCGCCGCCGGCCTCGCCGGCGCGCAGGAGGCAGGCGAGGCCGGGCTCGGCCGCGTAGCTGCGATCGGCATGCCAGAAGGGGCCGGCGGCCCAGCCCGGCGGCGGCAGGTCCGGCACGGCGCCGACGGAGAGCGGCAGGGCGGGCGAGGCCTGGTGCAGCGCCTGGCCGAGAAGCGAGGCCTCCAGCGCCGCCAGCCGCCGCGCCAGGGCCTCGGGCAGGCCGTGCTGGCCGCGCAGCAGCAGGACGCCATGCTCGATCAGCGCGTCGTGCAGAACCTCGAGCACCGGCGCGGCGAGCGGCGCGGCGAGATCCAGCCCCTGCACCTCGACCCCGAAGGTCGGGTGCAGGGGTCGGAGCGCGATGCCGCGATGCTGGAGAGCCGGGCAGGAAAGGGTCGAGGACATCGCCGAAGGAACTCCGATGCGGTGCGTGGCGAGGCGCCTATCCACGCTATCGGAGGTATCAATGGCGCCATATGCACGATAATCAAGTGTAAATCGGGATAAGGCGCACTGAAGGACGCATTTGATCCGAGCGGTGGCGGACAGGCATCGGGATAGTCCTGCCGGCGATCGCCAAAGCCCTGCTTCAGAGCCCGGGTCGAATAACAACGATCCATTTTCGTGTAATGGTGGGGCCGTTGGCGGCTTGCGGGATGCCTGGCGCGCGCGGACAGTCCGGCCGGGGGAGAGAGAACCATGACGCCAGACGCCTTCCGCGAGTCGGCCCGCCTGGGAGAGGCCCTGCCCACCGGGCTGTCCGGCCCGCTCCAGGCGCTGTGGTGGGCGGCGCGGGGCGACTGGGAGCAGGCCCATGCTGCCGCCCAGGCGGGCGAGGATGCGGCCAGCGCCTGGGTGCATGCCTATCTGCACCGGATCGAAGGCGACCTCGGCAATGCCGATTACTGGTATCGCCGCGCCGGCCGGCGCCGCCCCGCGGAGGGCCTCGAGGCCGAATGGGCGGCGATCGCAACGGCCCTGCTGCGGGAGGGGCCGCCGCGCTGACGGGCCTGGACGGCGGTGGCCGCCGCCCTGCGGCACCGGCCCGGGCCCTGCCGCGGCCAGGGCATCAGCGGCCAGGGCATCGGCCGGAGGGCATCAGGCCGTCAGATGAACTGCCCGCGCAGGAAGCCCAGGGCCGGCAGCGGGGTCCATTTGCGCGGCAGGTCGTGCCGGTTGATCGGCGCCACGCTGTAATGCGGGACCGGCTGCCGGGACCGCCGCAGGAAATCCTCATAGGCGCGGACCTGCTGGGTGCGCCAGTCGCGGTCGGCCAGGGCGGCCGCCCGGCTGCGGAAGACCTCGGCGACGCGGCTGGTGCGGCCGATGGTCGCATAGACAGCCCAGAGCGTGTCGTCGTCGCTGCGGCCGACGCTGACGAGATCCCTCACATCCCCTGGATCGCAACCGGCGAAGCCGGCGTCAAGCGTCGCCTGCGGGGTTGGCGCCGTCGCCCTCGGCCAGGTCCCGGCGCGCCTCGTGAAGATGCGACATCGCCTCGGGGCTCAGGACCGGGTAGTGCAGCTTGAGCGCGTCGAGGGCGGTGGCGAGGGCGGCCGCGACCACGAGCCGGGTGAACCACTTGTTGTCCGCGGGAACGACATACCACGGGGCATGCGTTTCCGCGGTGGCGCGGATCGCCTTCTCATAGGCGGTCTGGTACTCGTCCCAATAGGCCCGCTCCTTGACGTCGGCGAGGCTGAATTTCCAGTTCTTCTCCGGCTCGTCGATGCGGGAGAGGAAGCGCCGCCGCTGCTCCTCCTTGCTGAGGTGCAGGAAGAATTTGAGCACGACCGTGCCCTGCCGCGCCAGGTAGCGCTCGAAGCCGGCGATGTCCTGCAGCCGCTCCTCCCAGATCCGCTTGGTCCTGACCGCGGCGGGCAGGGCCTGCGCGGCGAGGATCTCCGGGTGGATGCGCGCGACCAGCACCTCCTCGTACCAGGAGCGGTTGTGGATGCCGATCTCGCCGCGCGCCGGCAGGGCGCAGACATGCCGCCAGAGGAAGTCGTGGTCGCGCTCGGCCGCCGACGGCGCCTTGAAACTCGCCACGCGCACGCCCTGCGGGTTGACGCCCGAGAAGACATGCTTGATGGCGCCGTCCTTGCCGGCGGCATCCATCGCCTGGAAGATGCAGAGCACGGCCCAGCGATCCTGTGCGTAGAGCTTGTCCTGCAGCTCCCGCAACAGCGCGATGCCATCCTGCAGCAGCGAATTGGCCTCGCCCTTGCCGAGGTCGAGGCCGGCGGTGTCGCCGGGCTCGTAATCCTTCAGGTGGAAGCCCTTGCCGTTCTCGATGCGGTACCGCGCCGCCAGCTTGTTCACGCGCTTGATGTCCATGCGGACCCTCTCCCTCGAAACCCGACGCGGATCACGCCGGGTGCGACCGCCCGGGGCCATGGCCCTCCCCGCCACAAAGGCCCGCGGCGGATGGCGTTCCTCAGGGCGCGCCTCAGGGCGCGCCTCAGGGCGCACCGGGGCCGGCGATGGGCGGGCGCGGCCTGTCAGGGAAGGCTCAGCCGCAGGCTGAGCGGGCAGTGATCGGACAGGCGGCGGCGCCAGCTTCGCTCGCGCTCGGCATAGACCAGCACGCGCAGGCTGTCCGGCTGCATCCAGCCCGCCGCCGGGCCGCCGAGCAGGACATGGTCGATGAAGCGCCGCGGGCCGCGCGCCCCGGCCCAGCAGGGATCGGAGAAGCCCTCGGTGGCGCGTCGCCAGGGCCCCGCGGCGCCGAGGCTGCGCAGCAGGTCGTCCTCCGGCCCGCCGATGGCGCGGTTGAAATCGCCGAGGATGGCGAAGCCGATGCCCTCCCGGCGCCGCTCGGCGGCCCAGCCGGCCAGGATCTGCGCCTGCCGGCCGAGCGATTCGCAGTCGCGGTCCGGGGTCGAGAGCGGCGCGTCGCGGCAGCCGGCATCGAGATGGACGGAGAGCAGCCGCAGCTGCTGCCGCCCGACCTCGACCGTGATGTCGGTGCCGCGCCGGAGCGAGTAGCGGGCATGGGGATAGAGGTCGAGCGCGGCGAGATCGGGGTTCTGCACCACCGGCAGCGACCGCCGGACCGCGAAGCCGGTGCGCTGGACGTCCTGTTCGGCGGCGAAGAAGAAGGCATAGGTGGCGGGGTCGAAGACGCGCCCGGCCGCCTCCGGGCCATCCACCTCCTGCAGCGCGACGATATCGGCATCCAGCCGCCGGGCGTAGCGGGCCAGCGCCGCAAAATCGCCGGGCTCGCGTGGCCGCAGGTCCTGCGGCAGCGCCGGGTCGCCCGCCGGCCGGAGCGTCAGCCAGGCGAGGTTCCAGCTCGCCAGCTTGAGCTCGGCGGCCCGGGCGGGCGGGGCGAGGAGGAGGACGAGGACAAGGACACAGGACAGGCATCGCATCGCGCGAGAGTGCAGGTTCGGCCGCGCACTGGATAGGGTCACTTTCGAGGGGGAATCGCCCGCCCCTGTGGCCCGGCCTGCGGCTCCGCAGCATGCTGCGCCTTGCGGTGGCGGCGCGGGCGCCGGCGGGGAGGACGGGATGCGGCGCGGGTTCCTGGGGCTGCTCGGCGGCCTGGCGGTGCAGGCCCCGGCCATGGGCCAGTCCCTGGCCGAGGCGGCCGCGGCGCTGCCGGCCGAGATCGCCGGCTGGCAGCGCGGCGCGGTGCTCGATTTCGACGCCCGCTTCGCCGGGGCCGGGCTCGGCGCCGCGATCGAATACCGGCCGCTCGCCGGGGGCGCCGGCGTGGCGACGGTCTATCTCTACGATCGCGGCCGTGGCGACCCGCCGGTGGACGAGATCCGCCAGGCGGTCGACGAGGTCGCGGCCCTCGGCCCGATCCGGCATTTCGCCCTGGCCGGGCGCGGCCGGGAGAGCCTCGTCGCCGGCCCCGAGGGCGGGCCCGGCCTGCGCTGCGAGGCGCTGCTGCTCGCCTTCGAGACCGGCCAGCGGGCCGACAGCTATGTCTGCCTCGGCCGGGTCGGCGAGCATCGCCTGAAGCTGCGGATGACGCTGCCGGCCGCCGCCCCGGGCTGGTCGGACGGGATGCTCGCCAGCTTCGGCAGGACGTTGCTGGCCGCGACGCGGACGGCCGCGCCGCCCGTGGCAAAGCCGGGCGCGGCGCGTTAGGGCGCATCCCGTGAACGCCGGTTCGCGGGACGCGCCCTAGCTACTGTTTTCAAAGCATCTTCACCCGATCAGCTGCGTCCACCTGATCGGGATCTGCTCTAGGTCGGCGACCCCATGGGGGCGGACCACGGTCCAGGGGCGGGGCCCTGGGCCGAGGCTGCCGTTCAGCCCGGGATGCGCACCGGCAGGCTGCGAATGCCCTGGATGAAGTTGGAATAGATGCGCTTCGGCGGCGCCAGCACCTCGATCTGCGGGAAGCGCGCCAGGATCTCCTCCCAGAGGATGCGGAGCTGCAGCTCGGCCAGCCGGTTGCCGACGCAGCGATGCACGCCGAAGCCGAAGGAGAGGTGCTGCCGCGCCCGCGGCCGGTCGATGCGGAAGCGGTCGGGGTCCTCGATCGCGTCGGGGTCGCGGTTGCCCGAGGCATACCAGAGGCAGACCTTGTCGCCCTCGCGGATCTGCTTGCCGCCGAAGGCGAAGTCGCGGCTGGCGGTGCGGCGCATATGGATCACCGGCGTCACCCAGCGGATCATCTCCGAGACCATGTTCGGGATCAGCCCGGGATCGGCCCGCAGCTTGTCCCATTCCGCCGGGTTCTGGTGCAGCGCATAGAGGCCGCCGGACATGGAGTTGCGGGTGGTGTCGTTGCCGCCGACGATGAGCAGGGCGAGGTTGCCCATGAACTCGCGCAGCGGCATGTCGCGCGTCGCCGCGCCATGCGCCAGCATGGAGAGGAGGTCGAAGCCCGGCGGCCGCTCGCGCCGCTCGTCGAAAAGGCGGCCCATGGTCTCGGCCATCACCCGCAGCTCGGCGAAGCGCGCCTCCTCGGACTGCACCGGCGCCTCCGGGTCGGTGACGTCGGCGATCGCGACATCGGACCAGAAGGTGAGCTTGCGGCGCTCCTCGATCGGGAAGTCGAAGAGCGTGGCCAGCATCAGCGTGGTCAGCTCGATGGAGACGCGCTCCACCCAGTCGAATTCCTCGTTGCGCGGCAGCCCGTCCAGCACCATCCGCGTCCGCTCGCGGATCAGCGGCTCCATGTTGGCGAGGTTGCCGGGCGCGACGATCGGCTGCACCACCTTGCGCTGCTCGTCATGCTTCGGCGGGTCCATGCGGATGAAGCTCGGCCGCTGCATATCCTTCGGCTGGTCGAGGACCTGGATGCCGCCGAGCTCGGAGGAGAAGACCTGGTGGTTCACCTCCGCCGCCACGATGTCCTTGTAGCGGGTGACGGACCAGTAGGGGCCGAAGCGGCTCTCGGCGCACCAATGCACGGGGTCCTCCCGCCGCAGCCGGTCGAAATAGGCGAAATGGCTCTGGTTCTGGTAGAGCGCGGGGTCGCTCATGTCGAACCGGTCCAGCGGCAATTGCAGGGCACGCCGGTCGGGCATGGCATTCATGGGTCGAGCTTCTCCCTGGACGGGGCCGCGTCTGCGCGCGGCACCCGGGGAGCCTAGCCCGGATCCCTCGCCGGACCGAAGCGAAACCCGCCGGCCGCGGCCTCGGGGCCGGCCCCCGCCTCAGCGGCCGGCGGTGCCGCTCGGGCCGGCGATGATCGCGCCCGAGAGGGTTTCCGGGTTGCGCTCCCACCAGCGCCCGGCATCGACCCAGGTGATGAAGTCGAGCACCGCCCGGTTGAAGGCGTCGGGGTCCTCGAGATTCATCGCATGGCCGCAGCGCGGCATGACGAGGAGGGCGCTGGTCGGGATGCTGCGCTTGAGGAACAGGCCCGGCTCGAGGGTCGGGTCGTCCTCGTCGCCGCAGATGACCAGGCAGGGCAGGCGCATGCGGCGGAAGGCCGGCTCCAGCTCGAAGAGGCTCGGCCGCTCCCGCTGCACCCCGCGCATGGTCAGCGCCGCGCCATCCGTGTCGTGCTCGGCGAGCTGGGAGAGGAACTCGGCATAGCCGCGCGGGTCCTTCTCCTCGAAGACCAGGCGGGTGGGGCCGCGGCCATAGCTGCGGGCCATCTTCCACATCCCCTCCTCGGCGATGCGGGCGGCGGTGGCGTCCACCTCGGCCTGGAACTGCGCCCGCTTGCCCGGCGCGGCGCCATAGCCGACGCCGGCGGCGGTCAGGCTGCGGACCAAGTGCGGATGCCGCAGGCCGAGATGCAGGGTGGCGAAGGCGCCCATCGAGAGGCCGACGACATGCGCCGGCGCCAGGTCGAGGCCGCGGATCACCGCGGCGATGTCGTCGGTCGCGCGGTCTTGCGAATAGGCCGCCGGGTCGTGCGGCACGTCGCTCGGCGGGTAGCCGCGGGCATTGAAGGCGAGGCAGCGGTAGCGGCGGGCGAAGAAGCGGAGCTGCGGCTCCCAGCTCCGGGCGTCGCCGGCGAACTCGTGGACGAAGATCAGGGGCGTGCCGCTGCCGACCTCCTCGACATGCAGCTCGACCCCATCCTCGGTCCGGACCATCGGCATCGCAGGGCACCTCCAGCAGCGGCTGGCCGAGGCTAGGGCATTTCCAGGCACGGCGGAATCGCCGGACGGCGTCGCCCGGAATGGGGATTGCCCTTCCGGCACGATCCGGGCAGTGCGGCCGCCGCGCCGGCATGGCCCGGGCAGGATCGGCATGGGGCCGCCCCGGCGCGAGGCGCGGCGGGGCAGCGGGTGGGGAAAAGAACCTTTTGCGTGAGGATCGGCAGATTGACCAACGCGGAATGCGATCCCCCCGCCCCGTTCCGCAGGCAGCGCATGCCTGCCTCGCGGATCGGGGGTTCAAAGAGGACCCAATCAGTCCTATTTGATCCTGACGAGAGGGCGGATGCCGTGTTGAGGTTGTCGAAGCTGACCGATTACGCCGTGGTCATCATGGCGCGGCTCGCCCGGGAGGGCGCCGGGCCGGATGGCCGGGTGCAGACCGCGCCGGGCCTGGCCGCGGCCACCGGCATCGCCGAGCCGACGGTGGCCAAGGTGCTGAAGATCCTCGGCCAGGCCGGGCTGGTCGAAGGCGTCCGCGGCGCGCGCGGCGGCTACCGCCTGACGCGGCTGCTGCCGGCGGTGCCGCTGGCCGAGGTGATCGCCGCGGTGGATGGCCCGATCGCGCTGACCGCCTGCGTCGATGGCGGCGCCGGCGCCTGCGAGGCGGAGGCCTTCTGCGCCGTTCGCGGCCGTTGGGACCCGGTGAACGACGCCATCCGCGCCGCGCTGTCGAGCATCACCCTGGCCGATCTCGCCGGGCCGGGCTGCTGCGCCCGCCCGGGCCTCGCCCCCGCCACCGCTTCCGCTGCCATTCCTGCCGAATAGGACCCCGCATGCCTGCCGTCACCGAGACGATCGACACTGTCCAGTCCGTCACCGAGGGCGCCTACAAGTGGGGCTTCGAGACGGATATCGAGATGGAGTTCGCGCCGAAGGGGCTGAACGAGGACATCGTCCGCTTCATCTCGCGCAAGAAGAACGAGCCGGCCTGGCTGCTGGACTGGCGGCTGAAGGCCTTCGCGATGTGGCAGAAGATCGAGGAGCCGCGCTGGCCGGCCGTCTCCTACCCGCCGATCGACTACCAGGACGCCTATTACTACGCGGCGCCGAAGCAGACGGTGAAGCCGAGGTCGCTGGACGAGGTCGATCCCGAGCTGCTGAAGACCTATGCGAAGCTCGGCATCCCGCTGAAGGAGCAGGCGATCCTGGCCGGCGTCGAGGGCGCGGGCGAGACGCCGTCCGAGGGCGGGCGGATGCCGGTCGCGGTGGATGCCGTCTTCGACAGCGTCTCCGTCGCCACCACCTTTAAGGCGCGGCTGGAGAAGGAGGGGATCATCTTCTGCTCCATCTCCGAGGCGGTGCAGAACCACCCGGAGCTGGTGCGGCAGTATCTCGGCACCGTGGTGCCGCAGGGCGACAATTTCTACGCGGCGCTGAACAGCGCGGTCTTCACCGACGGCAGCTTCGTCTACATCCCGAAGGGGGTGCGCTGCCCGATGGAGCTCAGCACCTATTTCCGCATCAATGCGAAGAGCACCGGCCAGTTCGAGCGGACGCTGATCATCGCCGACGAGGGCAGCACCGTCTCCTACCTGGAGGGCTGCACCGCGCCGATGCGCGACGAGAACCAGCTGCATGCCGCAGTGGTGGAGCTGGTGGCGCTGGACGACGCCACCATCAAGTACAGCACCGTGCAGAACTGGTATCCCGGCGATGCCGAGGGGCGCGGCGGCATCTACAACTTCGTCACCAAGCGGGCGCAGTGCCGCGGCCGGCGCTCCAAGGTGAGCTGGACGCAGGTGGAGACCGGCTCCGCGATCACCTGGAAGTACCCGTCCTGCGTGCTGCTCGGCGATGATTCGGTGGGCGAGTTCTACTCGGTCGCCATCACCAACAACCGCCAGCAGGCCGATACCGGCACCAAGATGATCCATGTCGGCAAGCGGACGACGAGCACCATCGTCTCGAAGGGCATCTCGGCCGGGCGCGGGCAGAACACCTACCGCGGCCTGGTGCGGGTGGCCCCGACCGCGGGCAGCGCGCGCAACTTCACCCAGTGCGATTCGCTGCTGATCGGCGACCAGTGCGGCGCCCATACCGTGCCCTATATCGAGAACCGCTGCATGACCGCGAAGGTCGAGCACGAGGCGACGACGAGCCGCATCGCCGAGGACCAGCTCTTCTACTGCCGCCAGCGCGGCCTGTCGGAGGAGGACGCGGTCGGGCTCATCGTCAACGGCTTCTGCCGCGAGGTGCTGAAGGAGCTGCCGATGGAATTCGCGGTCGAGGCGCAGAAGCTGCTGCAGATCAGCCTCGAAGGCTCGGTGGGCTGATCCAGAGGAACGAGAGATGCTGAAGATCGAAGGACTGACCGCCGAGGTCGAGGGCAAGCAGATCCTGAAGGGGGTCGACCTCGAGGTGCCTGCCGGCGAGATCCACGCCATCATGGGGCCGAACGGCTCCGGCAAGTCGACGCTGTCCTATGTGCTGTCGGGCCGCGAGGGCTACGAGATCACCGGCGGCTCGGTGAGCTTCAACGGCGTCGACCTGCTGGCGATGGAGCCGGAGGAGCGGGCCGCGGCCGGGCTCTTCCTGGCCTTCCAGTACCCGGTGGAGCTGCCGGGCGTCGGCAACGCGCTGTTCCTGCGGACGGCGCTGAACGCGGTGCGCAAGGCGCGCGGCGAGTCCGAGCTCGACGCCATGCAATTCCTCAAGCTGGCGCGCGAGCGGCTGAAGGCGCTGCACATCTCGGAGGACATGCTGAAGCGCGGCGTCAATGTCGGCTTCTCCGGCGGCGAGAAGAAGCGCAACGAGGTGCTGCAGATGGCGCTGCTGCAGCCGAAGCTGGCGATCCTCGACGAGACCGACAGCGGCCTCGACATCGATGCGCTGAAGATCGTGGCGGATGGCGTGAACGCGCTGCGCGCGCCCGGCTTCTCGGCCCTGGTCATCACCCATTACCAGCGGCTGCTCGACTACATCGTGCCCGACCGGGTGCATGTGCTGATGCAGGGCCGCATCGTGCAGTCCGGCGGGCCGGAGCTGGCGAAGCAGCTCGAGGCGGAGGGCTATGCCTCCGTGCAGGCCGCGGCATGACGGCGCAACCCTCCGGCCATCCCTCCGGCGCCGCCGGCTTCCTGCACCGCTTCGAGGGGCTGCGCGCGCGCCTGCCGGGCGCCCGGCTCGGCTTCGTCGACGCGCTGCGCGGCGAGGCGGCCGAGGCCTTCCGCCAGCAGGGCTTCCCGACGCGCCGGGTCGAGGCCTGGAAATACACCGACCTGCGCCCGCTGGCGGCCGCCGGCTTCGACGAGCCGCTGACCGCGGTCGACAGCGCGCCGGACCTGCCCCCGGCCCATGGCGCGGCCCGGGCGGTGTTCGTCGATGGCCGCTTCCGCGAGGATCTGTCGGCGCTCGACGGCCTGCCCTATGCCGCGCGGAGCCTGGCCGAGACGCTGCCGGGCCTCGCCGGCCGGCTCGGCGGCCTGGCGCGGATCGACGCGCAGCCCATGGTGGCGCTGAACACCATGCTGTTCGAGGACGGGCTGGTGGTGACCGTGCCGGCCGGCGTCGCCGGCGGCGTGCTGGACCTGGTCTCGGTGGCGACCGCTTCCGAACGGCCGGAGGCCTTCCATCCGCGGCACCTGATCCGCCTGGGGGCGGGCGCCAGCCTCACCCTGATCGAGACCGCCACCGGCCCGGCCAAGGCGCGCTACCTGCACAACCCCGTCTATGAGATCGAGGTGGCGGCGGGGGCCGCGCTGACGCATGCGCAGCTGCAGCAGGAGGGCGATGCCGGCTTCCAGCTCTCGACCGTCTACGCCCGGGTGGATGAGGGCGGCACCTACGACAACTTCACCCTGAATGCCGGCGCCCGGCTGGTGCGGAACGAGATCCACGCCATCCTCGCCGGCCCGAAGGCGGCCTGCCACATGAACGGCGCGCAGCTGCTGCAGGACGGCCAGCATGCCGACACCACCACGGTGCTCGACCATGCGGCGCCGGACTGCGCCAGCCGGCAGACCTACAAGACGGTACTGGCCGGGCGCTCGCGCGGCGTCTTCCAGGGCAAGATCCATGTGCACCAGATCGCCCAGCGCACCGATGGCTACCAGATGAACCAGGCGCTGCTGCTCAGCCCCGAGGCCGAGATCGACAGCAAGCCGCAGCTGGAGATCTATGCCGACGACGTGAAGTGCAGCCATGGCGCGACGGTCGGCGAGATCGATGCCGAGCAGCTCTTCTACCTGCGCTCCCGCGGCATCCCCGAGGCCCGGGCCCGGGCGCTGCTGGTCGAGGCCTTCCTCAAGGAGGCGATCGAGGGCGTGCAGGACGAGACGGCGCGCGGCGCGCTCGATGCCGCGGTGACCGGCTGGTGGCAGCGGCAGGAGAGGGCGGCGTGAGCTTCGACGTCGCGCGCATCCGCGCGGATTTCCCGATCCTGCAGCGCAAGATCCGCGGCAAGCCGCTCGTCTTCCTCGACAGCGGCGCCTCGGCGCAGAAGCCGCGGCAGGTGATCGAGGCGATGGTGCGCTGCATGGAGGCGCGCTACGCCAACGTCCATCGCGGCGCCTATTTCCTGAGCGAGGCGGCGACCGAGGCCTATGAGGCCGCGCGCGCCGCCGTCGCCCGCTTCATCCATGCCGGCGACCCGCGCGAGGTCATCTTCACCGGTAACAGCACCGCCGCCATCAACCTCGTGGCGCATAGCTGGGGCCGCGGCGTGCTGCAGCCGGGCCAGGCGGTGCTGGTCAGCGAGATGGAGCACCACGCCAACCTGGTGCCCTGGCAGATGCTGCGCGACGAGGGGCGGGGGATCGAGCTGCGCGTCGCCCGCGTGACCGATGCGGGCGAACTCGATCTCGAGGACGTCGCGGCGAAGCTGACGGACGGCAAGGTCGGGCTGGTCGCCATCACCCACATGTCCAACGTGCTCGGCACGGTGACGCCCGCCGAGCGGCTGGTGCGGATGGCGCATGCGGCCGGCGCCAAGATCCTGTTCGACGGCTCGCAGGCCGCGGTGCACCGGCCGATCGACATGCAGGCGCTCGGCGCCGATTTCTACGCCTTCACCGGCCACAAGCTCTATGGCCCGACCGGCATCGGCGTGCTCTGGGCGCGGCTCGAGCACCAGGAGCGGATGCCGCCCTTCATGGGCGGCGGCGACATGATCTCGCTCGTCACGCTCGACCGGGTTGAATGGGCGCCGCCGCCCGCCAAATTCGAGGCAGGCACGCCGCCGATCGTCGAGGCGGTCGGGCTGCATGCGGCCATCGACTATGTCTCGGCCATCGGCATGCCGGCGATCGAGGCGCATGAGCGCCGCCTCGTCGACCATGCGATGCGGCGGCTGTCCGATATCGAGGGGCTCGCGCTGCTCGGCCATGCGCAGGATCGCGGCGGCGTCTTCGCCTTCTCGCTCGACAAGGCGCATGCGCATGACCTGGCGACGCTGCTCGACCGGGCCGGCATCGCCGTCCGGGCGGGCCGCCACTGCGCCGAGCCGCTGCATGCCCGCTTCGGCGTCGAGGCCGGCACGGTCCGGGCCAGCTTCGGCCTGTACACGACGGAGGGCGAGGTCGACTATCTCGCCGAGGCATTGACCAAGGCCCGGGCCTTCTTCGCATGAAGGCGCCGCGACATCCCTCGGAGGTGTGCTGATGTTCGACGACTTGCGCGACCTCTACCAGGAAGTCATCCTCGACCACGGTCGCCGGCCGCGCAATTTCCGCCGGCTGGAGGATGCCGACCGGACCGCGCGCGGCGACAACCCGATGTGCGGCGACCGGCTGGAGCTGTTCCTGAAGCTGGCCCCCGACGGCTCGATCGCCGAGGCGGCCTTCCAGGGGCGCGGCTGCGCGATCTCGACCGCGAGCGCCTCGCTGATGACCGAGACCGTGACGGGCAAGTCGGCGGCGCAGGCGCATGCCCTCTCGGATCAGTTCCGGGCGCTCGCCATGACCGGAAGCTGCCCGGATTGCGGCGAGGCGCTGTCGGAGGAGATGGAGCGCCTGCAGCCGCTCTCGGGCGTGCACGAATTCCCGAGCCGGGTGAAATGCGCGACCCTCGCCTGGCACACCCTCAATGCCGCCCTCGACGGGGCGAAGGAGGCGAGCAGTGAGTGACGACACCGCCGCACCGACCCATGGGGCCTGGACGCCGGATGGCGAGACGCCGCCGGCGGCGCCCGGCCTCGATGAGGATGCGGTCATCGCCATGCTGAAGACGGTCTTCGACCCCGAGATTCCGGTCGACATCTTCGAGCTCGGCCTGATCTACGCGGTCGAGATCGCCGATGACGGCAAGGTCAAGATCGAGATGACGCTGACCACGCCCTCCTGCCCCTCGGCGCAGGAATTGCCGAGCCAGGTCGAGGAGGCGGTGCGCATGGTCCCCGGCGTCAGCGACGTCGATGTGGAGGTCGTCTGGGACCCGCCCTGGGACCAGAGCCGGATGAGCGAGGATGCGCGCCTCGCCTTGAACATGTACTGAACGGGGCCGGATCGATGAGCACCACAACCATGTCCCCCGGCCGGCCGAGGCGGGCCCTGCCGCCGCTGATGCAGCTGACCGACGCCGCGGCCGAGCGGCTGCGGGCGCTCTATGCCGGCGGCGAGGCGGGGCGGCTGCTGCGCGTCAGCGTCAAGACCAAGGGCTGCTCGGGGCTGTCCTACGACCTCTCCTGGGTGGCGGCGCCGCAGAAGGGCGACGAGCAGGTGACCGACAAGGGCGTCACCGTGCTGGTCGACAGCAAGGCGAGCCTATTTCTCATCGGCACCGTGATGGATTACGAAATCAAGGCCATGTCGGCCGGCTTCACCTTCACCAATCCGAATGAAAAGGGTCGGTGCGGCTGCGGGGAAAGTTTCCACGTCTGACCGCATCCCGTGCCGCTTGATGCGGCGTCTCGGCCCGCTACCATGCCCCTCGACATGAGGCGCCCGATGGCGTGGAGGGTTGCAGTGCGGCGAGTGGGTAAGGCGATGCTTCTGATGGTCCTGGCGCTGCCCTGCGCCGGCCACGCGCAGGAGGCGGCGGGTCCGCGCATCCATGCCGGGGAGGGGCTGACCGGCCTCCTCAGCGAGGTCCGGGGCGGGGCGATCTGGCACGATCCGAACGCCAAGGAATCGAGCTTCGCGGTGAACGGCGAATGGCTCTTCGCCAGCCCGGTGCCGGCGCGGCTGACCGAGGGGCTCGACCCGCTCTATCGCTAGGTTCTCGAGCCGCGGCTGCATCTCGGCTTCACCGCCAACACCGAGGGCAAGACCAGCAAGGGGTATTTCGGCCTCACCTGGACGACGATGCTCGCGCGCGACGTGTTCCGCCCGGGCGATGGCATCCGCTTCGACTTCCTCTTCGGCGGCTCGGTCAATGACGGCTATCACGACCGTCGCCTGCCGGACCGTAAGGATCTCGGCGGCAACCTGCTGTTCCATGTCGGCGGGGAGATCGGCTACCAGTTCAACCGCACTTGGTCCGTCTCCGCCTTCGTCGACCACGACTCGAATGGCGGCACGGCGAAGCGCAACCAGGGCCTGAACTCGGTGGGCCTGCGCCTCGGCTACGCGCTGTAGCCGCTCCGCCGTGGGCCGGCCCGCGGCGGGGGGCCGCAGCGTGAGCGCCCGAGGTGGACTCACCGAAGGCGCGGATCACGCGCCCAGACGAGGCGTCAGGCCACGCCCGCCTGCAGCAGGGCGTGCATGTGCAGCGCCCCGACCGGCCGGTTGCCCTCGAGCGCCACCAGCACCGAGATCTTCCGCTCGTTCATCTCCTTCAGCGCGGCGCTCGCCAGCATCTCCGGCACCGTGCTGTGCGGGTCGCGCGTCATCAGCGTGCGGGCCTGCCGCGCCAGGATGTCGGGCGCCATGTGGCGGCGCAGGTCGCCATCGGTGATGATGCCGGCCAGCGCCCCGGCCTCGTCCACCACGATGGCGCAGCCGAGGCTGTGCCCGGTCATGGCCACGATGACCGCGCCCATGTCCATGTCCTCCCGCACCAGCGGCAGGTCGGGGGCGCGCTTCATCAGGTCGCCCACGGTCAGGAGCTGGGCGCCGAGCTTGCCGCCCGGGTGGAACTGATGGAAATGCGCCGGGGTGAAGCCGCGCCGCTCCAGCAGCGCCATGGCGATCGCGTCGCCGAGCACGAGCTGCAGCGTGGTCGAGGTGGTTGGCGCCAGGCCGTGCGGGCAGGCCTCCTCCGCCCGCGGCAGGATCAGCGGGATATCGGCCGCCCGGCCGAGCGCGCTCTCCGCCCCCGCGGTGATGGCGATGAGCGGCACGCGGTGGCGGCGGGAGTAGTGGATGATGTCCCGGAGCTCGGCCGTCTCGCCGGACCAGGACAGCGCCAGGATGACATCGCCCGAGGTGACCATGCCGAGATCGCCATGGCTGGCCTCGGCCGGGTGCAGGAAGAAGCAGGGCGTGCCGGTGGAGGCGAGGGTCGCGGTGATCTTGTTGCCGACATGGCCGCTCTTGCCCATGCCGGTGACGATCAGCCGGCCCTTCGCGGCGTGGATCGCCTCGACCGCCCGGACGAAGGCCTCGCCGAGCGGCCCTTCCATGGCCCGCTGCAACTCCCCGAGGCCCTTCGCCTCGACCGCCAGGGTGCGGAGCGCGGCGGCGCGGATCGCCGCGCCATCCGCCGGATCGTGCCGCAGGGCGGCGTTGGCGAGATGCGCGTTCATGCGGCGTCTCCCGGCCGCGGCGCCAGCATCCGCCGCGCCTTCTCGAGATCGGCCGGGGTGTCGACGCCGAGCGGCACCTCCGCCACCTCCATGGCATCGATGCGCATGCCGGCCTCGAGCGCGCGGAGCTGCTCCAGCTTCTCGCGCAGCTCCAGCGGCGAGGGGGGCAGGGCGACGAAGCGGGCCAGCGCCTCGCGCCGCCAGGCATAAAGGCCGATATGATGCCAGAGCGGCCCCTCGCCCGTGGGCGCGGTGGCACGGGTGAAGTAGAGGGCGCGGTGCCGGCCGCCGCCGAGCGCGGTGCCGACGAACTTCACCACCTGCGGGGCGGTGCGGTCGGCGGCGTCGTGGATCTCGGCGATCAGCGTCGCCAGCGCCACCGCCGGCTCGGCCATCGGCCGGAGCGAGGCGCGGATGGCGGCGCGCGAGATGGTCGGGAGGTCGCCCTGGACATTGACCAGCACGTCGTGTCGCCCATCCGGGTCGAGCGTGCCCAGCGCCTCGAAGATGCGGTCGGAGCCGGAGGCGTGATGCGTGCCGGTCATCACCGCGGTGCCGCCATGCGCCCGCACCGCCTCGGCGATCGCCGGCGTGTCGGTGGCGACGGCGACCTCGCCGACATCCGCCTCCTGCGCTCGCCGCAGCACATGCACGATCATCGGCAGGCCGTGGATGTCGAGCAGCGGCTTGTCGGGCAGGCGCGTGCTGGCCAGCCGCGCCGGGATCAGGACCAGCGGCCTCATGCCGGCAGCACGATCCGCCGCGCCTTGGCGAGCGCGTCGAAGGCCATCAGATCTTCGATCAGGGCCGGGAAATCCCGCAGTGGCACCATGTTGGGCCCATCCGAGGGCGCCCGCTCCGGGGCCTCGTGCGTCTCGATGAACAGGCCGGCGACGCCGACCGCGACGGCGGCGCGGGCCAGCACCGGCACGAATTCCCGCTGCCCGCCGGAGGCGCCGCCGAGCCCGCCCGGCTGCTGCACGGAATGCGTCGCGTCGAAGATCACCGGCGCGCCCATCGCCGCCATCTGCGGCAGGCCGCGCATGTCGGTGACCAGCGTGTTGTAGCCGAAGCTGGTGCCGCGCTCGGTCGCCAGCACATTCGGGTTGCCCGAGCCGGTGACCTTGGCGATGACGTTCTTCATGTCCCAGGGGGCGAGGAACTGCCCCTTCTTGATGTTCACCACCCGGTCGGTGACGGCGGCGGCGACGAGGAGGTCGGTCTGGCGGCAGAGGAAGGCCGGGATCTGCAGGATGTCCACCGCCTCGGCCACCGGCGCGCAATGCCCCGGCTCGTGCACATCGGTCAGTACCGGCAGGCCGAGGCGCTCGCGGATCTCGGCGAAGACGGCGAGCGCGCCAGCCATGCCGATGCCGCGGGCGCCGGCGAGGCTGGTGCGGTTCGCCTTGTCGTAGGAGGCCTTGAAGACGAGGCCGATGCCGAGACGCCGGGCGATGCCCTGCAGGGCCTCCGCCATCTCGAGCGCATGCGCCCGGCTCTCCATCTGGCAGGGGCCGGCGATGAGGGCGAGCGGCGCGTCATTGGCGAAGCGGACGGGGCCGACCGCGACGACGGGCGAGGGGGCCAGATCAGGAGGTTGGTTCGACATGCATTCCCGGGACCGGCTCTGGGCGCGCCGGTCTCTGCCTTCCAGTGAGGGAGCCCATAGGAGCTTAATCAGCTCATTCGGCTAACTTATAGCAGGATCTTCCACGCGCCGCTGTTACGCCCTGGCGCCGCCGCCATGCCGACGACGCAGGACCGGCCGCCCTCAGGCCGCCAGCCGGTCGATCCGGTCGCGCAGCCGGTACCAGCCGCCGATGAAGGGCAGCACCCAGGCGGGGTCGCCGCTGTAGAAGGGCCGGGTCGGGAAGGGCAGGCCATCCAGCGCGAAGCGGGCATTGGCCGCGCCGGCCAGCTTCAGCGCCACGTTGTGGCCGAGCCAGGTGGCCATGGCGACGCCGCTGCCCTGGCAGCCGGCGGCGTAATGGATGCCGCGCTCGGCGCCGATATGCGGCAGGTGGTCGAAGGTGAAGGCGACATGGCCGGTCCAGGCATGGGTGATGCGGGTGGATTTCAGCTCCGGGAAGCAGTCCGTCATGTAGCCATGCAGGGCCGGCGCCGTGTCCTCGGCGGTGGCGGCGCGGAAGCTCGCCCGGCCGCCCCAGAGCACCCGCTTGCCGTCCGGCGAGGGGCGGAAATAGTTCAGCACCCGCTTGCTGTCCGAGACCATGCGCCGTCCGGGGAAGAGGCGGTCGATCACCGCCTCGCCCAGCTCCTCGGTGGCGATGATGTAGCTGTTGAGCGGCACCAGCCGGCGCGCCAGCCAGGGCAGGGCGGTGCCGCGCGCATCCCGGGAATAACCGTTGGTGGTGACCAGCACCGCCTCGCTGCGGAGCTCGCCGCGATCGGTGGCGATGCGGTAGCCGCCTGCCTCCTCGCGGATACCCTGGACGCGCACGCCATCGACCAGCCGCGCTCCGACGCGTTCGGCGGCGGCGGCCAGGCCGCGGGCGTATTTGCCGGGATGCAGGCTGCCGGTCGCGGCGACGAGCATGCCGCCATGGTAATGGTCGCTGCCCAGCGCTTCGCGCTGCCGCTCCCGCGGCAGCATGCGGGCCGGCAGGCCGGTGATCTGCTCGAGCCCCTCCACCCGGCGCGCCATGGCCTCGTAATGGCCCCGCGACCAGGCGGCGGAGAAGCGGCCGCAGCGGACATAGTCGCAATCGATCCCCTCGCGGGCGATGGTCTCCTCGATGAAGGGGAAGCTCGCCGCCGCCGTCGCGGTGATCGCCTGCGCCTGCTCCGGCCCGTAGCGTTGCTCGAGGCCGCTGCCCGCCACCTTCAGCCCGCCCGAGACCATCCCGCCATTGCGCGAGGAGGCGCCCCAGCCGATCCGCTCGGCATCCAGCACCACCACCTGCTGGCCGAGCCGCTGCAGGGTCAGCGCCGCCGAGAGCCCGGCATAGCCGCCGCCGACCACGACCACCGGCGCCCGGTCGGGCAGGGTGGCGTCCCGCCGCGGCGGCTCGGCCGCCTCCCACCACCAGGGGCTGGTCTTGAACCCGGGAGCGAGCAGGGCATGCGTCATGCGGGGGATTTCCCAGGCGGCCATGGATGCGCTTTGATGCGCGCGGGAGAGGTTCACGCCGGCGGCTGCCAACCGCAAGAGGGACCCCATGCAGAGATTCCAGCAGGATTGCATCGCGCTGGCGCTGCAGCAGCATCGCCGTGGCCGCATCTCCCGCCGCGGGCTGCTGCAGGCGCTGGCCGCGCTCGGCGCGGCGGCGGCCGGACCGGCGCGCGCGCAGGCGGCGCGCGAGCTGGTGATGGTGAACTGGGGCGGCCTCGCCAATGAGGGGTTCGGCCGCTTCTATGCCGGCCCCTTCCTGGCCGAGACTCCGGGCTGGAAGGTGGTGCAGGACAGTTCGGGCCCCGCCACCGGGCGCATCCGCAGCATGGTCGAGAGCGGCCGGGTCACCTGGGATCTCTGCGACAGCTCGGCGAGCGGCGCCAACCTGCTGGGCCGGCTCGGGCTGGCGACGAAGCTCGATTACGGGATCCTCGACCGGGAGAACGTGATCGCGCCCGGCTTCGCGCTGGAGCATGGCGCGGCGCCCTACTCCTTCAGCTCGGTGCTGGTCTACGACAGCGCCAAATTCCCGACGCCGCCGACCTCCTGGGCGGATTTCTGGGACCTGAAGCGCTTCCCCGGCACCCGCCTGCTGCGGCGCGACGCCGCCTGCACGCTGGAAGCGGCGCTGATGTCGCTCGGCACGCCGGCCAAGGATCTCTACCCGATCGACAGGCAGGCCGGCATCAAGCGGGTCTCGGAGCTGCGGCGCAACCTCATCTTCTGGACCAACGGCGCGGAGAGCGAGCAGCTCATGCGCACCGGGGAGGCGGTGATGGGCCAGATCTGGCACACCCGCGCCTCGGTGCTCGAGAAGGAGAGCAAGGGCCGGCTGAAATTCATCTGGAACCAGGGCATCCTGCAGCCCGGCATCTTCGTCATCCCGAAGGGCAATCCGGGCGGCGAGATGGCGCAGCGGCTGCTGGCCAGCATGCTGGCGAAGCCGGAGCCGCAGGTCGGGCTGCTCGGCCTGCTCGGCAACGGGCCGACCAATCCGAAGGCGGCGGCGCTGGTGCCGGAGGCGCTGAAGCGCTTCAACCCCACCGATCCGGCGAATGCGCCGCAGCAGGTCATGTTCAACGGCGACTGGTGGGGGGAGCACTACCAGGCGGTGAACCAGGACTACCTGGACGCGGTCACCGGCTGATCGGCCAGCGCCCGGCCCGCACCCGGCCGGGCGGGGCTGGCCCGGTTCCTGCTAGGCTGGACCGGGTGTTGCTGTGAGGTGCGCATGGCCGGCCGGGTGATGGCCGTGAAATCGGGCGGCGCGGCAGCCTTCGCCGAATGGCGGGACTGCTTCGCCGCGCTCGACCCCGGGCTGGAATTGCTGCCCTGGGCGGAGGCGCTGCGGCGGCCCGAGATCGTGGATTACGCGCTGGTCTGGGACCCCGGGCCGGGCGAGTTGGCGCGGCTGCCGCGGCTGCGCGTCATCTTCGGGGCCGGGGCCGGCATCGACGGGCTGCTTGCCGACCCGGACCTGCCGCTGCAGGTGCCGCTGGTCCGCATGGCGATCCCCGAGGCGGCGCAGCGCATGGGCGAGTTCTGCTGCTGGGCGGTGCTGTCCCTGCTGAAGGAGGCGCGTCGGCTGGCCATCGCCCAGGCCGCGGGCGTCTGGGACTATTTCGAGCCGCCGCACCGGGCCGACCTGCGCACCGTCGGGCTGATGGGCCTCGGCGCCATGGGCGCGCGCTGCGCCGCCATGCTGCAGGGCCTCGGCTTCCCGGTGATCGGTTGGTCGCGCACGGCGAAATCCCTGCCCGGCGTCGAGGGCCATGTCGGGGCCGCCGGCCTGCCGGCCTTCCTCGGCCGCAGCCATATCCTGGTCTGCCTGCTGCCGGCGACGCCGGAGACGCGCGGCATCATCCGCGCCGAGACCCTCGCCCTGCTGCCGCGCGGCGCCGTCTATGTCGGGCTCGGCCGCGGGCTGCACCATCGGCTGGACGACGTGCTGGCCGCCCTCGATTCCGGCCAGCTCTCCGGTGCCGTGCTCGATGTCTTCGAGCCGGAGCCGCTGCCGCCCGGGCATCCGCTCTGGTCGCATCCGAAGGCGATCGTCACCCCGCATGTCGCCAGCCTGCCGAGCCGCGCCGAGCGCGCCGGCTACGTCGCCCGCTGCATCGCCGGCTTCGAGCGCGGCGAGCCCCTGCCCAACCTCTTCGATCCTGCGCGAGGCTATTGAGATGCCCTTGCCGCCACCCCCACGCCGCCCCGATCCCGACCATGTGCCGAGCGAGCGCGAGCTGCGCGAGGATCTCGCCGCCGCCTACCGGCTGCTGGCGCTGCATGGCATGACCGACCTGGTCTTCACCCATCTCTCGGCGCGCATGCCGGGAGAGGGCCACCGCTTCCTGGTGAACCCCTATGGCCTGCTCTTCGAGGAGGTCACGGCGAGCAGCCTGGTGGAGGTGGATGCCGAGGGCGAGCCGGCGCAGGCGACGAGCTGGCCGGTCAACCCCGCCGGCTTCGTCATCCACTCGGCCGTGCATCGCGGCCGCGCCGATGCGCAGTGCGTCATGCACACCCATACGCTCGCCGGCATGGCCATCGCGGCGCAGCAGGGCGGGCTGCTGCCGCTGAACCAGATGTCCATGGAGTTCGACGGCCGGCTCGCCTATCACGACTACGAAGGCGTGGCGGCGGACGACAACCTCGCCGAGCGCGAGCGGCTGGTGCGCGACCTCGGCGACAAGCCCTGCATGGTGCTGCGCCATCACGGGCTGCTGACGGTCGGGCGCAGCGTCGCCGAAGCCTTCTACTGGATGTACTATCTGGAGCAATCCTGCCGCATCCAGCTCGCCGCCCGGGCCGGCGGCGCCGCGCTCGACATTCCCTCGCGCGGCACGGTGGAGCGGACGCGGGCGCAGTTCAGCACCGGCCCGACCAAGGGCTGGCTGCCCTGGCAGGCGCTGCGCCGCAAGCTCGACCGCGAGCAGCCGGACTACAAGGATTGAGCGCCGCGGCGGCGGCCCCGGCGCTGGCGGGCCGGCCGGGCCGGGGCGTCGGCCATGCGCTCGAGCTGCGCGGGCTGAGCAAGCGCTATGGCAGCTTCACCGCGGTCGATGCCGTCTCGCTCGGCATCGAGCGCGGCCAATTCCTCACGCTGCTCGGCCCCTCGGGCAGCGGCAAGACCACCATCCTGATGGCCATCGCCGGCTTCGTCGCGCCGAGCGAGGGGGCGGTGCTGCTCGATGGCCGCGACATCACGGCGCTGCCGCCGGAGCGGCGGGATTTCGGCATGGTCTTCCAGGGCTATGCGCTGTTCCCGCACATGACGGTGGCCGAGAATGTCGCCTTCCCCTTGCGCGTGCGGCGGCTTTCGCGGGCGGAGCGCGAGGCCAAGGTGCGCGCCGCGCTCGACCTGGTGCAGCTCGACCGCTTCGCCGAGCGCCGGCCGGCGCAGCTTTCGGGCGGCCAGCAGCAGCGCGTGGCGCTGGCGCGCGCCCTGGTCTTCGACCCCGACCTGCTGCTGCTCGACGAACCGCTCTCGGCGCTCGACAAGAAGCTGCGCGCCGAGTTGCAGGACGAGCTGAAGGCGCTGCACCGCCGCGTCGGCCGCACCTTCGTCAATGTCACGCATGACCAGGAGGAAGCGCTCTCCCTCTCCGACCAGGTCGCCATCCTCAACCATGGCCGGCTGGTGCAGATGGGCGCCCCCGAGGCGTTGTACGAGCGGCCGCGCACGCGCTTCGTCGCCGATTTCCTGGGCACCTCGAATTTCCTGCGCGGCCAGGTGGAAGCGGCGGGCGGCGGAGAGATGCAGCTGCGGGCCGGCGAGACGCGGCTGCGGCAGGCGGGCGGCGACCTGCCACCAGGCGCGACGGCGCTGCTCTCCCTCCGGCCGGAGAAGATCGCCCTGCTCGGCGCCGGCGAGGCGGCGGCGAACCAGGTCACGGGCAGCATCGCCGCCTGGGCCTATCTCGGCGCCGGCTTCAGCCTCACCGTGCGGACGAGCGACCTTGGCGCGCTGCGCGTCGCCCTGCCGGCCTGGCGGGCGCCGATCGCCCCGAGCGAGGGGCTGCCGGTCCGGCTCGGCTGGGCCGCCGATGCCGCGGTGCCGGTGCTGGAGGATGGCGATGCCGCGTGACGCGGCCGTGCTGCCGGCGGCGCCGGCCGCGCGCAGCGGCTTCGCCCTGCCGCGCGAGACCGGCTGGTGGCTGCTGCTGCTGCCGGCCTTCCTGCTGATGACGGTGCTCTATCTGGCGCCGATCCTACAGGTGCTGGCCATCTCGGTGACCGAGCCGGCGCCGGGGCTCGGCAATTACGAACGCCTCCTCACCAGCCCCGGCCTGCAGCGGGTGATCGGCACCACGCTGCGCATCTGCCTCATCACCACTCTGGTCTCGCTGCTGCTCGGCTACGCCCTGTCCTATGTCATCGCCCTGGCCTCGCCGCGGGCGCGGCGCTGGTGGCTGCTCGGCGTGCTGCTGCCGCTCTGGATCAGCGTGCTGGTGCGCGCCTTTGCCTGGGTGACGCTGCTGCGGCGCCAGGGGCTGGTGAACGAAGGGCTGCTCTCCCTCGGGCTGATCGAGGCGCCGCTGCCCCTGGTCTGGAACGAATTCGGCATCGTCGTCGGCATGGTGCACTACATGGTGCCCTATGCCGTGCTGCCGATGCTGGCGGCGATGCGCGAGATCGATCCGCGGCTGCTGGCGGCGGCGCGCGGCCTCGGCGCCTCGCGCGGCACCGCCTTCCGCCGCGTCTTCCTGCCGCTCTCGGCGCCTGGCCTCGTCGCGGCGGGGCTGCTGGTCTTCATCGTCTCGCTCGGCTTCTACATCACCCCGGCGATCCTCGGCGGCGGCAAGACGCTGATGGCGGCCGAGTGGATCAAGCTGCAGATCCTCGACCTGGTCCGCTGGGGCATGGGGGCGATGCTGGCGACGATGCTGGTGGTGACCATCCTCACCCTGCTCGGCGTCTTCTCGCGCCTGCTCGACCTCCGCCGCCTCTTCGGGGGCGGGCGATGAGGCGGGAGGACGGCGCATGACGGGCGGCCATCCGGCCGGGCCGCTGGCCCGGCTCCTCGCCTGGGGCACGGTGCTCTACCTGCTCCTGCCGATCACCATCGTCATCCCGGTTTCGCTGACCGACCGGCGCTACCTCTCCCTGCCGGAGGAGGGGCTGAGCCTGCAGCACTATGCCAGGCTGTTCGGCTCGGAGGCCTGGCTCTCGGCCATCGGCCAGAGCCTCTGGATCGCGCTCGGCGCCACCGCCGTCGCCGTCGCCGCCGGGACGCTCTGCGCCATCGGCTGCTGGCGCATCGGCCGGCGCAGCAGCGAGCTGGTCCGGGTGCTGATGCTGCTGCCGCTGATCATCCCCGGCATCGTCTATGCCATCGGCCTCTATCGCTGGTTCGGCTGGCTCGACCTGCTCGACCGCGTCCTCGGCGTGACGCTGGCGCATGGCGTCACCGGCATCCCCTATGTGGTCATCACCGTCTCCACCGCGCTCGCCGCCTTCGACCCGCGGCTGGAGCAGGCGGCGCGCGGCATGGGGGCGAGCCTGGGGCAGACGCTGCGCTGGGTGATCCTGCCGCGCATCGCGCCCGGCATCGCCTCGGGGGCGATCTTCGCCTTCATCCACTCCTGGGACGAGCTGGTGCTGGTGCTGTTCATCGCCAGCCGCCGGGTGCTCACCCTGCCGCGCAAGATCTGGGACGGGATCAACGAGAATCTCGACCCGACCATGGCGGCCGTCGCGGTGCTGCTGATCCTCTTCACCATCCTCCTGCTCGCGCTCGACGGCATGCTGCGGGCGCGATCGGGGCGGTGAGCCGGGTGCTGCGAACCATCGTTCCGGCATGTGTCCCAGGCCACAGGCAGCCAGCCTCCGGGTGCCGAGGATGCCGGGGCGGGCATCCGGGATGAGCCTGGACGGCCCGCCTCCCGCAGGAGGAAGCGATGGAACCGCGTACCGTGCGTGTCTTCTGGCGCAAGCAGAAGTCCGGCTGGCTGAACTTCAACTGGAACGGCCCGATCCAGCCGAACTCCGTCGTGCATGTCTCGGCCTGCGAATGCCTCTTCAACCCGGGCAGCATCGCCGGGGTGGACGGCATCACGCTGCATCGGGGCGCCGCGACGATCTCCGTGAAGAATGTGCGGGTGCATGGCCCCAATCCCGGCGACAGCATCACCGGCGGCGTGGAGTTCTTCCTGCAGGTCGACTGGAACGCGCCGCTCGACATCGCCACCGACATCACCGTCATGGGGCCGCCGGAGCAGAAATTCATCGTGGGATGAGCCGGGGACGGCCCTATTTCTTTTCCACCCCCCAGAAGACCGGCACGGTGGTCGGCCGCAGCCCCTCGATATTGCTGCGATGCGCGGCGAGGGTGCGGAATTGGCCGGCATTGACATAGGGCAGGACCTGATAGGCGCGGGCCTGCACGGCATCGAGCAGGGCCCGCCGCCTCGCCGCATCCGGCTCCTCCCACCAGCTGCGCCGCAGCCGCTCCAGCTCGGCATCGCAGGGCCAGCCGGCCAGCCCGCCCTCGCAGGGGCTGGCGAGGTAGAGGTTGCTCAGCGGATCCTGGGCATCTAGCACGTTGGCGACGGTGACGAAGAGGTTCCAACCACCCTGGTCCTGCGCCTCGCGCCGGTTGCGCCGCTGGGTGAGCGTGGCCCAGTCCATCGCCGGCACGTCCATGGCGAGGCCGCCCCGCTCCAGCGCGGCGGCGATGGTCAGCGTCGCCGCGTTGTTGATCGGGCTGTCGGTGGCGTTGAGGAACACCACCTTGCGCCCGTCATAGCCCGCCTCGCGCAGCAGCACCCGGGCGCGGGCGGGGTCGGCCTCGCGCAGCCCGGTGGCGCTGGCCCGGCTCTCGAGCGGCGTGCCGCAGAGGAAGTAGGAGGGGCAGTAGGGCAGTTGCTCGCTCGGCCGGATGCCAGCCGCCTGCAGCACCTCCTGCTGGTTCACCAGGTGCAGGATCGCCTGCCGCGCCCGCGGGTCGTTGAAGGGGGCGACGAGGTGGTTCGGCCGCAGCCAGATCATGTAGCCGACAGGGTTCAGCGCAAACAGCCGGACGCCCCGGGCCCGCTCCAGCAGCGGGATGACATCGGGGGAGGGTTGCTCGATGAGGTCGATCTCGCCGCTCTGCAGGGCCGCCGCCGCCGTCGCCGCATCCGGCATGGCGAGCCATTCCAGCCGCTCGATCTTCACCACCTTGCCGCCGGCGAGGCCATCGGGCGGCTCCGGCCGCGGCCGGTAGGCGGGGTTGCGGCGATAGACGGCGCGGTCGCCGGCGCGCCACTCCTTCGCCTCGAAGAGGAAGGGGCCGGAGCCGGTGGCGTCGGTGATCGCGGTGGTCGCCGGCGTCTGCGCCAGGCGCTCGGGCATGACGAAGAGGGCGCTCGCGGTCGGCCGCGCCAGCGCCTCCTTCACCAGGGCGAAGGGCCGGGCGAGGGTGAGGGAGAAGCTGCGCTCGTCCGCCACCTCCAGCGCCGCGGTGGCCGCGGCCAGCGCCTTGCCCACCACGTCGCGCTGCGCCCAGCGGCGGATGGAGGCGACGGCGTCGGCCGCCCGCACCGGCGCGCCGTCATGGAAGGCGAGCCCCTCGCGCAGGGTGAAGCGCCAGCGCATGCCATCCGCAGAGCGCTCGAAGCGCTCGACCATCTGCGGCTGCGCCTCGCCCCTGCTGTCGAGGGCGAAGAGCTGGTCATAGACCATGAAGCCGTGATTGCGGACGAAGGCGGCGGTGGACTGCACCGGATCGAGGCTGCCGAGATCGTTGATCAGCACCACCCGGAGCGTCGCGTCGGGCCGCGCCTGGGCCAATCCCGCCGCCGGGGCCAGGGTGGCGAGCAGCGCGGCCAGGCCCGCGCCGGCCAGGCGGCGGCCGAGGCCGGGGAGGGGGCTTGGACGGTCGGGCACGGCACTCTCCTGCGGCGGGCACGGGGCGGGCATCGTCGCCCCGCCGGGCAGGGGGCGCAACGCGGATTGACGCGCCCTGGCCCCTGGGCCGACCATCCGCCATCCGTGGAGGCTGTCATGAACATCGCCACCCCGCCGGCATCGCTGCGCCCCTGGTCCGAGGAGGAATGGCGCGTCCGCTGCGACCTCGCCGCGCTGTACCGGCTCTGCGCCCATCACCGCTGGACCGACTGGATCTTCACCCATATCAGCGCGCGCGTGCCGGGGCCGGAGCACCATTTCCTGCTCAACCGCTATGGCGTCATGCATCACGAGATGCGGGCGAGCGACCTGGTGAAGATCGACATCCAGGGCAATCCGGTGGACGAGCCCCCGGGCCGGGACGCCGGCACGGAGCTGGTGAACAAGGCCGGCTTCGTCATCCATTCCGCCGTGCATGCGGCGCGCGAGGATGCGCATTTCGTCATCCACACCCATACGCGCGACGGCATCGCGGTCTCGGCGCAGAAGCACGGGCTGCTGCCGATCAGCCAGCACGCCATGAAGTATTACGGCCATCTCGCCTACCATGATTACGAGGGCATCGCGCTCGACGAGGAGGAGCGGGTGCGCCTCGTCGCCGATCTCGGCAGCCACAACGCCATGATCCTGCGCAACCACGGCCTGCTGGTCTGCGGCCCGAGCGCGGCGCAGGCCTATGACGAGCTCTATTATCTCGAGCGCGCCTGCTCGGCGCAGGTCGCCGCCCTCGCCGGCGGGGCGGAGCTGGTCATCCCGCCGCCCGCGGTCTGCGAGCACGCGGCCTCGCAATTCCGCCGCCCCGGCGGCGAGCATATCCGCGCCATCGCCTGGCAGGCGGCGCTGCGCCTGATCGAGAACGGGCCCGACTGGCGGAGCTGAGGCGGGGACGAGAGGCGAGGGGGCGGGGCCATGACCACCACCGTGATCCGGCAGGCGGATGTCGCCATCGCCTGGGATGCGGCGGCCGGGCAGCATGTCTACCTGCCGGGCGCCGACATCGCCTTCGCCGACGGCCGCCTCACCTTCGTCGGCCGGGACTATGCGGGGCCGGCGGAGGAGACGCTGTCCGGCAGCGGGCTGATGGTGATGCCCGGCCTCGTCAACATCCACGCCCACCCCTCCTCGGAGCCGATGAACAAGGGCTTCACCGACGAGGTGGGGACGCCTGGCCTCTACAACTCCTCGCTCTACGAATACCTGCCGATCTTCCGCGCCGATGCCGAGGCGGTGCCGGATTGCGTGCGGGTGGCGCTGTCGGAGCTGCTGCTCTCCGGCGTCACCACCCTCGCCGACCTCTCCATGGCGCATCCGGGCTGGCTCGACCTGCTCGGCGAGAGCGGTATGCGCGTCTGCGTCGCGCCGATGTTCCGCTCCGCCCGCTGGTTCACCCGCAACGGTCATGTCGTCGAATACGCATGGGACGAGCAGGCGGGCGAGAAGGCCCTCGCCGAGGCGCTCACCCTCGTCGAGCGGGCCGAGCAGCATGAGAGCGGCCGGCTCTTCGGCATGGTGGTGCCGGCGCAGGTCGATACCTGCACGCCGGAGCTGCTGCGGGACAGTCGGGAGGAGGCCCGGCGCCGCGGCGTCTCCTGGCAGATCCATGCCGCGCAGTCGGTCTCGGAATTCCACGAGATCACCCGCCGCCACGGGCTGACGCCGATCGGCTGGCTGCACGAGCAGGGGCTGCTCGCCGAGCGCAGCATCATCGGCCATGGCATCTTCCTCGACGACCATCCGAGCACGCCCTGGCACACCCGCCGCGATCTCGACATCCTGGCCGAGACCGGCACCACCGTCGCGCATTGCCCGACGGTCTTCGCCCGGCGCGGCATCACCCTGAAGCATCTCGGCCGCTATCGCCGGCACGGCGTGACGATAGGCCTCGGCACCGATACCTATCCGCACAACATGCTCGACGAGATGCGCCTCGCCGCCTATCTGGCGCGGACCCAGGCGACCGATCCGCGCAGCCTGACGACGACCGAGCTCTTCGAGGCGGCCACCATCGGCGGCGCGCGGGCGCTCGGGCGCGACGATATCGGCCGGCTGGCCGAGGGCTGCCGCGCCGACCTTGTCCTCGTCGACATCACCCATCCGATGATGCGCCCGGCGCGCGACCCGCTCCGCTCGCTGATCTATGCGGCGGGCGACCGGGCGGTGCGCGCCGTCTTTGTCGACGGGCGCAAGGTGGTGGAGGATGGCACGGTGCTGACGATGGACTACCCGGCTGCTGCGGCGCATCTGCACGAGGCGCAGAAGCGCGTGGAGGCGGAGGTGCCGCGGCACGACTGGGCGCATCGCAGCGCCGAGGCGATCGCGCCCACCACCTTCCGCTGGCGATGAGACCGTTGGGGGTGAGGCGTTAACGCCGCGGCGGGCAGGGCCGGGCGGCGCTGGCTCAGGCCGGCGGGCCGCCCCTGCGCCGGGACCGCAGCCGCTCCCGCTCCGCGCGATCCTCCTCGATCATGCGCAGCAGATCCTCCGGGACCGGCTCGGAGGCAATATCGTCGAAGGCAACACGCAGGCTCTCACGCAACCATAGATCGAAGGCGTCGTCCTCCGGCACCGGGGGTTCCGGGGCGGTCGGGCGACGCCGGCGCGCCGGCATGTCTGTCATGACACCAGCCTCCCCTCCTCGGTCCTCATCATGCAACGCCCGGGGGCGCCACTGGCTGCGTCCTGGCGCACATTGCGATCCGGTGCGGCTTGGCTGTCACAAAACGGCGTGCCGCCGCTCGCCTTGCGGGTCCGTGGCCCCGGCCTATGCTGGCGCGCCAGAACCGGGGAGGGGCCAGCATGCCTGCCACCATCGTCTCGCCGCGCCTGATGCGGATCGGCGGCGGGAGCGTGAGCCAGATCGCCGAGGTGCTCGGCCTCTTCGGCCTGTCCCGGCCGTTGATCGTCACCGATCCCTGGATGGTCTCCTCCGGCACCATCGACCGCTGCCTCGCGCCGTTGCGCGCCGCCGGCCTGGCGCCGGCGATCTTCGCCGAGACCGTGCCGGACCCGACGGATACCGTGATCGCGGCCGGCGTCGCGGTGCTGCAGGCCGGGGATTTCGACAGCCTCATCGGCTTCGGCGGCGGCAGCCCCATGGACACGGCGAAGGCCATGGCGATCCTCGCGGCCGCGCCCGCCGGCGCGCGCATGCGCGACTTCAAGGTGCCGGCCCAGGCGGACCGGGCGGCGGTGCCGGTGGTCTGCATCCCGACCACGGCCGGGACCGGCAGCGAGGCGACACGCTTCACCGTCATCACCGACACCGAGACCGACGAGAAGATGCTGATCGCCGGCCTGGGCGCGCTGCCGCTCGCGGCCATCGTCGATCACGAGCTGACCTTCAGCGTGCCGCCGCGCACCACGGCCGATACCGGCATCGACAGCCTGACCCATGCGCTCGAGGCCTTCGTGTCGAAGCGGGCCAACCCGCATGCCGACAGCCTCGCCCTCTCGGCCATGCGCCTGATCGGCCGGCATCTCCGCATCGCCTACCATCAGCCGCGCAACGCCGCGGCGCGCGAGGCGATGATGCTCGGCGCCATGCAGGCGGGGCTCGCCTTCTCGAATTCCTCGGTGGCGCTGGTGCATGGCATGTCGCGCCCGATCGGCGCGCATTTCCATGTGCCGCACGGCCTCTCCAACGCCATGCTGCTGCCGGCGGTCACCGAATTCGGCCTGAACGACGCCCTGCCGCGCTATGCCGAGGCGGCGCGGGCCATCGGCGTCGCCACGGTCGAGGATGCCGACCAGGTCGCCGGCTCGAAGCTGCTCGAGGAGTTGCGGGCGCTCAACCAGGAACTCGGCGTGCCGACGCCGCGCGAGCATGGCATCCCCGCCGATCGCTGGGAGGGGCTGCTGCCGCTGATGGCGCGCCAGGCCCTCGCCTCCGGCAGCCCGGCCAACAACCCCCGGGTGCCGGAGGAGACCGAGATCATCGATCTCTACCGCAAGGTCTATGGCTGACGCGGGAATCGCCCCGCGTTCGGATGGGTCCATCCGAACGCAATCGGCTCTAGAGCATTGTTTTCAGGGCCTCTTCACCCGATCAGGTGGGTCCACCTGATCGGGATCTGCTCTAGGCCAGGCGGCTGCGCCGCCAGCGTGCCCACCAGCCGAACAGCGCCGGCGCCGGCAAGGGCCGCCCGACCGCGTAGCCCTGGCCGAAATCGACGCCGAGATCGCAGACCGCCATCCATATGCGGCGGTCGGAGATGCCCTCGGCAACCACCGTCTGCCCCTGCGCCCGCGCCAGCCGCACCAGCCGCCGGACCTCCTGGCGGCCATGCGCCTCGACCGGCAGGCGCTGCACCAGCGACCGGTCGAGCTTCAGCCCGGCGAAGGGCAGGTGAAGCAGCGCCTCCCGCCCATCGCCCGGGGTGACGTCGTCGAGCAGCACGCGATAGCCGGCCTGGCGCAGCCCCAGCAGCACGCGGTGCAGCCGGGCCAGGTCGTGCACCGGCGTGGTCTCGGTCAGCTCCAGCGCCAGCTGCCGCGGCCCGAGCCCGTGCCGGCCCAGCGCCTGCCGCAGCCAGGTTTGCAGGTCGCCCTGCAGGAGCTGCGCCAAGGGCAGGTTGATCGACACGCCGAGCCGCAGCCGCGGCCAGAGGTGGCCGATCTCGAGCGCCGCGGTGCGGGCGACGCTGAGCGACAGGCTGCGCCCCATCCCATGCCGCTCGGCCAGCGGCACGAAGGCATCGGGCGGCACCGCCGCCTCCGGCCGGTGCCAGCGCGCCAGCGCCTCGACCATCACCGGCCGGCGATCCGACAGCCGCACGACCGGTTGGTAGTGCACGCTGATCTCGCCCCGCGCCAGGCTCTCGCGCAGCGCCCCGGCGGAATGGCCGTCCTGCGGCGGGCCGCCGGCCGCGGGGCCGGGTGCAGGTCCGGGAGCGGCCAGGGCGCGGGCCAGCGCATCGGCCTCCCCGGGCACGGGCGGCGCCCAATGCGCGGCACCGGGGGCGGGGGCGAGCAGGATCAGGGCGGTGCGGGTGGCCGGATCTGCGAGGGTCGCCAGCAGGCCGGGCCAGGCGGCGCCGGCGGCCACGGGATCGCAGACGAGATGACCAGGGGCGGGGCCGGGACCGGCCAGGCGGGCCAGCGCTTCGTCACCGCTGCGGACGAAGCGGGTCAGCCAGCCAAGGCGCGCCGTGGCGGCGGTGGCCGCCGCGATCTGGATGGGATCGCGGGCAAGGACGAGGACCTGCTCTCCACGCGTGCTGCCAGGAGATACGCCTGAAGAGTGCACGGCCACGCTTCCGATAACACTAATGCGGGAATATACCGCGAATCGCTCCCCGGGCCACGGTAGATTTCAGCGAGGATGAGACAATTTTGAGAGGGCTCTTTCGGTGTGCAGAGTGTCCCAGGGCGTGGCTGTCGTTCCGGATGCGCCGTCTCAAATGCCGACCGGCGCCCCGGCCTTGGCCGGCTTGGGCGGGCTTGCCTCGCCCCGGCGCAGGCGGTTCCGCCCCGTGAACAGCACGATCGGCGCCGCGATGAAGACCGAGGAGGAGGCGCTCACCACGATGCCGAACAGCATCACCCAGGCGAAGCCCGCCAGCGTGTCGCCGCCGAAGAGCGCCAGCGGCACCGCCGAGAGCAGCAGCGTCATGGAGGTGCCGAGGGAGCGGTTCAGCGTCTCGTTGATCGACTGGTCGACCAGCTGGCGCAGCGGCATCTGCTTGTATTTGCGCAGGTTCTCCCGCATCCGGTCGAACACCACCACCTTGTCGTTGGCCGAGAAGCCGATGACGGTGAGGATGGCGGCGACGGTGGTCAGGTTGAACTCGACGCCGAACAGCACCATGAAGCCGACGGTCTTGGTGGTGTCGAGGATGAGGGTGGCGATGGCCGCGATGGCGAACTGCCACTCGAAGCGGAACCAGATATAGAAGAGCATCGCCACGAGGCTGAGGCCGAGGGCGATCATGCCGCCGCGGAAGAGCTCGTCCGAGACCCGGTTGCCCACCGCCTCGACGCGCAGGATGCGCGTCCCCGGCGCCACCCGCTCGACCGCGCCGCGCACGGCATTCACGGCCGTCTGGGTGCCGGCCTCGTCGCCCTGCACCGGCAGGCGGACCAGCACCGTGCTGTCGTCGCCGAATTGCTGCAAGCCGACATCGCCGAGGTCGAGGGCGGCGACCGCCGAGCGCAACGCCGCGAGGTTCGCCGCCTCCGGCGTGCGGACCTCCATGGTGATGCCGCCCTTGAAGTCGACGCCCTTCTGCAGCCCGGGATAGAAGGCGCCGATGAGCGACAGGGTGGAGAGCACCGCCGAGACCATGAGGCCGGCGCGGGCGCCGCGCATGAAGGGGATGGTCGTCACGTCCGGCACCAGCCGGAAGAGCGGGCGCGAGAGCCGGTCGAGCAGGCCGCGCCCGCCCTCGAGCACCGGCAGCTCCTTCGGCCGCCGGGCGCGGTACCACCAGGAGACCATGAGGCGGACCAGCGTGGTCGCGGTCCACATCTGCACGATGGTGCCGATCGCCACCGTCACGGCGAAGCCCTTCACCGTGCCGCTGCCGAAGATGTAGAGGCAGGCCATGGCGATCAGGTTCGTCAGGTTCGAATCCATGATCGTGCCGGAGGCCTTGGTGAAGCCGGCCTCGAGCGCCGAGATGGGCGTGCGGCCGTTCTTCACCTCCTCGCGGATGCGCTCGTTGATCAGGATGTTGGCATCGAGCGCGGTGCCGAGGGTGAGCACGATGCCGGCGATGCCGGGCAGGGTCAGCGTCGCCTCCAGCACCGAGAGCGCCGCCAGCATCAGCATGATGTTGACCAGCAGCGCGATGTCGGCGAGCCAGCCGAACAGGCCGTAGGCGAAGCCCATATAGAGGAAGACGAAGAGGGCGCCGGCGCCGAGCGCCATGATGCCGGCCCGGATCGCATCCGCCCCCAGCTCGGGCCCGACCGTCCGCTCCTCGACCACGGTGAGCGGCGCCGGCAGCGCGCCGGCGCGCAGCAGCACGGCCAGGTCGGCGGCCGACTTGGCGTTGAAATTGCCGCTGATCTGGCCACGGCCACCGGTGATCGGCTCACGGATCACGGGCGCGGTGATCACCTTGTCGTCGAGCACGATGGCGAAGGGCCGCCCGACATTGGCGCGCGTGACCTCGGCGAAGCGGCGGGTGCCGATGGAATCGAAGGTGAAGTTCACCACCCATTCGCCGTTGCGGCCATCCTGGCCGGCGCGGGCATCGGTGAGGTTGGCGCCGTCCACCTCCACCCGCCGGCGGACGGCATGGCGCTCGGTCTGGCCGGCGCGGTTCTCGCCGGTGAGGAACATCACCCCGGGGGGCGGCGTCGCCGCGGCCGGGTTGGCGCTCTCGTCCAGCAGATGGAAGGTCATGCGGGCGGTCTTGCCCAGCAGGTCCTTGATGCGGTTCGGGTCCTCGACGCCGGGCAGCTGCACCAGGATGCGGTTCTGCCCCTGGCGGGCGATCAGCGCCTCGGCGACGCCGGTCTCGTCGATGCGCCGGCGGACGATCTCGATCGACTGCTCCACCGCGCCGGTGGCCTTGGCGCGCAGCCCGGCCTCGGTGAGTGTGGCGGTGAGGGTGCCATCCGGCGTGCTGGCGACCTCGATGTCCGGCGTGCTGGTGCCGAGCCCGGTCGGGATCTGGTTGGCCAGCTCGCGCAGCAGCCCGGCAGCGGCCGCCGCCTGGGCCGTGTCACGGACGCGGAGCGAGAGGCGCCGCTGCGCCGGCTCGGCGGCGAGGTTGGAATAGCCGATATTCTGCTGCCGCAGCCGGGTCCGGGCGCCATCGGCCAGCCCCTCCAGCCGCTCGCGCACCACGGCGTCGAGATCCACCTCCAGCAGCAGATAGGAGCCGCCGCGCAGGTCGAGGCCGAGGGAGAATTGCCGCGCCCAGGTGGGCAGCTCGGATTTCGGGACGAAATTGGGGATGCAGAGCAGCGCCCCGAGCAGGCAGACCGCCAGGATGGAGAGGGTCTTCCAGCGCGCGAAATACATCATGGCGCGGTCGGGCTCATGGGCTGGCTCGTCCTTCGGGGGCACGGCCCCCCTGGAAATTCGGCCGGGAATGTGACGACGGGGGCCGAGGGATGCAAGCCTCGGCGCCGGGCCCGGGCCGGGGCGCCGCCGGCGGGCCATTCCGCGATGCAACCAACGTCGCCGCCGGGGCTTAACCGGGCGGCACTGGAGGGATCACCATGGGCATCATCGGGACCATCATCATCGGCTTCCTCGCCGGGCTGGTCGCCAAATTCCTGCATCCGGGGCGCGACCCGGGCGGCTTCATCATCACGACGCTGCTCGGCATCGTCGGCGCCGTGGTGGCCACCTATCTCGGCCAGGCGGTCGGCTGGTACCGTGCCGGCGAGGGGGCCGGCTTCATCGGCGCGATCGTCGGCGCGGTCATCGTGCTCGCGGTCTGGGGCATGGTGGCGCGGCGCTCGGCCTGAGGCCGGGGCGAGGAGCAGGAAGACACGGGGGCGCCGCCGCCCCCATGTCGGCCCCATGTCACCCCCTGCGGCCGGGCGGGATTTGAGCCCCCGGCCGCCATCCGCTAGAGGGCGCCGGCAGGGGCGGGCGTTCCGTCCCCGCGGCGGACCGCAGGTGCCGTCCGCTTGGCACCGCAGGCGGTCCGGCACCGGATCTCCGGGCCGCGGCCGGCTGGTCCCGCAGGCGCTGGGAGCGGCGCCCGGCGCCTCCCAGGGGATCGGACGGGCGGCATGGCTCTCAGGATCGGCGTCATCGGCACCGGGCATTTCGGGCGCTTCCACGCCCTCAAGCTGGCGGCGCGCGGCGTCCTCTCGGGCGTGCACGACGCCGATCCGGCCCGGGCCCGGGCCGTCGCGGCCGAATGCGGCTCCCAGGCCCGCGACGCCGCCGGGCTGATCGACGGCAGCGACGCGGTCATCATCACCGTCCCCACCGCCTTCCACCATGCCTATGCCTTGCAGGCGATCGCCGCCGGCCGGCATCTTCTGGTCGAGAAGCCGATCGCGGCGACCACCGCCCAGGCCGAGGCCATCATCCGCGGCGCCCGCGATCGCGGGCTGGTGCTGCAGGTCGGGCATATCGAGCGCTACTCGGCCGCCATCCGCACCCTGCGCGAGAGCGGCGCCGCCGAGGGGGCGCTGGCCCTCGAGGCCATCCGCGTCGCCCCCTTCCGCCCGCGCAGCCTCGACGTGTCGGTGGTGCTGGACCTGATGATCCACGACATCGACCTGATCCTGAGCCTCGCCGCCTCGCCGCTCGTCGAGGTGGCGGCGGTCGGGCGGCGGGTGATGTCCGACCATCCGGATTTCGTCGTCGCCCAGCTCCGCTTCGCCAGCGGCGCCGCCGCGACCATCACCGCGAGCCGGATCAGCGTCGGGCTGGAGCGGCGGCTGCGGCTACTCGGCCCCGAGGGCGAGACGCGGGTGGATTTCCTCGCCCGCAGCCTGGAACGCCTGCATCCCGGCGGCGCCGAGCCGGTCGCCACCATGCCCGGCTGGGGCATCGACCGCGCCACCTGGACGGAGCATGACAGCCTGGAGGCGGAGCAGACGGCCTTCACGGCCAGCATCGAGCAGGGCGCGCCGGTGGAGGCGAGCGGCGAGGTCGGGCTGCGGGCGCTCGACGCCGCGCTGCGGATCGAGCAGGCGGTGGCCGGTGACCAGCCGCAACCCGCCCGGCGCCGCCGCGCGCCGCGCCTGTCCTAGAGCAGATCCTGTCCGGATGACCTCATCCGGACAGGTGAAGATGCTCTGAAAACAATAGCCTAAGGCGCTTCCCATGACCCGGCGTTCACGGGAAGCGCCCTGGCATTCCGCATCAGGTCAGCCGCCCTGGTCGTCAGCGGGCCGCGCCGCCCTCCCGGTCGATCTGCGCCAGCACCGCGGCGGCGGCGGCCTCGCTCGGCAGGCCCTCGGGCGGCCGCAGCCGCGCCAGCACCTCGGCGAAGCCGGCGCGCTGCGCCGCGGCCCGGGCGGGCTGCTGCAACAGGCCGTTCAGCAGGCCGGCGAGGGCCGAGGGGGTGCAGGCCTCCTGCAGGCGCTCCGGCACCACCTCGCGCTCGGCCAGCAGGTTCACCAGCGAGGCATGCGGCACCTGGATCAGCCGCCGGACGATCGCCGCCGTCACCGGGTTGACCCGGTAGGCCACCACATGCGGCACCCCGGCCACCGCCATCTCCAGGCTGGAGGTGCCGGATTTGATCAGCCCGGCGCCGCCCGATCCGGCCACCGCCGCATAGGCGTCGTGCTTCTCCGCCGGGCTGCGGACCAGGATGGGCCGGATCGGCCAGGCGGCGGTGCCCTCGCGCACCGCCGCCTCGACAGGGCCGGCGAGCGGCAGCACCGGCCGCAGCCCCGGCACCGCGGCCGCCGTCCGCTGCAACGCCTCGCCGAAGAGGCCGAGCAGCCGCCGGACCTCGCCGCGCCGGCTGCCGGGCATGACCAGCACCGGGCGGTCCTCCGGCCCGAGGCCATGCGCCGCGCGGAAACGGGTCGCATCGCCGGTCTCGGCGCCGCTTTCCAGCACCGGATGGCCGACGAAGCTCACCGGGATGCCCGCCGCCTCGAAGAAGGGCGCCTCGAAGGGCAGCAGCGCCAGGATGCGGTCGACCCGGCTGGCGATCTTGCGCACCCGCCCCGGCCGCCAGGCCCAGACCTGCGGGGCGACGTAGTGCACCACCGGGATGCCGCGCGGCCGCACCCGCGCCGCGACGCGCAGGGTGAAGCTCGGCGCGTCGATCGTCACCAGCACGGCCGGACGGCGGGCCAGGATGTCGGCCTCGGTCTCGTCGAGGCGACGGGCGATGCCGCGCAGCCGCGGCACCACCTCCAGCAGCCCCATCAACGACAGCTCCCGCATCGGGAAGAGGCTCTGCAACCCCTGCTCGGCCATGCGCTCGCCGCCCACGCCGGCGAAGGCGATGTCGGGTCGGCGGCGCCGCAGCGCGGCCATCAGCCGGCCGCCGAGCAGGTCGCCGCTGGCCTCGCCGGCGAGGAGGTAGACCAGCGTCACGCGCGGGCCGGCGTCGCGGCCGGGCCGCCAAGGCCGGGGCTGGGACGGGGGCTGGGGCTCACGCGAACGCCGCCGGCGCCGCGGCGGCGAAGGGTGTCCGCGGCCAGTCCCGGTGGTTGAGGACCGCGCCCTCGCGGCGCACCGCCTCGATCCGGGCGGGGTCGAGGCTGGCGATGGCCCAGCCCGGCGCGTCCATGGCCGCCTCGGCGATGACGCCATCCTCCGGGAAGCCGCGATCGACCGGGCCGAAGATGGCCGCCTGGCCGCGATTCTCGTCGAGCGCCGCCGACCAGGGGGCGGTGCCGACGGTCGGCGCCACCGCGACGAAGCACTGGTTCTCCAGCGCCCGCGCCTGGGCGGCGAAGCGCACCCGGTTGAAGCCGTGCCGCGTGTCGGTGCAGGTCGGCACCAGCAGCAGCCAGGCGCCGGCCTCCACCTGGGCGCGGACGTGGGAGGGGAACTCGGAATCGTAGCAGACCGAGAGGCCGATCCTCCCCCAGGGCGTCTCGAAGACCCCCGGCGCGCGGCCGGGCGAGACGCCCCAGCGCTCCGCCTCGAAGCGGGTCATCAGGCGCTTGTCCTGGAAGGCGATGCGGCCCTCCGGCGTGATCAGCGGCGCCCGGTTCACCACCCGGCCGTCCAGCGCCATGGGCAGGGTGCCGGGTTGCAGCCAGATCCCGTGCCGCCGCGCCGCCGCCCGCATCGCCTCCAGGATCGCGGGCGCCGCACCGACCATGGCCCGCAGCTCGGCCGCCTCGTCGGCCACCACCCGGCCGGCGAGCGCCGCGCCGAGCTCGACGCAGGCATATTCCGGCAGCAGGGCGAGGTCGATCCGGCCGGCCGCCTGCCCGAGCCAGTGGTCCAGCCGGGCGGCGAAGTCGCCGATATCCGCCGGCCGTCCCACCGGCCAGGCCAGGGCGCCGAGACGGAGCGCGGTCACAGCGGCTCCTTCAGCCAGAAGGCGAGGGTGTGCGGCGTCTCCCGGTCGTCGCCATGCTCCTTCCAGGAGAGCAGGCAGGACAGGTCGGGCCGGTGGACATAGCCGCGATGCCGCCAGAACCCGTCGAGCGGCGCATAGCCTTCCGGCCGGCGCGGATCGTTCGGGTTGCGCACCACGGCGCAGAAGGCCGCCGCCGGCAGGCCGAGGGCGCGGGCATGCGCCTCCCGCGCCGCGAAGAAGCCGACCCCGGCGCCGCGGCCGCGATAGGCCGGCAGCAGCACGCTCTCGCCGAAATAGCAGTAGCGCGCCGGGTCGAGCCCGCGGGCCCGGAAGGCGGCCGGGACCGCCTCGTGCGACGCGGTCATGGGCTGGCAGGTGGCCATGCCGACCGGCGCCTCGCCGTCGAAGGCGACCACCACCGCGGCCGCGGGGTCGGCGGCATAGGCGGCGATGTAGCGCGCCTCATGCGCCGGGTCGCCATCGTAGAGATAGGGATATTCGGCGAAGACCGCGATGCGCAGCCGCGACAGGGCGGGCAGCGCCGCCTGCAGCGCCGCGCCCGAGAGGGTCTCCAGCCGGAGGGGGGAGGGGCTCATGCGGCCGAGATAGGCAGGTCGGCCGCCGGGCGCAAACGCCACCGCGCTCAGGGGCCGACCGCCCCGGTCGCCGCCTGCTGCCGCGCGCTCTCGGCGAAGGCGCGCAGCCCCTTCTCGACCGTCGCCCGGTCGAGGTCGCGCAGGATGAAGACCAGGCGCGAGCGGCGGTCGTCGCCCTCGGGCCAGCGCTCCAGCTTCACCGGCGGGTGGAAGAGATGCTGCACGCCATGGATGGCGACCGGCCGCGTCTCGCCGAGCAGGTTCAGGATGCCCTTGATCCGCAGCACGCTCTCGCCGCGGGTCATGGTCAGCACCTCGAGCCAGGTGGCGAGGCCGTCCCAGGGCAGCGGCTCCTCGAAGCTGACGCAGAAGCTGTGGATGCGGGCGTCGTGGCGGCTGGGATCGTGGTGGTGGTGATGCGCGCCGGGATGCGCGTGGCCGTGGTCGTGCCTGTGGTCGTGCCCGTCGCCGGGCGCCTCCGCCGCCTGCCAGGCCTCGGCATCCAGCCAGCGGCGGACATCCGGGTGCTTGCGCGTGGCGTCGTAGAGGCCGCAATCGAGCAGCGCCTCGGGCTCGATCTCGCCCTGCAGCGCGGTCAGCAGCGGCGCGCCGGGATTGAGGTCGCGCAGCCGCGCCCGGAGCGCCGAGACCGCCGCCGGCGTCGCCAGGTCGGTCTTGGTCAGCACCAGCCGGTCGGCGACCGCGGCCTGCTTCACCGCCTCCGGCTGGGCGTCGAGCGTCGCCATGCCGGTCGCGGCGTCGACCAGCGTCACCACCCCGTCGAGCCGGTAGCGGTAGAGCACCAGCGGGTCGCTCATCAGCGTCTGCAGGATCGGCGCCGGATCGGCGAGGCCGGTCGTCTCCACCACCACGCGGCGGATGGCGTGCCCCTGCTCGATCCGCAGCGCCAGGTCGCGCAGCGCCCGCACCAGGTCGCCCCGCACCGTGCAGCAGAGGCAGCCGGCATTCAGCAGCACCGTGTCGCCGTCCAGCCGCTCGACCAGCAGGTGGTCGAGCCCGACCTCGCCGAACTCGTTGATCAGTACCGCCGTGTCGCGGAGCGCCGGGTGCCGCAGCAGCCGGTTCAGCAGCGTGGTCTTGCCGCTGCCGAGGAAGCCGGTGAGCACGGTGACCGGCACCGGTTCCGGCCGCGGGGCGGGCGGGGGCGCGGCGGCGCTCATCGGCCGTAGAGCGCCTCCGGCGCGATCTCGGGCGCGGCGATCTCGGCCAGCGCCCCGTCGCGCAGCGCCCGGTAGAAGCAGGAGCGCCGGCCGGTATGGCAGGCGACGCCGGTCTGCTCGACCAGGGCGAGCAGCGTGTCGCCATCGCAATCGAGCCGCAGATCGACCAGACGCTGCTGCTGGCCGGAGGTCTCGCCCTTGCGCCAGAGCCCGCCGCGGCTGCGGGAGAAGTAGCAGACCCGGCCGGTCGCCAGCGTCTCCTCCACCGCCTCGCGGGTCATCCAGGCGAGCATCAGCACCTCCCCGGTATCGTGCTGCTGGGCGATGCAGGGGACGAGGCCGCGGGCATCGAAGCGGATGGCCTCGAGCAGCCGGGCGCGGCTGGCGGCATCGGCGGTGGCGGGTTTCGCGGCGGCGGTTGTCATGCCCCTATATAGGGGAGGGATGACCCCGGCGAGAATGGAGGGGAAGACGGGCATGACGCAGGTCGCGCCGACGGAGACGAGCCTCGACCACGCCGCCGCGCTCTGCGCCCGGCGCGGGGCGCAGCTCACCCCGCTGCGGCGGCAGGTGCTGCGGCTGGTGCTGGAGGCCGAATCGCCGGTCGGGGCCTATGCCCTGCTCGATCGGCTGAAGGCGAGCCGCGACCGCGCGGCGCCGCCCACGGTCTACCGCGCCCTCGACTTCCTGGTCGAGCAGGGGCTGATCCACAAGGTGGAGCGGCTGAACGCCTTCATCGGCTGCACCGACGCGCTCGACCACCCGGCGGATTGCGGCTGCGACGCGGCGCATGACCATCCGCATCAATTCCTGATCTGCGGCCGCTGCGGCGCGACGGCCGAGATCAGCGATGCCGGTGTGGCCGCGGCGCTGGCGCGGGCGGCGCGGCAGGTGGGCTTCGCGCCGCGGCGGGCGACGGTCGAGGTCGAGGGCCTCTGCGCCCGCTGCGCCGCCGGCCCGGAGCCTGCCCCCGGGGCCGCCTGAGCCCGCCCGGCCGGGACGCTCCCGGTCGTCCCGGCTCGCCGGCGCCGGTTGCAGGACTCCGGCCGGCCGGTGTCTGCTGGGCCAGCGCGGCCGGAAGGCCCGCAGGGAGACATGGAATGCCGACACGCACATCCCTCGTTCTCGCCCTCGGCCTGGCCCTGGCGGCGATGCCCGCCACGGCCGAGGTCACGCGGCAGAATTTCCGCGGCGGCCGCACCGGCGACCTCGCCGCCCTCTGCGGCGCCGGCACGCAGGACCCGCTGCATTCCGTGGCCGTCGCCTGGTGCCATGGCTTCCTGGTCGGGGCCGGGCAGTACCACCAATCCGTCGCCGCGGCCGGGGCGGGCGGCCGGTCGCTGTTCTGCCTGCCGACGCCGGAGCCGACGCTGGAACAGGCGCGCCAGGCCTTCGTCGCCTGGGCCGGCAGCCATCCGCAATATGCCGAGGAGCGGGCGGTGGACGGCCTCTCCCGCTTCGCCGCCGACACCTATCCCTGCCCGCGCGCCCAGGCGCCGCGGACGCGCCGCTGAGGGCCCCGCCATGCGCAAGACCGTTCTCCTGCCCGCCCTCCTCGCGCTCGGCCTCGCCGGCTGCGGCGACCTGAACCCGACCCAGCAGCGCACCCTGACCGGCGGCGCGGCGGGGGCCGCGGGCGGCGCGCTGATCGGCGCGATCGCCGGCGATGCCGGCCTCGGCGCGCTGATCGGCGGCGGCCTCGGCGCCGGCGGCGGCTACCTCTTCGACCAGAGCCAGCAGTCGCAGCAGCGCGCCTACCAGCAGGGCTACTACCAGGGCCGCGCCTCGCGGCGCTAGGGCACTTCCCCTGACACCGGTTCAGGAGAAGTGCCCTAGGCTTTTGTTTTCAGAGCATCTTCACCCGATCAGGCGAGATCCACCTGATCGGGATCTGCTCTAGGTGCTCCCCACGACGTCGCTGCGCGCCGTCGCGGGGGCCCCGGTCAGTCGCCTCGGGCCCTGGATAGGTCCCAGCCTGCCGCGGCAAAGCCGCGGCAGGACAACGGGCG
Source organism: Roseicella frigidaeris (assembly GCF_003258945.1). Taxonomy (GTDB): domain Bacteria; phylum Pseudomonadota; class Alphaproteobacteria; order Acetobacterales; family Acetobacteraceae; genus Paracraurococcus; species Paracraurococcus frigidaeris. The sequence continues at coordinate 50,429 of NZ_QLIX01000006.1, read as the reverse complement.
GCGACGCCTTCGACAGTTGGCCCGGACCCCTGAGCGACGGTCCCGCGAAGCCGTTGGCCGGCCACGCGGGCGGGTTCAGCCGCCGAGCCGGGCGAGGCCCTGCTCGAGATCGGCGATCAGGTCGGCCGGCTCCTCCAGCCCGACATGGATGCGGCACATCGGCCCGCCGAATTCGCCGGTGCCGGCGGTGCGGGTGATGTTGCCGGTGGTGGCGATGCAGAGGCTCTCATAGCCGCCCCAGCTCGCGCCGATGCCGAAGAGGGCGAGGCCGTCGATGAAGCGGCAGAGGTCGTCGAGCGTGTAGCGCGGCTGGAAGACCACCCCGAACAGGCTGCAGGTGCCGGAGAAGTCGCGCTGCCAGAGCGCATGCTGCGGGTGCTTGGGCAAGGCGGGGTGCATCACCCGCAGCACCTCCGGCCGGGCGCTCAGCCAGCGCGCCACCTCGAGCCCGCTCGCCGCCTGCCGCTGCAGCCGCACCGCCATGGTGCGCACGCCGCGCAGCGCCAGCCAGCAATCATCCGGCGAGGCATACTGGCCGAGCTGCGAGGCGGCGGCGCGCAGCACCCGCCAATCCTCCTCGCTGTTGACGGTGACGCTGCCGAGCAGGATGTCGGAATGGCCGCCGACATATTTGGTCAGCGCCTGGATCGAGACGTCGACGCCCTTCTCGAAGGGGCGGAAGTGGTGGATGCCCCAGGTGTTGTCCATCATCACCTTGGCGCCACGGGCATGCGCGGCCCGGGCGATGGCCGGGATGTCCTGGATCTCGAAGCTGTGGCTGCCGGGGCTCTCGGTGTAGACGACCTTCGTGTTCGGCCGGATCAGCGCGGCCATGCCGGCCTCGTCCACGCAGGGATCGTAGTAGGTGGTCTCGACGCCCCAGCCGCGCAGCAGGCCGTCGCAGAAATTGCGCGCCGGGCCATAGACGCTGTCCGGCATCAGGCAGTGGTCGCCGGATTTCAGCCAGGCCTGCAGCGGCACGGTCACCGCGGCGAGGCCGGTGCCGAGGATGAGGGCGCGGCTGCCGCCCTCGATCTCGGCGACCACGTCCTCCAGGGCATAGTGGGTCGGCCCGCCCTGGGTGCCGTAGGTCATGTACTGCTCGAAGCGGTGCTTCGCGCCCTCGCGCCGCGCCGCGCAATCCGGGAACAGGACGGTCGAGCCGCGATGCACGGCCGGGTTCACGAAGCCATGCACATGCGTGCCGGCGCGCCCGGCATGGCTCATCCGCGTGGCGAAGCCCTGGCGGCGCTGCGGGGTCATGTCGTCGGGCATCAGCCGGTCACCTTCGGGGTCTCGGGGCGGGCCGCCCATTCGCTCCAGGAGCCGTCATAGACCGCGGGCTCCGGGAAGCCGGCGCGGACCAGGCCGAGGGCGAGGGCGCAGGCGGTGACGCCCGAGCCGCAGGAGGTGACGACCGGCCGCTCCGCGGTCACGCCGGCCGCCTCGAACATCCGGTGCAGGGTCGCCGGGTCCTTCAGGGTGAGGTCGGGGTTCAGCAGCTCGGAGGAGGGGAGGTTGGCGGCGCCCGGCATGTGGCCCGAGGGCAGCTCCTTGCGCGGCTCGGGGGCGCTGCCGTCGAAGCGGCCGCGGGCCCTGGCATCGAGGATCAGCGCCTCGCCGCCGCCCTGGCGCACGATGCGCTTGACGTCGCCGATGCCGCGCAGCCGCTCCGCCCGGAAATCGGCGACGAAGCGCGCCGCCGGCCGCGCCGCGCCCTCGCCGGTCTCGACCGGCCGTCCCTCGCGCTGCCATTTCGGCAGCCCGCCATCCAGCACCGCCACCGCGTCATGGCCGAAGAGGCGCAGCATCCACCAGCCGCGGGCCGAGGACCGCAGGCCGTGCTGGTCGTAGAAGACGAGCCGCGCGGCGTTCGAGATGCCGAGCTCGCCGGCCAGCCGGGCGAAGCGCGCCGGCGTCGGCACCATATGCGGCAAGTCGGTCTCCGGATCGGCGATCTGGTCGATGTCGAAGAGCTGCGCGCCCGGGATATGCGCGGCGCGGAACCCCTCCTGCTTGCTGCCGGGCTCGCCGGGCAGGTAGGTCGAGCAGTCGAAGACCAGCAGGTCGGGCTTGCCGAGCTCCGCCGCCAGCCACTCGGTCGAGACCAGGTTGTCCATGCCGCTCACTCTCCTGCGCCCTGTTTGGCGCCCTGTCCGGTGCCCTGTCCTGGGCCTGCCGTCGCCGCGCCGCGCCTCATGCCGCTCCTCCGGCCGCCCCTTCGGCCGCCGGGTCCGGCAGGACGAGGTAGACGCGGCGGTTCTGCTTGCCCTTGTTCTCGAGCTTCGCCACCTCGACGCGGCCGATCTCCCCGGTGCGGCGGACATGCGTGCCGCCGCAGGGCTGCAGGTCCACCGGCGCCGCCTCGGGGCCGATGCGCACCAGGCGGATGCGGCCGGCGCCGCGCGGCGGCTGCACCGAGAGGGTGCGGACGAGGCCGGGATTGGCGTCGAGCTCGGCCTCGGTGATCCAGCGCTCGCCCACCGGATGGTCCTCGCCGACCAGGCGGTTCAACGCCTCGGTCAGCCAGTCCCGGCCCGGCGGCTCGGCCAGGTCGAAATCGAGGCGCGACCGCTCGGTGCCGATCTGCCCGCCGGTGACGCCGGCCCCGGGCAGCAGGCTGCAGAGCAGGTGCAGGGCGGTGTGCATGCGCATGTGCCGATGGCGCGGCGCCCAGTCGAGGCGGGCGGTGACCGGGGTGCCCACGGCGGGCAGGGGGGCGCCGTCGGCGGGCAGGTGCAGCACCGTCTCCTCCGGCCCCTTCACCGCCCGCAGGATCGGCGTCTCGCCCCCAGGCCAGCGCAGCGTGCCGGCATCGCCCGGCTGGCCGCCGCCCTGGGCGTAGAAGGGGGTGCGGTCCAGCAGGATCCCCTCCGGCCCGGCGGCGAGCACCGTCGCGCCGGCCTCGGCGCAATAGGCATCCGTGCGGAAGAGCAGCTCGGTCGTCATCGGGCCCAGTCCTGTCGCAGCCGCGCGCGGTGGTGTCGCAGCCACCAGAGGCACAGCATGGTCGTCGCGTTCATGATGCGGTTGGCGTCGAGCATGGCGAAGGCCTCGGCCGCCGGCACGACCAGCAGGCGGGTATCCTCCTGCTCCTCGGCCAGGCCATGCGTCCCGGCGCTGCCCGGCGGCGGCAGGGCGATGCGGGCGGCGAAGAGATGCATGGTCTCGTCGCAGCCGCCCTGCAGCAGCATGGTGCGGCAGATCGGCTCGAAGCGGTCGGGGCGCAGCCCGGTCTCCTCCAGCGTCTCGCGCCGCGCCACCGCCTCCGGCGTCTCGCCCGGCTCGCGCAGCCCGGCCGGGCATTCGACCATCACCGGCTCGAGCCCGGCGGCGAGGGCGGGCAGGCGGAATTGCTCGATCAGCGCGACGGCATCCGCCGAAGGGTCGTAGGGGAGGATGGCGACGCCGCCATGCCGGCGCCACAGCTCCCAGACCAGCTCGCCGGAGGGGCGGCCGTCGAATCGGGTATAGGTGAAGCGCACGCGCTGCAGCGGGAAACGGCCGTCCCAGACGACCTCGTCCTCGAGCACCGTCACGCCGGGATGCGCCGGGATGGGCGGCGCCTTTGCGGGTCTGGCCTTCATGCGGCGGCGACCCTAGAGCAGATTGCCGCCGGCCGGAAACGCCCCCGGGGGAGGATGGCCATCGAGGGTCGCTGTCCCTGTCGCGGGCCGCGGCCCAGGAACCGAGGAATGCCGGGAACGCCCATCACCCTGCCTGCCGCGACGGCCGCCGCCGCCCGTCGCCACGCCATCCTGATGATCCTCGGCGCCGCCGGGCTGTTCTCGCTCGCCGGCGCCCTGGTGAAGGCGCTCGATGGCAGCGTGCCGCTGGCGCAGGTGGTGCTGTGCCGCAACCTCTTCGCCCTCCCGGCGCTGCTGCCGCTGCTCTGGCGCGCGGGCGGCCTGGCGGCGCTGCGCACGCGCCATCCCGGCCTGCATGCGGTGCGGCTGGCCGGCGGGCTGCTCGGGATGGTGGGCGCCTTCTACGGCTATGCGGTGCTGCCGCTGGCGACGGTCACGGCGCTCGGCTTCACCATGCCGCTCTTCCTGACGCTGCTCTCCATCCCGCTGCTCGGCGAGCGGGTCGGGCCGCGCCGCGGCGGGGCGGTGCTGGCCGGCTTCGGCGGCGTGCTGCTGATGACGCTGCCGGGCGGCGCGGCGGGGGCCCACTGGCTCGGCCTCGCCGCGGTGCTGCTCGGCGCCGTCGGCTGGGCGCTCGCCATGATCACCATCCGGCGGATGGGCGATGCCGGGGAGGCGAACGTCGCCATCGTGCTCTGGTTCGCGCTCGGCGCGATGCTGGTCTCGGGCCTGGTCGCGCTGCCCGGCTGGGTGCCGCCGCAGCCCGGGCAGTGGGGGCTGCTGATCGGCGTCGGCCTGATCTCAGCCCTGGCGCAGGTGATGATGACCGAGGCCTATCGCCGCGGCGAGGCGACCCTGCTGGCGCCCTTCGAGTATTCGGCGATCCTCTGGACCACGGGCCTCGGCGCGCTGGTCTGGAGCGAGCTGCCGGATGGCTGGGACCTGCTCGGCATGGCGGTGCTGGTGGCCAGCGGCCTCTTCATCTGGCACCGGGAGGTCACGCTCGGGCTGCGCCGGTGACCGCCGGCGCGGCGCCCTACCGGCCTTCGGCGGCGAGCAGCGCGGCGACCTGGTCGATGAGCTGGCTCCCCGTCACCGGCTTGCGCAGCAGGGCGAAGCCGCCATCCACTTCCTGGCCGATGGCGAGCGCCGCGGCATCGCCGGCATAGCCGGTGACCAGGATGGCCGGCAGGCCCGGCCGCAGCTTGCGCGCCTCGCGGATCAGGGTGACGCCGTCGATCCCATCCATCGCCAGGTCGGAGACCAGGAGGTCGAAGCCCGGCCCGTGCGCCAGCTGGGCCAGCGCCGTCGCGCCGTCCGCGGCATCGACGACCTCGTAGCCGGCATCGACGAGCTGGCCGGCCAGGACCTCGCGCACCACCGGTTCGTCATCCACGAGAAGAACCCGGCCGCAGCCCCCCTCCCACGGCGCCGGCGCCCGCGGCGCCGGCGCCGGCGGCGCCTCGTCATCGCGGATCGCCGGCAGCCAGAGCGAGATCCGGGTGCCGCGGCCCGGCCGGCTCTCGATCGTCATCCGGCCGCCGGACCCCTCGGCGAAGCTGCGGGCCATGGCGAGGCCGAGGCCGGTGCCCTTGCCGACCGGCTTGGTGGTGAAGAAGGGCTCGCCGGCCCGGGCGAGCGTCGCCTGGCTCATGCCGGCGCCGGTATCGGCGACGGTCAGGCGGACATAGGGGCCAGGGGCGAGCCCGGGCCCGCCATCCGGGGGCACGGCGAGGAGGCTGGCCGAGAGCGTCAGCCGCCCTCCCTCCTCCATGGCGTCGCGGGCGTTCGTGGCGAGGTTGACCAGCACCGTCTCGAGCTGGCCGCGATCGGCGAAGACCGCCGGGAGCGCCGCCGGCGCCTCGATCTCCACCCGGATCCGGGCCCCGAGGGTCGCCGCCAGCACCTCGCGCAGCCCGGCCAGCAGCGTGCCGACATCGAGGCGGTCGGCCCGCAGCTCCTCGCGGCGGGAGAAGGCGAGCAGGCGGCGGGTGATCGACTGGCCGCGCTTGGCCGCCTCCTCCACCATGCCGGTGAGCCGGGCCACCGCCTGCGGGTCGCCGGCGCGGCGGCCGATCAGGGCGACGCCGCCGAGGACGGCCTGCAGCACGTTGTTGAAGTCGTGCGCGATGCCGCCGGCGAGCTGGCCGACGGCCTGCAGCTTCTGCGCCTGCAGCAGCGCCGCCTCGGTGTTGCGGCGCTCCTGGATCTCGGCCTCGAGCCGGGCATGTGAATCCTGCAGCGCCTGGGTGCGCTCGGTGACATGGCGCTCGAGCAGCTGCGCATGCTGGCGCAGCTCGTCCTCGCGCTGCTGCAGCGCCGCCGCCATGGCATTGAAGGCGCCGGCGAGCTGGCCGAATTCCGAGCGGTTGTCGGCCCCGGGGGCACGCGCCATCAGGTCGCCCGCGCGCCAGCGGCGGGCGGCCGCCAGCAGCGCCTCGGTCGGCCGGGCGATGAAGCGCCGCGCGACCAGCAGCGTCAGCCCGAGGGCGAGCAGGCTGCCGCCGAGGGTGATGAGCAGGCCGCGCAGCATGGCCCGGCGGATGTCGTGCAGCAGCTCCGGCTCCTCGAAGCCGACCAGCGCGGCGACGCCGTAGCTCGTCCGGGTGGGCGGCACGTAGCCGATCAGCCGCTCGACCCCATCGACCCCCGGCACGCGGATGGTCCCGGGAGCCTCGCCCTGCAGCACCGGCAGCGCGCCCGGGGGCAGGCTGTGCCCGACGAAGTCGGCATGCCGCTGGTCGCGCGCGATGATGGTGCCCTCGGCATCGGTGAGGGTGAGCACGCTGGCGCCGACGAAGGGCGAGCCGTCGCGCTTCATGCGCTGCAAGGCCTGCTCCAGCCAGCCGAGCTCCAGCCCTGCCACCAGCGTGCCGCCGCTCGACTGCGCGGTCTCGACCGGCAGGTAGAAGGGCAGCACCCCGTCCGGGGAGCCGGCGGTGCGGGTGTAGCGGCCGGCCTCGAACCCCTGCGCGGCGCGCGCCGCGGCGATCCAATCGGCCTTGGCGTCGAGGCGCGCCAGCTTGCCGTCCGAGGCGCAGGCGATGTTGCCGGCAGGATCGACCAGGGCGATGAAGGCGTAGCCCGGCGCGTGCCGGCGCAGCCGGGCGAGCTGCCGGTCGCAGCCGGGGGCGAGCTGGCGGACCGCCTCGCTCTCGGTCGCGGCGCCGAGCAGGATGCGGGCCCCCTGGGCGATGCCTTCGAGGTTGCCGGCCAGGAGCTGCGCCTGCTGGATCGTCAGATCGCCGAGCTGGGCCTTCCGCTCCGACCATTGGCCCCAGGCGATGGCCACCTGCATGGCGAAGACCGGCAGCAGCGAGGTGGTGATGATGAGGACCAGCCGCGTGGCCAGCCGCATGCTCGCCGGGCGAAGCCGCGGCGAGGCGATCGCGCTGCGTGACATCCCGGCAACCCGGTGCTCGCGGGGGGCGGTGAACGCCTGACGCATGTCCCAGACGACGGTTCCAGGTTGATTGCCTCGGCCACCATTCTCACAAAAAGGCTAAATTTGCTTCACGGCGCCGAGAGGTATCGCTAACGGATCGCATGCCGGTTGTCATCCCTCCGACGACAGCCTCCGATGGGGCGATGCCGGCTTGCCACGCCGGCCGAGGATGTTATGTGATAACGTCATGGCCCTGAGCATCCCCGACCCGCTTGCCCTGTCCTCGGGCGCCGGTTCCCGCCTCCTGCTGGCGGCGGCGGCGGTGGCGGTCCTCTGGGTCGGCGTGGCCTGGGCGCTTCAGCCATGATGCGGCCGGCCGAGATCCGCCTGACCGACCTCACCGTTTCCTATGGCCGGCGGCCGGCGGTGCACCATCTCTCCGGCCGCTTCGCCCCCGGCAGCCTCACGGCCGTGGTCGGGCCGAACGGCGCCGGCAAGTCCACCCTGCTGCGCACCCTGGCCGGGCTGCAGCAGCCGGAATCGGGCCGGGTCGAGGGCGCCGCGGGCCAGGTGGCGCTGCTGCCGCAGGCCGTGGCGCTGGATCGCGCCTTCCCGATCGCCTGCCTCGACCTCGTGCTCTTCGGCCTCTGGGGCGAGAGCGGCGCCTTCCGGGCGGTCACCCGCGCCGGGCGGGAGCGGGCGCGGGCGGCGCTGGCGGCGGTCGGGCTCGGCGGCTTCGAGGCGCGGCCGGTCGGCAGCCTCTCGACCGGCCAGTTCCAGCGCCTGCTCTTCGCCCGGCTGCTGCTGCAGGACGCGCCGGTGATCCTGCTGGACGAGCCCTTCAACGCGCTCGATGCCCGCACCGCGGCCGACCTGCTCGCCATGGTGCATCGCTGGCACGGCGAGGGCCGCACCGTCATCGCGGTGCTGCACGATCTCGAGCTGGTCCAGCGCGAATTCCCCGAGGCGCTGCTGCTGGCCCGCGACTGCCTCGGCTGGGGCCCGACCGAAGCGGCGCTCAGCGCCGCCAACCGGCTGCAGGCCCGCCGGATGGCCGAGGCCTGGATGGCCGGGCCCGAGCTGTGCCAGCGGCGGGACGCCGCCTGATCCACGACCTGCTCTTCGGCCCGTTCCAGGAATTCGGCTTCCTGCGCCGGGCCCTGGTCGGCTGCCTGGCGCTCGCCCTGGCCGCGCCGCCGCTCGGCGTCTTCCTGATGCTGCGGCGGATGAGCCTGACCGCCGATGTGCTGGGCCACGGCATCCTGCCCGGCGTCGCCGCCGGCTTCCTCCTCGCCGGGCTCTCCCTGCCGGCGATGGCGCTCGGCGGCGCCCTGGCGGGGCTGGTGGTGGCCGTCGGCGCGGGGGCGCTGTCGCGGGCGACCGGGGGGCGGGAGGATGCCTCGCTCGCCGCGCTCTACCTCGTGGCGCTCGCCCTCGGCGTCGCCCTGGTCTCCTGGCGCGGCGGCGCGGTGGAACTGACCAACCTGCTCTTCGGCAGCGTCCTCGGAGTCGACGACGCGGCGCTGCTGCTGATGGCCGGGGCGGCGACCCTCACCCTGCCGGTGCTGGCGCTGGCCTGGCGGCCGCTGGTGCTGGAATGCCTCGACCCGAGCTTCGCCCGCGCCGTCGGGGCGCGTGGCGCCTGGTGGCACATGGCCTTCCTGGCGCTGGTGGTGCTGAACCTGATCGCCGCCTTCCAGGCGCTCGGCACGCTGATGTCGGTCGGGCTGATGATGCTGCCGGCGATCGCCGCGCGGCACTGGGCGACACGGGTCGGCGGCATCGTCTATGCCGCGGTCGCCATCGCCGCGCTGAGCGCCTATGCCGGGCTGCTCCTCTCCTTCCATGCCGATGTGCCGAGCGGGCCGGCGGTGGTGCTGGCGGCCGGGCTGGCCTGGCTGGTCTCGGTGCTGCTCGGGCCGGTGGACGGGCTGCTGCCCCGGTTCTGGCGCCGGCCGCATCTGGCCGGGTAGGGCAGGGCGCGGGCGGGCCTGGACGTACGACAGGCCCGCGCAGGGGGCACCGGCCGCGGCGTCAGGGCAGGCGCCGCAGCGTCACCCGCGCCGTGGCGCCGCTCCCGGCACGGCCGGGCCCGAGGTCGAAGCCGAAGGGCAGCATGCCGTTCAGAAAGAGGTGGAACTCGCCCGCCTGCGGCGCGGTGAAGCGCGCGACGAAGACCCCCGGCGCGACGGGCGTCGCATCGGACGACGCCGCATCCGGCAGCGGCTGCAGCACCCATTCCGCGCGGCTGCCCCGCCCGACCCGGCCGATGGGCTGCCCCCAGCCGGCGCTCCACCAGCGCCGCCAGGGCAGAAAGCGGCCCGTCTCCGCCTCGGGGCGCGGGATCCCCGGCGCGATCTCGATGTGATACCGCGCCCCGGCCGCCAGCCCGATGCCGCTCGCCCAGCAGGGGTCGCCCGCCGTGAAGCCCTCCCGCGCGAGGCTCTCGCCGGCCGCGAGGGGCGTGACCCTCGCCGAGGCGGGGCAGAGGCTGCCCAGCTCGGTGCGCAGCGCCAGGCCGACCGGATGCAGCAGGACGAGCCCTCCCAGCAGGAGCCCCCCCAGCAGCCCAGCCGGCAGCACGACCTCCCCGGCCAGACGCTGCGTCCAGGCGGCCTGGCCAAGCCGGCAAAGCCGCTCGGCGATGGCGATGGCCAGGCGGGAGACCGGTGGCGGCGGCTGCTCCATCGGCGCCCGGCGCCAGCCGTAGCGCGCCAGCGCCGCGATGCGGTCGCGCAACGCGCCGCTCCAGCCGATGAGGCCGAGGACGATCAGGAGCAGCAGCAGCGAGGGCAGCGGATGCGCCGCGAGGCGTTGCAGCCAGCCCTCCAGCGGCGCCGGCAGGAGGGACCCCAGTGCCAGGATCGGCGGCGCCAGCAGCGCCGAGGCGGCGCCGTCGAGCCTGGCATAGGCCCCGTCGCCACCGGGGGGACCGACCAGGAAGGGCGCGAACAGGGCGCCGAGGCTCGCCGGCGCCATCAGCGCATGGGCGGCGCGGCGCCACCAGATCAGCGCCCGCTTGCCGGCGCCGGCCGCCTTGCCGCGCGCATCGGTCTGCGGCAGGAGGCCGGCCAGGCTGGCCGCGGGCGCTCCGTCCCGCCGCAGCAGCGCGGCCTGCGGCAGGGCGACCGGGGCATAGGCATCGGTGCCGTCGGCGATCCTGGCAAGGACGGCCGGGTGGATGTCCGCGGGCTCCGGCCCCCGGGGCCCGTCGATGCGGACCCGGCGCGGCGCGTAGCGATAGAAGATGCCGAGCCCGGCCCGGGATTCATGCGCATCGCCGAGGGCCGAGGCGGTGGTGCGGCCCGCGGCCAGCGTCTCCTCGCGGAAGCGCAGCCCCGCCCGGGATGCCTCCTCCGCCATCCAGCCGAGCGGCACGCCGGCCAGGCTGTCGTCGGGGTATCCGCCGCCGACATCGCTGTGCGCCCCGGCGAACCAGAGCTCCCGGATGCGCGCGGCATCGGCAGCATCGCGACGCTGGAACAGCACCGGATGGAAGGTGAGCCGCTCGTCATCGAGCGAGAGCGCGTGGCGCGCCGCCTCGACCCGGGGGGAGAGGTGGCGGTTGCGGAAGGAGAGCGGCCAGATCGCCTGGTCGATCGCCGTCCGCAGCAGGCCGATCGGCACGCCATAGGCCTCGACCGTGTCGAAGAGGCCGAGGAAGCGAAGCCTCGGCGTGGCGGCATCGGGATGGCGTGCCGCGAGCACCTGGCGGTAGGGGCGGTGGCGGAGCAGGCGGTGCCAGATGCCGAGGATCGCGTCGCGCAGCAGGCGGGTCGCCGCGATGGTCGGCCAGCGGCGCTGCCAGGACCGGCCGCTGGCCCGGTAGGCGCGCCAGGCCGCCATGGCGTTCCGCTTCATCTCGGCCCGCGTCACCGGCCGGCCATCGATCTCGGCCGGCATCAGCCCCTGGCTGTCGATGAGGCCGATCAGGCTGCGGATGGTGAAGGCGCCGCGGCTGAAGCCGAAGGCCCAGATCTCGTCGCCGGGGCGCCAGTTGTAGCTGAGGAAGCGGTAGAGCTCGCGGATGTTGCCCGGCACGCCGAAGCCGGTCGCGCCGTCGAGCAGCGCCAGGGGGCGGAAGCCGCTGGTGCCGACGCCCTTGATGTAGCGCGCGAGCTGGTCGCAATCCTTGCGGTCCAGCGCCTGGTAGAGGCGCCAGACATTGGACTCGCGGACGGCATAGGCATTGCCCGTGCCGTCGGCGAAGACGACGAGCCTGCGTCCCATGCCGCCCCCTCCCCAGGGCCCGCGACGGTGCCGGGGCCGATGGCGATGGACAAGTGCGCCGCCGCACGCCGCAGGCCGGCGGAAGGATGCGCTATTTCGCCCGCTCGATGTTCCAGAGCACCGGGAAGCCGAAATCGATCACGCCTTTCAGCTCGGCGCGCCAGACCGCCGGGCTGCGGAACTGGCCGCTGGTCGGGAAGGTGACGTTCTCGATCGCCAGCCTCTGCAGCTCGGCGGCCAGCGCCTTGCGCTTCGCCGGATCGCCCTCCGCCACATAGGCGTCGAGGACGGGCTTCATCGCCTCGACGCAATAGCCCCAGGGCTGGTTGCCCGAGCAGTTGTAGCCGATGCCGACATTGGACAGCGGGTCGGCGAGGTCGAAGCCGGTATAGACCACCGGCACCAGGTTCCAGCCGCCGCGCTCGACCGGCTCGCGTCCCACCCAGCGGCCGGCGATCGAGGACCAGTCGGCGGTCTGGACGTCGAGGTTGAAGCCGGCGCGCTTCAGCCGGTCGATCACCACCAGCGCCATCGGGTTGATCAGCGCCGAATCGGCCGGTTGCAGAAGGACGATCGGCTCGTTCCGGTAGCCGGCCTCCTGGAGCAGGGCGCGCGCCCGTTCGAGGCTCGGCTGGCGGATGGCCTCGCCGCCGGCCTTGCTCGCATAAGGTGTGCCGCAGAGATAGAGGGAGACGCAGTCGGGCGAGGTCATGTCCGCCGGCAGCCCATGCGCGGCGACGATCTCGCTGCGGTCGAGCGCGGCCTGCACGGCGCGGCGCAGCGCCAGGTTCCGGTCGAAGGGCGGCAGGTGGTGGTTGATCGAGACGCCGCCCATGATCTGGCTGATGCCGCCCGCCTGCGAGATCACCAGGTTCCTGTCGCGTCGGAAGCGCGGCAGGTAGTCGAAGGGCGCGTATTCCAGGTAGTCGACCTCGCCCTGCGTGATGGCGGCGGCGCGCAGCGAGACATCCGTCATGGTGAGGAACTCGACCCGCGCGGCGAGCGGCCGCTTGCCGCCGGCGAGCCCATCCGCCGGCTCCTCGCGCGGCTGGTAGGCGGGGTTGCGGCGGAAGGCGGCCCGCTCGCCCGGGACCCATTCCTCCCTGGCGAAGAGGAAGGGCCCGCTGCCCATGATCTCCTTCGCCGCCTGGGTCGGCGGCGTCGCATCGGCGATGCGGGCGGGCATGATGAAGGGGACGTGCACGCTCGGCTTGCCGAGCGCCTCGATCACATGGCCGAAGGGCTGCTGGAGCCGGAGCGTGAAGGTCGCCGGATCGACCACCTCCATCGCCTGCGTCGCCGCCATCAGCCGCCGGCCGATGGCGTCGCGCTGGCCCCAGCGGCGGAGGGAGGCGACCGCATCCGCGGCGGTCACCGCCGTGCCGTCATGGAAGGCGAGCCCCGGGCGCAGGCGGAAGGTCCAGAGCAGGCGGTCCGGGCTGGCCTCCCAGGAGTCCAGCATCTGCGGCCGGTAGCCGCCCTTGCCGTCCATGGCGACCAGGGTGTCGAAGACCATGTAGGCGAAGTTGCGGGTGACGAAGCTCGGGCTGGAGATCGGGTCGAGCGTCTGCAGCCCGACATTCAGCACCAGGCGGAGCGGCCGGTCCTGCGGCTGCGCCCGGGCGACCGCCGGCGCCAGCAGGGCGCCGAGGGCGAGGACGGCGGCGAGCCGGCGCAGCCCCGCGCGGCGCGGCATCGGCTCAGCGGGCTTCATGATGCGTCGCCCAGGCCTCGGCGATCTCGGTGCAGGTGGCGAACCAGACGCCGGGGAACTCCCGGATCCAGGCGATCATCTCGCGCAGCAGGGCGATGCGGCTCGGCCGCCCGCTCACCTGCGGGTGCATGACCAGGTTGTACAGCCCGCCCCAGCGATGGATCTCCTGGAACTCGGCCTGGAAGATCTCCCTGATATGGCTGTTGGTGAAGATCGGCCGCGGCCCCTTGATGGAGAACAGCGCATAGGGCGCGTCGTCGAGGCTCCAGTGCCAGGGCAGCTCCACCGGCCCCGGGCGGCCGTCCGGCATGGCGTGGCGATAGGGGTTGATGTCGTCGAGCAGCGAGGAATCGTAGAGGAAGCCGTGCTTGTCGAGCAGGCGGATCAGGTTGTCGCTGGTCTCGCCGGCGGGCGAGCGGTAGCCCTTCGGCGTGACGCCGAGCACCCGCTTCAGGCTGTCGAGCCCGCGCTCCATCTCCTCGACCTCCTGGTCGGGGAAGGCCGGGTCGATCCAGGCATGGGAATAGCTGTGATGGCCGATCTCATGGCCCTCGCGCAGCACCATCTCGCAGCGGTCGGTGTGGTTCTCGACCGTCCAGCCGGGGATGAAGAAGGTGGCCGGGACGCCGGCATCCCGCAGCGTCTCGAGGATCTTCGGCACGCCCACCCTGGCGCCGTAGCGGCCCTGGCTGAGGATGCCGGGGCGGCGGATGTTGTCCGGGTCGCGCGCCATCCAGAGCGTCTCGGCATCGAAGTCGAAGGTGAGGGCGACCGCCACCCGGGCGCCGTTCGGCCATCGCACGCGCATGTCGATCATCGCACTGTCCTCTCGTCCGGGCGGGCGGCGAAGGGGCCGCCGGGTCAATCCTCCTCGCGCGGCAGGTGCCGGGCCGCGAGCCAGCCGCCATCGACGCCGATCACCTGGCCGGTGACGTAGGAGGCGTCCTCCGAGGCGAGGAAGGCGATCACCGCGGCGACCTCCTCCGGCTTCGCGGCGCGGCGCAGCGGCGTCGGGGCAAGCACCGCGCGGTGGTAATAGGCATTCGCCAGATGGCCCTCGGTCATCGCCGTCTCGATGACGCCGGGCGCCACGGCATTCACCAGGATGCCGGCGGGGCCAAGCTCGGCGGCGAGCTGGCGCGTCATCTGCGCGATGCCGGCCTTGGCGACCGCATAGGCCGTCGTGCCCGGCACCCCGGCGAGGCCGAAGACGGAGGAGACCGAGACGATGCGCCCGCCCGGCCGCGGCAGATGCGGCAGCACCGCCCGGGTCACGCGCAGCACCGCGGTCAGGTTGGTGTCGATGAAGCGCTCGAGCAGCGCGTCGTCCGAGTCGGCGAGGGGCCTGGAGCCGCCGATGCCGGCATTGTTGACCAGGATGTCGATGCGGCCGAAGGCGCCGAGGGCGGCGGCGGCCAGCGCCTCCCCGGCCTCGCGCGAAGCGAGGTCGAGGGTGAGGGATTCGGCGCCGATCGCCGCGGCCGTCCCGGCCACCGCCGGCAGCCGGTCGGCGAGCAGGAGCCGCGCGCCCTCGGCCGCCAGCCGCGCCGCGGTCGCCGCGCCGATGCCACGCGCGGCGCCGGTGACGACGGCGACCCGCCCGGCGAAGCGGCCGGCCTGTCCGCCCTGCTGCATCGTGCACCCCGCCTGTTGCACTGCGGCATGGTGCGGCGATCCTGGCGCTCCGGCAACCCCGCCCCTCAGCCATGCCGTGCCTGCATCCGGCGCTCCCGCGCCCGCACCCGCTCGCGGTGCACGGTGTAGAGGCCGCTGGCGATGATGACCGCGGCGCCGAGCAGCGTGCCGCCATCCGGCACCGAGGCGAAGATGAGCCAGCCGAGCGTGGTCGAGAACAGCAGCTGCACATAGGAGAAGGGCGCGAGCACCGAGGCCGCGGCCTGCCGGTAGGCGAGGATGACGAGATACTGCCCGACCGAGGCGCAGGCGCCGTGCAGCAGCCCGATGCCGAGCTGGGCGAGGTTGGGGGTCTGGAAGACGAAGGGCACGAGGAGGGTGAGGAGCAGGAGGCCGGTGCCGGCCGACCAGAGCACCGTTGTCTCGGTCAGGTCGCCGGCGCCCATGCGGCGGGTGATGACGATGGTCGCCGCCCAGCAGAAGGCGGAGGCGAGGGGGAAGAGGGCCGCCATCTGGATCGCGCCGCTGCCCGGCCGGATGACGATCATCACCCCGATGAACCCGACCAGCACCGCCGCCCAGCGCCGGATGCCGACCTTCTCGCCGAGGAAGAGGATGGACAGCGCGGTGACGAAGCCGGGGGAGACATAGGTGATCGCCGTCGCCTCGGCGATCTGCAGATGCCCGAGCCCGGCGACGAAGAGCACCGCCGAGCCGACCAGGGTGATCCCGCGCAGCAGCTGCAGGCGGAGCCGCTTCGGCCGCAGGCGCATCGCGCGGCCGTGCCAGGCGATGCCGAGCGCGAAGAGGAGGAAGACGATGTAGCGGATCCAGGCGATCTCGACCACGGGCATGCCCTGCAGCCGCAGCAGCTTCGACATCGCGTCCGAGACGGAGAAGAGGATGACCGAGGCGATGATCAGGAGGACGCCGCGCAGGACCCGCTCGGGGGCCGCGTCGGTGGTGGTCGCGCTCAAGGCAGGGTCCTTGCCGGCCGGTGGCCATGCGGTGGGGTTCCACCCAGGATAGGGCCTTGGGCACCGGCCGTCCCGCTCCTGCCCTTCACTTTCAGCGCCGGATGGCGACTATCCTGGCGGGTCACGAGAGGGCGCCGCATGACCAGCATCCTGCAGATCACCGACCTGCACCTCTCGCCCCGCAACACCTTGTTCCGGCGCAACCTCGCCCTGATCCGGGACTGGGCGGCGGCGGCGCGGCCGGGGCTGGTCGTGGCGACGGGCGACCTGTCGCTGGACGGCGCGGGCGGCGATGCCGATCTGGAATTCGCCGCCGGGCTGCTGCGCGACCTGCCGGCCCCGGTGCTGATGCTGCCCGGCAACCACGATGTCGGCAGCGACCCGCGCACCAGCCCGACGCAGCCGGTGGAGACCGCAAGGCTGGCGCGCTTCCGCCGCATCGCCGGCCCGGATGCCTGGCGGCGCGACCTGCCGGGCTGGCGGATCATCGGCCTCAACAGCGAGGTCATGGGCACCGGGCTGGCGGAGGAGGGGGTGCAGGCGGGCTTCATCCGGGACGCCACGGCCGGCCTCGGCGACCGCCGCCTGGCGGTCTTCCTGCACACCCCCGTCTTCACGACCCGGCTCGAGGATCCGGGCTTCGACTACTGGTCCGTCGCGCCCGAGGCACGGCCGGCCCTGCGGCCGCTGCTCGACCATCCGGCGCTGCGCCTCGTCGCCTCAGGCCATCTGCACCTGCATCACGGCTTCCAGCTCGGGCCGGTGCGCTATGCCTGGGCGCCGCCGCTCTCCTTCGTCTGCGAGCCCGAGATGCAGCGCGGCATCCCGGGGGAGCGGCGCACCGGCGCGCTGCTGCACCGGCTCGGCGCGGAGGCCGTCGAGACGGCGCTGGTCGCCCCCGAGGGGCTTGACTGTCCCTGGCTGGCCGAGATCCGGGCCGAGACGACGACCGGTTGAGGCTGGTCGCGGGGGTCAGGGATGCAGGTGATTCGGCCGGGGGGAGGGGGACCGGCGGCGGCCGCGCGGCGCGGCTGGCGCCGCAGCCTGGCCCGGCGGCGGCGGCAACGGCATCCAATAGGTCGGCTCGCTGTCGAGGCGCGCGCCGCTATAGGCGGTCGACCAGCCGCAGGCGGCGTCCCAGAAGATCGCCACGACATCCTGCCGCCGGTCCGGATCGAGCTGCGCCGGCAGATAGGCGAGGACCGTGCTGCCATCCCGCGGCGCCGACGTGATCGGCTTCCAGGGTTCCATGGCGCATTCCCTGTGGCTGTGGAGGGGGACGCTATCGGGTGAGTCTACGCGGAGACCGGCGATGGGTTGCCTGCCGCAGATGCCCTCAGCCGCGCCGGCGCCCCATCATGCGCGCGACCAGCATCAGCAGCACACCGAGGGCGACGACCCCATAGGTGGCGGGCGCCGCCCTGATCGCGGCGATGGCCGCTTCCGGGATTTCCAGCAGGCTGTCCCAGCCGAAGACATGGGCGGCGAGCCCGAGCAGCACGAGCAACGCCCCGAGCGACCAGAGCGATCGCGCCATCCGCATCCTCCCCCTGCCCGGGCCGCAATGGCCGCGGGATCAGCCGACCCGGCTGGAGCGTGATCGCCTGAGGTGGAAACACCGAAGGCGTGAATCACGCGACCAAACAACGCGCTAGACCATGCTCCGCGAACCGGAGTGAGCGGATCGTGGTCTAGCGCGGTCGCGCTCGAGCGCCGTCTCGATCAGTCGCCGGTCGCGCGCCTCCTGCTTCCGGCCGCGCACGACGAGGACGGCCCATAGCACGGCGAGAGCCCAGGTCAGCAGCCCCGGCACGAAGGGAAGGATCAGGAGCAGCAGCCCGGCCAGCCAGAGCAGGCCGTTGAACACCGCCTGGAAGGGACGGCCGGCGAGCAGGATGGCGAGGGGCGGGACGAGCAGGGCGAGAAGGTACATCACGCCTCAACAAAGCATCGAAGCGGCATCGGTTTCCGATCCCGCCGCCGGCGCGGGTGGCAGGACGCAAGACGCCGCCGGGCGCGGGCGCCCGGCGGCGTGGCAGAATGGGCGGCCGGCGCCGTCCGCGCGGGACGGCGCCGGCCCCGGACCCTCAGACCGAGTAGTACATCTCGAACTCGACCGGGTGCGGCGTGTGCTCGAAGCGGTACACCTCGTTCCACTTGAGCTCGATGTAGCTGGCGATCTGGTCCTCGGAGAAGACGCCGCCCTCGAGCAGGAACTCGTGATCCGCCTCCAGCGCGCCGAGCGCCTCGCGCAGCGAGCCGCAGACCGTCGGGATGCCCTTCAGCTCCTCCGGCGGCAGGTCGTAGAGGTCCTTGTCCATCGGGTCGCCCGGATGGATCTTGTTCTTGATCCCGTCCATCGCCGCCATGGTGAGCGCGGCATAGGCGAGGTAGGGGTTCGCCGACGGGTCGGGGAACCGCACCTCGACGCGCTTCGCCTTCGGGCTGGTGGTGTAGGGGATGCGGCAGGAGGCGGAGCGGTTGCGGGCCGAATAGGCCAGCAGCACCGGCGCCTCGAAGCCCGGGATCAGCCGCTTGTAGGAGTTGGTGGAGGGGTTGGTGAAGGCGTTCACCGCCTTGGCGTGCTTGATGATGCCGCCGATGGCGTAGAGGCACATCTCGCTCAGGTCGGCATAGCCGGTCCCGGCGAACATCGGCTTGCCCTCCTTCCAGATGGAAAGATGGGTGTGCATGCCCGAGCCGTTGTCGCCGTAGATCGGCTTCGGCATGAAGGTCGCGGTCTTGCCGTAGCTGTGCGCCACGTTGTGCACGCAGTACTTGTAGATCTGCATCTGGTCGGCCATCGTGACCAGCTTGCCGAAGCGGGTGCCGAGCTCGTGCTGAGACTGCGCCACCTCGTGGTGGTGCTTCTCGATCGGCAGGCCCATCTCGCCCATGGTCGAGAGCATCTCGGCGCGCAGGTCCTGCTCGCTATCGACCGGCGGGACCGGGAAGTAGCCGCCCTTCACGCCGGGCCGGTGGCCCATATTGCCTTCCGGGTACTCCTTCATGTTGGCGCCCGGGCCCTCGATGCTCTCGAGGAAGTAGCTGCCGAAATTGCCGCCCGTGCCGAAGCGCACGCTGTCGAAGACGAAGAACTCGGCCTCGGCGCCCACCAGCACCGTGTCGCCGACGCCGCTCGACTGCACATAGGCCGAGGCCAGCTTGGCCGTGGCGCGCGGGTCGCGGGCGTAGAACTGGCCGGTCGAGGGCTCGATGATGTCGCAGATCAGGATCAGCTGCGGCTTGGCGGAGAACGGATCCATGCAGGCCGTCTCGGCATCCGGCATCAGGATCATGTCGGACTCGTTGATCGCCTTCCAGCCGGCGATCGAGGAGCCGTCGAACATGATGCCGTCGACGAAGGTGTCTTCGCTCACGGTGGAGACGTGCTGGGCGGTATGCTGCCACTTGCCGCGCGGGTCGGTGAAGCGGAAGTCCACGTACTCGACGCTGTGCTCCTTGATCATGTCCATGACCTTGGAGACGGCGGCTGTGTTATCTGCCATGTCGTGCGTCCTGTTACTCTGACTGGTCCCGGAGACCCTTGCGGGGTCTCCCCTTCGCCCCCTAGGCGCGGCGCACGCCGCAACCCGCGCCCGCGCCGCCTCGGCGACGCGGAACCCGGGCTCGCCGCCGCGGGCCGTGGGCTTGTCCCGGCCGCAGCGTGTCTGCGGCGGCCCGTCCTGCCGGGCCGCCGCTGCGATCAGACCGCGTCCTCGCCCCGTTCGCCGGTGCGGATGCGGATGACATCCTGGATGTCCGAGATGAAGATCTTGCCGTCGCCGATGCGACCGGTGCGCGCGGCCTGCTGGATCGCCTCGACCGCACGCTCGATGAGGTCGTCGGTGCAGACGACCTCGATCTTCACCTTCGGCAGGAAGTCCACGACGTATTCGGCCCCGCGGTAGAGTTCCGTATGGCCCTTCTGGCGCCCGAAGCCCTTGGCCTCGACCACGGTGAGGCCCTGCAGGCCTATCTCGTGCAGGGCGTCCTTCACCTCGTCGAGCTTGAAGGGCTTGATGATGGCCTCGATCTTCTTCATCGGCTCCGCTTTGCGTTCCGGGGATGGTCTTCGTTCCGAAGCGGTCCCGGCATGACGCTTCCTCCTGACCTCTCCGCCCTCCGGCGGTGCCGGCCGACGCTGTTTTGCACGCCCCGTGCCACCGGTTCAATCGGCCCTCGGCGCGAAATCCGCGGTGCGCGGCGCGGTTTGTGCCTGTTGTGGCGGCAATATGCCCTTAGTTTCGGCAGATCCCGCCGCCTCCGCGGCTTGCGGCGCGAGCGGCCGATACCCATTATGGCCGGCACATCCAGGGCATGCCCGGCGCCGGCCAACCGCGGCGCCGGGCATGCCCGATTGCTTTGATGATCCATCGGGAAGGGCAAGGGCGGAATGCAGCCCCAGAACAGCCTGCTATCGGCCACCGGCACGACCATCTTCACCGTCATGAGCGCGCTGGCGCTGGAGCACGGCGCGATCAATCTCGGCCAGGGCTTCCCCGACTATGACGGGCCGGAGGACGTGATCGAGGCGGCCGCGGCGGCGCTCCGGGATGGCCGCAACCAGTACCCGCCGCTGACCGGCGTGCCCGAACTTCGCCAGGCCGTCGCCGCGCACAACCGCCGCTTCTACGGCATCGAGGCCGATCCGGCGAGCGAGGTGGTCGTCACCTCCGGCGCCACCGAGGCGATCACCGCCTGCCTCATGGCCGTGCTCAATCCCGGCGACGAATGCGTGCTGATCGAGCCGCTGTATGACACCTACCTGCCGGTGGTGAAGCTGCTCGGCGCGGTGCCGAAGCTGGTGCGGCTCTCGCCGCCCGACTGGGCGCTGCCGCGGGCCGAGCTGGCCGCCGCCTTCGGGCCGAGGACCAAGGCGATCCTGCTCAACACGCCGATGAACCCGACCGGCAAGGTCTTCACCACCGCCGAGCTCGCCTTCCTCGCCGAGCTGATCCGCCGGCACGATTGCTACGCCATCTGCGACGAGGTCTACGAGCACCTCACCTTCGACGGCTGGCGGCACATCCCGCTGATGACGCTGCCCGGCATGCGCGAGCGCTGCATGCGCATCGGCAGCGCCGGCAAGACCTTCAGCCTCACCGGCTGGAAGGTCGGCTACATCACCTGCGACCGCAGCCTCGCCGGCAATGTCGCCAAGGCGCACCAGAACCTCACCTTCACCACGGCGCCGAACCTGCAGCGCGGCGTCGCGGTCGGGCTGATGAAGGAGGATGCCTATTTCGCCGGCCTCTCGGCGCAGCTCCAGGCCAAGCGCGACCGCCTGGCGCGTGGCCTGGCGGCGATCGGCTTCGGCGTGCTGCCGACCCAGGGCTCCTACTTCATCACCACCGATGTCCGGCCGCTCGGCTTCAACGGCGACGACGTCGCCTTCTGCCGGACCATCACCGAGGAGGCGAAGGTGACCGCCATCCCGGTCACCGCCTTCTACGCCTCGGCCGAGGCGCCGAGCCACTATGCCCGCTTCGCCTTCTGCAAGGGCGAGGCGGTGCTGGACGAGGCGCTGGAGCGGCTGCGGGCCTGGGCGGCCGGGCGTGGCCGGCAGTTGACGGCGGCCGCCGGCTAGAGCGGGACTCCGCCCCCTGACCAATCGCCCGGGGCGGCGTGCGGCCAATCTTGACCGCACTTCGCCGGAGCCCTATCACGCGCCGCCCGGGTGCCACGGCGCCCGGGCTCGGTGGCGGCCATAGCTCAGTTGGTAGAGCGCCAGGTTGTGGTCCTGGATGTCACGGGTTCGAGTCCCGTTGGTCGCCCCATCTTCCCCCCCCCCCCTCTCTTTCCCCTTGGCCGCCGGCCCGGCAGGATGCCGCCAGAGAGGGATGGGGGAACGCTCCATGGAATTGCGATTGGATGGCCGGGCGGCGCTGATCACCGGCGGCTCGAAGGGGCTCGGCCTCGCCATCGCGCGGGCCTTCGCCGCCGCCGGGGCGCAGGTGGCGATCGTCGCGCGCGGCGCCGAGCAACTCGCGCAGGCCAAGGCCGAGATCGAACGCGCCGCGCCGGGCGCCGCCATCGCCCCGGTCGCCGCCGATATCAGCACCGCCGAGGGTTGCGAGGCGGCCTTCGCCGCGGCCGAGAAGGCCTTCGGCAAGCTCGACATCCTGGTGAACAACGCCGGCACCAGCCAGCGCGGGCCCTTCCTCGAGATCTCCGACGCGCTCTGGCAGAACGATCTCGACCTCAAGCTCTTCGCCGCCATCCGGCTCGGCCGGCTGGCCTGGCCGGGCATGCAGGCGCGGCGCTGGGGGCGCATCATCAACGTGCTCAACACCGGCGCCAAGGCGCCGCCGGCCGAGGGGGCGCCGACCGCGGTCAGCCGCGCCGCCGGCATGGCGCTGACCAAGGTGCAGGCCAATGAGGGCGCGAAGCACAACATCCTGGTGAACGCCCTGCTGGTCGGCCTGATCGATAGCGATCAGCACCGCCGCCGGCACGCCGCGAGCAAGACCAACGAGAGCTACGAGGAGTGGCTCGGCAAGCTCGGCGCCGCGCTGCCCATGGGCCGCTACGGCCGGCCGGAGGAGTTCGCCGCGACCGCGCTGTTCCTCTGCAGCGAGGCGGGCGGCTACATCGCCGGCACCGCGATCAATGTCGATGGCGGCCGCAGCCCGGTGGTCTGACCGGCGGCGAGGGGAGCCGGGGAGGGGCGCGGGCCGCCTCCCCGGCGCGGCTCAGCGGTTGGCCGGATAGGCGCCCGAGGTGTTCGAGCCCGTCGCCCGGTCATAGGCGCGCTCGGCCGCCGTGCCGGGCGGGTTGCCCGGCTTGCCGTCCGCCTGCCGCGGATAGGCGCCGGAGACATCGGTGCCGGCGGCGCGGTCGAGCGCCCGCTCGGCGGCGGTGCCGCTCGGGTTGTTGCCGGTGCCGTCGGCGCTGGTGCGCGGGCTGCCAGTCGCCCGGTCATAGGCCCGCTGCAGCGAGGTGCTGGGCGGGTTGCCGGGGCTGCCGTCGCGCGAGTTGCTGCAGGCGGCGAGGCTGGTGAGCAGGGCTGCGGCGGCGATGCCGTGCAGCAGCGGATGCGATGCCATGGTGGCGGTCCTCCTGGATCTGTTGCGGACCTGCGTCTGGGCCGGTCGTTGCGCATAGCGCCCCGCGCCCGGCACGGTTCCGCCCCCTCGTGCCCGGCCGCTGCCTCTGCTAACCGCCTTGCCGGGCGCCCAACCGGGCGCGCGGCGGCGGGACGGATGGGGAGGGCGCGGCATGGCGGGCGACAGGACGGTAGCGATCGGCGGCCTGGGTGCGATCGGCGCGCATCTCGCCCGTGTCCTCGATGCCGGGGTCGAGGGCCTGCGCCTCGTCGCCGTCAGCGCGCGCGATCAGGAGAAGGCGCGCCGCAGCCTCGTCGGCTTCCGCGCGCCGCCGCGCCTCGTCGCCCTGCCCGAACTCGCCGAGGCGGCCGAGATCGTGGTCGAGGCGGCGCCGGCCGCGGTCTTCGAGCAGATCGCCGAGCCGGCGATCGCGCGGGGCCGCATCTTCGTCCCCTCCTCCGTCGGCGCGCTGCTGCCGCGGATGCACCTCGTCGCGCGGGCGCGGGAGACGGGCGCGCGCATCATCGTGCCGACCGGCGCGCTGCTCGGCCTCGATGCGGTGCGGGCGGCGGCGGAGGGGACGGTGGCGAGCGTGACGATCGAGACGCGCAAGCCGCCGCGCGGGCTCGAGGGCGCGCCCTATCTGGTGGAGCGGGGCGTCGATCTCGGCGGCATCGCCGCGCCGACCGTGGTCTTCCGCGGCAATGCCTTCGACGCGGCGCGCGGCTTCCCGGCCAATGTGAACGTCGCCGCCGCCCTGGCGCTGGCCGGCATCGGGCCGGAGCGCACCATGGTCGAGATCTGGGCCGACCCGACCGTCACCCGCAACACCCACACCATCCGGGTCGAGGCCGAGGCGGCGCGGCTGACCATGACGATCGAGAACGTGCCGAGCGAGGAGAATCCCCGCACCGGCAAGATCACGCCGCTCTCCATCCTCGCCTGCCTGCGGGGCCTGACCAGCACGCTGAAGGTCGGCAGCTAGGGCATCGGGCATCCCCGGTCCCGGCGCCGCGCTCCTCATGCCGCTGCTGGCCCTCGCCTATATCGCCTTCATCGGCCTCGGCCTGCCGGACCCGCTGCCCGGCACGCTCTGGCCGGTGCTGCGGTTGGATTACGGCCGGCCGGAGGCGGCGCTCGGCCTGCTGCTGCTCGCCGTCTCCGGCGGCACCATGGCCGCCAGCCTGCTGGCGGGCCGCGCCATCGCCCGCCTCGGCATCGGCGGCGTGCTGGCGGGCAGCCTCGGCCTGACGGCGATCGCGGCGCTGGCCGCCGCCACGGCGCCGCCCTGGGGGCTGCTGGTGGCCCTGGCGCTGCTGAGCGGCCTCGGCGCCGGGGCAGTGGATGCGGCGATGAACCTCTTCGCCGCCGCCCGCTTCGCGCCCCGGCACCTGAACTGGATGCATGCCTGCTGGGGCATCGGCGCCACGCTCAGCCCCGCCATCGCCACCCTGCTGCTGGCCGGCGGCGCCTCCTGGCGGCATGTCTACCTGGTGATCGGGCTGCTGCTGGGGGCGCTGGCGCTCGCCTTCGCGGCGACGCGGCAGTGCTGGGGCGGGCCGGTCGAGGATCGCGGGCCCCCCGCCTCCATGGGCGCGGCGCTGCGCAGCGCCATGGCGCGGCGGCAGGTGCTGGCCTTCTTCGTCTATTGCGGCGTCGAGGCCGGGACGGGCCAGTGGCTGGCCACCATCCTGGTCGCGGCGCGGGGGGCCGACCCGGCGCTGGCCGGGGCCGCGACGGCGCTCTTCTGGGGCGCGCTGGCGGCCGGCCGGGTCGGGCTCGGCTTCCTCGTCGACCGGATCGGGCCGGACCGGATGCTGCGCATCGCGGTGCTCGTCGCTGCGGTTGCCTCGGCCGGATTCGCCTTCGCGCCGCCGGGGTTGGACCTCGTCTCGGTCGGCCTCCTCGCGGTCGCGCTGGCGCCGCTCTACCCGACGCTCATGGCCCGTACGCCCGCACGGCTCGGCGGGGCGCTGGCGGTGCATGCCGTGGGCTTCCAGGTGGCGGCCGCGACGCTCGGCGCCGGATTGCTGCCGGCCCTGCTCGGCCTGGCCCCGGTCGCCCTGGTGCCCGTGCTGCTGGCGGGGCTGGCCCTGCTGCTGCTCTGGCTGGTCCGGCGCATCGCCGCCTAACGCGTGATCGCCCGAGACGGACTCACCGAAGGCGTGCTCCACGCGACCAAACGAGGCGCCGGGCCCGGTCCGCGAACCGGCTTCCTGAACCGCCGGTAATCCACCGCCGCCGCCAGGGCCGATCCCGGCCGCAACGAATGCCGCGGGACGCTGGATCGGATGATCCCGGGCGTGTATCGGGGCGGCCGCACGGCCGCCTGATCCGGCCGGCGTGCGCCGGGGCCGCGGTGGTGCCGGCGCGCAGGGAGAGAGACGCATGTCCGCCAGCACCACCTCGGCGCTGGAGCGGGAGACGATGGCGCGCGTGTCGCGCCGCCTCGTTCCGTTCCTGATGCTATGCTACTTCATCGCCTATCTCGACCGGGTGAATGTCGGCTTCGCCGCGCTCGAGATGAACAAGGCGCTCGGCCTCAGCCCCACCGCCTATGCCTGGGGCGCCGGCATCTTCTTCCTCGCCTATTTCCTCTTCGAGGTGCCGAGCAACGTCATCCTCGAGAAGGTGGGCGCGCGGCGCTGGATCGCCCGCATCATGGTCACCTGGGGCATCCTCTCGGGCTGCATGGCGCTGGTGCAGGGCGAATGGAGCCTCTATCTGGTCCGCTTCCTGCTCGGCATCGCCGAGGCGGGTTTCTTCCCGGGCATCATCCTCTACCTGACCTACTGGTTCCCGGCGACCTACCGGGCCGGCATCGTCGGTGCCTTCATGGTCGCCATCCCGATCTCGACGGTCATCGGCGCGCCGATCTCCGGCATGCTGCTCGGCCTGCACGGGGTGATGGGTCTCGATGGCTGGCAATGGCTCTTCATCATCGAGGCGGTGCCGGCGGTGCTGCTCTCGGTCGCCGTGCTGTTCTACCTCACCGACAAGCCCGCCGATGCGCAGTGGCTGGAGCCAGCGCAGCGGCAATGGCTGGCGAACCGGCTGGAGGAGGAGCGGCGGAGCAAGGAGGCGGTGGTGCATTTCACCCTCGGCGAGGCGCTGCGCCATCCGCGGGTGATCGGCCTCGGCCTGGTCTATTTCGGCGTGGTCGCCTCGAATTACGGCCTGTCCTTCTGGCTGCCGCAGATCGTCAAGGGCTTCGGGCTGAGCAACCTCGCCACCGGCTTCGTCACCGCCATCCCCTATGCCTTCGGCGCCGTCGCCATGGTGCTCTGGGGCCGCAGCTCGGACCGCACCGGCGAGCGGGTCTGGCACACCGCCGGGGCGGCGCTGCTGGCGGCCGCCGGCCTCGCCGCCTGCGCCGTGCTGGGCAGCCCGGTGATGGTGATGCTGGTGCTCAGCATCGGCGCGCTCGGCATCTTCGGCTGCCTGCCGCCCTTCTGGACGCTGCCGACCGCGCTGCTCTCGGGCAGCGCCGCGGCGGGCGGCATCGCGCTGATCAACTCGATCGGGAATCTTGCGGGCTTCGTCGGCCCCTATGCGGTGGGCTGGGTGAAGGAGAGCAGCGGCAGCTTCGCCATGGCGCTGCTGGCCCTCGCCGTCCTGCCGCTCGCGGCCGGCATCCTGGTGCTGGCCATGGGCCATGACCCGGCCCTCGAGCAGCGGGAGGCGGCGCCGGCAGAATAGCTCCCCACGACGCCGCCACGCGCCATCGCGGGGAAGCCGGGATTCGCTCCTGAGGCTTGATGCGCCACAGCCTGCCGCGGCGAAGCCGCGGCAGGGCAACGGGCAGCGACCATTTTGACGCGTGCTTGAGCGTGGGGGAGGGGCTGTGCGGCTTCTCCGCTGCGATGCGCCGGCCGGCCTAGCCGCGGGGCAGTTGCTGTTCGACCAGCATCGCCCAGTAGCTCGCCCCGATCGGCAGCACCGCGTCGTTGAAGTCGTAGCGCGGGTGGTGGACCTGCGGGTCGGCCGGGCCGCGGCCGGCGCCGAGCATGATGTAATTCCCGGTCTTGGCGTTCAGCATGTAGGAGAAGTCCTCGCCCCCCATGGTGGGGCGGGGCATCTCCACCACCCGCGCCTCTCCGGCCACGGCGAGCGCGGCCTGGCGGGCCAGCAGGGTGCTCTCGGGGTCGTTGACGACGGCGGGATAGCCACGCTCGAAGACCGCCTCCGCCGCGGCGCCGAAGGCAGTGGCGATGCCGGTGACGAGGCTGGTGAACTTCTCCTCCAGCAGGTCGCCGACCTCCGGCTTGAACCAGCGGGCGGTGCCGCGGAGGGTGACGCTCTGCGGGATGACGTTCCAGGTATCGCCGCCCTGGATGTGGCCGATGGTGATCACCCCGGCCTCGACCGGCTCGACATTGCGGGCGACGACGCTCTGCAGCGCGGTGACGATCTGCGAGGCGATGACGATCGGGTCGTTGCCCTGGTGCGGCATGGCGCCATGCGCGCCCTTGCCGGTGATGGTGGCGCGCAGGTTGGCCGTCGCGGCCATCACCGGCCCATCGCGCCAGAGGAAGCTGCCCGCCGGCGCGCCGGGCCAGTTGTGCATGCCGAAGACCCGCTCCATCGGGAAGCGCTCGAACAGCCCTTCCTGCACCATGACGTTGCCGCCGCCGCCGGCTTCCTCGGCGGGCTGGAAGATCAGGTAGACCGTGCCGCTGAAATTGCGGGTCTCGGCCAGGTAGCGGGCGGCGCCGAGCAGCATGGTGGTGTGGCCGTCATGGCCGCAGGCATGCATCTTTCCCGGCACGGTGGAGGCATAGGGCAGGCCCGTCGCCTCCTCGATCGGCAGCGCATCCATGTCGGCGCGCAGCCCGATCGCCCTGTCGCCATCGCCCTGGCCGCGGATGACGCCGACCACGCCGGTGCCGGCGATGCCGGTATGCACCGCGTCGCAGCCGAACTGCCGCAGCCGCTCGGCCACGATGCCGCTGGTCCGGACCTCCTCGAAGGCGATCTCGGGATGGGCGTGCAGGTCCTGACGCCAGGCCGTGAGCTCGGGGTGGAATTCCGCAATACGGTTCAGGATCGGCATTGGTTTCGGCCCGGACTTGTTCGCCGCAAGCTATCAGATGCCGTGCCCGGGGATGCAAGTCCGGCGCGGCGGGCCTCCCGGCGCCGGCGTCAATGACCCTCGGGGCGGAGGAAGCCGAGATCGACGCCGTCCGGGGCCTGCAGCACCTGGTCGTGGACCAGCCGGTCCCAGCCGCGCTTCGGCCGGGCCGGCGGCCGCCAGGCGGCGCGGCGGCGGCCGAGCTCGGCCTCCTCCACCAGCAGGTCGAGCCGCCGCTCCCGCACCGAGAGGCGCACCCGGTCGCCGGTCTCGACCAGCGCCAGCGGCCCGCCGGCCGCCGCCTCGGGGGCGATGTGCAGGACGATGGTGCCGAAGGCGGTGCCGGACATCCGGCAATCGCTCATCCGCACCATGTCCTTCACCCCGGCCCGGGCCAGCTTGCGCGGGATGGGCAGGTAGCCCGCCTCCGGCATGCCGGCCGGGGTGAGGGGGCCGGCATTCTTGAGGATGAGGATGTCCTGCGGCGTCACTTCCAGCGCGTCATCGTCGATGCGACTGGCGAGGTCCTCCAGCCCGTCGAAGACCAGGCAGCGCGCCTCGGTCTCGAACAGCGCCGGGGTGGCGGCGCTGCGCTTGAGGATGGCGCCGTCCGGGGCGAGGCTGCCAAAGAGCGCGACCAGCCCGCCGACCGGGCTGACCGGCGTCTCCCGCGCCCGGATATAGGTGCGGTCGACGAAGGCGGGGCCGGCATCGATCTGCTCGGCCAGCGTCCGGCCATAGACGTCGATGGTGTCGAGGTGCAGCAGGTCGCGCAGCTCCCGCAGCAGGGCGACCATGCCGCCGGCGGCATGGAAATCCTCCATGTAGCCCTCGCCGGTCGGCTTCAGGTCGACCAGCACCGGCGTCTCCTCGGAGAGCGCGTCGAGCCGCCGGAGGTCGATCGTCACCCCCGCCCGGCCGGCGATGGCCGTCAGGTGGATCAGCGCATTGGTCGAGCCGCCGAGGGAGAGCAGCACACGCAGCGCATTCTCGACGCTCTTCGGGGTGATGAGCTGCGAGGGGCGGATGGGATGCCGGATGAGCTGCACCGCCAGCGTCCCGGCCTCCTCGGCGAAGCGCAGCCGGTCAGCATGCACCGCCGGGGCGGAGGCGGCCATCAGCGGCATGAAGCCGAGCGCCGCGGCGAGGCAGGCCATGGTCGAGGCGGTGCCCATGACGCCGCAGGTGCCCGAGGTGGTGGCCAGCTTGCCCTCGATCTCGCCGATCCGCTCGGCCGAGACGTCGCCGGCGCGGTAGCGCGCCCAGTAGCGGCGGCAATCGGTGCAGGCGGCCAGGCGCTCGCCCTCGAAGCGCTGCGCCAGCATCGGGCCGGTGACCAGCAGGGCGCTCGGGACATCGGCACTGGCCGCGGCCATGAGCTGGGCCGGCACCGTCTTGTCGCAGCCGCCGATCAGCACCGCGGCGTCCATGGGCTGGGCCGAGAGCATCGCCTCGGTGTCGAGCGCCATGAGGTTGCGGTAGTGCATGGAGGTGGGCGTCAGCGAGGGCTCGCAGAGGCTGACGGTGGGGAAGGCGAAGGGGAGGGCGCCGGCGGCCAGCACCCCGCGCTTCACCGCCTCCTTCAGCTCGGGCACGCCGCGGTGGCAGTTGTTGTAGTCGCTGGCGGTGTCGGCGATGCCGATGATCGGCTTCTCCAGCATGGCGCGGGAATAGCCCATCGAGCTGGCGAAGCTGCGGCGGAGGTAGTGGGAGAACTCCCGGTCGCCGTAATTGGCGACGTCGCGGCCGAGGCCATGGGGTGGTTTGGTGGTCATGTCGCCGCTCCTCCGGCCCCGCCGCGGTCGGCGCGCCCCGGCCCGGCCAGCGGGCGGTGGCAGACGCAGCAGAGCTTGTTGCCGTCCGGATCGCGCATATAGGCCCCGTAATAGGCGGCATGGTAGTGCGGCCGGAGACCGGGTCCACCCTCATCCCGCCCGCCCGCCCGCGGCCAGCGCCGCGGCATGCACCGCATCGACCGTGGCGCGGTCGGCGGCCTCGAAGGCGATGGTGGTGCCGTTGCCGACGCTGGCCGGGCGGCCGTCGCGCGGCCGGAGAAGCCAGAACCCCGCCCGGCCCGCCGGCGCCGCGGCATAGCCGGCCTGCCCCGCGGCCCGGTCCGAGACCTGCCGCGCGAGCCCGAGCGGCGCCAGCACGGCGTCGTAGAAGGCCATGGCGCGGTCGATATCCCCGACCCCGAGGGTGACATGGCTGAACATGCGGCGACCTGCGGCTGCTGGCGGCAGCATGGCATGGCCGGGCGGCCTTGGCACGGCCGGGCCAGCCATGCGGTATCATAATACCGCTGCCAAAAAAGCCTTGTCCTGCCTTGACCTGCGAGCCGTCGCCCGGCATAAGCCCGCTCTCTTTCAGACCGGACCCGCTCGGACGATGCCGCAGCTGCAGACGCAGACCCGCTCGCTGAAGCCAGCGGAGGTGCAGAAGGCCTGGGTGGTGGTGGATGCGGAGGGCCTCGTGCTCGGCCGCCTCGCCACCATCATCGCCAACCGCCTCCGCGGCAAGCACAAGCCCCAGTTCACCCCGCATGTCGATTGCGGGGACCACGTCGTCGTGGTGAATGCCCGCAAGGTGAAGGTGACCGGCCAGAAGGCCGAGCAGTCCATCTTCTACTGGCACACCGGCTATCCCGGCGGCATCAAGCAGCGCACGGTGCGCGAGCGGCTCGAGGGCAAGCACCCCGAGCGCGTGATCGAGAAGGCGGTGGAGCGGATGATCACCCGCGGCCCGCTCGGCCGGCTCCAGATGAAGAGCCTGCACGTCTATGCCGGTCCGGAGCATCCGCATGCCGGCCAGCAGCCCGCGCCGCTCGACGTCGCCGGCATGAACCGCAAGAACGTCGCCGGTGGCGGCGCGGCACAGAAGGTTGTCTCCGCATGAGCGAGCAAATGACCGGCACGCTCGCCGACCTGAAGACGCTGGTGC
Organism: Roseicella frigidaeris; assembly: GCF_003258945.1. GTDB lineage: Bacteria > Pseudomonadota > Alphaproteobacteria > Acetobacterales > Acetobacteraceae > Paracraurococcus > Paracraurococcus frigidaeris. Next base: position 19,841 of record NZ_QLIX01000006.1, on the reverse strand, counting down.
AGGGCACGCCCGCCGCCGGCGAGTCCCCGTCGGCGCCGCGCGAGCCGAAGCGCGACCAGTGGGGCCGCGCCTATGCCACGGGCCGCCGCAAGGATGCGGTCGCCCGCGTCTGGGTGAAGCCCGGCAAGGGGCAGATCGAGGTCAACGGCAAGCCGGTGGTGCAGTATTTCGCCCGGCCGGTGCTGCGGATGCTGATCACCCAGCCCTTCCTCGTCGCCGACCGCTACCAGCAGTTCGACGTCATGGCGACGGTGACCGGCGGCGGCCTCTCCGGCCAGGCCGGCGCGGTGCGGCACGGCATCAGCCGCGCCCTGACCAACTACGAGCCGGAGCTGCGCTCCATCCTGAAGAAGGCCGGCTTCCTGACCCGCGACCCGCGCGTCGTCGAGCGGAAGAAGTACGGCAAGGCGAAGGCGCGACGTTCCTTCCAGTTCAGCAAGCGCTGACGCCTGCGGAGCGGCGTCAGGCGCCGGTCCGGCTTCGGATTGTCATACGGGAGGGGTGGATCCGCAGCGGGTCCGCCCCTCTTGCTTTTTCGGCCGCTTTGCGCGGCAAATGGGCGGCAGAGGAGAGCAGGCCATGGCCAAGGGCAGCATCCCGACGGTGTTCATCGATGGCGAGGCCGGCACCACCGGCCTGCAGATCCGCGAGCGTCTGGACCTGCTGCCGCATGTCGCGCTGCGCAGCATCGACCCGGCCCGCCGCAAGGACCCCGAGGCCCGGCGGGCGCTGATGGCCGAGGTCGACCTGGTCATCCTCTGCCTGCCCGACGAGGCGGCGAAGGAGAGCGCGGCGCTGGCCGCCTCGCTCGGCGCCGAGGCGCCCAAGGTGCTCGATGCCAGCACGGCGCACCGGGTGGATCCGGACTGGGCCTATGGCCTGCCGGAGCTCTCGCCGGAGCAGCCGGCGAGGATCGCCGCGGCGCCGCGCGTCTCCAACCCAGGTTGCTATCCCACCGGCGCCATCCTGCTGCTGCGGCCGTTGATCGAGGCAGGGCTGCTGCCGGCCGATATGCCGATCTCGGTCAACGCCGTCTCCGGCTATTCCGGCGGCGGCAATGCCATGATCGCCGCCTATGAGGCCCGCACGGCGCCGGATTTCGAGCTCTACGGCCTCGGGCTGGAGCACAAGCACGTCGCCGAGCTGCAGCTCTATTCAGGGCTCGCCCGGCGGCCGATCTTCGTCCCCTCGGTCGGCGACTTCCGCCAGGGCATGATCGACAGCATCCCGCTGCATCTCGACCTGCTGCCCGGCCGGCCGAAGCCGGAGGCAATCGAGGCGGTGCTGGCGAAGCGCTATGCCGGCAGCGAGTATATCCGCGTCGTCCCGGCCGGGGCGAAGCTGGAGCCGGAGGCGCTGAACAACACCAACCTGCTGGAGCTAAGGGTGCACGGCAATGCGGCTCGGCAGCAGGCGGTGCTGACGGCGCGCTACGACAATCTCGGCAAGGGCGCCTCGGGCGCGGCGGTGCAGAATCTCGGCCTCATGCTCGGCGTGCCGGTCGAGACGCGGCTGGCGGCGGCGGCGGAGTAGGGCGCATGGACCAGCAGGTCGCGACGGTGCTGCCGCCGCTCTATCCCTTCGAAGGCAAGGTGCCGGTGGTGCATGCCGGCGCCTGGGTGGCGCCGACCGCGGCGGTGATCGGCGATGTCGAAATCGCCGAGGGGGCGAATATCTGGTATCACTGCGTGCTGCGCGGCGACACCAACATCATCCGCATCGGCCCGCGCTCGAACATCCAGGACGGCACGATCGTCCATGTGAATTCCGGGCGCGCCACCTCGGACAACTTCGCCACCATCGTCGGCGCCGATGTCACCGTTGGCCATGCCGCCATCATCCATGCCTGCCAGCTCGAGGACCGCGCCTTCGTCGGCATGGGGGCGACGGTGCTGGACGGCGCGGTGATCGAGGAGGGGGGCGTGCTCGCCGCCGGCAGCGTGCTGCCGCCGGGCAAGCGCATCGGCCGCCTCGAGCTCTGGATGGGCAACCCGGCGAAGCTGCTGCGGGTGCTGACGCCGGAGCAGCGCGCCGGCTTCGACCGCACTGCGCCGCATTACGTCGAGCTCTCCGGGCGGCACCGCGCCTCGCTGCGGCGCTGAGGCACGCGCTGGCGGGGAAGGGAACGGCATTCCCCCCTCCGCCAGTGCCCACTATGCCGCCCGGGCGCGTCCGAGGCCGCTGGCCAGCGCGGCGCGGGCCCAGGCGAGGGCCGGCCAGAGGAGCAGGGCGATACCGGCCGCCATGATCCCGCCGCTCAGCCAGTTGTGGAAGAAGATGCCGAGATCTCCATTGCTGACCAGCAGCGACTGCCGGAAGGCTTCTTCCGTCCGATCGCCGAGAACCAGCGCCAGCACCAGCGGCGCCAGCGGGTAGTCCAGCTTCTTCATCACATAGCCGACGATGCCGAAGATCAGCATTAGCACGATGTCGAACTCGGCGTTGCTGACCGTGTAGGCGCCGATGGCGCAGACCGTCAGGATCAGCGCGGCGATGATCGGGAAGGGCACCCGCAGGATCGCGGCGAACCAGGGCACCGCCACCAACACCACCAGCAGCCCGGCGACGTTGCCGAGATACATGGAGGCGACGAGGCCCCAGACGAACTCCTTCTGCTCGACGAAGAGCATCGGCCCCGGCTGCAGCCCCCACATGATCAGGCCGCCGAGCAGCACCGCCGCGGTGGGCGAGCCCGGCACGCCGAGGGTCAGCATCGGCAGCAGGGCCGAGGTGCCGGCGGCATGCGCCGCGGTCTCGGGCGCGACCACGCCCTCGATCCTGCCCTGCCCGAAGCCGGCCGGGTCCTTCGACATCCGTCGGGCGACGCCGTAGGACATGAAGGAGGCCGGGGTGGCGCCCGCCGGCGTGATGCCCATCCAGCAGCCGATGAGGGCCGAGCGGATCGCCAGGAACCAATGCCGCGGCAGCTCCGCCCAGGTGCGCAGCACCACCTTCAGGTCGATCTTCGCCTTCTGCCCCCGGAAGTGCAGCCCCTCCTCGATCGAGCAGAGGATCTCGCTGATGCCGAAGAGGCCGATGACCGCGACCAGGAAGTCGAAGCCGCGGATCATCTCCTCCGAGCCGAAGGTCATGCGGAGCTGGCCGGTCACGGTGTCCATGCCAACCGCGGCCAGCAGGAAGCCCAGCATCATCGCGGCGAGGGTCTTCAGCGGCGAGCCCTTCGCCATGCCCACGAAGCAGGCGAAGGAGAGGAACATCACCGCGAAGAATTCCGGCGGCCCGAAGCGCAGGGCGAAGCCGGCGATGATCGGCGCGACGAAGGTGATCATCACCACCGCGACGAAGGCGCCGAAGAAAGAGGAGGTGAAGGCCGCCGTCAGCGCCTCGCCGGCCCGGCCCTGCTGCGCCATCGGGTAGCCGTCGAAGGTGGTGGCGACGGACCAGGGCTCGCCCGGGATGTTGAACAGGATGGAGGTGATGGCGCCGCCGAACAACGCGCCCCAGTAGATGCAGGAGAGCATGATCACCGCCGAGACCGGCGGCATGGCGAAGGTCAGCGGCAGCAGGATGGCGATGCCGTTGGCGCCGCCGAGGCCGGGCAGCACGCCGATCAGCACGCCGAGCACGACGCCGACCAGCATGAGCAGCATGTTCCCGGGCTGCAGGGCCACGGCGAAGCCCTGCATCAGGAGGCCGATTTCTTCCATGGGAGAGGGGGTATCCGGGCGGGGCGTCGGACGGTCAGAAGCCGAGCAGCTCTTCGATCGGGCCCTTGGGCAAGCCGACCAGGAACCAGACCTCGAAGGTGACGAAGGCCACCAGCGCCGTCGCGACGGCTGCCGGCAGCGCGCTGCGCCAGGTGAACTCGCCGAGGCGCATCATGAAGTAGGCGACCAGCGCCGCGGAGGCGAGGTAGATGCCGCTCAGCGGGATGGCGGCGACGTAGAAGACCGTCGGGATCAGCACCGACATCACCAGGCGGAGCTGCGGCCAGGTGACGAACATCGCCTCGGCCGCCGCGCCCCTGGCGCGCAGGACAGGGACCAGGTTGGCCAGGCTCGTGCCGGCCAGGATGAGGCCGATCCAGAAGGGGAAGTAGCCGGATTGCGGCCCTTCCGCGCCCCAGCCGGCGCCGAGCCGGCTGCTGTCCCAGATCGCCGCCGCGCCGATCAGGGCGAGGGCAAGGGAGGTGGCCACCTCCATCGCGCTCCGCCGGACGCCCTGGCTGCTGCGGCCCGCGGCAGGGGCCAGATCGAGAGTGGTCGTGCTCATGCTCTGTATCCCTCAGGCCGGATTTGCCAGGAAACCGGCATCCTGCATCAGCGACCGGTGCCGCTCGTCCTCCCGCGCCAGCCAAGCGCCGAAGGCCTCGCCGGTCAGGCTGGTGGTGTTGAAGGCGCCCTGCTGCATGAGATCCTTCCACTCCGGCGTCTCGCGCACCTTCGCCATCAGCCCCTCGTAGAAGGCGACCTGCTCCGGCTTCACGCCGGCCGGCATGAAGATGCCGCGCAGCATCAGGTAGTCGACATCGAGGCCCTGCTCCCGGCAGGTCGGGATGTCGGACCAGGCCTGCGTCTCGGTCATCTTCCCGGTATCGGCCAGGCGCTTCGTGTCGAAGACGCAGAGCGGCCGCAGCGCGCCGGAGCGCCAGTGAGTCACCGCTTCGATCGGGTTGTTCACCGTGGCGTCGATATGGCCGCCGACGAGCTGCACCGCGACCTCGCCGCCGCCGCGGAAGGGCACGTAGGTGAACTGCGCGCCGCTCGCCTTGGTGATGGCGGCGGCGATGATCTGGTCCTCCTGCTTGGAGCCGGTGCCACCGATCTTGAGGCGCTGCTGCTTCGCCGCGGCGATGAGGTCCTGCACCGACCGCCAGGATGAATTCGCATTCACCCAGAACACGAACTCGTCCAGCGCCATCATGGTGACCGGGGTGAGGTCCTTCCAGCTGAAGGGCACCCCCGTTGCGAGCGGGGTCGTGAACAGGTTGGAGAGGGTGATGACCAGCATGTGCGGGTTGCCCCGCGCGCCCTTGGCCTCAAGGAAGCCCTCGGCGCCCGCGCCCCCCGCCTTGTTCACCACCACCATGGGCTGGCGCATGAGCGCGTGCTTGGAAACGATGCCCTGGATGACCCGCGCCATCTGGTCGGCGCCGCCGCCGGTCCCGGCCGGCACCACGAACTGCACGGGGCGGCTGGGCTCCCAGCCGCGGGCCTGCGCGCCGCCCGCGACGGCGGCGGCGGCGAGGCCCAGAAGAACCGAGCGGCGAGATGTCGCTACCGTCATACCCTCTCTTCCCGGATGCGCCAGGGGCGCAAGCTGCTGCTGCCGAAACACCTGTCATGTCCCGGCCTTGCCTCGGGCTTCGGGCCGAAAGTCAGGTAAAGCAACGAAAAGCGTGTAAAACGTGCCACAAATTTCTTCCGCCTCCGGCAGGGAGCGACTTGCCGTCCCGGAAGGGCTGTTGCACAGCAGGCCTCGCCGAGGCCCGCGAGGGGATGACGAGTCATGACCGCTGCCAGCACCATTGCCGCACTGCTCGCCGCCGGGGAGGCCGGGCGGCCCGCCATTCGGGCGCCGGAGCGGCCTTCCCTGACCTATGACGGGCTGCGGGCGCTGGCGGAGCGGACGGTGGCGGCGCTCAATTCCATCGGCATCGGCCGTGGCGACCGGGTGGCCATCGTGCTGCCGAACGGGCCCGAGATGGCGGCGGCCTTCGTCGCCATCGCCTGCGGCGCCACCACGGCCCCCTTGAACCCCGCCTACAAGGAGGAGGAGTTCGAGTTCTACCTGACCGACCTGAAGGCCAAGGCCCTCGTCATCCAGCAGGGCATGGAGAGCCCGGCGCGCGCCGTCGCGGCCCGGCTCGGCGTGCCGGTGGTCGAACTGGTCCCGGGCGAGGCGGCGGGCGCGTTCAGCCTCGCGGGCGGCCAGCCGGGGCAGGCGGCGCGGCCGGGCATGGCGGAGGCGGAGGATGTGGCCCTGGTGCTGCACACCTCCGGCACCACGGCGCGGCCGAAGATCGTGCCGCTGACCCAAGCCAATGTCACCGCCTCGGCGGCCAGCATCGCCCGCACCCTGGAACTGACGCCCGAGGATGCCTGCCTCAACGTCATGCCGCTGTTCCACATCCACGGGCTGATCGCGGCGACGCTCGCCTCGCTCGCGGCCGGCGGCGCGGTGATCTGCACACCGGGCTTCAACGCCCTGAAATTCTTCGGCTGGCTCGATGCCGAGCGGCCGAGCTGGTACACGGCGGTGCCGACCATGCACCAGGCGATCCTGCAACGCGCCGAGCGCAACCGCGAGATCATCGCCCGGGCGCCGCTGCGCTTCCTGCGCAGCTCCTCGGCCAGCCTGCCGGCGCAGGCGATGAAGGATCTCAGCGCCGCCTTCGACGCCCCGGTGATCGAGGCCTATGGCATGACCGAGGCCAGCCACCAGATGTGCAGCAACCCGCTGCCGCCGCGGCCGCAGAAGCCGGGCCTGGTCGGCCTGCCGGCGGGGCCGGAGGTGGCGATCATGGCCGAGGACGGCCGCATCCTGCCGCAGGGCGAGATCGGCGAGGTGGTGATCCGCGGCCCCAACGTCACCAAGGGCTATGAGGCCAATCCCGAGGCCAATGCCAAGGCCTTCACCGATGGCTGGTTCCGCACCGGCGACCAGGGCATGTTCGATGCCGATGGCTACCTGATGCTGACCGGCCGGCTGAAGGAGCTGATCAAGCGCGGCGGCGAGCAGGTGAGCCCGCTCGAGGTGGACGGCATCCTCTCCGAGCATCCGGCCGTCGCGCAGGCGCTCACCTTCGGCATCCCGCACCCGATGCTCGGCGAGGAGGTGGGCGCGGCGATCGTGCTGCGCGAGGGCATGGACTGCACCGAGCGCGAGCTGCGCGACTTCGCCGCGAAGCACCTGGCGGATTTCAAGGTACCGCGGAAGGTCGTCTTCCTGCCGGAGATCCCGAAGGGCGCCACCGGCAAGTTGATGCGCATCGGGCTGGCGCAGAAGCTTGGCATCACGGCCTGACCCTCTGCCTCCATCGCGCGCCCGCGGGCCTGGCGGTCCCGGGCGCGCCGCCTGACCGGGATTGACCGCCATGAAACTCTGCATCTTCGGCGCCGGCGCGATCGGCGGGCTCATGGCCGCGAAGCTGGCCGCCAAGGGCGATGTGGACGTCACCGTCATCGCCCGCGGGCCGCATCTCGCGGCCATGCAGGCCAGGGGGCTGAAGCTCATCAGCGGGGGCGAGGAGCGCGTGGTGCATCCGCGCTGCGTCGCCAGCGCGGTGGAGGCGGGGCCGCAGGACTATGTCCTCATCACCCTGAAGGCCCCGGCCCTGGCGGGCGCGGCGGTGCAGATGCAGCCGCTGATCGGCGCGGGCACCACCATCGTCTCGGCGGTGAACGGCATCCCCTGGTGGTATTTCCACAAGCTCGCCGGCCCCTATGAGGGGCGGCGGGTGACGAGCGTCGACCCCGATGGCGAGATCGGCCGCTTGCTGCCGCCCGAGCGGGTGCTCGGCTGCATCATCTACCCGGCGGCCGAGGTGGTGGAGCCCGGCGTCATCCTGCACACCTATGGCGACCGCTTCAGCCTCGGCGAGCCGGATGGCAGCCGCAGCGAGCGGGCCGGTGCATTGGCCGCCGCGCTGGTCGGCGCCGGCTTCAAGGCGCCGGTGCGGCCGAAGATCCGCGACGAGATCTGGGTGAAGCTCTGGGGCAACATGGCCTTCAACCCGCTCTCGGCGCTGACCACAGCAACCCTCGACGTCATCACCGGCGATGCCGAGCTGCGCAGCATCGTCCGGGCCATGATGCTCGAGGGGCAGGCGGTGGCCGAGGCGCTCGGCGTGCGCTTCGCCATCGATGTCGACAAGCGCATCGCCGGCGGCGCCGAGGTCGGGGCGCACAAGACCTCCATGCTGCAGGACCTGGAGAAGGGCCGGCCGATGGAGGTGGATGCGCTGCTCGGCAGCGTCGTCGAGCTGGCGGAGATGACCGGGGTGCCGGCGCCGACCAGCCGGATGATCCTGGCGCTGCTGCGAACCCGGGCGCGCCTCGCGGGCTGCTACTAGGGCATCGTCCGTTCACCCGCGTTCACAGCCAATGCTCTAGCCTTTTGTTTTCAGAGCATCTCCACCCGCTCCGGTGATTCCACCGGAGCGGGATCTGCTCTAGGCTTCCGGCCCTTCGGGGAAGGAGCCATCGCGGGCCGTGGTCGTATCGCTCTCTGCCGTTGCGCGCCTTCCGTCGCCCCGGCGCGCCCTGCTGCTCGCCCTTGGCCTCGCCGCCTGCGCGGAGATGCGCACGGCACCGCCCCGGCTGCCCATCGCGGCCCTCACGCCCGATACCGCCGATCCGATTCGCGGCGCCATGCAGGCCATGACGCCCGCCTTCGCCGACCAGGGCCGGGCCCTCGCCAGCCGCCCGGCGGAGGCGGCGCAGGCCGCCGCGCAACTCGAATTCGTCACCGCGGCCATCCCGCGCGATCCGCGCTACGCGGCCGTGCCGGAGAGCGTCCGGCGGGATTTCCTGCTCGCACGCACGGAGCTGCGCGATGCGCTCGGCGTCGCGGAGGGCGCGGCGCCGGAGCCGGTGGTGCGTGCCCTGGTGAGTGCGGCGCAGGCGTTGCGCCGGGGCGATGCGGCGCGGGCGGCGGCGGTGTTGCCGGCCCCCATGTTCCGGCCGGGCGGGGAGCGCAGCGTGCAGCGGCTCGGCGAGCTCGGTCCCCTGCCGCAATGCGCCATCGCCAGCGCCAACCTGGCGCAGGTGGTGGCGCGGCTGGATGCGACCGGCGGCTGGCCCGGCGGCCGGCCGAGCGAGACCAATGCCAGCCTCGGCTCGAGCTTCGGCTTCGGCGCCGATACCAGCGTGGGCTACTGAGCCTCGGCGCTCAATCCGTCGTCATCACCTGGACATAGCGGCCGGGCGCGTCCTCGATCGGCACCAGCTTGCCGTCGCCGGGGATGCGGGCCGGCACCTGGTCGCGCCCCTGCGCCGTCACCCAGCGTTGCCAGTCGGGCCACCAGGAGCCGGAGAGCTCCGTCGCGCCCTGGAACCACGCCTCCGGATCGGGCGGCAGCTGCTCGTTCACCCAATGGCTGTACTTGCCTGAATCGGGTGGGTTCACCACGCCGGCGATATGGCCGGAGGCGGCGAGCACGAAGCGCACCGGGCCGCCATAGATCTGCGTCGCGCGATAGGTGCTCTTCCAGGGGGCGATGTGATCCTCGCGCGTCGAGATCAGGTAGCAGGGGATGCGGATCTTCCGCAGGTCGATCCTCTCCCCCAGCAGCTCGATGGCGCCGGGCTTCACCAGGTCGTTCTGCTGGTACATGCGGCGGAGGTAGAAGCTGTGCATCCGCGCCGGCATGCGGGTGCTGTCGTCGTTCCAGTAGAGCAGGTCGAAAGGGAAGGGCTCCTGCCCCAGCAGGTAGTTGTTGACGACGAAGGACCAGATCAGGTCGTTGGCGCGCAGCATGTTGAAGGTCGTCGCCATCTCGCGACCCTCGAGATAGCCGCGCTTCTGCATCTGCTCCTCGAGGCAGTGCAGTTGCTCCTCGTCGATGAAGACGCCGAGCTCGCCCGCTTCCTCGAAATCCGTCATGGTGACGAAGAAGGTTGCGGTGGCGATGCGGGTATCGCCCCGCGCCGCCATATGCGCCAGCGTGGTTGCCAGCAGCGTGCCGCCGAGGCAGTAGCCGATGGCGTTCACCTCCGTCTCGCCGGTCGCCTGCTCGATCGCGGTCAGCGCGTCGTAGATGCCCTCCTGCATGTAGTCGTCGAACCCCTTGCGGGCGAGGTGCTCGTCCGGGTTGACCCAGGAGACGACGAAGACGGTGTGCCCCTGCTCGACCGCCCAGCGGATGAAGCTGTTCCGCGGCCTGAGGTCGAGGATGTAGAATTTGTTGATCCAGGGCGGCAGGATCAGCAACGGTCGCTTCAGCACGGTCCCGGTGGACGGGGCGTACTGGATGAGCTGCATCAGGTCGTTCTGGTAGACGACCTTGCCCGGCGTCACCGCGATGTTCTGGCCGACCTTGAACTTGCTGTCATCCGTCATGCGGATGCGCAGCCGGCCCTTGCCGCGCTCGAGATCGGCGAGGAGGTGCGACAGCCCCTTCAGCAGGTTCTCGCCGCCCGTCTCGGCGGTGCGGCGCAGCACCTCGGGATTGGTCAGCAGGAAATTCGACGGGCTCATGGCATCGACGAATTGCCGCGTGTAGAAATCCACCTTCTGCGCCGCCTTGGGCTCGAGTCCCTCGACGCTGCCGACGACGGTCTGGAAGTAGCGCGCCGAGAGCAGATAGCTCTGCTTGATGAAGTCGAAAACCTCGTTCTCCCGCCAGGCATCGTCCTTGAAGCGGCGGTCGCGGGGGTCCTCGGCGATCACCGGCGCCGGGGTCTCGCCCATGATCCGCCGAGCCGTGTTCTGCCAGAGGGTCAGGTAGTCCTGCCAGAAGCCGAGCTGTGCCTGCATCAGCCGCGCCGGGTTGGCCATCAGCCGCGCCGTCATGTCGAGGAAGGCGCCGCCGATGTTCAGCGGGTCCGGCACCGCCTCGGCATCCGCCTGGCGGCGCAGGAAATCGGTGACGATCCGCTGCCCGCGCTCGGCCACCTCCGACATGGTGCGCGTCACCAGCGCCGGGTCCGGCAGCCGGAATTGCGGGTGGTCCTGCGGCTTTTCCTGGTCCATGCCGCAGTCTAGTGCAGAAGCGCGACGGCCGTGAACGCCTGGCCGCGTGACGAATTCTTGCCACGGCGGCCAGTCTGGGGCGTTGTGCGATGCGGCGATGCCCACCGGGCTGGGATGGATATCGCGCCGGGCGAATTTCCTCTAACCCTGCCGGCGGCAGGGTATCGCTGAGCGGGAGGGCGGGCAGGTGGCGCGGCAAGGCGGTGTCGGGGCCGGCGGGGCAAGGCTGGCCATGCTGGCGACGGTCGGGCTGCTGGCAGCCTGCGCCGTGCCGCCGGAAGTCAACCCGGTGGCGATCTACAACCGCGTCTCCGGCGCCGATGATGCCGCGCGCCTGCCGCCGCCCGGCATGGACGGGCCGACGCCGAACCTCGCCAGCATCCCGCCGCGGCCGGAGCGGCCTTCGCCGGAGTTCCGCCAGGCGGTGACGGATTCCCTGGCAAGGGACCGGACGCAGTCCCGCGATCCCCTGGTGCTGCGGGGGACACCGGCGCCCCCCGCGGCCGGTCCTTCGCCTGGCAGCCCCCCCGTGCCGGCCGCCCCGCCGCCGCGCGCCTCGCTGGCCGCGGCGCCGCCGGTCCCCTGGGCCGAGGGCCCGGCCACGCCGCGCGCGCCGGCCGGCGCACTGCGCCCCTCCGCCCCGGCCGCCCCGCGCCTGCCGGAGGTGCCGGACGAGGCGCCGGCCGCGCCGCCGCCGGATCTGCTCGGCCCGCCACCGCGCCCGCGCTGATCCCCCGCTTCGCATCGGGGTTTTTGCTCCCCGGCGTGGCGAAACGCTGACATCCCCGTGCAATCGGCTCTATACCGGCGGGCCGCGCCGAGCCGAGGCGCGGGTCAAGCACACGGATCCAAGTCGATGACCGAGGAATTCCACCGCATCCGCCGCCTGCCCCCCTATGTCTTCGCCGAGGTCAACGCGGCGAAGGCCAAGGCGCGCGCAGCGGCAGAGGACATCGTGGATCTCGGCATGGGCAACCCCGACAGCCCGACGCCACCGCATATCGTCGCCAAGCTGGTCGAGGCGGTGCAGGACCCGCGGACCCACCGCTACTCCATGTCGAAGGGCATCCCCGGTCTACGCAAGGCGCTGGCCGGCTACTATGCCCGCCGGTTCGGCGTGAAGCTCGACCCGGAGACGGAGGTGGTGGCGACCCTCGGCTCGAAGGAGGGGCTGGCCAACCTCGCCCAGGCCATCTCCTCGCCGGGCGACACCATCCTGGTGCCGAATCCGAGCTACCCGATCCACCAATTCGGCTTCATCATCGCCGGCGCCACCGCCCGCAGCCTGCCCTGCACCCCGGATGACGAGATGCTGGCGGCGATCGACCGTGCGGTCCGGCATTCCGTGCCGAAGCCGACGGCAGTGATCGTCAATTTCCCCTCCAATCCGACCGCCAATCTGGCGTCCATCGAGTTCTATCGGGAGTTGGTGGCGCTCTGCCGCCGCCACGAATTGTTCATCCTCTCCGACCTCGCCTATGCCGAGCTCTACTTCGGCAGCGTGCCGCCGCCCTCGGTGCTCGAGGTCGAGGGCGCGAAGGACATCACCGTCGAGTTCACCTCGATGTCGAAGACCTACAACATGCCGGGCTGGCGCATGGGCTTCGCCGCCGGCAACCCGCGGCTGATCGCGGCGCTGGCGCGGGTGAAGAGCTATCTCGACTACGGCGCCTTCACCCCGATCCAGGTGGCCGCGGCGGCGGCGCTGAACGGGCCGCAGGACACGGTGGCCGAGATGCGGGTGCTGTACCGCGAGCGGCGGGATCTTCTGGTGAAGGGCCTCAAGGCCGCGGGATGGGACGTGCCCTCGCCGGAGGGCTCGATGTTCCTCTGGGCGCCGATCCCCGAGCGCTTCCGCCATCTCGGCAGCGTCGAGTTCTCGAAGCTGCTGCTGGCCCGCGCCAAGGTGGCGGTTGCCCCTGGCCTCGGCTTCGGCGAGCATGGCGACGGCCATGTCCGCATCGCCCTGGTCGAGAACAGCCACCGCATCCGCCAGGCCCTGCGTGGCATCCGCGGCTTCCTCCAGGGCGACAACCTCGCGCCGCCACTGTTGGGCGAGGAGCCCGCGCTGAAGGAACCGGTCCAGGCATGAGCCGGCCGCTCTCCATCGCCGTCGCCGGCCTGGGCACGGTCGGCGCCGGCGTCCTCAGGCTGCTTTCGGAGAATGCCGAGATCGTCGCCGCGCGGGCCGGGCGGCCCGTCGTGGTCAAGGCGGTCTCGGCGCGCGACCGCCTGCGCGACCGCGGCGTGCCGGTCTCGACGCTCCGCTGGTACGACGACCCGGTGGCACTCGCCGCCGATCCCGCCACGGATGTGGTGGTGGAGCTGATCGGCGGCAGCGAGGGGCCGGCGCGGGCGCTGGTCGAGGCGGCGCTGGCCGCCGGCAAGCCGGTCGTCACCGCCAACAAGGCGCTGCTGGCGGTGCATGGCGCGGCGATCGCCGAGCGGGCGGAAGCGCAGGGCGTGCCGCTCGCCTTCGAGGCGGCCGTCGCCGGCGGCATCCCGGCCATCAAGGCCCTGCGGGAAGGGCTCGCGGCGAACCGGATCCGCCGCGTCGCCGGCATCCTGAACGGCACCTGCAACTACATCCTGACCGTGATGCGCGAGCAGAAGCGGGAATTCGGCGAAGTGCTCGCCGAGGCGCAGAAGCTCGGCTATGCCGAGGCCGACCCGTCCTTCGACATCGACGGCGTGGACGCGGCGCACAAGCTGGCGATCCTGGCCGCGCTCGCCTTCGGCCGCCCGGTCGACTTCGCCGCCGTGCATGTCGAGGGCATCCGCGAGGTCAGCGCCCTCGACATCGCCCTCGCCGAGGAGCTCGGCTACCGCATCAAGCTGCTCGGCCTCGCGGCGCGGACCGCATCCGGCATCTCCGCCCGGGTGCATCCCTGCATGGTGCCGGTGGCGGCGCCGATCGCCCGCGTCGACGGGGTGTTCAACGCCGTGGTGGCGGAGGGCGACCATGTCGGGCGGGTGATGCTGGAGGGACGCGGGGCCGGGGCCGGCCCGACGGCGAGCGCCGTCGTGGCCGACCTGATCGACTTGGCGCGCGGCCGGGTGACGCCGGTCTGGGGTGCCGCGCCCGGCGCCCTGGCCTCGGTGCCCTCGGTGCCGATGGATCGGCATGTCGGCGCCTACTACCTGCGGCTGATGGTGCTCGACCGGCCGGGCGTGATCGCCGATGTCACCGGCATCCTGCGCGACCAGGCGATCAGCCTCGAGGCCATGCTGCAGCGCGGCCGCGCCCCCGGCGAGGCGGTGCCGGTGGTGCTGACGACGCATGATTGCGAGGAGGCGCAGATGCGCCGGGCGCTCGCCCGCATCGCCGCCCTCGACGCGGTGCTGGAGAAGCCGGCGCTGATCCGCATCGAGCCTCTCTGAACGGCCGGGTTGCCCTGCCGCTTCCGGCGGGCCCCGGCTGCGTGTAGTCTGGCCCCAGCAGACGGAGGCTCACATGGCGGAGTTCGATGCGGCGACCCTGCTGGTTGACCGCAACCTTGCGCTTGAACTGGTCCGTGTCACGGAGGCGGCGGCGCTCGCCGCGTCCCGCTGGATCGGCCGCGGCGACAAGAACGCCGCCGACGGGGCAGCGGTCGATGCCATGCGCAAGGCCTTCGACACCGTCGCCATCAGCGGCACGGTGGTGATCGGCGAGGGCGAGATGGACGAGGCGCCGATGCTCTACATCGGCGAGAAGATCGGCCTCGGCGGCCCCGAGGTGGATATCGCCGTCGATCCGCTCGAAGGCACCTCCATCACCGCCAAGGGCGGCCCGAACGCCATCGCCACGGTGGCGCTGGCCGAGCGCGGCGGCTTCCTGCACGCGCCCGACATCTACATGGACAAGATCGCGGTCGGGCCCGGCCTGCCGGAGGGCGTGGTGCATCTCGACGCCAAGCCGGAGGAGAACCTGCGCGAGCTGGCGCGGGCCAAGAAATGCTCGATCGGCGACCTCATGGTCTGCACGCTCGACCGCGACCGGCACAAGGACATGATCGCGGCCTGCCGGAAGGCCGGGGCGCGCATCATGCTGCTCGGCGATGGCGACGTGGCCGGCGTGATCGCCGTCTCCCAGCCCGACACGGGCGTCGACATCTACATGGGCTCGGGCGGCGCGCCGGAGGGCGTGCTGGCGGCCGCGGCGCTGCGCTGCATCGGCGGCCAGATGCAGGGCCGGCTGCTCTTCGAGAATGATGAGCAGGTCAGCCGGGCGCGCGAGATGGGCGTGACCGACCCGAAACGCATCTACGGCATCTATGAGATGGCGCGCGGCAACGTCATGTTCGCCGCGACCGGCGTGACCGGCGGGCCGATGCTGCACGGGGTCCGCCGCAGCGCGACCAGCGCGACGACGCATTCCATCGTCATGCGCAGCAAGTCCGGCACGGTGCGCTATGTCGAGGCGCACCACAATTTCGCTCTCAAGCCCGCTGCCTTCGTCAGTTGAGGCGGTTGCGCCCGGGGCGGGGCTGATGGACGCGCTCCTCCAGCCGGAGGCCGTGCTCGGCATCGCCCGCAGCGTCACCGGGCGCCGCTGGGTCTGGCGGGAGGCCGATGCTCGGCTCGGCCTCGCGGTCGCGCAGCGGGCCGAGCTGCCGGAGCTCGTCGGCCGGCTGCTCGCGGCGCGCGGCATCGGGCTGGAGGCGGTGCAGGATTTCCTCGAGCCGACCCTGCGCGTCCTGCTGCCCGATCCCTCCGTCCTGCGCGACATGGACGCTGCCGCCGCCCGCATGGCGAGCGCGGTGCGCGAGGCGGAGACGGTCGCCGTCTTCGGCGATTACGACGTGGACGGCGCCTGCGCCGGGGCGCTGATGGGGCGCGCGTTGCGGCAGCTCGGCTGCACGGTGAGCCACTACGTGCCGCACCGGCTGAACGAGGGCTACGGGCCGAACGCCGCGGCGATCCGCGCGCTCTGCGACCGCGGGGCGACGCTCATCGTCTGCGTCGATTGCGGCATCGCCGCGCATGAGGCGCTGGAGGCGGCCCGCGGCCTGGCCGATGTCGTGGTGCTCGATCACCACAAATCCGAGGGACCGGTGCCGCAGGTCGCCGCGGTGGTGAATCCGAACCGGCTCGATTGCGCTTCCGGCCTGCGGCATCTCTGCGCCGCGGCGGTCGCCTTCCTCGCCTGCGTCGCCCTGCACCGCGCGCTGCGGCGGGAGGGCCTGTTCCAGCGCCGGCCGGAGCCGCCGCTGCTCGATCTGCTCGATCTCGTCGCCCTGGCGACCGTCTGCGACGTCATGCCGCTGACCGGGGTGAACCGCGCGCTCGTCGCGCAGGGCCTGAAGGTGATGGCCAAGCGGCGCCATGCCGGCGTGGCGGCGCTACTCGAGATCGGCCAGGTGCGCGACCTGCCGAGCGCGCATTCCCTCGGCTTCGTGCTGGGGCCGCGGATCAACGCGGCGGGGCGGATCGACGAGCCCGATCTGGGGCTGCGCTTGCTGCTCTGCGACGATCCGGTCGAGGCGCGGGCCATGGCGGAGCGGCTCGATGCGGTGAACCGGCGCCGGCAGGAGGTGGAGGCCGAGGTGCTCGGGGCCGCCTTCGCCGAGGCCGAGGCGCAGCATGCCGCCGGCCATCCGGTGCTGCTGGTCAGCGGCGAGGGCTGGCATCCCGGCGTGGTCGGCATCGTTGCCGGGCGGGTGAAGGAGCGCTTCAACCGGCCGGCCTGCGTCGCCGGGGTGAGCGACGGCATCGCCAAGGGGTCCGGACGCTCGGTGCCGGGGCTCGATCTCGGGGCCGCCGTGATCGCGGCACGTCAATCGGGCCTTCTCGACTCGGGCGGCGGCCATGCCATGGCTGCCGGCTTCGCCTTGCGGCGGGAGCGGTTGCCGGATCTCCATGCGTTCCTCGACGAGCGCCTGGCGCGCGCCGGCAGCCTGCCGGGCGCAGCCGATCTCATGGTCGAGGCGTCGGTCGCCGTGCCGGCCGCGACGGCGGCGCTGGCGCAGCAGGTGGAGCGTCTCGCGCCGTTCGGCGCCGGCAACGAGGAGCCGATCTTCGCCCTGCCGAGGGTCCGCGTCGTGCGGGCCGATCGCGTCGGCAAGGACGGCAACACGGTCCGCGCCTTCCTCGAGGGCGAGGGGGGGGGGCGGCTGAAGGCAATCTGCTTCCGGGCCAAGGACGGGCCTCTGGCCGAGGCGCTGCTGGCGCGCTCGGGCGCGCCGCTGCATCTCTGCGGCCAATTGCGCGCCGAGCGTTGGAACGACGAGGTCAGCGCCTGCCTGCATGTCGTCGATGCCGCGCCAGCGGCACCCGGCTATTGACCACGACGCCGGCGCCGACTACTCCGCACCCCTCGGTCCCCATCGTCTAGAGGCCTAGGACACCAGCCTTTCACGTTGGTAACACGGGTTCGAATCCCGTTGGGGACGCCAGCGTTCTCGATGGCGTCCAGGGCTTTGCGAAGTCCGGGTGTTTTCCCACCATCCTGCCCACCGATCACTGCCGGCATGGCGCGGGACGACCAGACACGGTCTGATCCGTAGCGCCGGCGAGGGGGACAGTCAGCCACCTAGGGTGCTTTCCCTGAACACCGGTTCATGGGAATCGCGCTGGGCTATTGTTTTCAGAGCATCTTCACCCGATCAGATGAGTCCACCTTATCGGGATCTGCTCTAGCCTCATCGGCCGTCCCGGCTCCCCGGCATCGTCACGCTCGCTGGCCGCCGCCGGCTGCTCGGCTCCGTCCTCCCCACCTCGTCGGCCCCCGCCAGCGCCTGCCCGGCCCAATCACCCGCGGCCTCCGGCCCCGCCGCATCGAGCCGCGGCGAGAGGTCGGTCATCAGCGTCGCGCAGTCGCGGGAGGCGCTGTCCCGGGCGGTACAAGCCTCGCCCACATGTCGGCATCGAAAGCCGCCAGCCTTGACGTGGTATGACAAAGCTGGATCTTGGTGTGATGCAAGGGCCGCCATCGAGGCGGTCTCGCCGATGGGGACAGCAGTGCCGGCAGTCTGGCGCCACATCCATATCCTGCTGGGCGTGGCCGGCCTCGTCGTCCCCGTGGCGTCCGCCTGGTCGCAAGCCACCGCGCCGGCCGCGGCTGCGCCCCTGCCCGTCACCGAACTGCCGGAACTGACCGTGGAGGCGGCGGGGGAGCGCGCGGATGGGCCGGTCCAGGGCTACCGCGCCACCCGCACCGGCTCGGCGACGCGCACCGACACGGCCATCCGCGACGTGCCGCAATCTGTCAGCGTCGTCCCGCGACAGGCCCTGCAGGATCTCGGCGCCACGCGCGTCGAGAGCGCGCTCGACTATGCGGGCGGCGTGACGCGGCAGAACAATTTCGGCGGCCAGACGCTGTTCAACTACGCCATCCGCGGCTTTGCGACCGGCGAGTTCTACCGCAACGGCTTTCCGGTCAATCGCGGCTATCAGAGCACGCCGGATGCCGCGACGATCGAGCGGGTGGAGGTGCTGCGTGGTCCGGCGGCGCTGCTCTACGGCCGCGGCGATCCGGGCGGCACCTTCAACATCGTCACCAAGCAGCCGCTGCCGGAGCCGGGCTTCGGCCTGACCGGGCTGTTCGGCAGCCCGGGCCAGGCCCGCGGCACCTTCGACGCGTCGGGCCCCATCGGGGCGGAGGGGCGCTTCGGCTACCGCCTCAACGGCGGCGCCGAGCATCAGACCAGCTTCCGCGACTTCGTCGAGACCGACCGCGTCTTCCTGGCGCCGGCGACCACCTGGCAGCCGACGCCCGACACGGTGGTGATGCTGAACGGCGAGTTCCTGCGCAACGATCAGACCTTCGACCGCGGCGTGGTCGCCGTCGGCAACCGGCTCGGCGTGATCCCCCGCAGCCGCTTTTTGGGCGAGCCGGGCGATGGCCGCATCCGCAACGAGAACGCGACGCTGCAACTCCGCATGGAGCATCGGCTGAACCAGCAATGGACCCTCAGCCTCGGCGGCCAGTATCTCGGCGGCACGATGAATGGTTACGCGACCGAGGCCAGCCGCCTGCTCGCCGACGGCCGCACCCTGCTGCGCGAACGGCGCTTCCGCGACTACGCCTGGGATGATTTCGACCTGCAGGCCTCGCTGACCGGGCGCTTCGCCACCGGTCCGGTGCAGCACACGCTGTTGGCCGGCCTCGAATACGAGAATTACCGGAACCGCGAACGGCTGCTGCGCTCCATTCCGAATGCGGCGCCCTATGCCATCGACATCCTCGCGCCGGGCTACGGCCAGGCCGCGCCGGCGCTCACCCGGCGCAGCGACACGCTGGAGCAGACCCAGGTCTATGCGGCCTATCTGCAGGACCAGATCGCACTCACCCCGCGCCTCAAGGCGGTCGCAGGGGTCCGCGTCGAGCAATACGAGCAGGATTTCGTGCAGCGGGCCACCAGCCTGGCCACGCCGCAATCGCAGACCGCCGCCTCGCCGCGGATCGGGTTGATCTACGACCTCACCGAGACGGTCGCGGCCTATGCCAGCTATGCGCGCTCCTTCCGGCCGAATTCCGGCGGGGACGCGACCGGCCGGTCCTTCGCGCCGGAGGAGGGCGAGGCCTGGGAGGTCGGCCTCAAGCTCGACCTGCTGCGCGACCAGCTCAGCCTGACCGCGGCGCTGTTCCAGATCGACAAGAAGAACGTCCTGACCGCCGATCCGAACAATTCCGGCTTCAGCATCGCGGCCGGGGCCGCGCGCAGCCGGGGCTTCGACCTGACCCTGGCTGGCACCATCACGCCTTCCTGGCGCATCATCGGCGGCTATGCCTATGTCGATGCGGAGGTGACGCGCGACGCGACCCTGGCGGCGGGCGCGCCGCTGCTGAACATCCCGCGTAACAGCCTCAGCCTGCTGAACGTCTACGAATTCCAGGAAGGTAGGTTGCAGGGGCTCGGCCTCGGCGGCGGCATCGTGCATGTCAGCTCGCGCGCCGGCGACAACGCCAATCCCGGCTTCCGCTTGCCGGGCTACACCACGGTGGACGCCCTGGCCTATTACCAAGTGAACCAGCGGGTCCGGCTGAACCTCAACATCGTCAACCTGTTCGACAAGCACTATTATGACCGCTCCTACAGCAGCGTCTGGGTGTCGCCCGGCATGCCGAGAACCGTGCTCGGCAGCCTCGCCTTCCGCTTCTAGAGCGTGTTACGGACCGAGTTGATCCCAAATATATGGGATGTGTACTGAGCTGCGGCGATATTGCTATCCGACCGACACGAGCGAGGAGGAATGGGCGT
>NZ_QLIX01000059.1 GCF_003258945.1 Roseicella frigidaeris | reverse complement strand
TGCTCTGCCGTCCACGCCATTGCCTGCCCCCGCGAATCGCCCGCACGACCAGAGAATCACATCCGATTCAGCCGATTCAATTCCTTTCCGGATGGGCTCTAACGACGAGGATTGGTGGCGGCTAGTTTACGATACCGAGAAGCGCAGGCTTTATGTCGAGCATGAGTGGTCGCATGTTCCGCTTCGCGGTGCCGGCAATTCTGGAACGGATGAGTACGACATCAACGCCTTCTTGGCGGCGGGCGGCCAAGCAGCATCGAATTTAGACGAGCTTCTTCGGTCGCTTCAGGCCGATAGCTAGAGCCCGTTGGCGCTGAACGCTGCGGCATTGCGGATGGTGGGCTGACGGACGAGGAAGTCAGCGGTGCTGGAGCCACTGGCGAACGCGTGCCACCCCTGTGCCCACCAGAAGGGAGCAGGGGCGGGTCCGCCGCCACGCTGCGCCATCCTATTTCGAATTTCACTCTAACAAAATCAATGGGTTAGGGTGAATATCGGGAGATGAAAGCATTAAATCGGAGGAAATTGCCCAGAAGTGCTTGATCTGTAAGGATCATTGCAAAGGGGTGGCGAATCGGTCTCCCGTAAATAGGCCTAAGTGTTTGATTTGATTAAAGCACGATGCTGTAATTCAGGGTAGCGCCATACCTCCTCTCCACCGAGAGGGAACGTGAGCCTTGGGAGCCCAAGCCATGCCTCAGGCTCACACGCCCTGTCAGGCAGGACCGTCTAATTGCAGATGTATGCCCAGCAATTTCAATCACTTAGCCCGAATATCGGGAGATCAAAGCATTAATTCAGGACGTATTTGCCGGAAACCCTTTTATTTCAACGGCTTCCGGCAAACGGCCTTGCTCAGGCATCTACGGCATGAAGGGCCGCGCCCCTTGTGATCACGCGGCGAACAGTGATCCGCCCGGTCGCTTCGTTCTCGTCTATGGTCCAATCCTGCAGACCAGCAATCTCAACCAGGGCGTCGCGGAGGGTCTTGCGATACCCCCTCAACACCTCGGCTGGAAGGTTGGTGACAGGGTGGCCCCACAGCATTTCGACCAGCTGGTCTAGGAAAAATGTCTCAAATACGGGGATGCGCTCATTCATCGGCTTTGGACCCCGTCGGCGATCTCGGCCAGGCGCCGGATCTTCTGGTTTCCAGACAGCGATGCTCAGCTGACGGTGCAGCAGGCGGGCCGTATCCAGGCTAAGGGCGAACCTCTCCGACAGCTCAATCCGAGTGAACCTGTTGCGGTGTCGCCGGCCGTCTCTCTCAAATCCCAGCATCGCCACCACAAGGCGCTCGGGAAACGAGACAGTCAGATCACGTCCATCCTCGGCCGTAGGATCGTAGGCAAATCTCAGCAGCCCCAGCCCACCCCATTGACTGCCAGTATTGCCGTCTGCTCTGCGGACGTAATAGCTGATCATGGATAGCCGCTCGAGGCACCGCAGCATGGATTCCAGGACCCGGACGTTGTCGCGGCCCCGCCACTGACGCAACACAGTCGTGGAGGGCATCCGGATCCGGAAAAACGGGCCGGTGACGACGCTTAGGTCTGGTGCGCCTGAGGTGTACTCGTTGACCAGAGGCGGCGTCGGCTGAAATCGAATCTGCTCCCGGCGATAGGCCGGGGTCGAGGGCACAATCAGCTCACCATCCGCCATCAGCAGTTTGGACAGGGTACTGCCCTCAACTGTTCCCGCAGCTGCGACACTCAACAGGCAGAGGAGCAGATCCTCTTCGAGATATCCGACCCGCGTTGGCACCACTACGGCCATCTCAAGCGGCGCTTCGTGTCGCTTGTCGATGAGGCGGGGAAGACGAACAATATAGCCTGAGAGGTCGGCGCTATTGGCCCCCTTGTCCAAGAATTGGGAGGGGGTGAGGCTCTCTTCCATCTGGCCTGGACGAAAAATCGCCATGCTCCCGAGGACGGAATCATGGAGGGCGTAGCTAGTCAGTCGGTCCGTGGTCTCGATTGGCTTCGCGGCCGCCAGGGCTTTGGCAAGGTGACCACGGACGGCACCCCGTGGTCGCCCGCGCCCGCGCTTGGCGATAGTTGGAATGATCGCGGCGGCGGGCGGCTTGGTACCGCTGGCAACGCGCTTCATGCCCCTCCCTCCTCGCCAGCAATCCTGCGGCCGTATGTCGACCCTGATGGCTTCCGCTTTGGCTTGTCCAGAGGCACGGCTCCGCAGAGAATGCCGTACTCACCTCGGTACCACCACTGAGCCCCCTCATTCTCGCTGTAGTTCAATTTGGGCGTGGAGAGGCTGACCCACTTCCGGCGCTCCTTGTCGTCATACCCCCTGACCTCGCCGTCCGTAGCCGACATGGTTTCAATGTTGGCCTGCCACCGGACGTGATCGGTCAGTTTGCGGGAGCCACTGGCGGCCTGCTGCTCGCCTCCCTGGCCGTTCAGGCTTGCGGCCTTTGTCGTGTGATGGGCGATGAGAATTGCGACACCGGGACATACCACCGTCAGGCTCTCGCACAGGTCCACAGCCTGGCCCATATCGGTGCCCTCGCGCTCGTCGAGCGCCGTGGTGATGCGGCCCCAGGTGTCGAGGCCAATTAAGAGAGCCCCTTTCCCTAGCACCGCGAGGCGATGATAGAGGGGGCCGGGAAGCACCAACGTCGAATGTCTGTCCTCCCGGATTGCTAATTGCTTCTCCGGCCCCCGGCCACAGATGGGGAATACATGGAGATTCGCGTCGATCTCATCGACCATGCGATCGGCATTGATGCGTGCGTCACCGTCTCGATTGTTTTCCGTCACTCTCCGAACAGCGTCGCGGCCCAAGTGATGTTGCCGCCACCGCACAACCACGTCCGGGTCCTCTGCAGCGATGTAGATCGTCTTACCCTTTGGCAACGGACCAAAAGCAGGGCCCCAGAGCCCCCAAATATCCAGGCCGCAGGCCAGCGAAATGCAAGTTTGCAGCATCGCCCAACTCTTGCCAGTACCGCCGGGGGCAACCAGCAATGCCACAGTACCTTCTAGCATTCCTGGCAGGACATATTTCAGGACTGGTGCATCGGCATAGAGCGCCGCCTTGAATGACAGGCGGGAGGAGACGAAGCCCTCAAGTTCCGATGCGGGCCTTTCCGCCCCAGAACCCGGCAGCGGCTCGGGCGGCATTCCGCCTGGGACCACCTGATCAGCACCAGGCGGGAGCTCCAAGGGCGGTTCCCAAGCAGGGGCACCCTGGATAGCCTCTCGCACGCGAGTGCTTGTCCAGCCCTCGTCCTCAACAGCATCCGCCACGTCCCAGCCGTCGGGAACATCCGCCGGCGGGACCATCACCCGGATATTCGTCGCCCCCCTCTCGTGGAGATGGGCCGCGAGGGCTTGCATTGTCCGATAGCCAGACCGGTTCTCGTCGGCGTCTGGCCAGAGGACGATCTCCTCGGCCTCAGCCACCAAGCTCCAATCGGTATGATGCCAGCCCTTACCGCCACCTACCCAACTGACAGGGATCCAGTCGTCGGGTAGATGGAGGGCAGCCCCGACCTCCTGACATTTCTCTCCCTCTACTACGAGGAACCGTAGCCGGCGGCCTTCTTCCTGTGCCTGGGTGATGAGTTCCGCCCCGTAGACCGGCCGCGGTGCGGGGAAGGAGACGAAAGTCCATCCTTCACGGACGCTACCATCAGCCAGGCGGACGTTGGTGCACCATCCCACCTGGTAGGCGCCCTTACGCCCCAGACGGTTCCGGGGAGTTCGGACGACGTACCCCAGCAATTCACCCCGGCCACCTCGAAATTCGTGCATGCGATCGACGGGGAGCTGCGAAGTGAGTGCCTCACCGAGAGCTGCGCCAGGCCGCAGGATCGGGGCGGTCTGCGTGCTTGGGCGCTGCCAAAGGGGAGGGACCCCAGGCGGAACGGTGTCGGCCAGGGTGTAGGGGTCGGGCTCGTTAGCCAGTTCCTCGGCATGACGGCGCCGTTCCTCAAGCCGTTGCAGCGCCTCCCGGGACGGTGTCCCAGCATTACGCTCATTCCGACGCAGGTCGCGGATGAGATCGGCAACCGGCACCTCGGCGATCGCGGCCATGAACGATAGGACATCGCCATGAGCGCCGCAGCCGTAGCAGTGAAAATGGGTCGGATACACGTGGAAGCTCGGCGACTTCTCGGCGTGGAATGGGCACAGGCCCTGCCATACCCGTCCTCGCCGCGTGAGCCTCACATGCTTGGAGACCTCCCGCTGCAGGTCAAATTCCGCTTTCAGATCGGCGAGTGAGCGCCTGAATCGGTCGCGATCAGTCATAGCGTGTCAGAACCCCTTGTCGATTTGGGCCAAACACCACATGATCGAGGTGTCAGAACCCGGGGCTGTGTCAGCAGCCCTGTTTCAACTGCGCCTGAGTAAGCGGCCCAGCCGGTGAGACGGCTGGGTCGCTTATGGCGTTTAACGCCCTGATTTGCTCTGCCCCGCCTCCGTTAGCCGTCGACGAGCTAGTTCAGCTCCCTCGGCCAGGGTCGCGGGATCGATCGAGGCCTCTAGGGCTTTCTCGATCAGCACCCGCTGCTCATGACCCGATCGCAGAGCCGCCAACCGTAGAGCCTCAACCAGGTCTCGCCGGATGCGGTGGGACGTGACCACACGGTCGACCATAGCGTCGCTACTCCGTAAGCTGACTTACGTTGGATATCTGGAACGCGCGCGTGAATGCAAGATTTTTCTTCAAGCTCCTAGCGATCCACTTAATTGCGGGGAAGGATCGGCGTGCTTTGCGCTCCCGTAATTGCGTTTTGCGCTCCCGTAATTGCCCTTTTTTTGATTTGTTTTCAGACACTTAGGTGCGCCTATAGAATCTAAGAATCTTAGAATTCTATAGCCGCCCGCCCCTGTGTGGGGGCGAGCGGCGTGAGTCGAGTAAAGCCAGACAGCGTGGTGGTGGCGAGTGGGGGCGGGGGTGGCGCCGATTCCGCAACCCCCAACCTTCCGATCAGCCCTTACCCTGCCTGGTGTTGTCCTTGGTCGACACTAACACGGGTAGACCGAGGGTAGCCTGCTGACCAAGAACGGCCAGGCGCTGAGTAGCTGCAGCGATCACCTCGCTTTGGATGTGCCTCGAGACTGACCTGGGGGCCTCGTACCTTCCCCCTGAATCCGCGGCACCTCGCCTGGCCCGTTGATCGGCGACCCAGAAAGTCTCGGCCAGTCGCACCAGCCGGGCCCGAGCTATCGCCTCGCCACCCCACAGCTGGGCCGCCAGTTGGAAAACGCTGCCGTCCAGGCTGATCGAGCTCCGGAACAGTGTGCCATCGTCGTCTGGCCTCATGACGGTCAGCCGCACGATCCGGGCCGTAACACCAACCCCGCGCGAGATCTTGGCGCGGTTTCCCTCTGAGGTGAATTTCTGCCGGCGCTTGGGTTGGGGAGCGGCAGGAAGGGGGAGCTCGGCCATGGGTGGGTTCGGCGCCTCGGTTACGGATCGGGTCACGTGTCTACCGGCAGGGTATGTGAGCCTGGGGAATCCCGAGCCAACAATCTGCGTCCAGACTCCATGCGTTCCAATGCGCTGCCCCTTGCGCAAATCAAAGCAAAGGAACGCACCCCCTTTAGACGCCATATCGCCACCCTGTGTTGGCAGTAGGACGGGGTCTGAGATCCGCGAGTGATCCGCCGAATACCGGCACGAGCCACGTCGCCAGTTAGCTTGTCGTTTCCAGATGGGGCGGCATATTGCTCAGGGGTAGTTGGAAGGCTGGGAGGAGGGACGACTAAATGTCTTCGACATTTATTGCCCCTCCGATCGCTGCGCTCCGGAGCCTCCCTCCACTCCCCGGCACCTTTGGTGCCGACCCTCGCCAGAGGCGAGGGTGAAGACCGCCCTTCCGGGCGAGCCGCTTCCGCGGCGGTTTCGGCCGTCCGTGGCATAAAGTTTTACGCTACCGGCGGCACCCTCGGGGTACCGCCAGGGTACCGCCGTGGACCCACTCACGGCGCCATCTGAGGCCTCCCAGGAGGGCTGGTTTGTGACTGCGATTGTCAGCGGCAAGCGCCGCGGCGCCCCGAAAAAGGCGCCCGAGAACAGCCGGACGGTGAAGGTCACGCTTCTCCTGACACCGACCGAATATGCCTGGCTCCAGGCTGAGGCCGGCAAGGCAGGACTGACCCGAGCCCTGGCTCGGTTCCTGCTCACCAGGGCAATGGGGGGCGAGTGGAAGATCATCCCCGCCGTAAACAGAGCCGCCTGGAGCCACCTGGGAAAATGGGCAGGGTGTGTTGAATGCCAGTGAGAGCTGACCCGGGATTGCCATGAGGAATTGACCCGGGTTGTGGATGGAGGAGCGGGGTTTTCGGTCTGGTCAGGTGAGTTGTGGCT
>NZ_QLIX01000058.1 GCF_003258945.1 Roseicella frigidaeris | reverse complement strand
CCGCCGCCTCCGCCCAGAAAGCCGAGGCTAGCGTCCGAACATGGGTCAACTCTCAGTGGCAACTTCACCCCAAACCAGGTCAGATCTCAGTGGCAATCAACAGGTACGCTGGTAGTAGGCGACCCCCTCCTGCGCCGCGCCGTTGTAGTCGGGGTTGCGCGGCAAGCCGAGGCTCTCAGCGCCGGCGATGAAGGCCTCGCAGATTGGGTGGCGCTCGTGGATGTCCGAGACATGCAGCGGGCCGCCGCGGCCGCGCCAGGCCGGGTCGCCGCCCGGGCGGTCCTCCGAGCGCCGGAAGTACGGCAGGACATCGGCATAGGACCAGCCGCGGTTGCCCATCTGCGCCCATGTGTCGAAGTCGCGCGCTTGGCCGCGGACATAGAGGTGGCCGTTGATCGAGCTCGACCCGCCGAGCAGCTTGCCGCGGGGAAAGAAGATGGCGCGGCCGTCGACCCCGGGTCCCGGCTCGGTGCTGTAGCACCAGTTGAAGCGTGGGTCCTGAAAGGTCTTCAGGAAGCCGGCAGGCGCCCGCACATAGGGATGCGCATCCGACCCGCCGGCCTCCAGCAGCAGGACGGAGATCGTGGGATCGGCCGAGAGCCGGTTGGCCAGCACGCAGCCCGCCGAGCCGGCGCCGATGATGACGTAGTCATACTGCACGGAAAGGAGGGTCTCCGCGCTAGTCATTCCGCGGCGGCCCGGCGCGGCTCCTCGCCGGCAATCGTGGTGCGCACCATGTGGCGGCGCTCGGCGACGCTGCGGAAGGGCGTCGCGCGGTGCAGCACTGCCCGGTTGTCCCACAGCACCAGGTCGTGCGGCGCCCAGCGGTGGCTGTAGACGAAACGCGGTTGGGTCGCAAAGGCCATCAGCCGGTCGATCAGCGCCCGCCCCTCTGCCTCTGCCATGCCCTCGACCATGCGGGCATGGGCGCCGAGGTAGAGCGCCGGGCCATGCGCGCCCGCGACCACCATCGGGTGACGCACCGGCGGCCAGTCCGCCCGCTCGGCCTCGGTGACCAGCGCAGGCTCGACGCGCGAGCGCGACCAGCCGAAATCGTGGACCACGGTCCTGTCCTGCACTGCGGCCCGCAGATCCTCCGGCAGCGCCGCATAGGCCGCGCGCAGGCTGGCGAACTCGGTATTGCCGCCCTCGCCCGGGATCTCGCGTGCCGAGAGCATGGAGGCACGCGCCGGCACCGGCTTAAAGGAGCTGTCGTGGTGCCACGACTGGTTAGCGCGGTTGTTCAGCACCTGCTTGTCGGTCGGCGGCGCGATCCGCCCGTCGGGGCCGATATTGGTCAGCACAATGAGCTTTCCACCCGCGCCGTTGGCACCGGCCCGCGTGGTCTCGAGCGGACCGAAGCGCTCACTGAAGGCGACCTGCGCGGCGTCGTCGATCGCCTGGTCGGGGAAGACCAGCACCGAGTAGCGCTCGAAGGCCTCGCGGAGACGCGCGAACGCGGCGTCCTCCGGCAGCCGGCGCAGGTCGAGGCCGGTGACCCGGGCCGCGAAGAGCGGCTCGATCGGCTGGATCTGCAGCATGGGTGGTCCTCCCGTTTGTCCCGTTGAGCCTCTACCGTCAGGCGGCCTGCTCCAGGGTCGGCCGCGAATCCTGCAGCGTCACGCGGCGCATGTCGCGCGGATGCTCGCTGTCCTCGAACGGGCGGGCGCGGTGCAGGGTGCAGCGGTTATCCCATATGACCAGGTCATGCCGGCGCCAGCTATGGCGATAGACAAACTCGCGCTGGGTGGCGTGCTCCATAAGGTCGCGGACCAGGGCCAGCGCCTCCGGCACCGGCCAGCCGCGGATGCGGCCGATATGCGAGGAGAGATAGAGCGAGAGCCGGCCCGATCCCGCGTGCCGCCGCACCAGCCGCTGCGGCACAGGCGCGAACCTCGCGCGCTCATCCTCGGTGAACTCGGTGAAGCCGAGCTGGCCGCGGGAGAAGAGCAATGAGTGCTCGCAGACCAAGTCGCGCAGCTTAGCCTTTGTCCTCTCCGGCAGCGCGTCCCAGGCGGCGCGCATGTCGGCGAACTCGGTCTCGCCGCCCTCGGGCGGCACCACGCGGCCATGCAGCAGCGAGTATTTCGCCGGCGTCGCCTTGAAGGAGCTGTCGCTGTGCCAGAGCCGATTGCCCAGGTTGAACATCCGGCGCCGATCGTCCGCCGCCAGAAGCTGGCCGCGCTCGTCCAGGTTCGAGATGTCGTTCATCTGGGCGTGCTTCAGGCGGCGCTTGTGTAGGTCCACGGTGGCCGTCTCGGCCTCCAGCGGCCCGAAATTCAGGCCGAAGGCGATCTGCTGGTCGTCGTCGAGCGCCTGATCGCGGAAGACGAGGACGGCAAAGCGGTCCATCGCCGCCTCGATCTCGGCCACCGCCGCGGGCGGCAGGGGCACGCGGAGGTCGATGTCCTCGACCTCCGCGGCGAAGAGCGGGTGCAACGGGGTGAGGCGCAGGGCCATGACGTCCGCTCCCCTACTCGGCCGCGACCGGCTGCGCCGGCGCCAGGATGTCGTCGGTCCCGAGCGGCAGCGGCGTCCAGTTGGTCGAGCGTACATAGTCCGGCCGTGGGTTCGGCACATCGCCGGGCCGGTTCGCGGTGCGGTTGTAGACGTAGTAGACAGCCCAGCGGTCGTGCCGCGACAGGTTGTGGCCGGAGGCGTGCAGGATGTTGCAGTGGAAGAAGACCACGGTGCCGGGCGGGCCGATAATCGGCACCGGCTCCGGGCTGCGCTGCATAATCGAGAGCAGCTCATCCTTCGGCACTACCCAGAGCCGGTAGGAGCTGGTGTGGTCGTCCATCTCCGGCTCGAGATTGCCGACCCTGTGGCTGCCAGGAATGAAGTAGAGGCAGCCGCTCATCTCGGTCGGCTCGTCCAGCATCACCAGCGCGGTCGTCATCTCGGGTGCCGGCACGCCGTCGCGCCGCCAGGAGCCATAGTCCTGGTGCCACTGCCACACCGAGCCGTCGATGGCGGTCTTCAGGTTGCACTTGGTGTGGTGGATGTAGAGCGCGTCGTCGCCGAGTACCTGTCGCGCCGGCTGCAGCAGGCGCGGTGCGCGCGCGGCGGCGCGGAACACGGGCGAGGCGGTGGGGCCGTCGGCCTCGTGCACCCTGAAAATAGTCTTGGCGACGCCGCCGCTGCGCTCGCGCACCAGATGGTCGGTGTCGATCTCCTCGATGCGCCGCAGTTCCTGCTTCATGGCCGCGACCTCGGGCGGCGAGAACAGGCCGGGGAGGATGAGGAAGCCGTCGTGTTCGTACTGGTCGCGCTGCGCCTGGGTGAGTTGCAAGACGTTTCTCCCGCGCCGGTGAATTGGCATGCCAGTCTTATGCCAGAAGCATGTCAGCTGCAAGCCCGGGCAAGGTCCCTCGCGCGAACGCGACCATGTGGGCCACCAGCCGGTCGGATGCCTCAACAGCCGCAGCCTCCTCCGCGGCGGCAACGGCCCGCGCGATGGCGGCATGCAAGCACGCCGTCTCAGCGAGCTCGGCTAACCCGCCGTGGTGGAAGAACCAGAAGCGGCGGGAGACTGCATGCAGGGTCGCCACCGCCGCCGCCGCGATCTCGTTCCGCGCTGCCCGGCCCAGCGCCTGCCGCAGTTCGCCGTCAATCCGCATGAAGGCACGGATGTCCTCCTCTCCCGCCACCTCCTCGAGGCGGGACGCGAGCTCCGCAATCGCGGCGCGCTCGCGGGCCGTCGCGCGCCGCGCTGCGGCGCGGGCGATCAGCCGGTCCAGCTCGCGGCGCGTCTCCAGCACCTGCAGCTGCTGCCGCAGGTCGACCGCCGTCACCACCACTCCGCGCCGAGGCAGCACCTGCACCAAGTGCTCGCGGGCGAGGCGCTGCAAGGCCTCGCGAACCGGCGTCGTCCCGATGCCGAGCTGCCGGCCAAGACTCGCCTCGGAGACGACGCTGCCGGGGGCAAGCTCCAGGGTGACGATCATCTCCTCGAGGCGGCGGTAAGCCTCCTCCGTCAGGGTCGATGCCGCCGCCGTGGTTAGGGCAGCCGCGGCCTGCGGTACCGGCGCAGCCTTTTCAGGGGTGGCCTGTGTCAACTCGTCTCGGTTGTCCATAGCGCGGCACGATAGCGGAGTGCGGGGACAGCTCTCCAGGAGGGTATCGTCTGCGCCCTCTGCCAGCTCGTGCCCTCCGCCACTTTACAGTCGCGGGTGGTGGACGTGGGGCGTCCCAGGCGCCGCGATCGGGGCCGCGGGGGGGGGTGCTGATTGCGACGGCCAGGCACCTGTGCCGCCGGCTGCGCCCTGCACGGCCAGGTTCACCGTTGATGCAACCATTGGTGGTCATGGCGACCGCCTCACACGTCCTGATCCTCCGCCGACGGCATAGCTTGACCAGCGGTCTCACACTCTACATTCTGCATTCAGAGTTCGGAGACGTTCGGTGCTCGCCGACTGGCAACTGCAGCCTCTGCAATCCCCGGAAAAGCTGGTGGGCCGCTGCCACGCCCTTCTGCTCGACGCCATCTGCGACGGCCGGCTGCCGCCGGGCGCGCGCGTCACGCAGGAAAGCCTCGCCGCGATGCTGCAAGTGTCGCGGCAGCCGATCAGTCATGCCCTCGTGCTGCTCAAGCAGCAGGGCTTTCTGCGCGACGCCCCCGGCCGCGGCCTGGAGGTGGCGCCTGTCGACCCTGATCACCTGAAGGCCGTGTTCGAAGTGCGTGCCGCACTGGATTCCTTGGCCGCGGCGAGTGCCGCACGCCGCGTTGCGTCAGGGGACCGGACGCTGCGCAGCCTCGATGCCCTGGACAAGGTGCTTGCCGACGGCGAGGCCGCCGCGCATGCGCATGACCTCGCCACGCTGGTGCCCCTTGACATGGCCTTTCACGAACTGCTGGCCGATATGTCCGGGAACCCCGTCGTGCTGGATATCACGCGCCAGCAATGGGCCCATGTTCGGCGCGGCATCGCGGTCGCCCTGCAGGACAAGGCCTTTCATCTCCGCTGCTGGCAGGAGCACATCGTCATCGCGGCGGCGATCCGTGCCGGCGAGACGAACACCGCCGCCCGCCTTGCCCACGACCATTGCGAAGTGGCTGGCACGGAAACGTGGCAGCGCCTGCGTAGCATCTCGGAGCAAAGCGCTGCCTGACAATAAAACAGAAGACGGAGGAGGAAACCATGTCCAAATTGCTGACGAACGATGCCGTTGCGCACTACCGCCGGGACGGCGTGTACTGGCCGGTGCCGGTGCTGACGACCGATGAGGTCCGGTACTACCGTGAGTGCCTTGAGGCTTTCGAGCGAAGCCAGGGCGGCCCGCTGCGCGGCTCCCTGATGTTCAAGACGCACCTGCTGTTCACCTGGGTAGACGAGCTCATCCGCACACCCAAGATCCTGGACGCGGTCGAAGACATTCTCGGCCCGAACCTGATGGCGTGGAATACGCATTGGTTCATCAAGGAGCCCGGCGACGGCCGCTACGTCGCATGGCATCAGGATACGACCTATTGGCACCTGGAGCCGGACGAGGCGATCACCGCTTGGATCGCGCTGTCGCCCGCGACGAAGGAGAGCGGCGCGATGCGCATGGTCCCGGGCACGCAGACGCGCGAAGTCGTGCCGCATGTGGATACCTGGAAACCCGGCGCAATGCTGACGCGTGGCCAAGAGATCGCGGTCGATGTAGATGAAGCGATGGCGGTCGACGTGGAACTGCAGCCGGGCGAGATGTCGCTGCACCACCATAAGATCTTCCATGCCTCGGGCGCCAATCATGCGCAGGACCGGCGCATCGGCCTGGCGGTGCGCTATATCCCGACGCATGTGCGGCAGGTGGCGATCCACGGTGACAGCGCAGCACTCGTGCGCGGCGTCGACGAATACAACCACTTCCGGCACGAGCCGCGCCCGGACCGCGACATGGACCCCGCGCTGGTTGCGATGCAGGCTGAGGCTGCGCAGCGGCAGGCCAGCATCCTTTACGCGGGCACCGGCCGCCCCACATTCCGGGCTGATCTGTGACCGGGGTCGTCTGAGACCAAGGCCGCTCAGAACCTGGGATCGTGCACTGCTGGGCGGAACGGCCGGTGGGGCAGTGGTGGTAGGTACGCATGCGCCGCCGCCTTCCCGGTTGCTGACCCGTGTCGTTTCTCGCCTTCTCCAGATCCACCCACGCAGCGCCGGCCTGGCCCGCGGTCCGGCAACCTGCGCGCCCGGCTCCTGGCCCTCCCCTGTCCGGGTGGGTCACAGCCGCTCAGAGGGCTACAGCCCGACCATCCCGGCTGGGCTCTCGTCGACGAGCTTGGCGCGGTGGATGTAGCCGCGCATGATGCGGATGTCGCGGTGGCGGCTGTGCTCAATGATCGCCTCGTCGCGCGCGCCAGCCTTGTAGGCTTCGGTGATGAAGCCAGCCCGCAGCCCATGCAGGGACAGCCGCTCGAGGCCGGCTGGCTTGAGACCGGCCAGCGCGAGGCGGCGGGCCAGGAATCTGGGCAAGGCAATAGGGGTGCAGGGCGGCGGTCTCCACGGTGCCCTAGTGGTCGACCTTGCGGAACACCGGGCCGTAGCGGAAGTCGCTGGCCTGCAGCCAGGCTTCCAGAGCCCGCACCGGGCAGGTCTCGGGCTTGCGGCCGCGCGGCAGGCCGAGCTCGGCCCCCCTGCCCTGACCAGCCCCCATCGAGTGATCCGGGTTAGATTTTAGTGGATAACCCGTCCGGCGATCTGCGCGGCGCCGCCTGAGCCGGAGCCGCTGGGCCTGGGCACGT
>NZ_QLIX01000057.1 GCF_003258945.1 Roseicella frigidaeris | reverse complement strand
CACCTGACCAGACCGAAAACCCCGCTCCTCCATCCACAACCCGGGTCAATTCCTCATGGCAATCCCGGGTCAGCTCTCACTGGCATTCAACAAGCACGCCGCTGGCCGGGATTGGTGACCACACACGTCCGCCATCCAGCGCGACATCCTTGAGCCACGCCAAGCCGCCCCGGATCTAGGTTTCTGGCGCCCGCACTCTGACGGCCATGTGCTGGGGTGCGCCACCCACGAGCATTCCACTTTAGGCGCTTCCTGGGTGTCGAGCCGCCCCGCCCTGGCCCGGCGAGGTCTGCGCCCAGCCGGGCGGGGCCGCCAGAACTCCGGTCAGTAGTGCTACAATCTGGACGCTGTCCTCATCGTCCATGCTCCGGAACGCGCCGAGCCGCCCGCCCCAACGGGCCTGAGGCCGGGCGGTTCGCCCAGAAGTGGCGGACCGTGGCTGTGGCTCGTGCTGCTCTCATCTGGTCCCGTCCGCACCGGCGGCGTGCCGCAGCGCCGCCACCTGGGCAATGGCCCGCTCCGCCATGGATTGGAGCTGCCGCACTACCCCCTCATCGCGCCCGGCGTCGGCGGCATCCAGGTATGCCTCGGATGCCTGCTCGGTCGCGTGCCAGGCCGCGTTCAAACAATCCGCCAGGGTGCCCTGAGATACCGCCGTTCTGTCCAGGGGAGCTTCCCCCCCGGCCAGCGCCGCCGTCTCGGCCGCCATAGTGGCCGCCTCACCGGCCAGGCGACGCCATTCCGCGGCCCGCGTCGCATTTCCTTCGGCTTCCGCGAGCGTCGGCAGCAGCGAGGCCAGTCGCCACTCCGCCGCTGTGGCCCGCGCTAGCGGCGACGGCACTTCGGCCCCCGCGGCGATGCCCCGCTCCTCCCGGTAGGCGCGACGCCGCTCGCGCCGCAACAGCGCAGCGTGACGTAGTTCCTCGCCTGCCATCCGCTCCGCCGCCTCGCGGACCTCCGGCGCCTCGGCCTGGGCGGCGATATAGGTCCAGAGGGCGAAGGCCCGCTCCTCGTTGCGCACCGACATGGAGAGCGCACGGTAGGCGCTGGCCAGCCGGGACGAGGCGATCTGGCGCGCCTCCTCCTCGTCGATAGTCTCGGGCGGCTGCCAGCGTATCAGACGATGGTCGGGGCAGGCACCGGTTGCGCCGAGCGCCCAGTCCTCGACGTGTTGGGCGTGCCCACGCTCCTCGTCGACGAGGTGCCGGAATACCGCTGCGACCCGGGGCAACCCCAGCGCCTCCATCTCTTCCGTCAAGGCGGCGTAGCGGCTGGCCGCCTCCTCCTCGAGCGCGTGCGCGATGGCGAACAGCTCCGGCAGCGACGAGACCGGAGCCGGTGGTTCCGCCTTCAGCAGTGACATCGGGGGCTCTCCCTCCGGCTTCTTTCGATGCGTTCGCCTTCCCGTGAAACGCGAGCGCCGGACCCACGTTGCCCGGCCAACGCGGAGGGAGCGTGTCACAAATTATCCGACTGCTGATTGCGGCAGATCAAAGATGGCTGGGGCCACATGGGCCAGGATGCGAAGTCCACCGGGATTATGCAGTCCCACCTCACCGTCCCGGAGATGGCTTGCTTGGGCGTATTGCTGTTCGCCGTAGGTGCCCGATGCCGCTGGGTCGTCGTCCTGGTGACCCTTCTGCTGAGCTTCGCGGTTCCCCCCGCCTCGGCTGCGCGGCTGTCCGAGTTCCTGCCCAGGGTGCAACCAGGCGAGATCTTCCCTGGTGCCGACCGGATCGGGCCGCCGCAGGGGGATCCGCCACTCGCGCCGGTCTTCGCCATGGACCGACTCGTCGGCCATGTCTGGCTGAATACCGACGTGACGGATGCGACCGGCTATTCCGGCAAGCCCATTGCGATTGTGGTCGCTGCCGACACCGATGGCGTCATCCGCGGCATCAGCCTGATGGAGCACCACGAGCCGATCGTGCTCATCGGCATCCCCCAACACCGGATCATTGGGGCACTGAACCACCTAGTGGGTGCTGCGATGGGGCCGGTGGCGCGGGGCGAGCAGCGCCCGCCACAGGCCGACATCGTCAGCGGCGCCACGGTTACCGTCTTGGTCATCGCCGACAGCGTCGTGCGCTCCACTGTGAAGCTGTTGCGGGCCGGGCGCCTGGGCGTCGTGCCCGCGGGTGCGACGCCAGGCTCGGCGCTGCCGCAGGTGCAGGCGGTGCCGACACTCGCCCCCGGCCCCGGCGAGGTGCACGACTGGGACAGCCTGCTCGGCGACGGCTCGATTCGCCGATTGCACCTGTCCATCGGCGAGGTGAACGAGGCATTCGCCCGGAGCGGCAACCAGGCCGCTGCCGACAACCCCGAACCCGGCGACCCAGACGACACCTTCATCGACCTCTACGCCGCCCCGGTCAGCGTGCCGACGGTGGGCCGTAGCCTGCTCGGCGAAGCGGCCTACGAGCGCCTGGCGAGCCGCTTGCAACCCGGCCAGCAGGCGATCCTGGTGGCAGGCGAAGGCGCCTATTCCTTCAAGGGTTCCGGCTACGTCCGCGGCGGCATCTTCGACCGCGTCCAACTCGTCCAGGATGGCCGGACGCTGCGCTTCCGCGACCGCGACCACACCAGGCTTGGCGACATCGCCGCCGCTGGGGCGCCGCGCCTGCCCGAGATCGGGCTCTTCATCGTCCCGCCGGATTTCGGCCTCGACCCGGTGGAGCCCTGGCAGCTCCAGTTGCTGGTGCAGCGGGCGACCGGCGCGCGCGACAAGGCATTCCTGACCTTCGAACTGGGTTACCGCCTGCCCGACCAGTACCTCGTCCGCCCGCCACCGCCTGCGCTGGCGCCAACCCCGGCCGCCGCCCCGGCCCAGCCCTCGCCATCGGTCGGCGCCGGGCCTGAGACGGCCACTCAGGGGCCGCTCGACGAACCCCTCTGGCAACGGATCTGGTGGTCGAAGACCTCGGACATCGGCGTCACCGCCTTCGCCCTGATGATCCTGACCGGTATCTTCTTCTTCCAGGACCAGCTGGTACGGCGGCCGAAGCTGTACCGCTGGGTGCGGCGCGGCTTCCTGCTCTGGACCCTGGTCTGGCTCGGCTGGTACGCCAACGCGCAGCTTTCCGTCGTCAACGTCCTGACCTTCACCAACTCGCTGCTGACCGGCTTCAACTGGGACTACTTCCTGACCGCTCCACTGATCTTCGTCCTGTGGTGCGGCGTGGCGGCGGCGCTGATCTTCTGGGGCCGCGGCGTCTTCTGCGGCTGGCTCTGCCCTTTCGGCGCGCTTCAGGAGTTGCTAGCGACGGTGGCGCAAGCGCTGAGGGTGCCCCAACTCACCCTGCCCTGGGGTCTGCACGAACGGCTCTGGCCTATTAAATACGTCATCTTCCTGGTCTTGTTCGGGGTGTCCTTCCACTCCATCGGCATGGCCGAGCAGATGGCCGAGGTGGAGCCTTTCAAAACCGCCATTATCCTGAAATTCATCCGCGACTGGCCCTTCACGCTCTACGCCGTGGCGTTGCTGCTGGCGGGGCTCTTCGTCGAGCGCTTCTTCTGCCGCTACCTGTGCCCACTCGGCGCCGCGCTCGCCATCCCCGGCCGGATGCGGACCTTTGAGTGGCTGAAGCGCTGGCCGGAATGCGGTAGCCCTTGCCAGCGCTGCGCCCGCGAGTGCCCCGTCCAATCCATCCACCCCGAGGGCAACATCAATCCGAACGAGTGCATTTACTGCATGCACTGCCAGGAGCTGTACCGCGCCGAGGACCGCTGCCCGCACAACATTCAGCGGCGGCTGAAGCGCGAGAAGCAGATCGCCATGTCCGCGGTGCCGCTGCCCGGCGCTAAAGGCCCGAAAACCATCATCACCCGCACCGCGGCCAAGGGCGATGTGCCCACCGCCCTAGGGCAATGAGCCAGGAGAGAAACATGCCGGCCGACAACGAGGACAAGGGTTTGAACCGCCGTAAGCTGTTGGGAACCACGGCGGCCGCGGGCGCTGCTGGGTTAGCGGGCGGCGCCGCCCTCTCGCCCTTCGTCGGGGCCGTGCCAGATGCGGAGGCGCAAACTCGGCCGCAGACCCAGGCGCGGTCGCAGGCCGCCCAGCCCGGCCGCCAGAGCTCCGAGGTCCGCCCAGGCGAACTCGACGAGTATTATGTCTTTTTCTCCTCAGGGCAGTCCGGCGAGGTTCGCATCTATGGCCTGCCGTCCATGCGCGAGCTGATCCGGGTGCCCGTGTTCAACCGCGACAGCGCCACCGGTTGGGGCCAGACCAACGAGAGCCTGAAGGTGCTGACCGAGGGGCTGACGCCCGAGTCTCGCGACCACCTGGCGAGCATCGGCAGGCAGACCTATGACGCCGGCGACCTGCACCATCCGCACCTGTCCTTCACCGACGGCACCTATGACGGCCGCTACCTGTTCGTGAACGACAAGCTGAACACCCGCGTCGCCCGCATCCGCCTCGACGTGATGCGCTGTGACAAGATCATCCAGCTGCCGAACCAGGCCACCGTGCACGGGCTGCGGGTGCAGAAATACCCCCGCACCGGCTACGTGTTCTGCAACGGCGAGGACCGGGTGCCCATCCCGAACGACGGCCGCGACCTCGACAAGCCGGAGAATTATCGCTCCATCTACACGGCCGTGGACGGCGACACCATGAAGGTCGCTTGGCAGGTCATCGTCGATGGCAACCTCGACAACACGGACGCGGACTACCAGGGCAAATACTCCTTCGCCACCTGCTACAACTCGGAAGGCGCTGTCAATCTCGCCGGGATGATGGCCAACGAGCAGGACTGGGTCGTCATCTTCAACCTGAAGCGCATCGAGGACGCGGTCCGACGCAAGGACTACCGCGAGATCGGCGGCGTGCCGGTGCTGGACGGCACCAAGGGATCGAAGCTGACCCGCTACGTCCCGGTGCCCAACAGCCCGCATGGCATCAATACCGCCCCGGACGGCATCCACGTCGTGGCGAACGGCAAGCTGTCGCCGACGGTCACCGTCTTCGACGTGCGCAAGTTCGATGACCTATTCGACGACAAGATCCAGCCGCGCGACACCGTGGTGGCGGAGCCGGAGCTCGGCCTTGGCCCGCTCCACACTGCCTATGATGGCAAGGGCAATGCCTTCACCACGCTGTTCATCGACAGCCAGGTGGTGAAGTGGAACATCGAGGCAGCCAGGCGCGCCTTCAAGGGCGAGAAGGTAAACCCGATCATCCAGAAGCTCGATGTCCATTACCAGCCCGGCCACAACCACACCTCCATGGGCCAGACCAAGGAGGCGGACGGCAAGTGGCTCATTTCGCTGAACAAGTTCTCCAAGGACCGCTTCCTCAACGTCGGCCCGCTGAAACCGGAGAACGACCAGCTCATCGACATCTCGGGCGACCGCATGGTGCTGGTGCATGACGGCCCGAGCTACGCCGAGCCGCATGACGCAACCATCGTCCACCGATCGAAGATCAACCCGGTGGATACCTGGAAGCGCGACGACGCCTTCTTCCAGGACGCGGTGAAACGGGCACAGGCGGACGGCGTGGACCTAATGACCGACAGTAAAGTCATCCGGGACGGCAACAAGGTCCGGGTCTACATGACCTCCTCGGCGCCGCAGTACGGGCTCGAGGAGTTCCAGGTGAAGCAGGGCGATGAAGTGACGGTCACCGTCACAAACATCGACGACGTCGCCGACCTCTGCCACGGCTTCGCCATCATCAACTACGGCATCAGCATGGAAATCCAACCGCAGGCGACCGCATCCGTCACCTTCCGGGCGGAGCGGCCGGGCGTCTACTGGTACTTCTGCACCTGGTTCTGCCATGCCATGCACATGGAGATGAAAGGCCGCATGTTGGTGGAGGCGCGCAACGCGTGAGGCTGCGCGCCGCCTGCCTTGCCCTCCTGCTGACCGTGGCGGCCTGGCCGGCCGTGGCGCGCTCCGTTGCGCCCGGGGAGGATGTGCAGGCATCGGTCGAGACGGCGGCGCCCGGCGAGGTGCTTGAGCTACTGCCGGGCATCCACCGGGGGCCGGTGCGTCTCGACCGCCCGGTCGTTTTGGAGGGGCGGGACGGGGCGGTCCTGGAAGGGCCGGGACGGGGCAGCATCGTCACTGTCGTGGCTGCGAGCGCCGCAGTGCGCAGCCTTGTGCTGCGTGGCTCCGGCTCCAGCCTTGATGGCATGGACAGTGCGGTATTCCTTGAGCAGTCCGCTGCCCGGGCGGTGGTCGAGGGCAACCGAATGGAGGGCGACCTCTTCGGCGTCTACATCCATGGCGCGCCGGGCGCCCTGGTGCGCGGCAATACCATCGTCGGTCGCCAGGGCGGGCGGACGTCGGAGCACGGCGACGGAGTCAGCGTCTGGAACGCGCCGGGCGCACGCGTCGAAGGCAACGACATCCGGTACGGCCGGGACGGCATTTTCGTGAAGGCAAGCCAGCGCAATGTCTTTGCTGGCAACCGCTTCCGCGACCTCCGCTTCGGCGTGCATTACATGTACACCAACGATAGCGAGGTCAGCGGCAACGCCTCCTTCGGCAACCACGCTGGGTACGCCATCATGTACTCGCAGCGGCTGGTCGTGCGCGGCAACCTCTCCGAGGGCGACCGCGACCACGGGCTGCTGTTCAACTACGCCAACGGCTCGGAGATCACAGGCAACCAGGTCATCGGCCGCCCCTCCTTGACCCGCCGCGACGAGGGCGGCACCGAGGACCGTGAGCATGCCGCCCTCGCCGCGGGCGAGGCAGGTGGCCCGACCCCGGGCAAGTGCGTCTTCATCTACAACGCCAACAACAACCGCTTCACCGGCAACCACTTCGCGGGGTGCGGCATCGGTGTGCATTTCACTGCCGGGTCGGAAGGCAACCGGATCACCGGCAACGCCTTCATCGGCAACCGCAACCAGGTGAAGTATGTCGGCACTCGGCACCTCGACTGGTCGCGCGACGGGCGTGGCAATTACTGGTCCGATGACCCGGCCTTCGACCTGAATGGCGACGGCGTCGCCGATGCCGCCTACCGGCCGAATGATCTGGTGGACCATGTGCTGTGGACCGCGCCGCGGGCCAAGCTGCTGCTGAACAGCCCCGCCGTGCAGGTGCTGCGCTGGGCGCAGTCGCAGTTCCCCGCCATCCTCCCCGGTGGTGTGGTGGACAGCCACCCCCTGGTCGCGCCGCCGCCGCCGCCCGAGGTCGGCTCGGGCTGGCAGCCATGAAGGCCGACCTGCCGGTCATCGAGCTGGAGGGAGTCGCAAAGCGCTACGGCGCGGTGCAGGCGGTGCGCGACGTCTCCTTCAGCCTGCCGCAGGGCGCCCGCGTGGCGCTGGTCGGCCACAACGGCGCAGGCAAGACGACGCTAATGAAGCTGATGCTCGGCCTCATCCGCCCGAGCGCCGGAAGCCTGCGCGTACTGGGCGAGGATCCGGCTGCGGGCGTCGCCGGCGCGCGCCAGCGGCTCGGCTGGCTGCCGGAGAACGCCAGCTTCAACCCGTCCCTGACCGGGCGGGAGGTCCTGCGCTTCTTCGCCCGACTAAAGCGCGAGCGGGCCGCGGTGGCGGACGATCTGCTCGAACGCGTCGGCCTGTCCGAGGCGGCGCGGCGACGGGTCGGCGGCTACTCGAAGGGCATGCGCCAGCGACTTGGCTTGGCGCAGGCGATGCTCGGCAGCCCGCGCGCCCTGCTGCTCGATGAGCCGACCACCGGGCTCGACCCCGCGGTACGCCATGGGCTTTACGACATGCTGGCGGTGCTGGCCGGCGGCGGCACCACCGTCCTGCTCTCCTCACACGCGTTAGCAGGCTGCTGAAGAAGTCGCACGCGACGGGGGATTTCTGGTCTGGGGACGATTTTGCCGGTTGGCGGTGGTGTGCTGACTGCCTTTGTTTGCTGCCTGTT
>NZ_QLIX01000056.1 GCF_003258945.1 Roseicella frigidaeris | reverse complement strand
CCAGGTCCCCCGGGTCACCCGGGAGACCGTAGGTTGAGGGACGGCAGGTGGGCCAAAATTCGCCAGCACGCCTGGGCCAACATTCAGTAGCAAAGCCACATTCCCAGAGTGCGCGCTCCCCCTCCAGCCGCCAGCCCTTCCGTCCCTGACAAGCGGGGCAGACGAAGCCCTCCGGCCAGCGCAGGGCGGCAAGATGCTCCGCACACGCCGCCTCATCCGGAAAGCGCCGGTCGAACTCGGCCCGGGACAGGGGGCGGTGGGTCTTGCTCCGCATGGCTGGGCCGGAGTCACCACCGCCGGCGCCCTCCTAGTCAAGGACCTCGCGACACAACCCCTGGACCTACCTGAGCCATCTGGGGAAGCCTCTACAGTTGAGACACTGTGAGCGTATGAGACAAATGCTACATTCCTGATGTTGGCCTTCCCGGACCGATGCGAGGCCGTTTTTCGCCCCCGTTATGGGCGACGCTGGAAGACCGCTTGCGCGGCCGACCTGGGCATCGCCCGGGCGACGCTCTACCGCTAACTGGACGACCCTTCGGGGGTGCCGGACGACGTGCTCGCGCGACTGGTTGCCTTGGAAGGTCCCGTCCGGCCCGTCCTCGACGACCATGGGATGGTGAGGCTCGCCGCCTCGGCGCTGGTAGCCGTCCAGCACCAAATCGACACCCAAGGATTTGTGGGCACCCCTTACCTGCAGCCGGTCCGACGGATGTTCGATGTCGGTGCGGCCCGGAACCTGGCAGAGAGCCGCCGCCATCCATGGCCGACGGATCTGATCTCGCTGGCCGAGTTGGCAGCCCTGCCGCTCGGCCTGTGGGCGGGGGACATGTCCTGGGACCGCGACGAAATGTTCCCCGAGGTCCGGCTGATCGAGAACGGGGAGGTTACCCCGGAGTGCCGAGACCTCGCCACCGAAGGGCGCGATCCCGAGCAGGAGATGATGGAACGAGACGGCTACCAGGCCCTCCGGGCCGTCTGCTCCCGGATGGAGGACGGGGACGCCTTCTACACCGCCTGGCGCCGCTGCGTGGTCGAGAGGCCGGTGCTCTCCACCATCTCGGAGGCGGCCACCGCGGTGCCCGGCCTGACCGACGTCGAGGATTCGGCTGGCCAGGCTTCCGGTGCCCTCAGTGGCGGGACCGATCCGGCGCCCGCGCCCCGACCGCCCTGAGATAGGCCTCCGCCAGGACCGAACCCGGCGACGCATCGCCGCAGAGCGCCTCCAAGGCGCGCAGCAGGTGCTCGGCCGCGTCCCCGCCTGCCCCTCCGCCAGGGCCCGCTCGAGCACCGCCAGGATCTGCTTCTCGAGGTTCGGGCGCGGCGGCATCTCCTCCTCCCTCGACGCACGAACACCGGCAGGGACTCTGCGCGCCTCCAACGTGGGAGGGTCAAGCAGCGCACGGCGGGTTGATGAGCGTGAAACGGTCGCCCGGGCCGCTTCGAGCCCAGGATGGGCACCTTCGGGGGCCACCACAGCGCCGCGCCCGGGGCGGGACATTCGGATGGAGGTCACATGGAAGCGCCCGGCGTGCCCGGCATACCGCCGACTTGGACCAGCAGCGACAAGGACATGGTCGGGACGAGCCTCGGCCCGGCGCGCCTGTGGTTCACGGTCGGCCACGGCATCGTCAACGAGGTCTACTGGCCACGGGTGGACATCCCGCAGATCCGCGACCTCGGCTTTGTCGTCGCCGACGGCCGGGGCTTCTGGAGCGAGGTGAAGCGCGGCACCGACTATACGGTCTCGACCCCGGGGCCGGGCATCCCGGCGGTGCAGGTCCTGCACCGGCACAGCCGCTTCGAGCTCGCGCTGCGCATCACGCCGGACCCGGACAGGGACGTCCTGCTCATCGAGGTGGAGCTCACCGGCAACGGTGACCTGGCGCCCTACGCCTTGCTCGCGCCGCACCTCGGCGGCACCGGCCGGGGCAACCGGGCCGAGGTCTTCACCAACCGCGGCCGGGTGGTGCTCTGCGCCGAGCAGGGCCCCTTCGCCCTGGCCCTCGCGGCAGCCGATGCCAGCCAGCGGGACGCGTGGCGCACGGCGGGCGCTGGCTATGTTGGGGCCAGCGACGGCTGGCAGGACTTCGCCCGCCACGGCGCGATGACCTGGACCTACGACCGCGCCGGGCCGGGCAACGTCGCGCTCATGGGCAAGCTGCCGCGACGCGCGGTGCTGGCCCTCGGGTTCGGCAGCGGCCAGGAGGCGGCGGCGACGCTCGCCATCTCGGCCCTGGTCCAGCCCTTCGAGGCGGTCTGGCGCGAGCAGGTGCGTGCCTGGCAGGCCTGGCACACCGAGAAGGCGCACGCCAAGGGGCTCCCGGGCGAGTTCCACGAGAAGGTCCACCTCTCGGCGATGGTGCTCAAGGCGCACCAGGACAAGACCTACCCGGGCGCCATGGTGGCCAGCCTCAGCATCCCCTGGGGCAATTCCACCGACGACATCGGCGGCTACCACCTCGTCTGGCCGCGCGACCTGGTGGAGAGCGCGGGCGCCCTCCTGGAACTCGGGGCGGAGGAGGAGGCACGGGACATCATCCGTTACCTGATCGCGACGCAGCTCGAGGATGGGCGCTGGGCGCAGAACCAGTGGCTCGGCGGCACGCCCCGCTGGAGCGGCATTCAGCTCGACGAGGTGGCGTTCCCCGTTCTGCTCGCTGCGGCGCTCGCCGAGCACGAGGCGTTCGGCGGCATCGAGGCGCGGGACATGGTGCGCCGGGCGCTGGCCTTCATCGTCCGGCAGGGCCCCTCGACGGACCAGGACCGCTGGGAGGAGACGGCCGGAATCAACACCTTCACCCTAGCCGTCGCCATAGCGGCGCTGGTCTGCGGCGCCGGGTTCCTGGATGAGTCCGAGCGGGGCGACGTCCTCCTGCTGGCCGACGACTGGAACGCGCACATCGAGGAGTGGTGCGCGGTCGAGGACACGAGACTCGCACGCACGCACGGGGTCGGCGCCCACTACGTCCGGGTCGCCCCTGCCCGCGTCATCTCGGACCGCACGGCGCTCCAGGACATCGTGCCCCTGAAGAACCGGGACCGCGACCCGGGGCTGCCAGCGGCGGAGCAGGTTTCGACCGACTTCCTGCAACTGGTGCGCTTCGGGCTCCGGCAGCCGGACGATCCGCTGGTGCGGAACAGCATCGCGCTCGTGGACGCGCTGTTGCGGGCCGAGACACCGAGCGGGCCGCTCTGGCGTCGGTATATCGGCGACGGCTATGGCGAGCACCCGGACGGGCGGCCGTATGACGGAACGGGCATGGGGCGGCCCTGGCCGCTGCTGGCCGGGGAGCGCGGCCACTATGCGCTCCTCGCCCACGAGGACGCCGAGCCCTACCTCCGCACGATGGCCGCTGTCAGCGGCCGATTGGGCCTCATCCCGGAGCAGGTGTGGGACGGCGACCCGCGGCCGCGCGAGGGCCTCCATCCCGGTCGCCCCTCCGGCTCAGCGATGCCGCTGGTCTGGGCGCACGCCGAGTTCGTCAAGCTGGCCGTCAGCCTGCGGGAGGAGCGCCCGGTGGACAGGCCGGAGGCGGTGTGGCTGCGCTACGCGGGGCGCAGGCCGCGCCCGACTTGCGCGCACTGGTCCCCGCGAATGCCCGTGGCGACGATCCGGGCGGGGCAGGCCCTGCGAGTCCTGCACGAGGCGCCCGCGGTGCTGCGGTGGGGCATCGACGGTTGGCGGGAAGCGTCGGAGACGCCGACCACGCCGGGCCTCCTCGGCCTCCATGTCGCCGACCTGCCGACC
Organism: Roseicella frigidaeris; assembly: GCF_003258945.1. Classification (GTDB taxonomy): domain Bacteria; phylum Pseudomonadota; class Alphaproteobacteria; order Acetobacterales; family Acetobacteraceae; genus Paracraurococcus; species Paracraurococcus frigidaeris. The sequence goes on along the minus strand of NZ_QLIX01000056.1, from coordinate 4,546 downwards.
GCAGGTCTGCAACCCGGCCAAGTGGTAAACTTCGCCTGCGATGCCTGGCCCGGACGGGAATGCTCCGTCACCGTCGTGGAGGCGGAAGCCTGATGCGCTGAAGCACTCGCTCGGGGCCCATGCAACAACTGCCAAGGCCAAGTCGGCGGCCACGCCCGCACACGCGTCCCGTGTCCCAAGACACCGCGCAGCGGATATCAGACATGTTTTGTCATAAAAGTCGGCACCAACGGCTTCCGTAACGCTGCGTTCACGTGGGGCTTGAACGAGTGGCGGAGGGGAGCTGTTGCCTTGGCATTCCTAGTGCTGATCCAGGCTCTGGCGAAGGCGGCGCCCGCTTCATTGTCGTCGCCAGAATCCTCTGCCACAGCCAGCGTGGATTGCAGGAGAACCGCCCTGAGTCGCTGGCCCGTGCCAGTGGTAGCCGCCCTTGTCGCCGCCCTGGCGGCGTGCTCACCGGCAATGCAGGTTTCCGGGCCGTCGAGACAGGCGGCGCCCGCGCCGATCCGGGGATACGGTGTCCCCGGCGTGGACGGCCCCGACCTCGCCTCCATGCTGCGCTCCTGCGACGCGCTCACGGGCCGCTCGGCGGAGAGCCCTTCCGCCGCCGACCAGGACCTCCGGACGCGGTGCGACCAAATGCGGCGCACGATGGGAACGCAGCCCGGCAACTCCGTGCGCGCCGGACCATGACCGCGCGCGCCGCCGCCTCCGTCGTCCAGTGCAGTTCCTGGAGACCTCTCCCATGATTCACACGGCCATGCGCCCGCTCCTCGGCCGCCGTCACCTTCTGCAGGGCACGGCGGCCATCGGCGCAGCCTCCCTCCTTGCCCCCACGCGCGCCGCGGCGGCTGGCGCCCGCACCAACTTCACGCTGGCCAGCCCGGAAGAACCATCCGTGCAGCCCGGCAGGGCGTTCGACCTCACCGTGGACCGCCAGCCGATCAACATGACCGGCACGCGTTCCTGGGCGAATGCCATCAACGGCGGCGTGCCGGGGCCGACGCTGCGCTGGCGGGAAGGCGACGTCGTCACCCTCCATGTGACCAACCGAATGCCGGAGATGACCGGGCTGCACTGGCACGGCATCATCCTGCCGAACCCGATGGACGGCGTGCCGGGACTCCAGTTCCCCGGGATCCAGCCGGGCGAGACCTTCACCTACCGCTTCCCCGTGCTCCAGAGCGGCACCTATTGGTACCACAGCCACATGGGCTACCAGGAGCAGAAGGGGGCCTACGGCGCGCTGATCATCGACCCGGCGGGCGAGCCCATGATCAAGGCCGACCGCGACTATGTCGTCGTGCTGAGCGATTGGACGGACGAGGACCCGCACGTCATCGCCAACAATTTCAAGCAGCAGAGCGACATGTACAACTTCCACAAGCGCACCGTCGGCGCCTTCTTCGCCGACGCGGCGCAGAGTGGGCTTGGCATGACGGTCAAGGAGCGCCTGCGCTGGGCCGGGATGCGCATGGACCCGAGCGACGTCCAGGCGCCTACCGCCTACACCTACACCTACCTGGTCAACGGCTTCCCGCCGGAGGCCAACTGGACCGCCTTGTTCCACCCCGGGGAGCGGGTGCGCCTGCGCTTCATCAACGCCTCGGCCGTCAGCTTCTACGACATCAGCCTGCCGGGCCTGACCATGGAGGTGGTGCACGCCCATGGCAACGACGTCGTCCCCGTGCCCGTCGACCAGTTCCGCATCGGCGTGGCCGAGACCTACGACGTCATCGTGCGGCCGCGCGAGGGCCGCGCCTACACCATCTTCGTCCAGAGCATGGACCGCAGCGGCTACGGGCGCGGCACCCTCGCGCCGCGCGACGGCATGGAGGCGCCGATCCCACCGATGGACGACCGCCCGCTCCGCACTATGACCGACATGGGCATGCCGGACATGGCGCCCGGGCAGATCGGGGCCTCTCCCCCTGATGTCAGCTCGCGCATCGGCGGCCTAATGCCCTCCATGCAAGGCGGCCACGGCATGCACGACGGCCATTCCATGCCGACCGCAAGGAGGGGGCAGCAGAAGACGGAGCATCCGCCGAAGTCACCCGGGACAGGGGTGGAGAGCCTGTTCGTCGCCAAGACGCCGACACGGCGGATCGGCCAGGCGGGCGACGGCCTCGACCATCTGAACCGCCGGGTGCTGACCTACGCCGACCTTCGTTCGGTCCACCGCGGCGTGGACCTGCGCCCGCCGATGCGGGAGGTCCTGCTGCACGTGACCGGCAACATGCGGCGGTTCATCTGGGGCCTGGACGGCAAGAAGTTCTCCGAGGTCGGGCCCGTCGACGTAACCCTCGGCGAGCGCTTCCGGCTGCGCTTCATCAACGACACGATGATGAACCACCCCTTTCACCTGCACGGCATGTGGATGGTGCTGGAGAACGGCCAGGGCGACCACTGCCCCTACCTGCACACCGTCAACATCCAGCCTGGGGAGGACATCAGCCTGCTGGTCACTCCGGTGGCGACCGGGCAATGGCCACTGCACTGCCACGTGCTCTACCACTTCGAGGCGGGGATGTTCCGCACCGTCCGCGTGCTGCCGAGGAACGCCTGATGCGCGGGCGGTCCTGGGCCGTCCGCTCGGTGGCGGCCGCCATCCTGCTCGCCGCCCCGCAGGCGCGGGCACAAATGCGGCTGTTCGACACGGGCCTGGGGTCGGACACCCTGCAGGGCGCGGCCCCCTACGGCAATCCCATCCGCGACAACCGGGTGTACGCCCATGGCATCTTCAACCAGCTCGAGGGGCGCTTCGGCGACGGCGCCTATTTCCGCTGGAGCGGACAGGCATGGGTCGGGAACGACTACAACAAGCTCTGGCTCAAATCCGAGGGGCGCTACAACGCGGAGCGCCGGGGCAGGGTCTCGGACGGCGACCATGAGCTGCTCTACGATCGGCCGATCACGACCTTCTTCGACCTTCAGGCGGGGATGCGCTACGACCTCGACGACCGCACGGGGCGGACCTGGGCCGCGCTCGGCGTCCAGGGGCTCGCCATCGGCTTCTGGAACGTTGAAGCGACGATGTACGCCAGCGACAGCGGGCACTACGCCCTGCGGACGGACGCCTCCTACGACCTGTACCTGACGCAGCGCCTGATCCTGCAACCCCAGTTCGAGACCAACTGGTACACCAAGCTCGACCGCAGCCGCGGCGTGGGCGCGGGCCTGTCGGACATCGATATGGGCCTCAGGCTGCGCTACGACGTTTACCGCAAGTTCTCGCCCTATATCGGAGTGGCCTACCAGCGCTTCTTCGGCGGCACGCTGAACCTGCGGCGCGCAGAAGGACGCGACCCAGACGACCTCCGCTTCCTGGTCGGCATCAGGACCTGGTTCTGATCTCACCTCGACATGCGGCGCCGCGACCGCGCGTCGTCCCGGGGTCCGGAGGGAGCGGGCGGCAGCACCCGCTCCCTCCGGCGCCTACATCTTTTCCTTGATGCCATTGCGGATGAGCCACCAGTTCACGGGGTAGGAGGTGACGAAGCCGCAGATCATGGCGAGCTGCATCATGAACCAGAACTCGACCGAGTTCGTTTCCAGCCGCACCCCGAGGAGATGGCGGAAGAAATACAGACTCGCGAAGGCCATGAAGCCGTGCATGCCGACCTGCCAAGCGGTCAGCGACAGGGCGTCGGCCTTGACCGCCTGCACCAGGCCCGCGCCGACCGACAGGTTCCGCATCGGCTTGATGGTGAAATACTGGAAGGCGATGCCGAGGACGAAGGCGAAAATGTAGTCGACGATCCAGACGGCGAACATTTCTCGTCAAACAGGCTGCGCCAACCGAACCAGATGGCAATTGTCGGCACAAAGAAGACCAGCCACTCCGCAATGATGTCACCCAGGGTGCAGCCGCTGCCGCAGTGGCTGGCGCCCTTGGCCACCATCACCGGGAAGGGCGTTTCCTTCTTGCTCGGCATCTCCTTGTGGCGCTGCATGGCCGCATGCGCCTTCTCGTGTGTGGCCAGGCGGCCGTAGGCAAAGTAGCCCCACAGCGCGATGACCGTCCCAAAGAGGGCGGTCACCGGCCAGACCACGTTCATGATCCCCATGTGCTGCGGGTGGCGGATCACGTCCACCAGGATGACGGCTGCGCAGAGCGCCCCGAGCAGCAGGGCGACGATGGCAAGACCGTGCAGCCAGGTCGGAATCATCACTCTGCCTCCCGCTGAAATGCTCCCGGTCAGCTCAGCAGCCGCATCCGCAGCCGCCCCCCTTCGGCCTGGTCGCGGCCACCTTGTCCGTGCCCAGGGCAGCGCGGTACCCGGCGCCCTCCACGGCGGCAAGCAGGTCCTCCGGGCGCGCGGTNTCGGCCGGTGATTCCGGGATGAAGTCGGCCATTCCGATCTGAAGTCGGCCACCCCCTGCGGGGGTGGGGTGTTGCTCGACCCTTGGGCGGGCCCGGTCCTCCTTGGCGTGCTGCGCGGGGGGGGACGGGATGCCGGCCGAGAGAGTGTCGATGCGACGTGTGCGAGAGATCCTGCGGCTGAAGTACGAGGCGGGCGCCTCCGACCGGGCGATTGCCCGC
>NZ_QLIX01000055.1 GCF_003258945.1 Roseicella frigidaeris | reverse complement strand
CCGCCTCCGCCCAGAAAGCCGAGGCTAGCGTCCGAACATGGGTCAACTCTCAGTGGCAACTTCACCCCAAACCAGGTCAGATCTCAGTGGCAATCAACACCTGGGCTTTCGAGGTGTCGCGTCAGCAGCCCGACCCGATCGAGAAAATCCAGAAGGTCGCCATCGACGGGTTCGACGGAATGCTGCGTCCGCATCCTACACGCCAAGCATGGCAAATCCTCTATGCGGAGCAGCCGCGCTATCCCGGGCGGGAGCGATTCACCCTCGCGCACGAATTCGGCCACTACCTGCTGCACAGACAGGATCTGCAGCCCGGCGGGGATACGTGCGACACCCGAAGCGAGGAAAGCGCATACCGGTGCCTGCCGCTCCACATGGATCGGTGGAAGGAGCAGGAGGCGCGCCGCGAGGACGAGGCCGACACCTTTGCTTGTCACCTGCTGATGCCGTTCGACGACTACCGCGCGCAGGTCGGCGACGCGGAGATGTCTGGCGCCCTGCTGACGCACATTACGGATCACTACGGCGTGTCGCTGACGGCCGCAGTGCGGCGATGGATCGAGTTCACCGACAAGCGCGCCGCCATGGTCGTGGCGCGCGATGGCTTCGCGCTGTGGGGGCGCGCCAGCAAGGCGGCATATCGGAGCGGCATCTTCATCCGCTCGGGTATGGAGATCCCTGAGAAGTCGCTGGCAGGGACGGGTCAGGGCGGATCGCTGGCGACGACCGGACGGCCGACCTCGCTACCTGCCGGGGTCTGGACTTTTGCGCGCGGCTCCGAGCCCGTGAAGGAATTGACCTTCATCGCCGAGCGGCTCGGCGTGTCGCTGACGATCCTGCAGTTCGAGCAGACCGGAGGATATCAGCTCGAGCAGGACGATGAGCCGTGGGACAGCTACGATCAATTCGTGCGCAGGGCTGGCGATCGATGAGCGACTGAAGCGCCGCTGATCATCGTCGGTGGGGGCGCTCACTTTCGATTCGCGGAGCGGCCGATAACGCGATGCGGACGGGTGGCTTGGCGGCGTCCTGCGTGGGATTTCGCAGCCGTTCCTTTGTAGCCGCATGTCTTCTCTAGTGCGCTGTTTTCGCTGTTCTTTTTGCTTAGGCAGTCCATTTTGCCCCACAGCCATGTCACCGCTGCCCGTGAACATCCATCTTCCGCCACACCTGCGCGAGGTCTGCGACCTCCTGGCCCGCGGGCTGCTGCGGTTGCGGAGCCGCGCTGCCGACGATCTCGCGCGCGACGCGGAGCAGGCCCGCGAGTCGGGAGAGGTTCGCCTACACTCCACCGCCCGGCAGCGCCGTCATGCGAACCCCAGGAGAGAGGGAGTCGCATGACCCGAGGATCCATGAACCAGCGCCGGCGGCAGGAGGCAGCCCAGCCGGCGCCCACCATCCCGAAGATCCCGGCCACGCAAGTACTGTCGCGGCTGGTCGCGCTGCAGACCGCCACGGCCGCCGAGTTGAAGGACCAGTGGCGGGCCCTGTTCGGGAAGGAGCCGCCGCCCTTCAACCGACCCTACCTGGTCAGCCGACTAGCCTATCGCATCCAGGAACTGGCCTACGGGGGCCTGAGGCCGGAGACGCGGGCACGGCTCGAGGCCTTGGGCGAGCAACTCGACGGCGGGAACGTGGTGCTGCGCCGGATCCGTGCCGACAGCCGACCGCTGCCCGGCACGCGGCTCGTGCGAGAGTACGACGGCGTGCAGCACGTCGTCACAGTGCGCGCCGACGACTTCGAATACGAGGGCCGGCCTTATCGGTCGCTCTCCGCAATTGCGCGCCACATCACCGGCACCCGCTGGAACGGCTGGGTATTCTTCGGGCTGCGTCAGCCGGGAGCCTCGGCATGAGGACTCGCGCTGCCGCCGGCGCGGCGATGCCGGCCACCACGAAGAAGCTACGCTGCGCGGTCTACACGCGGAAATCCACCGACGAGGGTTTGGACAAGGAGTTCAACACGCTGGACGCGCAGCGTGAGGCCTGCGAGGCCTATGTGGCTAGCCAGCGCGCCGAGGGCTGGGTGCTGGTCCGCGACCGCTGCGACGACGGCGGCTTCTCCGGCGGCACGCTGGAGCGACCGGCGCTGAAGCGGATGCTCGCCGACATCGAGCAAGGCCTGATCGACGTCATCGTGGTCTACAAGATCGACCGACTCAGCCGATCGCTGATGGATTTCGCGAAGCTGGTCGAGACGTTCGAGGCGCACCGGGTGACTTTCGTCTCCGTGACGCAGAGCTTCAATACGACCACCAGCATGGGGCGGCTGACGCTGAACATCCTGCTCAGCTTCGCGCAGTTCGAGCGCGAGGTGATCGGCGAACGCATCCGCGACAAGGTTGCGGCGTCCAAGGCGCGCGGCATGTGGATGGGTGGAAAGGTGCCGCTCGGCTACGACGTCGCCAACCGAAAGCTGGTGGTGAATGAGGCGGAGGCCGCGCGGGTGCGACGCGTGTTCGAGCTCTTCGCTGAGACTGGGTCGGGAATCGAGGCGGTGGCGCGCCTCCGGGCGGAAGGTGCCACCAGCAAGGCTGGGCGACCGCTCGATAAGGGCGACGTCTACAAGCTACTGAACAACCGGACCTATTCCGGCGAGGTTCAGCACAAAGGCCAAGTCTACAAGGGCGAGCACGAGGCGATCGTGCCGAGGGACCTATGGGACCGCGCGCATGCCATCCTGCGGGTTAGCCCGCGCGCCCGTGCCGCGCAGAACCGCCAGCACGCGCCAGCGCTGCTGAAGGGACTGATCTTCGGGGTGGACGGACGGGCGCTGTCACCGACGCACTGCATGAAGAACGGGCGGCTTTACCGATACTACGTGGCCCAGCGCGTGCTGAAGGGCGACGCGCCGGGTGACGACATCGTGCGACGCGTATCGGCGGCGGAGATTGAGGGGGCCGTGATCGCCCAGGTCCTGGGCCTGCTGCGCCAGCCCGAGATCGTGGTCGGCACCTGGCTCGCGGTGCGGAAGGAGGCGCCGGCCATCACCGAGGGCGAGGTGCGGTCCGTGCTGCATCGGCTGGATCCGCTGTGGGACGAGTTGTTCCCAGCCGAGCAGGCGCGGATTGTGCGCGCTCTGGTGGAGAGGGTCGTCATCGCCCCGGAGGGCGCAGAGATCCGCATGCGGGTCGCGGGGCTGGCAGGGCTGGTCAGGGACCTCGGCGCCATGGCGCCTGAGGCGCTGAAGGCCGTATGAGTATCGCCACCAGCATCACGGTTCGGGTCCCGCTGAAGATCCGAAGGCGGCCAGGGCGGAAGACGGTCGTAACGCCCGAGCCAGACTTCGGAGCCCTAGTGCAGGTGCGGGCTGACCCGACGATTACGAAGGCGCTCGCTCGCGCCTTCCGATACCAAAAGCTGCTGGACGACGGACGGTACAGCTCCATCACGGAAATGGCGGCGAAGGAGGAAATCGACCGTGGCTACATGGGTCGCCTCCTCCTCCTGGCCCTACTCAGCCCCGCGATCATCGAAGCCCTTCTGAGGCGCCCACTCCCTCACGCAAGCCTGCACCAGCTCGGCCGGGCGGCGGCATTGCCCTGGCCACAACAGGAGGCAGCTCTTCGGCTGCAGCCCAGCCCGACAGGCACCTTGCCATGACCCTACGCAAGATATTGCGGGACCACACTCCTCAGGTACAACATACAGCATCGGGGAATGATGTGTCGATTCGCTCGCCCCTGCACAAACAACAGGGTGAGACCGTTCGGCATGATTTCGCTGATCTGCAGTCAGACGGAGCTGGGCAAGCGAGGACACGCTGCATGACCCAAGCGATCAACTGGACGAACTTGTCTGTGCTTCGGTTCGCCGGCAACGAAGATCCTGTCGCGAAGGTTGAGCAGACCGCCCGCACGTGCGTGCTCAAGGCCCTGGATGCTGGCTGGAGCGGCCCACCGTTCAATCCGCTGTTCCTCGCCGATCAGCTTCGTATCCCGGTTGAAGCGAATGCTCAGGTTCGCGATGCGCGCGCCGTGCCCGATAACGGGGGTGTCCGGATCCAGTTTAACCCGACGCAGCCGCGTGAACGGGTCCGCTTCTCTATCGCACATGAGGTCGCGCACGCTCTCTTTCCGGACGTGACGGAGGCGGTTCGGAATCGGGGCGGGGATCGCGGCCCGGACGACTGGCAGCTCGAGATGCTCTGCAACATCGCTGCGGCCGAGTTCATCATGCCGGTGGGCAGCTTGGCTCTGCGCGAGCAAGCGCCGCCGATCGAGACGCTTATGGCCGAGCGACGTAAGTTCGACGTCTCGGCGGAAGCGTTCCTGATCCGCGTGGCGAAGGTGGTGTCCGAACCTCTGCTCGTTGTATTCGCCTCGCCGCGCGACGGCGGCGGCCGGCGCTATCGCGTCGACTACGCGATCCCCTCCCGAGGATGGGAGCTTGCGTCCGGCGGCCTCGTGCCGCCGGCGGAAACGCTGATGGCTGACTGCACGGCGATTGGCCACACAGCGCATGGCTCGGAAGTCTGGGAGCCGCTCGGCGATGTCGTTCTCCAGTGCGTAGGAATACCCGGCTATCCCGGTAGCTCGCTGCCGCGTGTCGCCTGCATCGTTCGGCCGCGTCACTCGACGCCACACGATGCACGGCCTCTGCTTCAGCATGTTCATGGCGACGTGCTTCAGCCAAAAGGTGGAGGGCGACGGATCGTCTGCATGATGGTCAATGACGCTGCGCGTCGGTGGGGTGGGGGGATCGCGCGTATTGCGGCGACCCGTTTTCCTGGAGCCGAAGCCGCCTTCGCCGAGTGGCTCAGCAGCTCGCCGCGTGATCAGCGCCTCGGGCTAGTTCACTTCTGCCCGGCATCGGGCGGAGTGACTTTGGCAAGCTTGGTCGCGCAGCATGGCTACGGGTCGTCGGACAAGCCTCGAATTCGCTACGCAGCGCTCGGTCGGTGCCTCGACGCAGTCGGGGATGAAGCTCTTGCGACTGAAGCGTCCGTTCACATGCCCCGGCTTGGGACAGGGGGCGCCGGCGGCGATTGGCAAGTCGTCGAGCAGATGGTGAATGATGCTTTCGTCGCGCGCGGTGTGAGGACCATCGTCTACGATCCCCCGCCGCGCCGCGCAGGAGCGGAGGCGGATCTCTTCGCCTGATCCATGGCTCGCCTCCGCCGCTCCCGCATAGTCCTCCTTTCCGGTCCGATGTGCGCCGGCAAGAGTGAACTCGCCCAGCGGCTCGAGGCGCGCCACGGCGCGAAGATCATCCGGACACGCGACCTGATCTCTGCTGCACGGCCAGAAACACCAAACACAAGGTCCGCTCTGCAGAAGGCGGGTCAGTCGCTCGATAAGGCAGATGGCGGCGCATGGGTGAAGACAGCGCTCGCGCGGGTGATCGAGGGCACCGTAGTCGACGGCGTCCAACCAGACTTGTTCGTCATCGATGCTGTTCGCATTCGCGGTCAGATCGAAGCTGTACGCGATGCCTTCGGCCCCGAGGTGCACCATGTGCACGTCACCGCCAGCGACGTGGAACTTGCGCGGCGATACGGAGAACGTCCAACCGAGACGGTTGAGTTCGCGTCATATGGTGATGCTCGCAAGCATCCTACCGAGCGACGGATTCAAGAGCTCGCGCCGCTTGCTGACATCGTCGTTGAGACCGACCGATCGTCGGCCGATGCCGTGCTCGTGCGCGCCACTGCGCTACTCGGACTCTACCCGCGCTCCATCGTGCCCCTGGTCGACGTATTGGTCGGCGGGCAATACGGCAGCGAAGGCAAAGGCAACATCGTCGGCCACATCGCCCCAGAGTATGATCTACTGGTCCGTGTCGGCGGTCCGAACGCGGGACACAAGGTTTTCGGCGACCCTGTGGAGACCTACTACCACCTCCCATCCGGGACGAGACGCGCGTCCCATGCACGCCTCCTTCTCGGAGCCGGCGCGGTCCTGAAGCTTGATAAGCTGCTCCGTGAGATTCAGGAGCACGGCGTTGAGGCAGAGCGGCTTTTCATCGACCGCAACGCCATGATCATCGAGGATAGCGACATTGCCGAAGAGACCAGGCTGACGGAGAGCATCTCTTCCACCGGGCAGGGTGTGGGCGCCGCGAGCGCACGAAAGATTATGCAGCGCAGTGGAGGTGCCCGCCTAGCTGGCGACGTGCCTGAACTGCGGCCGTACATCTGCGACGCACAAGAGATCCTCGCCGAAGCCTACCTTCGGGAGCATCGCGTCCTTCTTGAGGGTACGCAGGGAACCTCGCTCAGTCTTCACCATGGCCCCTACCCACACGTCACTTCGCGGGACACCACGGTTGCTGGCTGTTTGGCTGATGCGGGTATTGCGCCAAGGCGGGTGCGCCGCGTCGTGATGGTGTGCCGTACCTATCCCATCCGCGTCGGCGGCCCATCCGGACCGATGTGGAAGGAACTGACCTACGAGGACCTCGCTACACGTTCCGGCATCCCGCTCGAAAATCTCAAGCGGACAGAGACCACGACCACGACAAAGCGCCAAAGACGAATTGCGGAATTCGACTGGGAGCAATTACGACGATCTGCGCTGTTGAACGGGCCGACCGATCTCGCTCTGACCTTCGTGGACTACATCGACCACAAGAACAAGGATGCATTCCGCTTCGAGCAGCTGACCCAACCGACACTGCGCTTCATCGAGGAGGTGGAGCGAGTGGCTGGGGTGCCGGTGTCGATGATGTCGACCGGATTCGATTGGCGAAACGTGATCGATAGGCGGGCGTGGTGACCGAGGCGGAACTCTCTGAACTGCTTCAAGACTGCCCGGTCCTCTATCACATGGCGGAACGCGGAAGCTGGCCGTCTATCCAGCGGCACGGCCTCTTGAGCACCTCGGGGCTGCTCGATCTCTACGGCATCTCGGGCGCCGAGCGTGAAGCGATTGAGGCGCGGCGCCGCCCTTCGAATGTCGAGATCCAGGAGGCAAGCCTTGGCCGAGCGGTCGTCCGGGATCAGAAGCCAATGGACGACCTTGGCCTCACCCGCTGCCTTCAGGACGGCTTGACGCCGGAGGAGTGGTACAGGCTCCTTAATCGGAAGGTGTTCTTCTGGCTGACGAGGGGGCGCCTTCTCCGCTTGGTGGGAGCGAAGCCATATCGCAGTCTCGAACACGACGTTCTGGAGATTGATGCATCGGCGCTCGTGACGGCACATCGAGAGTCCATCACTCTCTCACCGATCAACAGTGGGGCCACAAAGCCTTACCCGGCCCCTAGGGGGCGCTCGACGTTCTTGCCAATCTCCGAGTACCCGTACGCAGAGTGGCGGCAGAAGAGAAAGCGTGGCGAGCGGGCTGTCGAGTTAGTCGTCGAGCACGGAGTCCCAGACGTAGCTTTGTATGTGCAGCGGGTACTGGTGATGCGGGGGGAAGAAGTCCTCAGCGTCCAGTATGAGCGTGCCTCCTCGGCATGACGCCATTTTCCAACTGAAGGTCAACCAAGCCGCGTCGCAACCGCCCGGAACCGCGCCAGCGCTGCCTCCAGGTCCTCGGCAATGCTAGCGGCGATCTCGGCTGGCGGCGGCAGACTTGCGGGGTCGGTGGCGCCTTCCTCGCGCAGCCAGGTCAGGTTCAGGTCCAGCTTCTCGCGGGCAGCGAGCTCGGCGTAGGTAAAGCGCTTGAAGCGCTCGGTCTCCTGCCGCTTCGCGCGGGCGGAGAGCTTCGCCAGGCTCACGAACTCCGCCATGTCGGCGTCGCGCAGCGGGCGTTCCTTCAGGGTGAAGCGCTTGTTGGTGCGGAGGTCATAGACCCATAGGGCCTCTGTCCACGGCTCCTTGCGGCGCGGGCGGGCCTCGAAGAACAGGACGTTCGCCTTCACACCCTGGCGGTAGAAGATGCCGGTCGGCAGGCGCAGCAGGGTGTGGCACTCGAACTCGTCGAGCAGCCGGCGACGGATCTTCTCGCCGGCGCCGCCCTCGAACAGCACGTTGTCGGGCAGCACCACGGCGGCGACGCCGCCCGGCGCCAGCACGGTCATAATGTGCTGGACGAAGTTGAGCTGCTTGTTGCCGGTGGTGACGTTGAAGTCGGGGCGCTGGTAGTCCTCGCGCTCTGTCTCCGCCTCGCCGTCGCCGGTGAAGACCTGGATGGATTGGCGGCGGCCGAAGGGCGGGTTGGTGAGGATCACGTCCCAGCGCCGGCCCGGATCTGCCAGCAGCGCGTCGGCGCGGTGGATCGGCGTGACGTCCGCGCGGCCGAGGCCGTGCAGGTAGAGGTTCATGGCGGCGAGCCGCGCGACGCCGGCGACGATGTCGTAGCCGGTGAAGCCTTCCTCCCGCATCTTGCGCCCCGTCTCGCGGTCGCGCGCCTCGGGCTTCTGGCGCATGTGCTCGAAGGCGGCGAGGAGGAAGCCCGCGGTGCCGCAGGCGGGGTCGCAGATGGTCTGGCCGGGCCTGGGGTCCACCACCTCGACGCAGGCCTGGATGACGGGGCGCGGGGTGAAATACTGGCCGGCGCCGGACTTGGTGTCGGAGGCGGTGCGCTCCAGCAGGCTTTCGTAGATCGCGCCCTTCACGTCCACGCCGAAGCCCGACCAGCTCTCCGCGCCGATCATGCGCACCAGGCGGTGCAGATGGGCCGGTTCCTCGATGGTGTTGCGGGCGCGGGTGTAGATGGTGCCGACGAGGCCGGGCTGGCCCGCGAGCGTCTCCAGCATGCGAGCGTAGTGCTGCGCGAGCTCGCGGCCGGAGAGCGCGGCGAGGCGCGCCCAGCGGCAGTCCTCCGGCAGCAGGGAGGGCAGGCCGTCCTCCTCCCGCTCCGCGTCGAGCTTGAGGAAGAGCAGGTAGGTGACCTGCTCCACATAGTCGCCGGAGCCGACGCCGGCGTTGTTCATCACATGAGCGAGGTTCCAGACCTTTGCGGTCAGGACGTTCTCGGTCTCGCTCATGCGGGTGTCTCGATCAGGTCGGGCTGCGTGGCGGTGCGGCGCGCACGGGGGCGGCGCGCCGCGGCCGGCGTGGCGCGGAGGCGCGCGAGCAGGGCGGCGGCAGGCTCGTCGGCCGGGTCCTGCGCGACGAGGCGGCCGGTGAAGGCGGCGTGCAGGATGGATTGGCGGAGCGTGACTGCCGCGGCCTGCTGCGCATTGAGCAAAGCTTCGGCCTCATCGGCGGCGTTCAGCTCCTCCTCGATCCTGCCCAGGAGACGCCGCATCTCTTCGTGCGGGGGGAGCGGGATCGGCAGGGACCGCACCGCGTCGCCCGTTATCTTCGGCATGCTTCCCGCAGTTCCCGAAGCGGCGTTCCGCATGTGACGCCGGCCTGCGGGCGCATTGGCGACACGCCAGATCCAGCCCGTAAGCGCCGTGTCAGGAGTGCGGACGCGGATCATCAAATCCGGATAGACGTAGGTTTCAGGCGGGCCATCGTAGATGGCAGCGATCCCGACATACTCGGGCGTGTTGCCGCGCTGGAAGAGCAGGTCGCCCGCGCGAAGATAGAGCGGCGAGCCTCGCGGGACCGTCTCAGAGCCCATCCGGGAAGTTCTGATTCAGGCGGAGGGGGTTGCGGCCAGCCGTCGCAGCATGATGCGGATCATGGCCAAGCGGACGAAGGCGCAAGCGAT
>NZ_QLIX01000054.1 GCF_003258945.1 Roseicella frigidaeris | reverse complement strand
TCCCCCAAACCCTCGCAGGCCTGCACGTCATCGCCTTCGTCAGCCTCATGCTCGCCAAAGCCACAGCCGCCTTCGACTTGGTCCGTAACACCGTCTAGGCCGCGAGCTGCGCGCGGATGAACTGCCCGGCGGCGGCGATGGCGCGCCGCCCGGCGGCGAGCTGCGGGTGGAAGAGATGCCAGACATGGATCATCTCCGGCCAGACCTCCAGCGTCACCGCCACCTCCGCCGCACCGGCCCGCCCGGCGAAGGCGACATCCTCGTCGAGCAGCGTCTCGGCCGAGCCCACCTGCACCAGCAGCGGCGGCAGCCCGTGCAGATCGGCATGGATGGGCGAGACGAGGGGCGCGCGCGCCGATGTCGCGCCGTGGTACATCGGCGCGATCTCGAGCAGATAGGGTTTCTGCACCATCGGATCGGCCGCGGCCTTGCTGGCCATGCTCGGATAGCTGCTCTCGAGATCGACCCAGGGGCTGATCAGCCAGGCGCAGCCGGGCAGGGGCAGGCCCTGGTCGCGCAAGGCCACCAACAGCGCCGCCGCCAGGCCGCCGCCGGCGCTGTCGCCGCCGATGGCGATCCGCGCCGGCGCGAAGCCCTGCTCCAGCAGATGCCGATAGCCCGCGACGGCATCCTCCAGCGCGGCGGGGAAGGGGTGTTCCGGCGCCAGCCGGTAGTCGAGGGCGAGGGTGCGCAACCCGGCCTGCCGCCCGGCCTCGGCCACCATCGGCCGGTGGCTGGTCAGCGAGCCGGCGACATAGCCGCCGCCATGCAGGTAGAGCAGCACGCGCGAGGCATCCGCCCCCGGCGCCTCGGTCCATTCCGCCGGCACGCCGCCGGCGCTGGTCGGCTCGACGCGGATATCGCCGGGCAGCGGGTAGCTGCCGCCGAGGGCATCGAGGCGGCGGCGGCGCTCGGCCAGCTCCGCCGGCCGCGGCCGGGCGGCGAGCACGGCGCGGATGGCCTCGATCTCGGCATCGGGCTGGCGCTTCGGCATGGTCTTCCTCCCTTGTCGCATGGCTGCGAAGGCAGGAGCATCCACCCACGCGCCGCCGGCCCGCAAGGTCGCGGCGACGGGCGGCACGGCATGCCGCTTGCAGCGCCCCGTGCGCCGCCTCGGAGGGGAATTGCCCGCATGCATGATGTCATCGTGGTCGGGGCCGGCTCGGCCGGCGCGCCGCTCGCCGCCCGCCTCAGCGAGGATGCCGGCCGCCGCGTGCTGCTGCTGGAGGCCGGCCGGGACTGGCGCGCGGCCGAGGCGCCGCCGGCGCTGCGCAGCGCCAATATCGTGCCCTTCATGCATGACCCGGCGCATCAGGCGGCCTGGCAATGGCCGGGGCTGATGACCCGCCGCACGGCGGCGCAGGCGCCGAAATTCTATTGGCGCGGCAAGGCGCTCGGCGGCTCCTCCACGGTCAATGCGCAGATCGCCATCCGCGGCGTGCCGGCCGCCTTCGATGCCTGGGCCGAGGCGGGCTGCGAGGGCTGGTCGGCGGCCGATGTGCTGCCGGTCTTCGATGCCATCGAGGACGATGCGATGACGGGCATTGCCCCCGGCCTCCGCCGCGGCGGCCCGCTGCCGGTCTTCCGCATGCCGGAGGCGGCATGGGGCGCGGTGGACCGGGCGCTGCGCGACGCGGCGCTGGCGGCGGGGCATCCCTGGAAGCCCGATCTGAACGCGCCGGAGGGGGAGGGCGTCTCCTGCAACCCGATCAATCTCCGCGACGGGAGGCGGGTGACGACCAACGACGCCTATCTGGAGCCGGCGCGTGGCCGGCCGAATCTCGAGATCCGCGGCGGCATGCTGGTCGACCGGGTGCTGTTCGAGGGCCGCCGCGCCGTCGGCGTGCGGGCGCGGCGGGAGGGCGGCGCGTGGCAGGATATCCCGGCCCGCGCCGTGGTGCTCTGCGCCGGCGCCATCCACAGCCCGGCGATCCTCATGCGCTCCGGCATCGGCCCGGCGCCGGCGCTGGCCGCGCTCGGCATCCCGGTGCGGCAGGACCTGCCGGCGGTCGGGCGGCATTTCATGGACCACCCGATCCTGCGAGCGACGCTGATGCTGCGGCCGGAGCATGCGGCGCGCGACCCGGATGCCCGCCACACCAATTGCTGCGTCACCTACAGCAGCGGCCTCGGCGGCGGCGGCGAGCGGGACATGATCATGATCGCCTACAACCATCGCGGGCTGGAGGGGCCGCTGCCGGCGCCGGTCGGCGCCATCGGCGTCGCCCTCTACGACGCCTTCTCGCGCGGCGAGGTGCGGCTGGTCTCGCCCGACCCCGAGGCCAATCCGGTGGTCGAGGAGGCCATGCTGGAGGATCCGCGCGACCGGCTGCGGATGCGCGACGGCGTCCGCCGCCTGGCCCGGCTCTGCGCCCTGCCGGCGGTCGCCGGCATCGCCGAGGCGATCCGCTTCGGCGACAGCGCCCTGACGATGGCCGAGGCCGCGGCGCTGCCGGACGACGCGCTGGACGCGCTGATGCTGCAGGAGGCGGGCGACATCCAGCACGCCGCCGGCACCTGCCGCATGACCGCCTTCGAGGACCCGCGCGGCGTGGTGGACCCGCTGCTGCAGGTGCGCGGCGTCACCGGCCTGCGCATCGCCGATGCCTCGATCATGCCGGCCGATTGCCGGGCCAATCTGCACTTCACCTGCGTGATGATCGGCGAGATGCTGGCGCGCCGCATGCGCGCCGGCTGAGCCGGGTGGTCAGGCGGTCGCCGCGCGGCTCTCCGCCCCGGCGCGCACGATGCGGGGCGAGGACCGCGTCGCGCGGGCGAGCTTGCCGATGAGCAGGCCGAGCACCGCCGTCTCCTCCGGCCGCAGGCCGGCGGCCTCCTCGCGCAGCTTCTCCTCCGCCTCCTGCTTCAGCCGCAGCGCCAGCTCGCCATCCATGTAGAGGTCGAGCAGGCCGGGATGGACGTAGCATTTGCGGCAGATGGTCGGCGTGTTGCCGAGCCGGGCGGCGACCTGCTCGATCGCCTGCTTGACGTTGCGCTTGGCCGCCGCCGCGCTGTCCACCCGCTCGAACTCGTGCAGGGCGAGGGCGGCGAGCACCGTCCCGGCCCAGGTGCGGAAATCCTTGGCCGTCACCTCCGCGCCGGCGATGTCGCGCAGGTAGTCGTTCACGTCGCCGGAATCGATGCCGCAGCGCTGGCCATCGGCGTCGAGATACTGGAACAGCTCCTGCCCGGGCAGCTCCTGGCACTCGCGCAGGATGCGGGCCAGGCGGCGGTCCTGCAGCTGCAGCCTCCAGGTCTTGCCGCTCTTGCCCTTGAACAGGAAGCGCAAGCTGCTCCCCTCCACGGCGACATGCCGGGTGCGCAGCGTGGTGAGGCCGTAGCTGCCGTTCTGCCGGGCATAGTCGTCGTTGCCGACGCGGATGAGCGTGGTCTCCAGCAGGCGCACCACCGTCGCCAGCACCTTCTCGCGCGGCAGGCCGGTGCGCCGGAGATCGGCCGCCACCCGCTCGCGGATGCGCGGCAGCAGCCGGGCGAAGTCCGCCATGCGGCCGAACTTGGCGGCATCGCGCGTCTCGCGCCAGCGCGGATGGTAGCGGTACTGCTTGCGGCCGCGCTCGTCGCGGCCGGTTGCCTGGATGTGGCCGTTCTCGAAGGGGCAGATCCATACCTCGGTCCAGGCCGGCGGGATGGCGAGCGCCTTGATCCGTCGCAGCGCCGCCCGGTCGGCCAGCCTGCCGCCCCCGGGCTGGGTGTAGCGGAACCGCGCGCCGTGGCGGCGCCGGCCGATGCCCGGCGTCTCGTCTGAGACGTAGCGCAGCGCGGCGGCGCGCGCCGCCTGCCGGGCCGCCTTGGCAGTGGCGGGACGCGGATCGCTGGGCATGCTGGCCTGGCTCCCGAGGGGCCCGGCTTCAACCCGGCGCCCCTGGGTTGGTTCCGCAAGCGGGACGGGCGCGGCCTGCCCCGTCACCGCTCTGCGACTCACCGCACCGCGGGGAGCAGCCGCTCGCGCCGGTCCCCCTGCGGCCCGCCCTCCGGCTCCTCCGGCGGCGCCTGGCGGCCGGAGCGCTGCTCCGCCGGGGCCGCCTCGGTCCGCGTCAGGTTGCCCGCGGTGCTGACGAGGGCGATGTGCGAGAAGGCCTGCGGGAAATTGCCCACCAGGCGCTGCGCCTTCGGATCGTATTCCTCGGCCAGCAGCCCGACATCGTTGCGCAACGCCAGCAGCCTCTCGAACAGGCTGCGCGCCTCGGGCCGGCGGCCGAGCATCACGTAATTATCGGCCAGCCAGAAACTGCAGGCGAGGAAGGCGCCCTCGCCCGGCGGCAGGCCGTCGACATCCGAACCGGTGTCGTAGCGGCGGACGAAGCCTTCGACCATGAGCTCGCGCTCGATCGCCTCGACCGTGCCGCGCACGCGCGGGTCCTCGGGCGGCAGGAAGCCGACGAGGGGGATCATCAGCAGGCTGGCATCGAGATGCGGCGCGCCATAGGCCTGGACGAAGCAGCCGCGCTGCCGGTCGAAGCCGCGGCGGCAGACATCGCGGTGGATGCGGGCCCGCACGGCGCGCCATTCCTCGAGCGGCCCGGGCAAGCCGAATTCCTCGATGGCCCGCACCGACCGGTCGATGGCGACCCAGGCCATGACCTTGGAATGGGTGAAGTGCCGGCGCGGGCCGCGGATCTCCCAGATCCCCTCATCCGGCTGGTGCCAGATCTCGATCAGCCGGTTGGCGAGCGTCCGCTCCAGGTTCCAGGCGGCGTCGTTCGGCGGGATGCCGGCCCGGCGGGCATGGTGCATGGCATCGAGCAGCTCGCCGAAGACATCGAGCTGCATCTGGCCGGAGGCGGCGTTGCCGATGCGCACCGGCCGGGCGCCCTGGTAGCCCGTGAGCCAGGGCACCTGCCACTCCTCGAGGCGCCGCTCGCCGGCCAGCCCGTACATGATCTGCAGCTTGTCGGGGCTGCCCGCCACCGCCCGCAGCAGCCATTCGCGCCAGGCGGCGGCCTCCTCGACATAGCCGCCGGCCATCAGCGCCAGCAGCGTCAGCGTCGCGTCGCGCAGCCAGCAGAAGCGGTAGTCCCAGTTGCGCGAGCCCTTGAGCTGCTCCGGCAGGGAGGTGGTGGCGGCGGCGACGATGCCGCCCGTCTCGCGATGCGCCAGGCCGCGCAGGGTGATCAGCGAGCGGTCCACCGCCTCGGCCCAGGGCCCGGCGGTGCGGCTGCGCCCCGACCAGGCCTGCCATTCGCGCGTCTCGGCGAGCAGCAGCGCCTCGGCATCGAGCCGCTCCGGCAGCGGACGGTAGGAGGGGTTCCAGGTGAGGAGGAAGGGGATGCTCTGGCCGGCCGAGACCTCGAACCGGGTCACCGTCGTCATGCGCTCGCCCTTGAGCGGCACGGCGGTGTCGAGCACCAGCCGGTCCGGCCCGGCGATGGCCTGCAGCCGGCCATCCTCGAGCCGCGAGACCCAGGGGATGTCGCGCCCGTAGTCGAAGCGCATCGCCAGGTCGCTGCGCAGCGTCATCTGCCCGTGCTCGCCGCGGACGATCCGCACGATGTCGCTGCAGCCATCCCGCCGATGCATGCAGTCGATGACCGTGACCGCGCCGGAGGGGCACTCGAAGCGCGTCTCCAGCACCATGGTGCCGGGCCGGTAGCACCGGCTCACCCGGGCGCCCGGATGGCTGGGCGCGATCCGCCAGCGGCCGTTCTCCGCCGTGCCCAGCAGCGCCGCGAAGCAGGCGGGGCTGTCGAAGCGCGGCAGGCAGAGCCAGTCGATGCTGCCGTCGCGGCCGACCAGGGCCATGGTCTCGCGGTTGCCGATGACCGCGTAGTCCTCGATCTGGAGCGCCATGTCAGAGCGTGAAGTCGATCACGGTCTTGATGTCGTCGGCCTGCCGCTGCAGGGCGGATTGCCAGCGGTCGAGCGGCTCGCGGCGGGTCACCAGCCCGCCCAGCCAGCCCCGGTCGGCCCGGGCCAGCGCCTCCGCCGCGGCGCGGAAATGCCGCATGTTGGCGTTGACCGAGCCGAACAGCACCTCGTTGCCGAGCACCATCTGCCGCTCCGCGGTGCCGCCGTCGAGGCAGATGCGGCGGGCGCCGGAGGAGATGCCGGCCAGGCAGCAGATGCCGGCCGGGGCGAGCTGCTGCATCGCCGCCACCACCACCTCCGGCACGCCGGTGCATTCGAGGACGACATCCGGGTGGAAGGGCAGGTCGGTGACCTCGCCGGCATGGTAGGTGGCGCCGAGCGCCCGGGCGAGGCGCGGCCGCGGCCCGTCCGGGCTGCGCGCCAGCACATGCACCTCGAGCCCGCGCTGCCGGCCCATCATCGCGGCGAGCAGCCCGATCGGCCCGACGCCGGTCACCAGCACGGTCTGCGGCGCCCAGCGGGCGCGCTGGCCGATGCGCTCCACATGCTCCCAGGCCTTGGCGAGGATGCTCGCCGGCTCCATCAGCACCCCGAGCAGGCCGAGCTCCGGCGCGATCGGCACCAGGAAGTCCGGCTCGATGCGGAACCGCTCCGAGGCGAAGCCGTGCCGCTGCTTGATGCCGCGCTCGGTGTAGCGGCCATTGCGGCACATGTCCCACTCGCCGGCGCCGCAGGCGAGGCAGGGCACCGGGTCGGGCCGCCGCACCACCCCGGCCACCAGGTCGCCCGGCTTGAAGCCGCTGTCGGCCGGCGCCTCCATCACCTCGCCGAGGGATTCATGGCCGATGATCAACCGCTCCTCGCCCGCCGGCGCCCAGCCATAGCTGCCGGAGACGATCTCCTCATCCGTGCCACAGACCCCGACGGCATGGGTCCGGACCAGGACCGGGCCATCCGCCAGGGCGGGTTCCGGCACCTCGATCACCGCGGCCGAGCCCGCGCGTCCGGGGATGACCGTCAAAGCTCGCATCACGCACTCCTTGGCCGCGACGGGGGCCGCGAAGGGGCGTCAACGCGATGCAATCGGCGCGCGTTCGCCGGCATGCCATTCAATTCACATGCGGTTCATGTGGGACGGAATCGGCCCGGCTGGGGCAAATGGGTGTCAGACGGGGTTCCCGCTGCCGTCGCAGTCCCTTACGAGTGCGCTCATGAGACGCCGAACCCTGTGCCTCGCGGCCCCCACCGCGATCGCCATCGTCCCCTGCGTCGCCCAGGCGGCGCCGCGCCGCCCCGTGGCCCCGGTGCGGCGCATCGCCATCCGGCATGCGGCGAACAATTCGCGCTTCGCCGGCCCCTGGCATGACGGCCGCGGCNGAGGTGGCGCAGCGGGCCGGCCTGACCGGCGAGATCACCATCCTCTCCGGCTACCGCACGCCGGAGACGAACTACGCCGTGCACGGTGCCGGCGACAGCCAGCATCTGCGGGCCGGGGCGGTCGACGTGATGGTGGCGCCGGACCGGATCGCGGCCTTCGGCGAGCAGGCCCTGCGGCTCGGCCGCGGCGGCGTCGGCATCTATGGCAGCCGCGGCTTCGTGCATGTCGACAGCGGCCCGGTGCGGCGCTGGGGCGACGTGCCGGCCGAGCTGCAATCCCTGCCCATCGCCGCCGGCGGGCCGCGGCGGCGCCTCGACCTCACCTTCGACCCGGTCTCCCGCCTGGCCGAGGCCTGGGCCAAGACCCGCATCCGCTAGAGCAGATCCCGATCAGGCGGGCGAACCTGATCGGGTGACGATGCTCCGAAAACAGGCCGGCTCAGCCGGGGCGCGGCGCCTCCGGCCGGGGCGCCGTCCATTCCTGCCAGAGCAGGGCGAGGGCGGCCATCAGCGCCGGCCCGAGGAACAGGCCGAGCAGGCCCCAGCTCTCCACCCCGCCGAGGATGCCGAGCAGGACCAGCAGGAAGGGCAGGCGGGTGGCCCCGCCGATCAGCGCCGGCCGCACCGCGTGATCGGCGACGAAGACCACCACCATCCCGAACAGGAACACGGCGAGGCCGGCGGTCGCCGCCCCCTGGGCGAACAGCACCAGCGCCGCCCCGCCGAAGACGACCGGCGCGGCGAAGGGGATGATGGCGGCGAGCCCGGTGACGGCGCCGAGCAGCGTCGGATGCGGCACCCCGGCCAGGGCATAGGCGATGCCGAGCAGCAGCCCCTCGCCGAGCCCGACCAGCACCAGCCCGTCCACCGTCCCGTGCACCGAGGCCATCATCTGCCGCGCCACCCGCTCGCCGGCCGGGCCGAGGAGGCGGGCGCTCGCCCGCCGCGCCTGGGCCGCCAGCGTCTCGCCGTCGCGGAAAAGGAAGAACAGCGTCAGGATCGTGAAGCCGAAGAGGATGGCCCGGTGCAGCAGGCTGGCGCCGAGCTCGCGGCCCATGCCGAGCAGCTCGGACTGCCGCAGCCGCGCCAGCAGCCCGGCCACGGCCTCGGGATCGGCGAGGTTCTGCTGCCACCAGTGCCGCAGCGCCGCGCCGCCGAGCGGCAGCTTGGTCAGCCAGGCGGGCGGCGGCAGGCCGCTCTGCTGCGCCTCCTGCAGCCAGTGCAGCAGCCCGCCCGCCTCCCGCCCGGCCTGCACCGCCAGCAGGCCGAGGGGCAGGAGGAAGAGCAGGGCGATGGCGCCGGTGAAGATGATCGGCAGGAGCAGCCGCCGCTGCGCCGGCCAGCGCCGCCCGGCGCGCGCGAAGCCCGGCCAGGCGGCGATCGCCAGGATCACTGCCCAGGCCAGGGCCGGCAGGAAGCCGTGCAGGGTCCAGAGCCCGAGCAGGACCAGCCCGGCCGCCAGGGCGATGCGGGCGATGGCGGGACCGCCGGCGAGAGCGGGCCTGGGCGTGGCGGGATCGGGGCGCATGCGGGAACCTCCTGGACCACGATCCGCTCACGCGGGTTCGCGGATCATGGTCTGGCGCGGTGTTGGGTTGCGTGAGTCGCGCCTTCGGTGATCCCACCTCGGGCGATCATGCTCCAGGCCGGCCAGATGGCGGGGGCCATGCCGGCCCCTGCCGAGTCGCGGCCCTGCGGGCGCCGGAGCGGGCCGGACGACGCGCCCGACAGCGCCGAATTGATCGAGTCGCTCCCCTGCCGAACGTCCCGCGGCGGCTTCTTGCGCGCCGGACGCAAGGAGACGACTGACGCCGCCCGATCTTCTCGCTATGACGCGGGGATTCTCAGGGAGTCCCGAGCATGTCGAAGAAGTTTCTGACCGACGTCATCGTCCAGTCCACCGAGATGCCGGCCGTGGCGGCGAACCGCCTGGCCAGCGACCTCATCGAGGCCATCAAGACCGAGATCACCGGCACCGGGCGTTTCACCCTGCCGGATTTCGGCTCCTTCGTGGTGCGCGAGACGCCGAAGCGCACCGCCATGAACCCCCGCACCGGCGAGAAGGTGCCGGTGAAGGCCGGCGCCACCGTGCGCTTCAAGGCCAGCCCGGCGCTGAAGGAAGCGGCGCTGGCCGGCATGAAGAAGGCGAAGCGGAAGGCCGCCAAGGCCTGATCCCGACGGGCCAGTCCTTCGACCGGTCCGAGGCCGCCCATTGGCGCCTGCCGCGGCTTGGCCGCGGCAGGCCGTGACGCGTCTCGACCCTGGAGCGAATCACGGGGTCCCCGCGGCGCCGCGAAGCGGCGTCGCGGGGAAATCTCATGCCAAGCGCGCGAAGGTTTCACCTCCGCGCCCCTCAAACGCCGGGCGCTGCCTCCGGCAGCTTGTGTCTTTGGCGCTGGGATAGAGACTTGGGCGCCGCCGGCTGGGGGCGCGCCCCCAGCCGGCGGACTGTCC
>NZ_QLIX01000053.1 GCF_003258945.1 Roseicella frigidaeris | reverse complement strand
TGCTCTGCCGTCCACGCCATTGCCTGCCCCCGCGAATCGCCCGCACGACCAGAGAATCACATCCGATTCAGCCGATTCAATTCCTTTCCGGATGGGCTCTCAGGTGGCTTGGGTGGTGCCGCGCAGGACTATGTGCGGGACCACCCACAGATCATACAGTCGCTGAAAAACGGCCTCGACGATCGCACTAATGCATCAATTGCGATACAGGAAGATGTTGCCAGCCTTGTTGGAGATGTCTGCCAGCAATTTGGTCGGCTGCCTTTGGTCCGTGGACGCGTCACGGAAGGCCTCTCTTTTCGTATTCTGGCACTTGACGGTGGAGGCATCAAAGGCGCTTTCACGGCAGCTGCACTTGCGACGCTTAGCAAGCAACTGAATGAGCCGATTGCTGAGAGGTTCGATCTCATCGCTGGAACTTCGACTGGCGGCATCCTAGCAATAGGACTGGGCCTTGGATTGTCTCCTTTGGAGATCATGAAGTTTTACCGCGATAGAGGCCCGATTATCTTCCCAGTGATGCGTAGACACCAGCGTCTGGGCCGATGGGCGAGGCATTGGGTCAAGCCGAAGCACTCGCAGCAGGTGCTTTTTAATGAGATCAAGAAGGCGTACTTCACTGGAGGCTTGCAAAAGACGCTCGGTGATTCAACCTCCCGACTTGTCGTCCCGGCATTCGACACTATCAGCGGCGTTTGCCATACATTCCGAACACCGCATCATCCTCTCTTAACAGGTGACCGCAATACGAGCGCCGCGGAAGTTGCTCTCGCAACAGCCGCGGCGCCCACGTATTTCTCCGCGGCAAATGTAAATAACGCAATTTCTGACGTGCCCTACTTCGATGGTGGAGTGTGGGCGAATTGCCCAGCACTTGCAGCGATTGTGGAGGCAGTCTGCTACCTTCAGGTTCCTCTGAATCGCATTGACGTCCTCAGTATTGGAACCACGGACGAGCCCTTCTCTGTGAAGGGCAAACTTGGTGCTGGCATAATACGTTGGAACCGGTCTCTAATTTCGCTGCTGATGAACGCACAGGTGGACTCTGCTGTGCGGCATGCTCAGCAACTCGTCGGTGAGGCACGATTTCTTCGGATCAACACGGTCACCAACGAGGGAATGTACGCACTCGATAACCCGCGGGAAATCGAAAGCCTATTCGCGCTCGGTAACAAGGCTGCATCCGATCCGTCAGTTCTATACCAAGTCAAATCGCGCTTCCTGAACGGGATTGAAGCGATGGACTGGAAGTAGCATAATTGCTTAGCTTGTTTGGAAATTAGCTAAGCGCCTGGTTGGGAAAGCTAAGATGGCACGCAAGGGATTCTACAGCTTCTACTACAAGGAAGATAACTGGCGCGTAGCGACTGTGAAGGGTATCGGCGCAATCGAAAGCCAGAAGATCGTTTCTGGCAATGAATTTGAGGAGGTGAAAAAGGGCGGAGATGCCGCTATCCAGAAATGGATCGATGACCAGCTCCACGGCCGCAGCTGTGTGATTGTGCTGGTTGGCGCCAACACGGCCGGACGTCGCTGGGTAAATTACGAGATCAAGAAGGGATGGGATGACGGGAAGGGCGTCCTTGGTGTTCGTATTCACAACCTACTCGACAGGCATCAGCGCCAGTCTACTCGCGGAACGGATCCATTTGCTGGCTTCACCGTTGGCTCCAAGCCCCTCTCCACGTGGGTGAAGACTTACGATCCACCGTTTACCGATAGCCAAAAGGTCTATGCACACATCGCGGCAAACTTGGAGGATTGGGTAGAGACGGCGATCAAACTTCGCAACTCGGTTTAACCGCTAACGCCCGGAGGCGTCGATCAGGCGAGGCGGTTAAAGGGTAATCCGTTCCACTTCGTCGAGCGAAATCTGCTCGCCGCGCCGGTCGTAAAGTTTTGTCGTGCGTGCGCTGGCATGCCCTGCCATCGCCTGCGCGTGCTCCAGCAAACCGCCGTTCTCGAGGTACGCCGTAATGCCCCGCGCCCGCCAGGAGTGGCAGCCAATCTGTGTCGCTACGCCAGCCACCTCGGCCCGCCGCCTTATCATCCGGTAGACGTCAGGTTGTGACATCGCCGTCGCCGTCAGTCGACTTGTGCGACCCTTTGCGGTGCGGAACAGCGGCCCATGCGTGTCGGCCTCGATCCCTGCCGTCTCGATATAGGCGTCGAGCCATTCCCCGAGTGTGTGGTGGCAGGGCATCTCGTGGTGCCGGCCACCCTTCTCACGCAGCCGCACCCACCAGCGTTTGCCCACGGGATAATAGTCGCCAACTCGTATAGCGGTCGCCGCACCGACCCGGGCAAAGGTGTAGAGCAGCACCCCAATGAGCGCGCGGTCGCGCAGCCCAACCACGGTGTCGGTCGGGATGGAAGAGAGCAGCGCTTTCGCCTCCTCACGCGTTGGCATTCGCGTTTTGCCCCTAGCAGCGCTGTGCTTCGGCCCGCGTACTGGCGCGGCGGGGTTGTGCGGCACCACATGACCGACGACGAGCCAGTCGTACAACATCCGCACTGCGGCGAGCCGCTGCTTCACGCTGGGCGCCGACAGCCTACGGCCGAGGCCCTCTACCCAGGCCGCTACGTGCACCGGCCCCACCGCAGCCAGCACCAGGTCGTGCCGCCCGCACCAGCCGAAGAAGTCGGACGCCGCGCGTGCGTAGGCCGCGCGGGTATTCGGGTTGCGGATCTGCGCCATGAAGAACTCGACGTAGCGCCGCGCCGCAGCCTCGCCGGCGTCCGCCACGGCGGCGGGCACGGCGAGCGCGCCGGGGAGGGTGGGAGAGACGCGGTCTGGGAGGATCAGGTCATGTGCCACCGCCAGCCTCCGCGAGGTACTCCGCCGGCCGCAGGATGCGCACGCCGCGCCAGGGGTGCAGCACGAGTAGGTCGGCGTCACCGCTGACGATCGCCCAGGCGCCGGCGGCGAGGGCGAGCTCGAGGTACTTGTCGTCCTTCTTGTCGCGGCAGTCCGTCACTCGCTCCGACGGGGTGAACCACACCGCTTCGCCACGCAGCACGTCGAGGATGCGCGCCCGCCGCGCCGCGGAGATCGCCGCAGCAAAGCGCGGCCGCTCCAGCACTCCAGTGATCTCTGCGTCCACCTCAACCGAGAGCGCGAAGACGTCGGCCGCCTCGGCGCGCAGCAGCGCCTGCTCGGGCACGCCGTTCTCGCGCAGCGCGGCGCTCACCACGGCCGACGCGTCGAAGACGATCAAGCCCTGGGGCCGTCGCGGCGCTCTGCGTTGTAGGCTTCGAGCTCGGTGGTGATGTCGGCGTCGGTCAGGCCGGCGGCGCGTGCCTCGGCCTTCGCCTCGGCGATCGCCTGCGCCAGTTCGCTCGGGCCGGGGCGCGGGTTGAGCACCCGGCTGACCAAACGCCCCATCGCGGCGCGGGTGCGGGGGTCGCCGAGTGCGACGGCGACACCGGGCTCGACCTCAATGGTCACGGGGACGGTGTCGGGCATGGGGCGCCTCCTTGTTGGAGCCTATCCGGGTCGGCAGCACCGGAGCAAGCGTTCATGTATTGTAAAGGACATTATCATTCACGACACGATGCCGCAACATCGCCTCTACCCTGGCTCCTTAAAAAGGGCCGGCCCCTGGCGGGGGCGGGGGAGAGTTAGAGTTGGCTGTCGTCGGTGATCTTGAGGCGCGTGCGCTCAAAGGGGCCCAGCTTCGTATGCGTGAGTTGGACAACGCGGCGGTTCCGCCGGCTGCCTGCATCTCGACGCCATGGATTTGGGACCATCCAGCTCAGCGCCCCGAGAACAACCTGAAGCCAGCCCACCAGCTGGTCCATCATGTCGAAGGGGTCGATGACCTTTCGGCATAGAAAAAGCCGCGCGGATCGCTCCGAGCGGCTCTCTAAGCAGCGGACGCGAATCGCCCGACATCAAAAGTATGCATATTTCGTCGGAGTAGAGCAAGCTCGGCCTTACGGCTCTGGTGTCCGCTTCGCGCCCATGTCGGTCATCTGCTGGGTGCGCCCGGCTTCCTGAGAGCAGACAGTGCGGCCTCAACGTTGGCTGACTGAGTTGGGCGGGGAGCGGACTCTCCTGCGGGGCCGCTGTTCTGTGCGGGAAGGTAGACCCAGATTGCGACCTCCGCCGCCTGACGGCGATCAACGCCGCCGGTCCGGCGCTGGGCCGAAGCGGCGCAAATGGCGAGGTCCGCCAGGCCCAAACGTTGTTCGACCCGCGCGATGCGCCCTACGGCGTTATCCACGCCGTCGTCGCCGGACTCCTGCTGGTGTCCCATTTTTCGAAACTCCGCCATCTCCTTCAGGCGAGCTGCAGGAGCGGGCGCCGAGCGGGAGTGGAAGGTTGAGGGTGCTGGTTCCGTACCCTGCAGCCCGACGTCTGCTCAGACATAGGTGATCAGCCCCGCGAAGCCCTCGTCCATATGGTCCTGGTGATGGCAGTGGAAGAAGGTCGGGCCGGGGTCGTCGGCCACGAAGTCGATCTCCGCCGTCGAGAACCGCGGCATGCTGATGGTGTCCTTCATCAGCCCCGAGCTCGGCTTGTCGCCGACCTTGGTCACCTCGAATGTGTGCCGGTGCAGGTGGACGGGGTGCTCGTCGCCGCTGTGGTTGTCCATGACCAAGCGGTAGCGCCTGCCCTGCCGCACCGTGAACAGCGGATTGGTATCGGGCCAGGACTTGCCATTGATGGTCCAGCGGTTGTAGCCGCCGCGCCCGCCGGGGATCTTCTCGAACTTCAGGTGGATGGTCTCGTCCGGCGCCGCGGCCGGGCTGCTCCGGCCGAAGGCGGTGTAGTCCCATGACGAGTCCGGCGGTGCACTCCATTGCGGTTCGCCGCCGCGGTTCGCGTATTCGATGACGACGCCCATGCCCATGTTGCGGTCGTCGTCCTTGGCCGAGCCGAGGACCCAGACGCCGGGGTTGTTCATCTCGACGATGACGTCGGCCCGCTCGGCCACGTCCAGCCGCAGCACGTCCACTGTCCGTGGCGTCGGCACCGGGTTGCCGTCCAGCGCGATGACGGTGAAGCGGTGGCCGGGCAGGGCGAGGGAGATGCCCATGCTCGCACTGGCGTTCAGCAATCGGAACAGCACCCTTTCACCCTGGCGCACGCGGATGGGCTCGCCGTGCCCGAGCATCCGGTCGCCGAGCGTCGCCGCGTGGTACATCGCCTCCAGTCCGTTGTCCGGTGGCGGCCCCCGCCTGATGTCCTGCATGCTGACCCACTTGCCTTCCCAGTGGTGGGCGGCGAGCAGCACCTCGCGCTCGTAGCGGCCGGGGTCGCCCGCGGCAGGCTCGACGACCAGGAAGCCGAACTCCCCGGAGTAGGTGCTCTTGCTCAGGTCGGTCATCGCCATGGCGTGGCTGTGGTACCAGCGCGTGCCCGTGGGCCGGGGCGTGAAGCTGTAGAGCAGCGATTGCCCGGGTGGGATGATGGGCGAGCCTTCCTCCGCCGCGCCGTCCTGCTCCGGGGGCAGATACAAGCCATGCCAATGGACGAGGTTCGGGTAGCCGGAGTCGTTCACGACATTGATGGCGACCGGCTTCCCCTCCCGCAGCCGCAGCACGGGCCCGGGCACCGTTCCGTTGTAGCCGGTGGTCCTGACAACCCTGCCGGGCCCGATCTCGAGGGAGACCGGGGCGATCCGGAGGGTATGGTCTGCCTGCTGCGGCGGCGTCTGCGCCAGCACCGGGCCGCCCGCCGTGTCGGCGAGAGCGGTGGCAGCCGCTCCGAGCAGGAGCCGCCGGCGCCTCACCGGAGCGATCAGGCCAGTGCGGAAACAAGTCTGTCGCTCCTGTTTCATCCGTGGCCTCTCAGCGTGCTGGTGGGCGGCTGGCGATCGCTGGCGTCCATCGGCAAGTCGCCGCGAATGGTGTCGGGGATCGCCATCGGCCTCGCTGTGCTCCCTCGGTCGGGGCATGAAGCGGCCGCAGCCCGCATCTGCGACCGGGACTGATGCAGCAACTCATGGCCACATTATCGGTTCCCGATATCGAATGCCGATGTTATCCTACATCCGGTGCCCCGGAGGCTTGCAGATGCTAGGACTTGGGCATGGAACACCAGGAGCTGCTCGTTGGCTTCGTTCGCCTGCATGTCCTGCACCATGCGGTCGAAGGCGAGCTCTACGGGCAGTGGATGATCGAGGAGCTGGCGCGGCACGGCTATCGCCTGAGTCCAGGCACGCTCTACCCCTTGCTCGACGGCCTGGAGAAGCGCGGCTACCTGGTATCCCGGCGCGAACGGGTCGGACGTTCCCTCCGCCGGCTCTACACGGCAACGCCCCTTGGGCGCGAGGCGCTCGCGGTGGCACGGGCTCGCCTGCACGAACTGTTCCACGAACTGCTGGAAGAGCCGCGAGACGTGCAGCAGCCGGCCTGAGCGGCCGGCCATGACCTGGCGTCGGGTGCTGCGCACCGAGGCGACCGGCTGGACCCTGCTGGTGCGACTTCTCGTCGGCGCGGTCGTGTTCCTGCCCGAGGGCCTGCAGAAGTTCCTGTTCCCCGAGATCCTCGGCGCCGGCCGCTTCGCCCGAATCGGCATCCCCTGGCCCGACCTCATGGGGCCGCTGGTCGGGGGCGTCGAGACCATCTGCGGCGCGCTCATCATCCTCGGGCTCTTCACCCGGCTGGCCGCGATCCCGCTGATCGTCGTCATGGTCGTGGCGCTCGTCTCGACCAAGTTGCCGATCCTGCTCGGCCATGATGTCGGGCTGTTCAAGCTGCCGGCCGACATGAAGCGGCTCGGCTTCTGGAGCGCGCAGCACGAGGCGCGCGCCGACCTCACCATGCTGCTCGGCTGCATCTACCTGCTGATCGTCGGCGGCGGGCGCTGGTCGGTCGATGCGCGTCTGTCGGAAGTGGCGGACACCGCACCGCACGCGAGCCGCCACGAGGCGCGCCGCATCTAAGCGAGACAGGGGGTACAGTGCCTGACCAGACCAAGACCATCGCATCGCCGCCCGACACGGGAGGAGACGACGCCGTTCCTGCGGGCGCTTTTGTTCCCGGCGCCGGTTCGCCGGGCGAGGTGTTCCGCGCCTTCCTCAAGCTCGGCCTGACATCCTTTGGCGGGCCAGTCGCCCACCTCGGCTACTTCCGCGATGAACTGGTGCAGCGACGGCGGTGGATCGACGAGGCGGGCTACGCCGATCTCGTGGCGCTGTGCCAGTTCCTGCCTGGTCCCGCCTCGAGCCAGGTGGGTTTTTCGCTCGGCGTCCTGCGCGGTGGCGGCCTGCTGGGTGGGCTCGCAGCCTGGAGCGCCTTCACGCTGCCCTCGGCGCTGCTCCTCCTCGCTTTCGCCCTGGGTGCCGCGGTCTTTTCCGGACCGGTCGGCACCGGCCTGCTGCACGGCCTGAAGCTGGTTGCCGTGGCCGTCGTGGCGCAGGCGGTCTGGGGCATGGCCCGCAGCCTCACCCCTGACCGGGAGCGCGCGTCGATTGCCTTGGGAGCGGTGCTCCTCGTGGTCGCCGTCGGCGGCTCGGTCGGCCAGGTCGGCGCCATCCTGCTCGGCGGCATTGCCGGGCTCGTGCTCTGCCGTGGGGCACCGACCGCCGCGGTCGGGCACCTCGCATTTCCCGTATCGCGGCGCGCTGGTGCGGCAGCGCTCGTCCTGTTCGCTGCCTTTCTGCTGCTGCCGCCGTTGCTCAAGGGGGCGACGGGTGCGCAGGCCGTCGCGCTCTTCGACGCCTTCTATCGCTCGGGTGCGCTCGTGTTCGGCGGCGGCCATGTCGTGCTGCCGTTGCTGAGGGCCGAGGTGGTTGATCCCGGCTGGGTCGACCCCGGTGCCTTCCTCGCCGGCTACGGTGCCGCGCAGGCCGTGCCCGGACCGCTCTTCACCTTCGCGGCCTACCTCGGCGCGGTGATGGGACCCGCGCCGAACGGCGTGGCGGGGTCGGTAATCGCGCTGCTTGCGATCTTCCTCCCTGGCACCCTGCTTGTCTACGGCGCGCTGCCCTACTGGGATGCGTTCCGCACTCGGCCGCTGGCCCAGGCGGCGATGCGGGGCACCAACGCGGCCGTGGTCGGGATCCTCGGCGCCGCACTCTACGACCCGGTCTGGACGAGCGCTGTCCTCAGCCCGCGCGACTTCGCCCTCGCCTTGACCGGCTTCGTGCTGCTGACGGTGTGGAAGGCCCCGCCCTGGGCGGTGGTGCTGCTGATTGCCGCGTGCAGCGTGCTTCTGGGCGTGGCGTAAAGCGACCAGTTGGGGCTCAGGGTGGCGTCACCTGGGACGAATCACGCCGGCCCGAAGCTACGCCGCTTCGGGTCGCGGGCGGCCAATGCCGCCCGCCGGTACCTCTGCCGGTCAGATGTCAATCTGCTCGGAGATGGCGAGGGCGTCATCCACCTCGACGCCGAGGTAGCGGACGTTGAACAGGGCCAGATCGCGCAGCCGCTCGACGATCTGCAGGCGGATGCGGATGGCCCGGACCTCTCGCAGCTTCAGCGGTGGCTTCTGCCCGAGCAGCCGGCCGCGGTTCCAGGGCGGCCGGCGCCGTTCGGCTTGGTCTGGAGCTTCTGCAGTATCGCCCATGACGGATCTCCTGGTCGCGCCCGACCGCGCCCATCGCGATCGGGACGCCAGAGGATCATCCGTTCCGTGGTCAGACTGGCAGGATGGCCTTGGGCGATCTTGGGCGGAAAGCAGACGGTCACCATCAACGCAGGCCGCATCCAACAAGCGTTGGGCCGACCACCCTTCCCCTCGCCAGCCTGCCTCAAGCAAACTGGCCTCCGGTAAACCCGGGGCGGTTCAATCAGGACAACAGGACGACCGCATGACAACGTTGCCGAACCAGCCAGCCGATGACAGCTATCGAGATCGAGTCGTGGGTTTCGTCGACATCCTCGGCTTCGCTGACCTCGTTCGGCGCGCTGACCGCGACAGAACCCTGCGCGGCGAGATCGCGGAGGCGCTCGGTCGGGTCCGGGGGGTATCGCCCCCCGGAGGCGGAGAGACGGACCTCCGGACCCAGAACTTCTCGGACAGCCTCATCCTCTCCGCGGCCAACACGCCCGACGGGCTCTGGCACCTGCTACTCTCGATAGACGCACTCGCCTGGAACCTCCTGCAACTCGGCATTCTCATCCGCGGTGGTGTGACGATCGGCGGGATGAAGCACGACGATCAGCTCGTCTTCGGATTGGGCGTCAACGAAGCCTATCGGCTGGAGTCGACGGTCGCAAAGACGCCACGGGTCGTGCTCGGGGCCAAGGCCTTCGACGCCGCCGAGCGTTATGCCGCCCAGGACGAAGTCTGGGCGGTCTACAGGAACTCCCGCCTCCTGCGGGACCGAGACGGCGTCTGGTTTCTGAACTACCTGACCGAGCTCGGTTGCTTCAATCGGCAGGACCCTCGCAACCTCGACATGCTGCGCCATCCCATGTGCGCAGTCGGCCGCTCAATCCAGCAGATCATCCAGTCGAAGTTGGACCGCACGCTCGACCAGCCGGACGTGTACGCCAAGATCGAGTGGCTCGCCCGCTATTGGAACGCCGAGGTCGCCACACATTCAGACCCCAGCGCAACGCCTGTGATCGGGCCCGTAAGTCTGGCCGGCGCCGAGCCGCGAGCGATGCCGCTGCCATTCAGGAGTTTCTGAACAGCGCTCAGCCGTGCAGGCCGAATTCCGCGATCAGCGCCAGGCGGGCAGCCAGCAAGCGTTCGAGATGGCTCTTAGGCCACATCTCGATCCTTGGTGTCACGCCTGAGGCGTTGTGGGTCTCGACTTATGGCACCGCATCTGCGGTGAAGCGGCCTCTAGTGTAAGCGGGGAATTCAGGCCCATCTCGACTGCGGTTGACGCTCAGCCTTTTTCGGTGGTGACCCAGCACCACGGCATGAGTTCGTCGATGCGGCTGTTGGGCCAGCCGTTGACGAGGCGGGTCAGCAAGTCGGCGAGATAGCGCTGCGGGTCGATACCGTTGAG
>NZ_QLIX01000052.1 GCF_003258945.1 Roseicella frigidaeris | reverse complement strand
CTGACCGCCCTGGCCGGGCCGCGGCCCGGCCAGGGCGGTCAGAAGCGGCAGGTGGGCCAGAATTCGTCAGCACTGGTGGGCCAACATTCATGGACACAGCCATGAGATGGACGGTCAAACCCCGGTGCCCTGGTGGCGGACCCGCGGCGGCGTCGCCGCGATCGGCTTCGGCCTCGTCGCCGCGTTCTTCGTGCTGCGGGAGCACTACGAGCACGCTCTCGGCCTGCTACCCTACCTGCTGCTGCTCGCCTGCCCGCTGATGCACCTGCTGATGCCGCACGGCCACGGCGTTCACCACGCCACCGGAGACGCCCGGGCGGACCGCGGCGACGCCCCCGCGGGCCGCTCCGCGCCGGGGTAACGGGGCGGGTGAGTTTGGCGCGCGTGCGGTCAGCAATACTTTGACATGAACGGAACCGCATGCGGAACTTAAACTCGCCCCGGGCAGTTCCGGCTGTCCGCGGCAGGGGGCGCCACGCACGGCCAGAATCAGTAGGAGAACAGCATGACCAGACTGATGAAGGCCACCGGCGCGAGCTTGGCGCTGCTCCTGGCGGCGGGCCTCGCCGCCTGCGCGCCGCAGCAGCAGGCCGCGCCCCCGGGGGCCGCGGCGCCGAGCGCGCCCGGCACCGTAGCGGCCACCCCGGCTCCAGGCGACCATCAGGCATGGATGGCCCACTGCGCGGAGATGCGGCAGCAGATCCGGCAGGGCGCGCCGGTCTCTCCCGACATGCAGCGGATGGTGACCTACTGCCAGCACATGGACCACACCATGGGCGCCCAGCGCGGCCGCTCCGGCCCGTACCCGTAAGCCGCTCCCGACGCGGCCCCGCCCGGCCGCGCCGTCCACCGTCCGTACTCGCCGACCACGGGCGCGAGTTCGCGCGCCGACAGGAGCGTCCGGAGGACCCGCGGGAATTCGCGGAGATGCTGGTCGCTCCGGAGCCGGACGCCGCGGCATGGGCCTGTGACTGCATCGAGCCGCTCCTGGGCGCGATGCGGCCCGACCAGGCCGCTCTGATGCCGAACGCGCTGCACGTGAGACATCACCGGGCGCAGCGGGCTAGCCGCGCTGCTTCTAGCGGCCTGTGTCACCTGCCCCACGGAGAGCTTCATGCATTGCGCCTGCCCGAAGCCGCCACCGGTGGACGAGGCGCGGCGCACGCGCGTGGCCGCCTAGGCAAGGGCGTGTGTAGTGGTTGCGGAGGTGCCGCACGGCCGGACATTGATCTGGCTCAACAGCGAAACGCCGTCTGTCAGATGAAGTGCTGGCTAATACAGATCACGCCATGGGAGCCCAGCGTGGTCGCTCCGGCCCATATCCGTGAGTTGTTCTCGGCGCGGCCCCGGCTCGCTGTGCCACGCCATGGTCCAGCCTGCGACCGCCGTGCTCCCTAGACCAGGGCCCGCGAGATGGCCTGGATTGGTTTCATGCCGTGCCCAAATCTGGCGATGGTCTTACGGTTTGCCTTGAGCTCGCCGTAGGGCAAGTAGTGCACCTTCAGGTCAGCGACGCGCGAGAAAGCGGGCCGTGTCAATTGCTCGCGCACCTCGCCTTCGCGGCCGTCCGGCGCGACGAGGAACATGCCCTCGAGCGCGTGCGCCTCGGGGCCAAGCGCCAAATCGAGCATGCGGACGATTCCGGAGTAGATCGAGGTGATGTGCTCCACTTCGTAGGCAGCGACGATACGCTTCGATTCCTTGTCGAGCCACAGCACGTCAATGAGCGGCACGGCGTCCGCTCCGGAACCGGTGTCAAAGCCCGGCAGGGCGGAGCGGCAGCCATTCCCGAGCCTGCCACTGCCAAGCGGACGGTTGCGGTCGTTCGCTTCGACCCAGGTGTTGTAGCCGAGCGACATGCCAAGGTCGCGCAGCCAGCCCTGGTCCTCGGTGTTGGTATGGTCGGACTCCCGCGCCTCGGCAAGCGCCTTGGCTGCTTTGGAACCTTCCTCGCGCACCCGGGCGAGGTCCGCCTCCCACGCGGCCCGGGCATCCACATCACCCCAAAGTGGTGGCGCCGGATAACGGCCGCTGCCGACGTCGAAGAGCAGGCCGCCGACTGCGCCCAGGCCCGCCTTGATGTCGGCGACGACCTGCTGAATGCCGCGCCGGATGGAGCGGAAGTTCTTCACCCGCTCTTCCCAGAGGAACCAGCTTCGGTAGGTGCTGCCAGGGTCGTCGCGCCAGCGGTACAGTAGCATAGCCACCACGTTGAGTACATCAGCATCACAATCGGCAGCCACCGTGAGGGTCGTAGCGATTTGCATGTCCCGAGTCCTGGATGGGCCAGTTGCCCTATGATCATGATCGGGGATGCGTGCGCTTCCCGCTCCCCTTTGAGGTGATTGCCGGTGACGTCCGCCACCCCTGCCGCTGACGCATAACCAAGCCTGAAGGCGAGGTCGAAGACCGGTAAGGTCTAGCCGCCACGAGGGGATGGCGTGCTGCTTTTCGGAGGCGGGTCGGCGTCACTGACGTCCGCCGCGGCACGCAGACGAACCCCCTCGCCTCCCCCAATGGCGCTACCATCACCGGCAGCGATAAATTCGACACCGCCCGCCTCCAAAGCCGAGCGCATTGCCCAGGCGACTGCGCGTGAGGGGCTGCGGGTGCCCCTCTCAAACTGTGTGACAGTGGCTTCAGCCACCCCCGCACGGGCCGCGAGTTCCCGCTGTGACCAGCCTAGCAGTGCGCGCCCAGCGCGTCCTTGAGCGGGAGTGAGACTCCGGTCGTCCTTCATGGCGGCGCATAGGCGGCCTGACCGACCTGCAGTCAACCAATCTCGATCAGAAGCCAAATTGCTTTACTGTTTTACGATAACCTTTAAGTTTTGCGGTAACGGAGGTCCGCAATGATCCCTTTAGAACGTGTCGGCGGTTGCGCCATGGAACAGCTTTGTATGCAGCGTCGTCCAACACACCCGATCTCGGCGGAAGATGCGGTCCGAGGCCACTTCGAAGGAGTGCCAGGAGTTCCACGTAGGTCAGGGTTCGTTCCAATCCGCCTGATCACAGACGCACTCGCTCATATACTCGCGCTGGCACTGCATAGAGACGCAGCAGGGATCCAGAGACCGGGCCTGTCGGCGGGTCTCCTCGCCGGCGCGATCGGTGCGGGCGAAATCGAGTGCGACCCGGTCGCGGTGGCGTGGATCCCTCCGATGCCCGCTGCTGAGCTTGCGATGGCCAAAGCCTGGGGTACGAGGACCGGCCACGAGGGCCAGCGTCACAGGCACCTCCGCGCCGCCGCGACCGGTCTCCTCGCTGCCCTGGCTCCGAGGATGGAAATACAAGCCGAGCGGCCCAGACATGGACGCGGTCGCTGTGTGCGGCCCGATCTGCATGTCAGTTTCGGCCCGCATGGCGCTCTCCTGGCCGAGGTAGGAGTGGTTGAAGGTGATGCCGTCGCGGCTCAGCTTCTACCAGAGCATCGGTTCTGGACCGTTCAGGTCCCTGCCCCGGTCACCCATGTCGTGGTGCTCCCGTTCGCTGGTCAGCGCACCGATGCGGCCCGCGGGTACGTCTTCAGACGGGCCGGGCAGCCAGCCCTCCGAAGTCCGAGGCGATCAGAAATCCGGGCCGGCTGGGCCGCCTTCGCAGGGCAGCCCTTGCCGCGCAACCGAAAAGCGTAGTTGTTCCGTTGCGATCCGGCCCGGAGGCGAGCCGCGCCATGATCAAAAGGGCAAGCATTCTTGACCACCCATCAATCCGCGCAGTGCGCGGGTCGGCAGCCCTGCCGCTGTGCAGCGATGGCACTCCCCGATTGCTTCTCCCGCAGCCACCGGTGAACGGCGCCGAACAGGTGGTCCGCCGCCTAGCTCTCGCCGGCGTACTACCGGAGTTGGCGCCAGCGCTACCTGCCATCCCAGCAGGCTGGACCGGTCTCCTCGAAATCGCCGCCCACGCGCTCGAAGCACAAGGCTTGTCGCGCGGCTTGCGTTTCCTGAGATCGGATGCCTGCTCGGGCGTCCTGGTGCTTTGGCCTGACACCGATGCCGAGACAATCAGCCCAGGGGCCGCTCAGGCGATCGAAGCGATCTGCGAGTGGGCAGAAGTTCGCTCCAGTGAAGTTTGCATGGCGGACGGCACGCCAGGTGCCGGGCCGGTTGTCCTGGGCGGACGACGCCTTGCCCTCGGTTCGCGCGCCCGAACTCTGCCCATCGCGGAACTCGGACGACTTATTTGGCCCCTGGCCCGTGGCGGTGAGCGCCACGCGCCGGAAAATCCTGATCTTTGATCGAGAACAGCTTCGACGGGCTGCGCCGCGGTGCATATCGGGCGGCGCCCGTGGCGAGCACCCGAGGCCGACGTCCTCCGCAGCACCGCAGCGGTCCCTTGATGGGGTGCATCGTTGTTCGTCGAATGTTCTTCTCGATTAGCGTATAGCAAAGCATGAGCGACAGCGAATCGGACCTACCGCTAAGGACCGTCCACACGGTCATACGAGTACGCCGAGCGGCAACGCGCACAATTCTACCATTGGTTATTGTTCGGAAGAAAGGGGACGCCCCGAGGATTCACTGGCAGTTTCTGGAATATGCACTTGAGCTGCAGGACAGAGGTGCAGCCGAACAAACCTTAGATGAATCCGCCCGTGTATTTGGAATGATGGTGGATTACCATGAAATCATGCTTAGAGATCCTGTTATAAATGAACATGATTTAGCTTCATTTCTTGGTCGCTTCCTGCAAACCCGTTACCGTGGGGCAGCACACTTTGTAGGAGCGGATGCAGGAGGGATTGAATGGAAGCCCGTCCGATGGACAACGGTGAAGCACGACATGCGCCGCGCGTTGGGCTTCTTCGAGTTCTGCGTGAGGCGGTACGGCCATTATCCTGCCTTCCGCGAAAGGTCCCTGCCGGCGCCCAAAGGGATCGCGTCCGAGATCCAACGCAAGCTCGCCCAATCCCAACGGGATTTCCTCTTTCACCTTCACAGCCAGCGAGATGAGCGCAGGGACGCCGTACCGGGCACGCCAGCGATTCCAGAGGTTGCAGTTCCGGGCGAACGTCGCCGCCCGGCAGGGCGAATAACTGCTTCCAACAGAGGGTACTTTCCCGAGGACCGTGTCGAGGAGCTGATCGAACGCACACCGAACATTGTCCATCGGATGATCTGGATTGCCGCCGCGTTTGGCGGCCCCAGGATCAGCGAGCAACTCAATCTCTGGGTCGATGACGTGTTGCCGGGCGCTACGCGGCCGCGGCTCTTCCCTGATTCACCCACTACATCCGAATGCGTGATTGTCCTGGCTGATCCGGCCGAGGCGACTTACACCGGATCGCTCACAAACTTCACCCGCTCGCGCCTACAAATCCTGGCGGTACAGAACCGCACACCCCGCAACGTACTCCATCGTCGGCATCCTGAGTTTGCCGGCTGGAAGGGAGTATCGGAGGAAAACGAAGAATACGGCATATCTCAGGTGTATTGGATCGACCGTAGGTGGGCGGCAGAATACTTCCGCCTCTATCGGGATTTGCTGGAATTTCGTGCAGCCATTCCATCGCAGAACAAACATCCTTGGCTCTATATAAATATCGGTCGTGGATCCAATGCCGGGGCGAGGTATGGCGCTCCTCTTACCATGAGCAACGTGCGGAAAGCGTTCGAAGCCGCCTGCGAGCGCATAGGCCTCACGCCGTACCGAGGCAACGCCTCACTCCATAAGCTGCGGAGCCTGTATCGCCGCCTCGCTCTCAATGCCGGCCTGACGGATCAGAGCATCCAACACATGATGCATCACAAGAGCCACACAAGTCAGGAGGCCTATGGCCGGGCCCGGGCTAGCCAGATCTTCGCGGCCTTGGATCGTCAGACTGGACGTAGGCTTACGGGGGTGCAGTCGTGATTTTGGACTTGGAGACTGCTCGCGCTCGCGGGCTCGTCGAAACCTTCCACTCCGTCGTTAATGACGAGGAGGTTTTGCTGAACACCGCGATGGACGATCTTGTTCTGCTGCAGGACGTCGACATCGAGGATCTCACGAAACACTTGGCTGCATTCAGGGCCGAGCAACGTAAGTGGCTCCTCGATCTGATGCTTTCGCGGCGGGGTGACGTGGATATCAGGGACCTCAGCAGGAACGAAGAAGGCCCTGTCTTTCCCGACCTCATATACGCATTGACCGGAGCTTTCGACGAGCAGCCCCGTGCCAACCAAGGCCAGCTTCGGAACTGGCGTTTCCTATACATCGCGCGGCAGGGCAACCGGCCGGCAAGCGCTCTGCTGCGCTCGTTCGCACCGTTGGAGAACGGAACGGAGACCACGGCTGTTCATAACATGACGGTCGCGGACCAACGACGATACGCGCGAGCCATCTTTTCCCCACCTCCGTCGGAGACTGCCACCCGTTGGCTGCCCGTCGCCGAGGTGGCTGATGTCCTGAACATCACGCCGGCCAGCGTAACCACCAAAGCCTACCGATCTGGCTGGAGCCGGCGAGACGGCAATCACGGCCAGCGGCTCGTCAGTGTGCCCATCGAGCTTCTTCCCCCTGCAGAATCCGATTTCAGCTCAGGAGCCGAGGCTGTCATCGGGCTGCACTCGAT
This sequence comes from Roseicella frigidaeris, assembly GCF_003258945.1. Lineage (GTDB taxonomy): Bacteria > Pseudomonadota > Alphaproteobacteria > Acetobacterales > Acetobacteraceae > Paracraurococcus > Paracraurococcus frigidaeris. The sequence goes on along the minus strand of NZ_QLIX01000052.1, from coordinate 3,620 downwards.
GGCTGCTGGGTTGAAGGAGAAATTCGCATACGAACACGCCGGATTGCATCTGGACGACTGGCTTTGCAAGTCTCATTCGGCTTCCGAATTTCTTGAGCGTCTGAACACGACATTGCTCGTCGAAACAGAAGAAGGTCGAGAAGCAACTCGCCAACGCGACCGGGTTCCGGTGATGTTTCTCGCCTACCTGAATCGCGAAGGTTTGGTGCTTCTGCCTCAGAGGGTTTCCCGCTTTTATTGGAACAGCTTGCGGGGCAGGCCCACACACTGCTTTGGCGATGGGATGCTCGAGTATTGGAGCCAGATTGCCGAGGTCAGTCGCGTTGCCGAGAGGACTTCGTTTCAGGCGACTGATCTCTATAGAACCCTACGAGGTCTGCGACTCACGTCGACCTTCGCCACCCCGGATCTATTGAGTGATGGGCTCGTGGCGCGCTACAAGGCGGTCTGGAGCGAGCGAAACGAAGTCGGGATGATGGCCAACCTGGCCTTCGATACCACCCTCGCCATTCTGGGCCTGTCCGCTGACCGGCACGACTACCGTCTAAAGCGTCCCGGAGACGCTCGCAAGACCGATGGCGGACCTTTTGGATGGGTCAAGACAAGGGACGTTCCGGGGCGGAGCGTCGCACCGCCCGGCTACGAACCCCGAGAGGATCTCTTCGGCTGGGCGGATTTCTTCACCGACGCCCTAGGTCTCCTGAAGGTCAAAGCCATCTCGAATTTCAGAGATGCAGCGGCGGTGTTTTTGCATTACTTGACCACGTTGGACGCCATTCCCGCGGGCATGGAGGCGCTCAGTCGTGAGCAGCATATCCACGACCCGAGCGGGATAAATCGCACGTTTCGAGCTTGGTTGACGGCCAGGTACCCTGCCGACGGAGCCAGGCCAAACATCAAAAATGCCCTGAACCGCCGCACGACCATTCTGTCGAAGATCGCTAGCATTTTTGCCGCCCAAATCCACGCTCAGGGCCTCGATATCGCAAACCCGATCGATATGAAACGGGACAAGTTCAAGTCCGGCTCTAAGCGCAGGAAAACTCCACGCCCGGCCATGGAAGCCGAAAAGTTAGAACTCATCAGAAAATTCAATGCGAAAGATGACTTCGCGTTCTCGCGCGCGAAGAAGAACCATTATAGAAACGTCTTTGACCCGGAGACCGCTCGGTTTCAAGACGTCTGGTTCCCGGCCTATTCTCTCCTCATTGATCTGCTGTTGCAGCTGCCGTTCCGAAGTTTTCAGGCTCGCTATCTGGACAGCGGCGAAGGCGACGAACTGACCTTCGATCCCATGACCCGGACATTGGTACCGAACACCGGGCCACTCGCTTCGCGGGGCCGACAGGAGAGTGCGTTGTGTTTGGTCGATATCGGCATCGGTCCAGACGATCAAACCAGCACACCGCGTCATGTCCTTGGGCTACGAGTGAATACCAATAAGACCAGCGAGCACACCGCCGACCAAGGCTGGACGGTTCCCTGGTGCCCACCGGGCCTTGAAGAGAATCTGCTGCGGATGCGCGCCTGGGTCAGCAGGTACGCGCCGGTCAAAGAGCCGGTAAAGGCCAAAACAGAGAGTTACCTCGATGAGTTTCACGACGAGGAAGTGGTCGCGCTCATTCCCGACACCTTCCCCTTATTCCGTGATCCAGCCCGCCGCGACGGACAACCGCTCTCCCGGGAAAGGCTGTTCGCATACTGGGTTGAGCTGCTCACCGCGGTCGAGGAGGGCTACAACAAGAATCGCGCCCCGGAAAACCGCATTGCGCTGACGAAGCTGCGCACCGATACCACGCGTGCACCGATCTACGACATTCACGCACTGCGCGTGTCCGGCATTACGGCAATGATCGATCGTGGCATGCCGCCCGACATGGTTCAGGAAGTCGTCGGTCATGCCAGCATGGTCATGACGCTCTACTATAACAAGATCCGGGCATCGCGAGTTTATAAGGAGCTGGAAACCTACTTCCGCGAGCGCGGCATGGATGCCGATGCGATCGGCAAGGTTCCATTTGATGATCTCGCCAGCTCGCTCTTCAACATGCGGAGTGCCAAAGACTCGATCGGCCTTGAAATGCTGAAATCGAAATTTGGCAGCGGCGATAAGTCCTGGAAGGTCCTCAGCCACGGGATCTGCCCGGGTGGTGATTGTGCTACCGGTGGCCGGTGGTACAAAAATGCCCACCTCCCGCTTCGTGCTGGTGCCTGTTCGCTGTGCCGGTACAGGGTCACCGGGCCACGCTTTCTGTTGGGCATGGTAGCCAACGCGAACACGCTCATGTTCGAGATGAGGCGCCTCGGACAGGAAATTGCACAACTTACGAAGCGGCGCTTCGACCTCGAAGATCAGGGCGAGTCGACCGTGACGATCGACGGGAGACTAGAGCTGGCCCGCCGCTCATTTGACAGCGCAGCCACGGAATGGTCAGCCGAGGTCCAGTACATCCAGGCGGCCACCGAGCTTCTCAACGGAATGGAACAGAAGGCCTCGCCCGAAAAGCCCGGTACCGCAGGGCCGGCTGGATCCCTGATGACTCCTATGGATAATCGCAGTTTCTCGGCACGCATCGAGGGTCGGCACGAGTTCCACCTGCTCCAGTCGATCGCCGAAGGCGCCGAACTCATCGTTACCGAGTTCCGCCCGGGAACCCGCGAGGCGATCATGGATCGGGATGAGTGGCTAAACGCTGTGCTAGACGCGAATGGTCTTGATCCCCTTCTCATCAGACTTCCCAGAGAGGAACGCCTCAAGGCCGGCAATCTGCTTGGGCAAGCCTTCATGGCATTGGTGCCGGAGGACAAGCTCGATGGGTTGCGGCTTGGGTTGGAGTCTCTCGACGTCGCGCCAGCCCTGCGCGTGTTGTGTGAGGAGGCCGCCGAGCAGGTTCGCACCGCTCGGGCGATCAATGCAGAAAACCTGTTCGAGGTCATTCGTCAGAGGGAGAGCGAGGTGGCTGGCCTCCTCCCGTGCGCCTAAATGCAAATGGTGTAAGGATGGAACCGAGCGTGGCCGCTTCACCGGACGATCCTTTCCTGCCAGCCTCCAAACAGCTGTTAAACCAGCTACGTGCCGAGGCCGGCAGTCAGCGTTTGCAGAGCCTCGATCGTCTGGAGCAGGCCTGCGACTCCTTGGTGCGGTTACGCACCATCATCGATGCAGCGAAAGTCGGCCGCGAGTGCAATCGGCTCTTCAAAAAAGGGCCTGACGGACAGAGTATTCGTAACGACGCCGCGGGATTTCGTGCCTACGTCGCGCTCCGCCGAGAGGAACAGGAGCAAGCCCCTGAGACGGGACGACGGAAAACGCGCGGGTCATCACTGGCAGATCGAATTGAGGCAATCGAGGATCCAAATACCCGTGCGCAGTTGCGCATGTTGCTTATTGAGAATGCAGACCTGAAGCGGCGCTTTGGTGACCTCACCGCAGCCCTGGCGGAGATGGTGCCTGGGATTGATCTCGACGCCCTCGTACACCAGCGCAGAACCGGCGGGCCAGTCCGCGCGCCACAGCATGCGGATTCCGGCGAAGTCGGCCACCGATTCCGACGCCATGTCGGCCGGCCATTCCGATCGATGTCGGCCGGGGTGGCTGCTCGCCCGAGGGCTGTTGGTTG
>NZ_QLIX01000051.1 GCF_003258945.1 Roseicella frigidaeris | reverse complement strand
AATCTCCTCGGGCGTGTGGGCCTTCTTCCTCGCCATCCCCGAACCTCCCCCCGCAGTCGCCAGGCTACATCACCGGCGGACCACTTCTACGGGGGCAGGCCAAGCCTGCGAACCCGGCGTTGACATCTTCGCCTCCTGCATCGGGGAAACTCTCATGTCAGACATGACGATGTCGACGAAGGTGAACGCCCGGGTCGCTGAAGTACCAACCAAGCCGAGACTAGATGGCGGCCTCGGCCGCTATGGCCCCCTCATGATCTTCGCGGTTCTCGCCTTGGGCATCGGCTATGCCGCGAACAGTCTGCTCGCCGATATCGATGCCGCCGGCGCACGGCCGACCACCTGGGCTCCTTTTGCCCTGCTCGGCGTTGCGTTGCTGATCGCCCTCGCCTTCGAGTTCGTCAACGGCTTCCACGACACCGCCAATGCCGTAGCAACGGTAATTTACACTCATAGTCTTCCGGCTCCGGTGGCCGTGGTCTGGTCTGGCTTCTTCAACTTCCTCGGTGTCCTCACCTCGTCGGGTGCGGTCGCCTTCGGTATCGTCAGCCTTTTGCCTGTGGAGTTGATCCTTCGTGTGGGCAGCGGTGCTGGCCTCGCCATGGTCTTCGCTCTGCTCATCGCGGCCATTATCTGGAATCTTGGCACCTGGTACGTCGGCCTGCCCGCGTCTTCGTCGCACACGCTCATCGGCTCTATCATTGGTGTTGGACTTGCCAACGAGCTCACCGCATCGAACACTGCGGGCACCTCAGGCGTGGATTGGTCGCAAGCACGCGGGGTGTTCGAGGCGCTGCTCTTCTCCCCAGTCGTTGGCTTTGTTGGCGCTGCTCTGCTCCTTTTGGCCCTCAAGCTGGTCGTGCGCAATCGCAAGCTCTACACCGCCCCGGAGGATTCAGCCCCTCCGCCCCTTTGGATTCGAAGCCTCCTGATCCTGACCTGCACAGGTGTGAGCTTCGCGCACGGCTCCAATGACGGGCAGAAGGGCATGGGACTAATCATGCTCATCCTGATTGGTGTCGTGCCTTCTGCTTACGCTCTGAACCGGGCAGTTCCAGAGGCCGCAACGGCGGGCTTCGTCGAAGTTTCGAGCAGGGCCGCTGCGGTGCTGCGACAGCATACCGGATCGAGTCCTCCTGTTACCACGCCCCAGTCTGCTCGTGACATCGTGCAGGCCTACCTGCAAACCCGGGAGCGCCGCCCTGACACGCTTTCGGCGCTTGCCATGCTGACTGACGACATCGCGCGGCAGGTGCGCACGTATGGTGCCATTGGCAGCGTGCCAGCCGAGCAGGTTCAGAACGTGCGCAACAGCATGTACTTGGCCGACGAAGCTCTACGCCATGTGATTCGTGCTAAGGATCCCCTGGTAACAGCGGAGGAACTCACAATATTGCAGGATTTCCGGGGGGCACTGGACCGGGCCACCCGCTTTATCCCCACTTGGGTAAAGGTCGCAGTCGCAATCGCGCTCGGCTTGGGCACCATGGTGGGCTGGAGGCGGATCGTGGTGACCGTCGCCGAACGGATCGGCAAGGCGCACCTCAGTTACGGACAGGGTGCGTCTGCGGAACTGGTTGCGGCAGCGACAATCGGCGCTGCAGATCTCTATGGCCTGCCGGTGTCTACCACGCACGTGCTTTCCTCGGGCGTCGCCGGAACCATGGCCGCGAACGGTTCAGGGCTCCAGTGGGCGACGGTTCGTAACATTGCTCTCGCTTGGGTGCTGACCCTACCCGCAGCAATGGTCCTGGCTGGCGGGATCTACTGGTTACTGCGGCAGTTCATTGCATAGAGTGCTGCTCCACTGGGTTTACAAACCCCTTCCCTGCTGGGACCCGCTTGCGGTGGCGCTGCTGGAACCAATCCGCTTCAGTGATGCCGGCTTGCTGCTGAAAGCTGAAAATTACGCTGTCTTCCTGCTGGCGATGCGCCGGCAGGGGAACAGCGCAGGGCGCCGGCGGATGAACGACTTGCTGTTGCTGGACGGCCGGACCAATGTCGGACCTCGGCTTCTTCAGCTCGTCGAGAAGCTTGCACTGCTGCAAGAAGGCGGATGCAGCGTCGGTGTCAGAGAGCAGTTGATCCAAAGACACATACCAAGCGCACGAAGGTTCCACCTTCGTGCCACCCAGTCGCCGGACGCGAACTTCCGGTTCGCTTGGCTTCGCAGCACAAGCTGCGGCGTCCGTTTGGGCGCCCGGCCCTGTGGGCCGCAGGTCAAGACTTCATGCGCCCGATGTCTTTTGCGAGGTGCGGCTTTTCCTTCAAGCCATGAAGGAGGTCCTCCCTTTCCCTCATAGCCGGCAACATACGAAAGTGCCGACAGTCTCCGGCGCTTTGCTCCACGAGCGTCCGGCCAGCCGCCCTGACGCTGAGGAGAACCCAGCGCGGTGGGGCGCCGTAAGCTGGGCTCAGGCCCAGACGCCGTCATCGGCCAAACGAGCCTCGACCGCCTGCACGGCCCGCCGTCCCGTATCGGAGGCATCGGTGAAGAACCCGTCGACGCCGAGGTCGATGAACTGACGGTACTCCTCTTCCGGGGTCCGGACCGTGCCGTCCGGATTCAGCGATTGGAACGCTTCCTCGTCGCGCAGGGTGTAGATGAAGACCTCCAGCCCCGCCGCATGCGCATCTTCGAGAAGCGAGGTCTGCTCGCCGGTCAACTGCCGCGTAATCTGGGCGACACCATCGCCGTTACCGTCGACCGGCGTTGCCAGGCTGGTGACTGGCAGGAGGTCGTCCTTGTAAGGACCGATCGCCTCGGCATAGAGCGCCTTCATCGCTTGCAACGCCGCCGGCGTGTAGAGATCGCCATTGGTCGGGCTCATTGCACTCAACGAGAAGTCGAAGTCTCCATAGACTCCGGGATCGGCGCCGAGCGTGGCTTTGGTGGGATCGAAGTTGAAGGCGATGTCGTAGCCGCCCTCGTTCATCAGCTGCACCAGTGGCAGGTCGACGCCCGCCTCCGGCATGATGCGCGTCTGCAGATCAATGAGGTTTGCCAGCTCGAAGGACTGCACGACGACGCGGGAGGGGTCAGTGAAGCCTTCCGCGACGAGGGCTTCCACCATGAGTTGGCTGGTGTCGGCGTGGATCGATGAGCCGTCGAGGTGCGTGCCCTCGAACTCGAAATAGGTCGGGTGCTTGGTCTCTGGGATGATCCCCACCGTGCGGCCGGTCTCCGCCTCCGCCTGCTTCACCAGGTCGATGACTTCGACAAATGTCGGGATGCGGTAGATGTCGTTGTACTGAGTGTTATCGGGGCGGATCTCCGGGATGCGCTCGCGTGCGTAGAGCGTCTTGATCTCCGCCAAGGTGAAGTCCTCGGCGAACCACCCAGTCATCGGTACGCCATCCAGCATCTTGGTAGTCTGGCGATCGGCGAATTCCGGGTGGTCAGCGACGTCGGTGGTACCGCCGAGCTCCGGCTCGTGGCGCGCGATGAGTACGCCGTCCTTGGTCACGACCAGGTCGGGCTCGACGAAGTCGGCGCCGAGGTCGATGGCCAGCTTGTAGGAGGCGAGCGTGTGCTCAGGCCGGTAGGCGCTGGCGCCGCGATGGCCAATCACCAACGGCGGCTCGCCATCAAGGGTATTGAACGCCGGCGGCAATGCGCTGGCGCCCAACTTGATCTGGTCAAGCAGAAAGTCACCGAGCTCGGTCTGGTCCGTGTAGGTGCGGCCACTGCCGGCGACGGCCTGCCCCTGCGCGCCCAGCACCACGTCGCGGTGCTGCGCGAGCGCACCAACCTCGGCTGCCCCGGCGCCATAAGCGTAGAGCGGCACGAGCTGATTGGAATGTCCGTTGCCCAGCCAGGAATACTCCGGCACGCCGTCACCGTTCTGGTCCGGCAGCACCGGCTGGAACGGGATGGTCGCGCCGTTCGGGCCGAACAGCAGATGATCATGGTCGGCGGTGACGATGAGCAGCGTGTCGTCCCAGGTCGCGCGGCTCTCCTCCGAGTTCACCCAGTCGATGACGTACTTCACGGTGTCGTTGAACTCGATATACTCCTCGATCATTCGACCAAAGTTGTTGCCGTGCATCGCGCGGTCTACGGCGCCGCCTTCGATGGAAATGTACAGGCCATCCGGATCGGCATTCAGGCGGTTGAGCGCGGCCGCCGACAGCTCAGTAAGCGTCGGAGAGGTTTCCAGGCGGGGAACAGAGAACGGGATCTCCGTCTCGCCGGCCGGGGCCGCGCCGGCACGGTAGTAGTTGCTGCCAGTAAAGGCTTCGACCAGCATAGCCAACCGCTCGGTCGTCGGCGCTCCGCTGCCGGCCGCGGCAATCTCCTCGCGGGATTGCAGCAGGTTCCAGCTGCCGCCGTCGGCCGAGACGAAGCTGTCGCCCTTCAAAGCCGCCCAGAGATCCGGTCCGATCCACTGGTGGTTTGGCGCCGCCACGCGCTGGCCGTTGTCGTCGTAATCCGGGTTGCCGGCGCCGCCGATGACGTCGAGAATGCCGTTGCCGAACATCTCAGCCGCCACCGCCTGCGCGTTGGAGCGACTGATGTTATGGGCCCCACCGCCTGCCGCCGGGGTCGCATCCGAGATCTGCACGGTGGAGACGACGCCCGTTGCCTTGCCCAGCGCATGCGCCAACTCGGCTGTGGTGAACTGCGGATCGCCGCTGCCGTCTACGTTCAGGGCATTGTTGTAGCTCTTGTGGCCGTTCGCAATGGCAGAGGCGGTGTTGGCGGAGTCTGGCGCGGTGGCACGGTTCCACTCGTAGCCTGCGAAGGCACGCGGATAGCCGGCACTGGTGGTGCCGGGCACCAGGGTCGTGTCGTAATTCTTCGCTGGGTCGTAGACCGTCGCCGGGTTCTGCGCGTCGCTTCCCGGCAGGGTCCGCGTATCGAGCGGATAGGTGGACATTCGCGTGTTGACGAACCCCGGCCCGTCGACGACCAGTGTGCCCACCTCACCGCCGCGCGGGTCGCTTGGCGGCAGGCCCTGGAGGTAGAGGCGCGTCGCCTCGAGCGTATTGGCGCCAGCACCGTCTGCGATCATGAGGATCACGTTCTTCACGGGACCGGCGGTCGTCGCGCCGCCATTCTCCTGCTCGACGGCAGGGGACATCGTCGAATCGCTCATGTCAGCTCCCGGTATTCCCGCACCCAGGCGGCACTCTTGACTGCAATGGGATGACGGGAGCGGCACACCGACTATCATCGAGACATGTCGATCAGATTAAGTTGCTTGTACGTTTTGTTGCTCTATGCCTTCTAATGGGACCCGGCTCGGGGCCATTCTCGGTATGGGCATTTCAGCTCGAGAGTCTGTAGATAAGGCAAAAGCGTATCCATCCGTCCGATGCCGCGTGTGCTGCCTTCAGTGCCAAGGCAGTAGCTCGTGCAGCCGGGATCTCGGGTGGTCCGCAATGCGTGCCGTCACGTCAGCAAGCCAAGCCCGTGGATCGACATCGTTCAGCATGGCGGTGGCGATCAGCGAGCACATTGCTGCAGCGCGCTCGCCGTCACGGTCGCTGCAGGTGAAGATCCAGGTTTTTCCGCTGGGAGCCACGCCACGCAGCTCGCGCTCGACAGCATTACTGCTCAAACAGATATTGCCATCGGTGAGAAAGCGGCTGAAGGCCCTCCCAAGGGTCAGCATATAATCCACGACCTTGCCGACTTCGGCCTGCCGGGACATGGGCGCGCATTGCTCGCGCATCAGAGCCTTTAAGCAGATCGTGGTGCGCAAGGCCGACTACGCCCGCGCGATAGCCGCGTTACGGGGTTCATGGCAAATGATGACAACTTCCGGACTCTGCAACTTCGAGATGAGGTTCATGTGGCTTATCTTCAGTCTGGATGGACAGGCCGAGCGCTCTGTGGCGCCTATCCCCGTGGCGATGACATGTGGGATACAGCTGCAAAACCAGTGACCTGCTTTGTGTGCCTGCATCGCTTACCATCTGCGACAGCAAGGAGGCTCGCATCTAGCCCGGACCCGGATCGGTAAGGGCTGTGTGTTTTAAAATGAAACCTCAAAGCAACAAAAGGCATGCCTCCTTCTGTTATCCTTGCTCCAACAGCCGGAATGGGTTTCCCTGCACCGCCAACACGCAGAGTATCCGCTAGGATTGCTGGTCCTCTGCCACTCATAGAAGTTGCACGTCCGCGATTACGCGTATGAGGACGGAGCGTCGAGTTGCCGAAGGTAGCGCTAGCGATCGTGCAAGCGGATGGCCTTGCCAGATCGCCTGTCTCCGCGCTGTGTCACGCGTTAGTCAGCACCATAGGAATCTGCATGCGTCGCCGTCGCTCCCTCGAAGTCCGCCATTATCGAAACTCCAAGATGGAAATTCGAGAGGAAGGCGATGGGTGGGCCGTAGCCATCTACTGTTCTGGTAGAAATCTTACGATCCTGCACAACCGTGTCCCGCACGGCCTAGATGCACTCATGCGGGAGGCTCAGATGCTCGTTGATCGGCTTCTCGATGGGCCCAGCCTAGCTGACTACCCGTGAGCCGACCTAGGTATGAGGTTGTGGCTGCTCGCAACCGCTGTGGTTCCGGCACGAAGTCACCACGTATTTCGACACTTCGGACCGCGCCTTCGCCCAGCACGGTGCGAGCATCCGGGTACGCGCGACGCGGCACATAATCGTAAGCGGCCGTTTGGGGGCCTGGCGGAGCGGCTCGCTGCAGGTAATGCAGAACTCGCCCCTGCCACCAGCGCCTTCGTGGAATGGGCTAAACGGCGCCCGACTGCGGCGCGACACCACCTGCGTCAAGCTTGGCGTGCGTTCAAAATGCCGGCGGTGCCCTCTTGAGAGGCTGTCGCTGTGGCGTCTCACGGAGCGCAGCGTTGTTGGATTCCATGTCATTGCTCGTTCGTGAGAGGCGTCGAAGTGACCTGCCAGAGCAGCTTGGCCAACCCGGGTTCTTCGACAAGCGAGGCAGCCTCGTCGAGCGTAGCCCAGCGGGACCGCCGCTGGCCCTGCTCTGGCCATGTCTCAGCAAATCCCACCACTCTCATTGGGAAAACCGTCACCTCGCAGATAGCTCGACGCCCATCTGGTAGGCGTTTGCGGTAGGTGTATGCGCCAATCGCATTCGGCTCCGCTTCGCCGAGAATACCTGCCTCTTCGAAAGCCTCTCGTGCGGCGAGCAAGTGAGGCAACAGATCGGGTTCAGCCCATCCTTTAGGAATAACCCAGCGCCCGCTGCGACGCTTGGTGACCAGCAGTACCATGAGATCGTTGGCACTCGCCGTCACCGGCAAAGCAGCATATTGAAGATGCCTCTTTCGGCCCCAGGCCGCACCAAGCCGCCTACTCACAATATCCCCCGCCGGTGCCACATCGATAGCATCGGTCAAAACCGAATATCACAAATCCAGCGGCCATTAGCTTGTCGCAATCTGGCAGCAGCTGCGCTGAGGCTTCTTCCAAGAATCAAGCTTACGACAGTTCGGCAAGATCCGGACAGTGCCCGAAATCTGGCAATCCGTGACGTTCTAATGACAGCAGACAGTTCAGCTATGGTTCGGTGCGTTGTCCCAGCACTTGGGGACAAGCCGATGAACGGACCCGGTGAAAAAGCGACGATGCCGATCCTTCCAGCCGCCATACGAGCCGCACGGCATGGAGCAAAGGACCTTCCACTGGTCCGTGTTGACACTTACGGCGCCGAACTGCGCGACGCCTCCGGTCAAGGCTTCCTTGGGGACCGAGCTAGCAACCGTGCTTTTATTGCCATCCTGGAAGATTGGCGCGAGCGCGTGCGGCGCGGTTGTGGCGAAGATCCATTTGGTGACCAGCGCCCAAGTGGTGAGATTGATCGACAGGAACTCGATCGTGTCCTGCAAGCCGCTGAAGCTGATCCCGAAGCGGCTGGGCTCGTGCAATCAGCAATCGAGGATTTCGCGCAGGAAATGGCAGGCGTGGTACGCCGCCTTTTGCGCCTACCGCAGTGGAAAGGCACTGAGCGGATCGCCCTTGGCGGGGGATTTCTCGGGTCACGGGTGGGCCGTTTGGCAGTAGGTCGAGTTGGCATTCTGTTGAAGGCCGGAGGTGAGCGAGTGCAGATGAGCCCAGTATCGCGCCACCCGGACGACGCTGCCTTGTGCGGGACGGTCCATCTCGCCCCTCCGGAGCTACTGCGACAATGCGACGTCGTGCTCGCTGCCGATATAGGCGGCACCAACATACGCGCAGGGCTTGTGTCGCTAGGGCAGCGCGAAGAAGGATTGCTGTCTCAAGCTAACGTCCTGTTCTCCGAGCTTTGGCGCCATGCCGATGAGAAGCCCGAACGCGAGGAGGCAGTGGACCGCCTCGCGTCGATGCTGAGCAAACTTGCGCGCCGGGCGGATGAGAAAGGAATGCGGCTTTGCAATGTTATCGGAGTTGGCTGTCCAGGCCTAATCCGGGATGACGGCGTGATTGAGCGTGGTGGACAGAACCTACCTGGCGGGGGCTGGGAAGATGCATCTTTTAACTTTCCAGCTCGTCTCGCTACGGTGCTAACGAAGTCTGGCCAATCTGAGCCCCTTGTGATTTTGCACAATGACGCAGTCGTTCAGGGACTGAGTGAGACATCGGCGATGCAGGACATTGAGCACTGGGCCGTGCTCACCATTGGCACGGGTCTCGGCAACGCCCGCTTCACTAATCAACGTTGATCCAGTGAGCGGGACCACGACGCTACATATCTGCAGTCAACGGCCTCGTCAGTGGTGAAATGGCCGCTGCGAGCGGCAGCGGTTCGGCTTGCTGTGCCGCACCGCCGCCCAGGATCGGCGCCGCGACGGGTATTAGACAAGGCCAATGTGTCGACAGTTCCAGGTACACCACTCCCGCCAGGAGAAGCAGCACCAACTCGAATTGAGCTACCGAACTCATGCCGATCTTCGCATCTCGCCTCGGTCCTGGCCCAGCGGCCTCCGGGCGTAGAAGAAGCACGGCATGGGCGAGGGGATGGATTCCGCCATGCCAAGCAAATTAGAGCGCATTTGCTACCGGGCTCGCTTACGCGGGCTCTGACCAATCGTGATGGTACTGAATGCTACCTTCTGATTTAGCTCGACCATGTCGTCGCGGCTGAGCTCGAGCCCGGCGAGGAGAGTGCTGGCGATGGCGCTGCGGCGCCAGAGGGCGGCGCCCTCTCCGGCCGGCGTGGGCGGCAGCAGTTGTTCCAACCGGGCGCCATCCGCAGGCAGCTCCGGCAGCATCACCCGGATCCGCGCCATCGCTTCCGACACGCGCCAGAGGGCCGGCGGCCGCGGCCGGTAGACCCGCTCGTGCACCGGCACCTCGAGCAGCCTGAGGCAGGCCCGCAGCAGCGCGGTCACGTCCGCCGCCAGCTCGGCTGCCGCCTCCTGTTCGGGCGCGCCGCGCGCGAACACCTCCCGCCCGAGCTGCGGCCGCCGCTCCAGCCAGTCGGCCAGCCGCCGCGCCGCCGCGCGCTTGGCCAGCCGGCGGCGCAGGTCCGCCGCCTCCCGCTCCGCTTCGGCATTCTCGGCGGTGCCGGCCGGCAGCAGCAGCCGCGCCCGCAACGCCAGCAACCACGCCGCCATGACCGTCCACTCGGCCAGCCGCGACAGCGGCACCGCCCGGCGCGCGATGGCCTCCTCCAGCACCGCGGCGAACTGCCCGGCGAGGTCGGTGACTGAGATCCGCGCCAGGTCGACCCGCTGCGCCCGGGCGAGTTCGAGCAGCAGGTCGAGCGGGCCTTCCCAGGCCGCGAGCCGCAGCACCGGCGCGCCGCTGTTGCCGACCGCCGCGCGCGATGCCTCGGCCTCAGGGGTCATCGTAGAGGGGGCGGATATTGATCGAGAGATCGGGCCATCGCTGCCGCATCGCCCGGATGGCCGGCCAGGGTGTCCAGTCGGCCGACCAGAAGCCGAGCCAGAGCAGCCCGGGATCGGGCGGCCGCCCCCTGCCCCGGCCCGGCACCGGCAGCGCCACCACGCCGCGCAGCGCCGCCGTGGTACCCCAGTGCCGCCAGAGCCAGGCGCGGCTCTCCGGCGCCGCCGGCCCAAGCCGCAGCACTTGCGCCGGCACGGGCAGCAGCCGGTGCAGGCAGAGCGGGCAGGCCCGGCTGGTGGCGGCCCGTTCGGCGATGAGCCGCGCCCGCGCCTCGGCGGCGTCGCACAGCTGGCCGGCGAGGATGCGGCAGCCCTCCAGGCTGAGGCTGCGCCGCTGCGGGCCGGGCGGCGCGGCCAGCAGGTGGAACCAGTCCTCGGCGGCCTGGCCGGCACCGTCCGTCCAGGGGATCAGCCCGGGCCCGGCCGCCGCCACCCGGAAGCCCGCGACCGCGTCCGGATCGCCGGTGACCCGCAGGTGGTGGTACAGCCAGTCGGGATGCGACAGCGCCAGCACCTCGACGTCGAGGGCGGGCGCGGCTCCCTCCCCTGCCCCACTGTCCGTGCTGGTCGCCGCAGCGCTCACAGCCCGAGCTTGGTGACCGGGCTCTCGGTCAGCAGCCTGGCCCGGCGGACGTAGCCGCGCATGGTCCTGAGGTCGCGGTGGCGGGTGTGGTCCATGATGTCCTCGTCCCGCGCCCCCTGCCGGTAGGCCTCGGTGATGAAGCCCGCCCTGAGCCCGTGCGGCGACAGCCGCTCCTGGCCCGAGACGGTGAGCCCGGCTTGCGCCGCGCGGCGCAGCAGGATCTGCCGCACCGCGTCGGGGTGCAGCCCGGCGGGCTCGACCTCGCCCCAGCGGCTGACCTTGCGGAAGACCGGCCCGTAGCGGCAGGCGCTCGCCTGCAGCCAGGCCTCGAGGGCGCGGACGGGACAGGTCTCGGGCTTCTGGCCGCGCGGGATGCCGATCTCGGCCCCCTGCCCGGCGGCGTCGGTCTTGCTGCGCGGGATCAGCAGCCTGAGGCCGTCGGCGGTGAGGGTCAGGTGCTCGCGCGCGATCGCCACCAGCTCGGCCCGGCGCAGCGCCCCGGCATAGCCGAGCAGCAGCAGGGCGCGGTCGCGCAGGTCGGCGAGGCCGCGTGTGCGGCAGGTGGCGAGCAGCCGCTTGATCTCGGCGGTGGTGAGGGCCGCGGCGCGGCGGGCCGGGCGGCCGTGCTGGCGGTGGATGCCGCGCAGGGTGTGGTGGATCACCGGGTGGGACGCCGCGAAGGCGTGCCCCGCCAAGCGGTGGTACTGGCCGATGGCGGAGAGGCGCTTGGCGAGGCTGGCGCGGCTGTGGGTGGCGGCGAGGCTGGCGAGGTGCTCGGCGACGGTCGCCGGCGTGGCGGGCAGGGCCTGGCGGCCGGCCAGGGCGCACCAGTCGAGGAAGGCCTGCCAGCTGCTCTGGTAGGCGCGCAGCGTCGCCGGCGAGAGCGAGGCACGGGCATAGGCCTCGGCGGGCTGCGCGGCCTGCAGCGGCGAAGGCAGCGCGGGCAGGACGGCGGGGTCGGACACGCCATGATTCCAGCAGCTTGCCGACGTACGGACAAGGAATAAGGCACGCTCTGTCTAACACGCGGGAAAGGCGAAGAACGCGTGTTAGTCCTGTTTGGACAGTCTGGGATCTGGCCTTATCCCGAACGGGGATCCATGGGTTATGAGAGAGTTGGCCCATCGTCCGCTCGAAGGACGCAGAGAGAGCCTTTGTCGGAGTGGTTTCCTGGCAACCCAGCCTTCGCGCGGGTCTCGGAGATCCTTAACGCGGCGCGTGACCCGAAGCGCTGGTGCTGGTGCTAGCCGTAAAGTACGATTGCCATATGGCACAATGGCGACATGATATAGCGGCGCTATCGTCATTCGTTGCCACCGCCCTCCCCCTGCTCTTCCGCGCTCTCGGCCAGCTCCTCATTGCCCTCTGGCGCTGGGTGGTGTCCCCTGCCCTGCGGCAGGTCGGCCAAGTTCATCGCCTTGCCTGCGCTCCTGGCCACGCCTCAGTGGCGGCGGCTCCGCCACAACGCGCTGCGTCGCCTTGACGGACGGTGTCAGCTCTGTAGGCGGACCCAGCGTGACGGCGTGGTACTGAACGTCGACCACATCAAGCCACGACGGAGCCACTCCCGCCTCGCCCTGGTCCAGCGAAGCCTCTAGCAGGCTGCTGAAATTCCCCCTCGCGACCGGCCCCGGATCGTGATTCGCTCGTCTCCATCGGAGGGGG
>NZ_QLIX01000050.1 GCF_003258945.1 Roseicella frigidaeris | reverse complement strand
GTAGACTCGGCGGCACGATGCGCGCCGCGGGTGACGACACGCCGACACTGCCGGAGGATCCTGCGGCGCTGAGTGCGCTGTTGCTGGCAGCCTGGGCGGAACGTCAAGCGCGGCCTCGATGGGCCTGAAAGCCGCGCTTACAGCACAACCGTACCCGAGGGAATCACAACCGATTCCAGCGACTCAACTTCTTTCCGGAAGGGCTCTTAGATCGTCCTGGCCCAGGCAATCGAAAAGCCGCCGTAAATCGATCCTAGAACTGCCGAACGGGAAGGAACCGCTCAGGCATCAGGCGGTTTAGGAGCTTGACATCGGTTGGAAAGATGCGGCGCTATGCGCCTTTGCGCTGGTCCGGATCATCAGCAAGCTCTCGATTTGATGACGCCCAGAGCAGAGCTACAAAAGGAGAAGATCCGTGAAAGCTGTCGTGTACAACGGGCCCAAAGATGTTTCTGTCAATACCATCGATGATCCCAAGATCGAAAAGCCAACCGATGTTATCATCCGGCTGACCACGACCAACATTTGCGGGTCCGACCTTCACATGTACGAGGGCCGTACCAGCTTTGAGAAGGGCAGGGTCTTCGGTCACGAAAACCTTGGCGAGGTCATCGAAGTCGGCGCTGCCGTAGATCGTATCAAGAAGGGCGATCGCGTCTGCATGCCGTTCAACGTCGGTTGCGGGTTCTGCGAAAATTGCGAACGCGGTCTGACGGGTTTTTGCCTCACGACCAATCCTGGAACCGCCGGCGCAGCGTATGGCTTTGCCGAGATGGGGCCGTGGCAAGGCGGTCAGGCCGAGATGATGCGCGTACCTTATGCCGACTTCAATTGCCTGAAGCTGCCCGAGGACGCTGAGGAGAAGGAGGATGACTATGTCATGCTCTCCGACATCTTTCCGACGGGTTGGCATGGCGTCGAGTTGTCGGGTTTCTTGCCTGGTGAGAGTATCGCGATCTATGGGGCTGGTCCGGTCGGTTTGATGGCCGCGCACTCAGCCGAAATTCGCGGTGCCTCTCAGATCTTCGTGGTTGATTCTCACGACGACCGTTTGAAACTGGCCGAGGCGATGGGCGCGATTCCGATCGACATGCGCAAGGGCGATCCCGCCCAGCAGATCCTTGACGCGACCGGCGGCCTCGGGACCGACCGTGGGGTCGAGGCGGTAGGGTATCAGTGTTGCGATCGCCACGGCAAGGAGCGCAGCAATTACACGATGAACTGCCTCGTCAAAAGCACGAAGGCCACCGGCGGCATCGGCGTCGTCGGCGTGTTTATCGCGGAAGACCCGAATGCGCCCGACGATCTCCAGAAGGAAGGCAAGATTGCGTTCGACTTCGGCAACTTTTGGTTCAAGGGGCAGAAGATCGGCACCGGGCAATGTAATGTAAAGCATTATAACCGGCGGCTGATGAACCTCATTAAGCATGGCCGGGCCAATCCTGCTCAAATCATCTCGCACCGACTGCCGCTCGATCAGGCGCCAGACGCCTACAAGCATTTCGATGCGCGCGATGATGGATGGACGAAGGTCGTGCTCAAGCCGGGCATCTGACCTAAGGGCTTGTCAGCGGATAACTGCTCGATCTGACTTGTTGCGTGGGTGGATGGTGTAGTTCCATTCGCCGTGGAAGGCATGGCGGCTGATGTTGAGGGAGGCCATCTGCTCGTCGGAGACGGCAATACCCTTGGGGTAGTGGCTGGCGTCGAGCTCGCAGTGCACGGTCAGGCCGGTGGTTGTGGTGGTGGCGCTGATCAGGTCGACGATGACGCGATAGCTGACCAGCGGCGTGGCCCGCCAGTTCATGCTGATGAACGAGAAGAGGCGGTGCTCGATCGCATTCCACTTGCTGGTGCCTGGCGGCAGGTGGTGCACCTCGATGTCGAGCCCGATCTCGTCGGCCAGGCGCTTTAGCTCGTATTTCCACAGCCGCAGGCGCCAGCCGTTGCTGCCGCCGCCATCGGCAGTGACCACCAGGCGCTCGGCGGCGGGATAGCGGACTTGGCCGATCTGCTGCCACCAGCGGCGGATCGTCTGCACCGCGAGGGCAGCGGTGTCGTGATTCATCCCGACGCTGACCCAGCCCGCGTTGGCCGCCAGATCATAGAGACCGTAGGGCACCGCCCGGCCGAGTTCGGGCAACAGGAAGTCGTGCACCCGCACCTCCTCCGGATCGCCCTGCGGGCGCCACTCGCGGCCCGCGTTCTTGAAGTCGCCAACCAGTTCCTTCTTCTTGGTGTCCACCGAGATCACCGGCTGCCGCTCCGCCAGGGCCGCCTTCACGCTGGCCTGGATGTGGGCGAACTGCGCATCCCGTTCGGGATGCTCGCTGCCCTCCCGCGTCTTGCGGTTGGCTTGCAGGCTGAACTTCTCCTGGGCCAGCAACGTGCCCACCACCGTGCGGCTGACCGGATGGCCGCGCGCCGTCAGTTCCGTCGCCAGCCGCCGCAGGCTCTTGCAGGTCCAGCGCAAGGGCGACATCGGATCGCCCCGGGCCTCCGGTTCCACCAGCGACAGCAGCGCAGGCAACAGCCCAGGATCCCGCTCCACCGCTCCCTTGCCGCCGCCGCCCTGCCGGCGCACGCGGCCCAGCGGCAACCCATTCGACAGGTCCTTCAGGCCACGGCCGATCGTGCTCGCCGCCAGCCCCGTCGCCCGCGACACCGCAGCGATCCCGCCATAGCCCGCAGCACGGGCCTCCGATGCCGCCAGCAGGCGACGGCCGCGTTCGTCCAGGTGCGCCGATAATTCCAGAAAGCGCGCCTGGATCGCTTCAATGTCGATCATCCCAGCACGCTACGGCGCCACCCGCTGCGGGTGAATCCCCACCCACGATCGCAGCCCCAAACCCGATTCACTTATCGGCGGACGGACCCTTACCTCGGTCGTTCTGATCCATGCGGCACTTCATTGTGCCGGTCCCCGGTCAGACAAATTGGTGTCCGAAGAAACCGGGTGCAGTTCAACTGGGACACCCGCCATTGAAGCGCAGTGTGACCAACGTGTCAGCCACGGTGAGACGGGCCTTACAGCCACCCAACCGGCAGTTCGCCCCAACAGCGTCAATGGCAGCTTTGAAAACCCGAATTCCAGCAGCTTGCGACAATTGTGGCATGCCTCTCCTAACACGCGGGAAAGGCCAAGAACGCGTGTTAGCTGGTTGGAAGGGGCTGTTCCGGAAGGTTGAGCGTGCTCAGAAAGACACTGGCGCCGGAGGCGGCCGTGACCGGACCCTCACCTGCGGCGTTCCCTACTGGAACTGCTCAGCCGAGGCACCGGTGATACGCAATCCAACCCTGGCCCACACCCGGGCCCCGCGCGTCACACCGGACGCGCGCTCGCGCGCCAGGCTGGAGGCCATCGCCGACCTACTCGACAGCCGCTGGCATATCCCCGGGACCGGGATCCGCTTTGGGGCCGACGCGCTCCTGAGCTTGCTGCCCGGCCTCGGACCTATCGTCTCCACCACCATCCCAGCCTACTGATTTGGGCCTCGCGCCGCCTCGGGGTTTCGACCGGAACGGTGCTGCGCATGATCGGCAATGTTGGGCTCGACGCGTTGATCAGCGCGATCCCAGTGGCAGGTTCAGTCGGCGACGTGTTCTTCCGCGCCAACCGCCGCAACATGGCCCTGCTCCGGCAGCACATCGCACGGGATACCCAGTAGCCGGCCGGCAGCGGCCACCGGGCCAGGAAGCGCGGCCGCATCGATGCGATGCTCGGTGGTGTGCCCGGAACACATACAGTTTCGCCGCATTCGTGCCATGGGCCGCGTCCGCGGCTCGGCTGCGGAAAACCACCAAAAGGATCCCGGTGAGGGGGTCAATCGAGCGACCTTGAATCGGCTGGCTGTCCGACCGAATCGGACAGTGGGGGGTTAGGTATCACCCGGCCCGTTATCCCCAGGTGGCTGTTCCGGAGTGGGGGGAGAAGGATCGCCCATGGGGGGAGAAGGATCGAAATGCCGAGTCTTCCCGGGGGGAGAAGGATCAGACTCTACTAGTCTGAATTCAAATATCTTCGATTAGCCTGCGATACCTAACCCCCCATTGACGCTGTGGAGCCCTGAAGCGGAAGGTCGCCAACAGTGTAGAGGCGATTCCATGAGTGACGTGGACGGCGGCGTGCGGCGACTGGTAATGGTGCACGGTAGGGACCGTGCACGGGCCATGGTCGAGCCTGAACAGAAGGCACTCGTTGATATCGCTGCCGAAATTATGGGCGATGAGGACGGCCGCATAGGGATCACCTACACGGGATTCTGCCTCACCGGTCTACCGCACAAGCGCTTGCCCGATGACCAGGGCTGGGAAAAACGCGGCCATAGCGTCACGCTGCAGATCGAGCCTGGACGCAAGGGCGTCGGCACACCTGCGAGGTTCGTGGGCGTGCCATACGGCGCACGAGCCCGCATGATTCTCCTGTATCTGCAAACACAGGCGATCAAGACGGGATCGCGCGAGGTCGAGCTCGGGCGAAGTATGCGCGACTGGCTCGGACGCATGGGCCTGTCGTGGGGCGGCGAGACAGGCAGGGCTCTGCGCGAGCAGGCGACCCGGATCTCTGCCTGCAGCCTGAAATTTCAATGGGAAGGCGACACCGCTGCCGGTTGGGACAAAGGCGGCTTCGTCCGCTCGGGCCTCCGCTTTCACACGCGGGCGAACGATGAACGACAACCGACTCTCTGGGAAGACCGCGTCATCCTGGACGAGGTTTTCTACGAGGTGCTGCGGAAACATCCGGTTCCGCTGCGCGAGGCCGCGCTGAAGGAATTGGCCGACCGCAGCCTCAGCCTCGACATCTACATCTGGCTTGCCTACCGGCTACACACGCTGAAGAAGCCCACGCCCATTCGGTGGGCGGCGCTGCAAGAGCAGTTCGGCACTCAGACCAGCCTGCCGACGAATTTCCGGCGCGTCTTCAAGAAGGCGCTCGCTCCAGCGGTCGCGGCCTACACCGAGGGCCGGATCGAGTTTAACGACGACGCCGGACTGGTCCTCCACCCGTCCCCACCGCCGGTCGCGCCGCGGATCGTGGCAGTGGGGGGTTAGATATTGAAGAAGCTCCGATACCTAACCCCCCAGTCTGAGGCCCCGCGCTCATCACAAACCCAGCGTCCTTGTAGCGCTCTCGCTCAGTAGCTTGAGCCCGCCGGGTCGCTGGCCTGCCGCCGCTTTGGCAGCCAGCCCAAAGCGGTATCCAGAGACTGCCTAGGTGTTTGGTCCCGGGATGAGGTGGTGCGGGTTGATTTTGAAGATGTCTGGGTCTTTGGCCCAGGCATCGCAGATGGCCTGGAACGGGGTCTGCCATCGTAGAGCCTTGAGGTGCTTGGCGAAGTTGTAGGCCATGACAAAGGCCAGAACATGCGCCTTGAGGGCGTCGAGGTCTGGGTAGTGGAAGGCCTTGGTGGTGGCGTCCTTGATGGTGCGGTTCATCCGCTCGGCCTGGCCATTGGTCCACGGATGGTAGAGCTTGGTCAGGCGATGCTCGATGGCGTGCTCGGAGCAGACACGGTCGAAGATGTGGCCGCCGAAGACGGCCTCCATGGCGGCGTGGCGACCGCGGTTCTTCGGCAGATCGGCGAAGGCCATGCCGTTGTCGGTCAGCACGGTGTGGATTTGGTAGGGGAAGGCGCTGACCACCTCCCGGAGGAACGCCGCACCGTTCAGCTTCGTATTGGCGTCGAGGAAAGCGACGTGGGTGAACTTGGAGATCCTATCGACGGCGAGGAACATGAAGAGCTTGCCCTCGGCCAGGCGCAGTTCGCAGACGTCAATGTGGACGTAGCCGATGGCGGTTTCGGCGAAGCGTTTGCGCTTCGACGTCTTGTCGTCGTCCTGAGGCAGCCGGGAGATGCCATGACGGACCAGGCAGCGGTGCAGGGCACTACGGCTGAGTGACGGGATGGCCTCCCGCAGGCAGCCGAGGACATCGTCGAGGGGCAGCAGGGTGCGGCGCCGGAACTCGACCACGATCGCCTCCTCAGCCTCTGTGAGGACGCTGCTTCTGGGCTGACGCGGCCCCATGGGTGCATCGGCGGTGCCGGTCCGGCCCCGCCATTTCCGCACGGTCTTGGGGTTCAGGTGGTACTGGGCGGCCAGGGCGCGGCTTGGCGCTTGCGACGCTTGGTTGAACGTATACGTTCAACCGGCTCGAACTCGCGGCGTCGTGCGGGCTGAGCCGTGAAGACCTGCTGCCATAGGGCGTCCTCCTGCTCACGCGAGAACGCACCACCACACCCCGGGACTGCACACCTAGGCTCAGGGATGTTCCAGCTCTGCTTCCAACCTTGCGATCTCCTCTTCCAGCCTCGCCCGCTGCCGGCGCAGCTGGTCAAGACGGGCGCGGCGTTCATCCCTTCCGTCATCTCCCCTGCCCTTCCGGCGCCGCCACTCGATCAGCTCGGCACGCTTGAGCTCCGGCCGGATAAGGCCGTCCTGCTCAGCTTCTTGTAACAGTGGCGGTTCCAAGGTTGAGAGCAGGTAGATCGTCGAGTAAGCGCCTGGCAGGCGCTCCATGGGCACTAGTCCGGACATTGCCCAACGTGCAGCTTCGCGCAGCTGGTACGCCGTACGTGCTGAGAACGGGAGCTCCGCCTCAACCGCGGCCATGTATTCGCCGTGCGGCAGCACGTCCTTGGCCCTGATCAGCAGTTGGCCGATCTCGAGAAAGGCGCCTTGTGCCCTGCTCCAGAGCCGCGAAATTTCGGAGACGAACTCCTCCGCCCGTTGGGGCTCCGACTTCGCTGCCTTTAAAGCGTGAACCCGCGCGTCGCCCTCAATGAGAACGGGCGGCGGCGGGGCGTCAAGCTTAAGCCGCCGGGACACGTTTCTTCTCCTTCCCTGCGATTTGGCGCTTGGGCAGTTCGCGGCCCCACACCTTTCCGCGCACATAGCTCCAGACCGCCTGCATCTCATCCAAGCCGGCATGTCCCGGAACATCGACGAGGCCAAGACCCTTCGCTCCGGCACGGGCATAGTCGGTGCGGTCGGCGACTTCCACGGGGCAGAGCTCGCCCGCGTCGAGCAGGAAGGACTTCACGGCGTTGACGTTCACCCGCGGTTTGACGAAGTTAAGGACCGCGACGGCAGGGCGTTGCTCCTCTCGCAGGTGCTTTAAGAAGGGCGCGACTGATTCGGCGTCGTCGAACGTGGCGCGGGTCGGCACCACGACGAGGTCGGCACGGCCCAGCAGGGCTTGGAATGCCGCCGGTTGCGTTTCAATCGACGGCGGTGTGTCGATGAAGAGGGCGTCAAAGCCCTCCAGCTCGCCGTCGTCGAGGAGGGCGTCTGCCTCGGACCAAGCCACCTTGAAGTGCGGGATGGCTGGTACCGTTTTGGGCCTGCGCCGGCTCCAGATCGTCAGCGTTGCCTGTGGGTCGAGATCAGCCGTTACGACCCTCAATCCGCCATAGGCAGCAGCAGCAGCCAGATTGCGACACAGAGTGGTTTTCCCCACACCGCCCTTGCCGGCCGAAAACAGTAGACGTTTCATGTCGTCCCCCAACGACAGCCAATCACGACTGATACCTTTGACGGGCTAGGAGCCGCAACGACGAAGGACAGCAGAAAACTGACCGGTTAAACTTTTCGCCGCACCGTCGGCGAATTGCATGCCGAATGGCGAGGCAAAACTTGGCTTCAGCGACTAAATGGGAGCGGCGTTCGGAGCCAAAACAATTCCGACCGTGAGGCGTGCAATCCAGCAAGATGGCGATGAACTGCATCTCCGCCATCAACGTGAGGGGTCGGGCGCCGTTCACCCCGCGGGTCAGTAAGGATGGTGGCGACTGGACGCCGGCCGGACTGTCCTTCAACTAAGCTGTAATGTACCCTGCCTGTTCTTGGGAACAGTGTAGGAAAGTGCGCACCCGCCGCCGCGGACGATGGCAGCATCGGTCTCTATCGTAACATCCTAGCCCAGCGCGCCGTTGAGATGCTGAAGCCGGCTGCCAACGACGTCGCGAATCGGGGTGGCTTCCCGCTGCGAGACCAATCCCCCATCCACGATGCTGTCCAGGGCAGGCGAAGTCCTCTCGGCTGGGCTCCGCAAGTAATCGAGGGCTCGCCGCACAGCCGCCCGCATCCGCTCTCCGACTGCATAGCCGGCCAGCAGCTCCCAACCCTCACGGCGAATGCTGTCCCAACTTTCTGTGGGTCCAGTCGGCATGGCAAGGCAGGAGAGAAATGCTTGCAGGACTGTCTCCTACAGGATACAACCCGAGCATGACCGAGGTCCGCGCCACCGCCGTATTCGACGCATGGCTCCGAACCCTTCGATCCAGTACTGACCGGGCGATCATCGCCAAGCGGATTGCGCGACTAGCCCGAGGTCTCCTCGGCGACGTGGAGCCGGTGGGTAAGGGCGTGTCGGAGATGCGCATCCATCACGGGCCGGGGTACCGCATCTACTTCATCCGGCAGGGCAGCACGCTGGTCGTACTGCTTTGCGGCGGTGACAAAAGTTCACAAGACCGGGACATCATCCGGGCCAAGGAGATCGCGCAGGAGCTGGAAGGCTAGCTATGGCCATTGAAACCAAGACTTTCGACCCCGCAGAGTACCTAGACGACGAGGAGAGCCGTCTGGAGTACCTGCGCCAGTCCTTCGCCAGCGGTGACCCGGCTGACATCGCCGAGGGCCTTGGCACTGTGGCCCGCGCCATCGGCATGAGCCGCATCGCCAACGAAGCAGGGCTCGCCCGCCCGGCGCTCTATCGGTCGCTCGCCGAGGAGGGCAACCCATCGCTCGCCACAGTGGCGAAGGTGCTGAGCACCATGGGACTTCGACTGACTGTCGAGCCGGCGCGCCCCGATACGGCCTGAGTATGGGAGAACCCTACTGGAACTGCAGCGCCGATGTTTGGCTTGCGGGAAGCACGGTTATCACATGTGTGGATGCCCCCTGCGGGTCAAGGCGAATCCGTAGCGCTGGCATTGAGAGCACGGGTGCGGTCATGTGTCCGGCCTCGCGTGCGGCCGGTCTGACCGCGGGCCCCGATGAGCTGCGCGGGACGAGGGGCGATCAAGCCAGCGCGCTCCATGGCGCATTGTGATAATCGGCCTCTCTCGTCACCGGCTCGCCGGTCTCTCGCTGTCATCGCTCCTTCAGCACCTTGGCCTCCGCCGGGCGCGGCGCCCGGCGAGCTCGGACGCGGTCGCCTAGGCGGCGGCCGCGGATGGGTTGTAGCTTCCTCCCCGGGCCAGCAGGGCCCAGGCAATGCGGGCCATCTTGTTGGCCAGCGCCACGGCGGCAACCTTGAAGGGCCGCCGCGCCAGCAGGCGCGTTGCCCAGTCCGCCGCCTCCGGGCTGCGCCTGGCATGGCGCAGGCAGGTGGTGGCGCCGAGGACCAGCAGCCGGCGCAGCATGGAGTTGCCCTGCCTGGAGATCCGGCCCAGGCGCTCCTTGCCGCCGCTCGAGTGCGGCTTCGGGGTCAGGCCAAGCCAGGCGGCGAAGTGCCGCGCCGAGGCAAAGCCGTGCGGGTCGGGCACCAGCGCGGCCAGGGCTGTCGCGCCGATCGCGCCGATACCGGGGATGGTCGCCAGCCGCCGCGTGGTCTCGTTCTCACGCGCATGCCGGACCATGCGGCGGTCGAGACGTTCAATGCGGTCCTCCAACGCCTCAATCTGCGCCACCAACTCGCCCAGCGCCTCGCGCGCCAGGTCAGGCAACCGGGTATCGTCGTCGCGTACCAGCGCGATCAGCTCGGCGACCTTGCGGCCCTGCGCGGCCACGATGCCGTACTCGGCGAGATGGGAGCGCAGCGGATTGATGGCCTGGGTGCGCTGGCGGACCAGCAGGTCGCGGACCTTGAGCTCCACCAGGCCAGCCTGCTGTGCCTCGGTCTTGATGGGGACGAAACGCATGGTGGGGCGCGTCACCGCCTCGCAGATCGCCTCGGCGTCCGCCGCGTCGGTCTTACCCCGCTTGACATAGGCCTTCACGTAAGCCGGCGGCATCAGCCGCACCGTGTGGCCGAGGCGCGTGAGTTCGCGCGCCCAGTAGTGCGCCCCGCCGCAGGCCTCCATGCCGACCAGGGCCGGCGGCAGGGCGGCGAAGAACTCCAGCACCGCCGCTCGGCGCAGCTTGCGCCGCAGCACGACCTGGCCGGCGGCGTTGACGCCATGCACCTGCAGGACGTTCTTCGCCAGGTCGAGGCCGATCGTGGTAGCGTGCTCCATGGATGCCTCCTCTCCCTCGTGGTCAGGCTCAGCACCAACCACGCTATGGCACCTCGATGCCGCGGAGCAGGGGGCATCCACCTCATCAAGCCAAGACCCGCCCCGCGGGGTGCCGCCATGCTATCCTGGCCGCCTTTAGGGGTACGGCAGGGCAGGGGGTGCGGCTTCCGGGGCATGCCGGGCAGCACTAGGCGGGAGAACAAGGCCGAGCGGCTGCAGGCCATCCACCCTCCTTGTGGGGCTATGGCATCATTGCGCCCGCGTAGATCGACACCGCCACCAGCCCAGCCTCGATCGTCACGGCCAGCGCGGCGCGGTGCGCGTCGGTCAGCCGTGGCGGCTGGCCCGGCGCCTTACGGTCGATCAGGCCAGCCGGACCCTCGGCGTTGAACCGCGGCACCCAGTCGCGGACCATCTGCAGGTTGACGGCTGGAAGACATTGGCGACCATGCTTGCGGCCGCCAGCATCAAACGCGTCGGGGTGGAGGCGACCGGCGGATACGAACGTGGCGTCGCGGGACACCTCCGTAACCACGGCATCGCCGTCACGCTGCTGCAGCCGGCTCAGGTCAAAGCCTTCGGCAAGCTCCATCTCAAGCGCGCCAAGGCCGACCGCATCGACGCCGTGCTGATTGCCGCGTGCACCCAGGTTCTCGGTGACCAGGACAAGCTGCCTCCGGATCCTCGATTCGAAGCGCTGGGCGATCACCTCACCTACATCGAGCAAATCGAGGAGGATATCGCCCGCTTCAAAACACGATTGGAACACATCAGTGACAAGCGTATCCGGCGCAGCGTCGAGGCCGGCATCAGGCGCGAGCAGATGCGCCGACTGGTCGAGATGAAGCGCCTGGCAGCCGCCATTCGCGCTGGCGCGGGTGGGGCTGGAGGCCGGGCCGCTATCGCAGTGGCTCTATGCTGCAATGCGCGATGCCGGCCTGCCGGTCGAACTTCTCGAGACTCGACACGTGCGGGATGCATTCAAGGCGATGGCAGTCAAAACCGATCGGAAGGATGCGCGCGGCATTGCGCAGCTGATGCGGCTCGGTTGGTTCCGACCCGTGCACTGCAAGTCGGCACCCGCCCAGGAGACCCGCGTCTTGCTGTCCGCGAGGAAGCTGCTGCAGACGAAGCGGATCGATATGGAGATGAGCTTGCGCGGTCTGTTACGCGGCTTCGGGCTGAAGGTGGGGCCGACCACGGCTCGGAGTTTTACCGGACGGATCCGGGAACTGGTCGAGCGGCATCCGTGCCTGACGGCTGTCGCCGAGGCGTTGCTGGCTGCACGCGAGGTGCTCGGGGTGCAACTGGCCGGCCTCGAGAAGCGCCTGCGTGACGCCGCACGGAGCGGCGATAGAGCGCGGCTGCTGATGACCACGCCCGGCGTTGGCGTCATCGTGGCGCTCACTTTCGTCTCGGCCGTCGACGACCCCGCACGCTTTCGATCTTCGAAGGCAGTCGGTGCCCACTTCGGTCTAACGCCGCGGAAGTACCAGTCCGGGGAAACTGACTTGACCAGGCGTATATCGAAGGCCGGCGACGCTGGTGTCCGGGCGGCGCTCTACGAGGCGGCGAATACGATTCTCACTCGCGCCGTGAAAGGTTCGGCGCTCAAGAGCTGGGCGGCCCGCATCGCCGCCCGTGCAGGCGTGAAGAAGGCGAAGGTCGCCCTGGCGAGGAAGCTCGCCGTGGTGCTGCACAGGATGCTCGCGGACGGCAAGCCGTTCGTCGCCGATCGCGCTGCCCTGGCGGCATGAGGCAGAAGGAGAGATAGCGGGTTCGGGCGGGCAAGGCACCAACCGCCTGGAGCGAGGTCCCGTCTGGGTGCCAGACGAGGGGCATGAAGCTATGCGCGATCTAGGCTCAGGACTCATTGTCCGAGCCAGAAAGTGATGGTTGCGGCGAGAGCGATGGCGCTGAAGAAGGTGTGCGCGCATCGGTCATAGCGCATTGCAATGCGGCGCCAGTCCTTCAGTCTACCAAACATGATCTCGATGGTAAGCGCGGCTTTCAGGCCCATCGAGGCCGCGCTTGACGTTCAGCCCTTTTCGTCCGTGGCCCAGCACCACGGCATGAGTTCGTCGATGCGGCTGTTGGGCCAGCCGTTGACGAGGCGGGTCAGCAAGTCGGCGAG